>NZ_JBEDUL010000078.1:0-57292 GCF_040414665.1 Intrasporangium sp.
GCATCCTGGGGCTGGAGTAGGTCCCAAGGGTTGGGCTGTTCGCCCATTAAAGCGGTACGCGAGCTGGGTTTAGAACGTCGTGAGACAGTTCGGTCCCTATCCGCTGTGCGCGTAGGAAACTTGAGAAGGGCTATCCCTAGTACGAGAGGACCGGGATGGACGAACCTCTGGTGTGTCAGTTGTTCTGCCAAGAGCACGGCTGATTAGCTACGTTCGGAAGTGATAACCGCTGAAAGCATCTAAGCGGGAAGCACGCTTCAAGATGAGGTTTCCATGGGCTTCGGCCCGAGAGGCTCCCAGCTAGACTACTGGGTTGATAGGCCAGATGTGGAAGTGCAGTAATGCATGCAGCTGACTGGTACTAATAAGCCGATAACTTGACATCACAAAGATGCTACGCGTCCACTGTGTGGTTCCCGAGATACGGTCGGGAACCCGATTGAAATCTCCATAGAGTTTCGGCTGTCATAGCGAAGGGGAAACGCCCGGCTCCATTCCGAACCCGGAAGCTAAGCCCTTCAGCGCCGATGGTACTGCACTGGTGACGGTGTGGGAGAGTAGGACGCAGCCGGACAACTTCTTTGAAACGCCCCATCGACTTCGGTCGATGGGGCGTTTCGCATGCCCTCCTCAGGGACCCGCACGCCGGGCTAAAGTTGGCGTCGTGCCCGAACTCATCTCTTCCCCGACCCGAATCCCAGTGCCCGGCGGCAAGCTCATCGAGGAGCACGTCGGTGCGGTCAACACGCCGGATGCCAGGCTGCAGGCCTCGGTCTCGGTCGCCCACATGAAAGCACCATCCGGCTGGTCGGAGCCCTACCAGACCCCGGACTTCGATGAGATCACCATCGTCCTGAGCGGCCTGGTGCTCGTCGACCACGATGGCGGCAGGCTGGAGGTCAACGCCGGGCAGACGGTCGTGGCGCGGGGCGGCGAGCGTATCCGCTACTCCTGCGGGCCTGACGGAGCCGAGTACGTCGCGGTGTGCCTACCCGCCTTCGCCGAGGCCGCGGCGCACCGAGAGGAGATCGCGTGACGCCTGAGACCGCACAGGCGGCCCCCAAGGTTCTCCTCCACGACCACCTCGATGGTGGCCTCCGTCCGCAGACGATCATCGACCTTGCTGAGGAGGTGGGCTACGGAGGGCTTCCGACCGACGACGCCGACTCGTGTCGCACCTGGTTCCGGCAGAGCGCCGACTCGGGCTCGCTGCCGCTCTATCTCGAGACCTTCGACCACACCCTCGCCGTCATGCAGACGGAAGCCGGCCTGCGTCGGGTGGCCCGGGAGTGCGTGGAGGACCTGGCTGCGGATGGGGTCGTCTACGCGGAGAGCCGGTATGCGCCCGAGCAGCATCTGACTCAGGGGCTGTCCCTCGAGGACGTCATCCAGTGCGTCAACACCGGCTTTCGGGAAGGCGAGGCGCTGGTCGCCGCGAGGGGTGGCCAGATCCGAGTCACGGCGCTCCTCACGGCCATGCGTCACGCCGCCAAGTCGACCGAGATAGCCGAGCTCGCCGTCCGATACCGCGATGATGGCGTCTCCGGCTTCGACATCGCCGGCGCCGAGGCCGGCTATCCGCCCACCCGTCACCTCGACGCCTTCGAGTACCTGCGGCGCGAGAACTCTCACTTCACCATCCATGCGGGCGAGGGGTTCGGCCTTCCGTCGATCTGGGAGGCGATTCAGTGGTGCGGCGCGGACCGCCTCGGGCACGGCGTCCGGATCGTCGACGACATCACCATCGAGGGCCGCCCCTTCGCCGAATGGCTGGACTCCCGGAAGCACGACCCGCGGGCCCTCGTCGATGTCGACCTCGAGGGGGTCACCCTCGGACGGCTGGCCGCGTACGTCCGGGACACCCGGATTCCGCTCGAGATGTGCCCGAGCAGCAACGTCCAGACCTCGGCTGCCCTGTCGATCGCGCTGCATCCGATCACATTGCTCAAGCGGCTGCGCTTCCGCGTGACCCTCAACACCGACAATCGCCTCATGAGCGACACGTCGATGTCGAAGGAGGCCCTGCTCCTGGCCCAGCAGGCCGACTGGGACCTCGCCGACCTCAGATGGGTCACCATCAATGCGATGAAGTCCGCGTTCATCCCGTTCGACCAGCGACTGGCCATCATCGAGGACGTGATCAAGCCCGGCTACCGGGAGCTGGGCCACCCGGTCTGAGCCCCGTTCACAAGGCTGCGGCGACTGCGGCCTCGACGTGCAGGCGCGTCGTCGGGAAGACGGGCACGGGCGAGTCGTCCTGACCGACGAGCAGCTCGATCTCGGTGCAGCCGAGAATGATGCCCTCCGCGCCGGCGTCCACGAGCCTGCCGATGACTCCGCGGAAGACCTCGCGCGAGGGCTCGGTGACCATGCCGACGCACAGCTCGTCATAGATGATGCGGTGCACCTCGGCGCGGTCGCCAGCCCCGGGCACGAGCACGGAAAGCCCGTGGGCCTCGAGGCGATCTCGCAGGAACGGCTGCTCCATGGTGTAGCCCGTGGCCAGCAGCCCCACGTGCCGCAGGCCGGCTGCCCGCACCGCGGCTGCCGTGACGTCGGCGATGTGCACGAACGGGAGGTCCGTCGCGGCAGTGATCTCATCGGCGACCCTGTGCATCGTGTTCGTGCACAGGACGAGCAGTTCGGCCCCACCACGCTCCAGCCCGCGCGCAGCTTCGGCGAGCAGCTGCCCCGCTGCAGTCCAGTCACCGGTGGCCTGCAGCCGCTCCACCTCCGCGAAGTCAACCGAGTGAAGCAGGATCCGCGCAGAGGCGAGCCCGCCGAAACGGTCACGCACGATCTCGTTGGCGAGCCGGTAGTACTGCGAAGTCGACTCCCAGCTCATCCCGCCGAGCATGCCGATCAGTCTCACCGGCTCGCCCCTCCCGCGACGAGGGCTCGTACCTGCGACTCCGCCTCGCGCGGAGTGACGCATCGGGCGCCGTGGGCCTGTGCCTGGGCGATGATGGCCGGCTCGGCCCGGAAGAGCGCGATGCCGCGTCGGACCAGAATGTGCGGAGGCTTGCGCCGCTCCGCGAGATCACGTGCCAGCCTCAGCACGAAGGTGACCCACCGCCATCGACGCACGCAGAGGGCGTCCGCAAGAAGACCCTCTGCCGCAAGCGGTTCCGTGAGCCGCGCGGCGAAGAGACCCTCGGCGAGGACGAAGTCGTCAGGAGCACAGGTGACGACGTGGCGTCCGGTGACCCGGGAGGCGCCGATGTCGTAGATCGGCACCTCGACCGAGCCGGCGTCGACGAGGGTACTCAGGGCCGCAACCGCCGAATGGACGTTCCACGAGTCGATGTGGTCCCAGTCCGGGATCCCCAGGGCCGATCTCGGCAGGCCCGGATCGTCGACCTCGCGGTAGAAGTCATTGAGGCGCACGACCGGCCAGCCGAGCGCGTCCCTGAGCCGGTTGGACAGCCGGCTCTTCCCGGCGCCGCTGGGGCCCGTGACGAGAATGACCCGTCGGCGGGTGCCAGACGCGTCACTGGGCCGTATGCCGCTGGGCTGGCTTCCGACACCACGTGACCACTCATCCCCCTTGGGTCCCGCCGCGCCCCCGTTCTCACCGGCAGTCCTCGGCGTGCCGGGCCCGGTCACAGGCCCTTGGGGTGCCACACCGTCTTCGTCTCGACGAAGGCGCGGATGCGGCCAAGGCCCGGATCCGTGGCCCAGTCGGGCTCGATGGCGACGCCAGCCGCGACCTCGGGACGCAGCACGCGCTTGAGGTTGCCGGCGGCCTCGGCCTCGAGAGCTCCCCACTCGAGCCCATCGGCGCCCGCCGCTCCGGTGAGGTCGATGGCGTTGACGTCACGGTGCGAGGCGAGCCACGGCGCGACCTCCTGCGTCTTGGCAGTGATGAGGTTGACGACGCCCCCAGGCACGTCCGAGGTGGCGAGGACCTCGCCAAAGGTGATGGCCGGCAGGGGGCGCGCCGCGGACGTGACGACGACCGCGGTGTTGCCCGTTGCCACGACGGGAGCAACGACGGAGACCAGGCCGAGCAGCGAAGAGGACTGTGGCGCAAGGATGCCCACGACACCCGTCGGCTCGGGGGCGGATACGTTGAAGAACGGACCGGCCACCGGGTTGAGATTGCCGAGGACCTGCGCGATCTTGTCCGTCCATCCGGCGTACCAGACGAGGCGGTCGACCGACGCGTCCACCACGGCGCCCGCGGCGCGCGCGCTCAGTCCCTCTCCGGCCGCCACCTCGTCGACGAACTGGGCTCTACGCCCCTCGAGCACTTCGGCCACCCGGTAGAGCACCTGGCCCCGGTTGTAGGCGGTCGCCCCCGCCCAGCCGGACAACGCGCCGCGCGCAGCGACGACGGCGTCGCGGACGTCCTTGCGGGAGCCCATCGATGCGTTGGCGAGAAAGTCGCCCTTCGCCGACACGACCTCATAGGAGCGACCTGACTCGCTGCGGGGAAACTTGCCGCCGATGTAGAGCTTGTACGTCTTTCGGACGTCGAGGCGGGTCATCGGGCGGCTCCCGTCGTCAGGGCTGCGGGCGTCGTCCTCACATAGGCGTCGAGGCCGTGGCGGCCTCCCTCGCGCCCGTAGCCGGACTCCTTGTACCCGCCGAACGGCGAGCTCGGGTCGAAGCGGTTGAAGGTGTTGGCCCAGACGACGCCGGCTCGCAGCTGGTCGGCCATCCAGAGGATCCGGGAGCCCTTCTCGGTCCAGACTCCCGCCGAGAGTCCGTAGGAGGTGTTGTTCGCCTTGGCGACCGCCTCCTGCGGGGTGCGGAACGTCAGCACCGACAGCACCGGTCCGAAGATCTCCTCGGTCGCGACGCGGTGGGTCTGGGAGACACCGGTCAGGACCGTGGGTGGGAACCAGTAGCCCCGCGTCGGAAGGGTGCACTCAGGGCTCCAGCGCTCCGCCCCCTCGGCCACTCCGGCCTCGACGAGAGAGGTGATCCGGTCGAGCTGGACCTTGCTGTTGATGGCGCCGAGGTCGCTGTTCTTGTCCATCGGGTCCCCGACGCGCAGCGTCTGGAGGCGGCGCTTGAGTCGGGCGACGACCGCGTCGTGGACGCTCTCCTGAACGAGCAGCCTCGATCCGGCACAGCACACCTGGCCCTGGTTGAAGAAGATGCCGTTGACGATGCCCTCGATCGCCTGGTCGATCGGTGCGTCGTCGAAGACGACGTTGGCGGCCTTGCCGCCGAGCTCGAGGGTCGCCTTCTTCGACGTGCCGGCGATGCGACGCGCGATGGCCTTGCCCACCTCGGTGGAGCCGGTGAAGGCGATCTTGTCGACGTCGGGGTGGTCGACGATGGCCTCGCCCGTGCTCCCGTCCCCCGTGATGATGTTGACGACCCCGGGGGGCAGGTCGGCCTGCTGGCACACCTCGGCGAACAGGAGCGCGGTCAGCGGCGTCGTTTCGGCCGGCTTGAGCACGACGGTGTTGCCGGTCGCGAGTGCTGGCGCGATCTTCCAGGCGAGCATGAGGAGCGGGAAGTTCCACGGGATGATCTGTCCGACCACGCCGTACGGTCGGGTCACGGTGCCGGGGGAACCAAGCCCAGCGGCATACGACAGCTTGTCGGCCCAGCCGGCGTGGTAGAAGAAGTGCGCTGCCGCGGTGGGGATGTCGACGTCGCGGGTCTCCTTGATGGGCTTGCCGTTGTCGAGCGTCTCGAGAACGGCGAACTCGCGGGAGCGCTCCTGCAGGATGCGGGCGATCCGGAAGAGGTACTTGCCGCGCTCGGCGCCGCTGATCCGGCCCCACGGGCCGTCGAAGGCGCGGCGGGCGGCGGCGACGGCCTTGTCGACGTCCTTGCGGCCGGCCTGGCTGACCTCCGCGAGGACCGTCTCGTCGGCCGGGTTGATCGTCTCGAAGGTGTCCTTCGGGCGCGTGAAGGAGCCGTCGATGTAGAGGCCGTACGACTTCTCGAGGGTGACGATCCCGCGCGACTCAGGGGCCGGCGCGTACTCGAACGTTGCCATCAGTACTGTCTCCCGGTCAGTCGAGCGTCACGTAGTCGGCGCCGGAGTAGGCCCCCGTCGCGAGCTTCTGTCGCTGCAGCAGCAGGTCGTTGAGCAGGCTCGAGGCGCCGAAGCGGAACCATTCCGGTGTCATCCAGTCATCGCCGGCGATCTCGTTGACGACGACGAGGTACTTGATCGCGTCCTTGGAGGTGCGGATCCCGCCCGCCGGCTTGACGCCGACCTGGACGCCGGTGAGGTCACGCCAGTCGCGGACAGCCTCGAGCATGAGGAGGGTCACGGGAAGGGTGGCGGCGGGGGAGACCTTGCCCGTCGAGGTCTTGATGAAGTCGCCTCCGGCCAACATCGACAGGTAGGAGGCGCGCCGGACGTTGTCGTAGGTCACGAGCTCGCCTGTCTCCATGATGACCTTGAGGTGCGCCTCGCCGCAGGCCTGCTTGATCTCGGCAATCTGGCTGAAGACGGTGAGGTAGTCGCCCGAGAGAAAGGCTCCGCGGTCGATGACCATGTCGATCTCGTCGGCGCCGGCCTGGACGGCGGCGCGAGTGTCGGCCAGCTTGACCTCCATGGAGGCCCGTCCCGACGGGAAGGCCGTGGCTACCGCAGCCACGTGAATCCCGCTGTCGCCCAAGGCTTCTTTCGCCGTGGCCACCATGTCGCCGTAGACGCAGATCGCTGCCGGGGTGGGAGTCGTCGGGTCGAGCGGGTCCGGGACGCGCGCCTTCGCGCAGAGCGAGCGGACCTTGCCGACGGTGTCGGCGCCCTCGAGGGTCGTCAGGTCGATCATGCTGATCGCCGTGTCGATGGCCCACGCCTTGGCCGTCGTCTTGATCGAGCGGGTCCCGAGCGACGCCGCGCGTGCCTCGCAGCCCACCTGGTCGACGCCGGACAGGCCGTGCAGCCACGAGGTGAGCGCGTGGTTGGTCAGGCGCGAGACCCCGAGGAGCTCGCGCGCCTGGGCGGTGAGCTCCTGCGCGCTGCGTGTCGTGGTGCTGACTGTCACCCGGCGAGTCTACCCACGGCCCGAATCCCGCGACTCAGTCCGCGACCGAACCCCCTGCGCAACACACCGAGCAGTCGACAAGTCGCTACGGAAATAACCCCAAGGAGTTGTCGACTGCTCGGTGTGTTGCGGGGGGCGGGGAGGTCAGCGGAGGGCGGTGAGGCGCTCGAACTCGGCCCGGATCGCCGCCAGCCGGTCCGCTGCGGCCGCTCGGGACGCAGCGAGGTCGCCAGCGGCTGGGACGGGCTCGATCACCTCGAGGTAGACCTTGACCTTCGGCTCGGTGCCACTAGGACGGACGATGATCCGCGACTCGTCAGCGAGATAGTAGCGCAGGCCTTCCGTGGGAGGGAGCCCACCGTCACCGGCCGAGAGGTCGTCCACGCGCGTGACCGCGGTGCCGGCCACCGAGGTCGGCGGCGCGTGACGCAGCTGGCGCATGACCGCCTCGGTCTCGGTCAGGTCCGAGACGCGCACCGAGAACGAGTCCGTCGCGTGGACGCCGTGGACGAGGGCGAGGTCGTCCAGGACGTCGGTGAGATGCCGGCCCTCCGCCTTGAGGGTCGCCGCCAGCTCGGCGAGCAGCAGCGCCGCACTGACGCCGTCCTTGTCCCGAACGAGGTGGGGCGCGACGCAGTAGCCGAGAGCCTCCTCGTAGCCGTAGCGCAGCCCGTCGACGCGCGAGATCCACTTGAAGCCGGTCAGGGTCTCCTCGTGCCGGATCCCCGCGGCCCTGGCGATCGCGGCGAGCAGGCGTGAGGACACGATGGAGTTCGCGAACACGTCACCGCGCTGGACCCCACGGTCCACGATGTGCGCCCCGAGGAGTGCGCCGACCTCGTCACCACGCAGCATCCGCCAGTCGCCGAAGCCAGGGTCGAGCACCGCTGCCGCGCACCGATCGGCGTCGGGGTCGTTGGCGATGACGAGGTCGCAGCGCTGGGTCCGAGCCTGGTTGAGGGCGAGGTCGATGGCGCCCTTCTCCTCGGGGTTCGGGAAGGCGACGGTCGGGAAGTCGGGATCCGGGACGGCTTGCTCGTCGACGGGCGTCGGCAGCTCGAACCCTGCCTGGAGGAACGCCGCTGCAACAGTGCCGTGCCCGACCCCGTGCAGACTCGTGTGCACGCAGTGGAGGTCACGGGGTGAGTCGGGGTCGACGACGGTGACGACCGCGTCGACGTAGTCCTGCACGAGGCCCTCACCGAGGGTCTCCCACCCGTCGGGGGCGAGGGGAACGCTCGCCACCGACGGAACGGCGGCGATGTGAGCTGCGATCTGGGCGTCCGCCGGCGGCACGATCTGGCTGCCGTCGCCGAGGTAGACCTTGTAGCCGTTGTCCTGGGGCGGGTTGTGGCTGGCCGTGACCATGACGCCTGCGTCGGCGCCGAGGTGCCGGATTGCGAAGGCGAGCACCGGTGTGGGCAGGGGTTTGGGCAGGAGCAGAGCGCGCCCGCCTGCTGCGACGACGACCGATGCGGTGTCGCGGGCGAAGACGTCGGAGTTGTAGCGGGCGTCGAAGCCGATGACGACGAGGGGGTCGTCACCGGCTTGCCCCTCGGACCTGAGGTAGGCGATGAGCCCGGCTGCCGCGCGGATGACGACGCTGCGGTTCATCCGGTTGGGACCGGCCCCGAGGGCGCCACGCAGCCCGGCGGTGCCGAACTCGAGCATGCCGGAGAAGCGGTCGGCCAGCTCGTCCCTGGCCCGGTCCGAGCCGGCCTCAACCCCGCCGATGAGGGAGTCGAGCTCGCCTCGCGTCGTCGCGTCGGGGTCGTCGTCACGCCAGGCCCGCGCTGCGGCGATCAGGTCGGCAGAGGTGTTGGTCGCGGTCATCAGAGGCGCCTCACGATGGTGGAGAGCAGGTCGGCGCAGCGGCCGGACGCCGCCTGACCCGCCTCGAGCACCTCGTCGTGGCTGAGCGGCTTGTCACTGATCCCGGCCGCGAGGTTGGTGACGAGGGAGATGCCGAGCACCTCGAGACCGACCTGCCGTGCCGCGATCGCTTCCAGTCCGGTCGACATTCCGACGAGGTCGCCGCCGAGGATCTTGGCCATGCGGACCTCTGCCGGAGTCTCGTACTGCGGTCCGCGGAACTGGACGTAGACGCCCTCCTCGAGCGTGGGGTCGACCTCGCGCGCGATCTCCCGCAGACGCGGCGAGTAGAGGTCGGTGACGTCGACGAAGTTCGGGCCCTCGATCGGTGACTGCGCCGAGAGGTTGATGTGGTCGCGGATGAGGACCGTCGTGCCCGGCTGCCACTGCGGATTGAGCCCGCCGCAGCCGTTGGTGAGGATGATCGTCGAGCATCCGGCGGCGTGGGCCGTCCTCACGGCGTGGACGACCGGGCGGACGCCCCGACCCTCGTAGAAGTGGGTCCGCGAGCCATAGACGAGGGCGCGTCGCCCCGTGTCGCCGATGGCGACCGACTGCATCGTCCTCGAGTGCCCCTCGACCGCCGCTGCGTAGAAGCCGGGGACGTCGGCATTGTCCACCGTGGCGACCGTCTCGCCGATGAGGTCGCCTGCCTGTCGCCAGCCGGAGCCGAGGACGAGGGCCACGTCGTGACGAGCGGCTCCCGTCCGCTCCGCGATGACGGCTGCAGCCTGCTTGGCCACCTCGAACGGGTCGGTGGCAGGGTCATTGAGTTCGAAGGACGCAGTGCTCACGCTGCGACTCTAGCGACGTCCCCGGCGCGGCGGCTCGAAGCGGGAGGCCACGTCGGGCTGGCAGCCGACTCAGCGGCATACGGCCTCGTCGGTGGTTGGATGAGCAGGTGATCACGCGAGAGACGACGGTTGTCATCATCGGTGGCGGCCCCGGCGGCTACGAGGCGGCGCTCGTCGGTGCGCAGCTCGGCGCGAACGTCACCATCATCGAGAGGCTCGGGGTCGGTGGCGCTGCGGTGCTCACGGACTGCGTGCCGAGCAAGGCCCTGATCGCAACCGCCGACTACATGTCCGACTTCGAGGTTGCGGGCGGGCTCGGCGTCCGCCTCACCGACGACGAGGGAGATGTCGTCGACGACGTCGTCGCCCAGCCGCAGACCGTCAACGAGCGGATCCTCGCGCTGGCAGCGGCCCAGAGTGCCGACATCCACGACGGCCTCGAGCGCGCCGGCGTGCGGATCATCAGCGGGACGGCACGTCTTGCGGCGCGAGACCGGGTCTTCGCGGAGACCGACTCAGGGTCGGAGGAGATCGCTGCGGACGTCGTCCTCGTCGCGACGGGAGCGACTCCACGGGTCCTGCCGACTGCCGTCCCGGACGGGGAGCGCATCCTGACCTGGCAGCAGATCTACTCCCTCACCGAGCTGCCGGAGCGCATCGTCGTCATCGGCTCTGGTGTCACGGGTGCCGAACTCGCCCAGGCCTTCCTCGGTCTCGGCTCCGAGGTCGTGCTCGTCTCGTCGCGGGACCGGGTGCTCCCGGGGGAGGACGCCGACGCGGCGACAGTGATCGAAGAGGTCTTCCGCAAGCGCGGGATGGAGGTGCTCAGCCGGTCCCGCGCGGCGGGGGTGGAGCGGACTCCCTCGGGGGTCGTCGTGCGCCTCGAGGACGGCCGCACGGTCGAGGGTAGCCATGCCCTGCTCGCCGTCGGTTCCATCCCGGCGACGGGTGGCATCGGCCTCGAGGAGCTGGGTGTCGGGCTGAGCGAGTCGGGGCACGTCCAGGTCGACCGGGTGTCTCGGACGTCCGTGCCGGGAATCTATGCGGCCGGGGACTGCACCGGCGTGCTGCCACTCGCCTCCGTCGCGGCGATGCAGGGCCGGATCGCCATGTGGCACGCCCTGGGGGCCGCCGTCGCGCCGCTCAACGTCCGCGGGGTCGCGGCCACCATCTTCACCGAGCCCGAGATCGCCACGGTCGGCATCGGACAGGTCGCTGCCGACGAGACCCCTGACGTCCAGTCGGTGACGCTCCCGCTCTCGCGCAACCCGCGGGCGAAGATGCAGGGCATCACCGACGGCTTCGTCAAGCTCTTCTGCCGCACCGGCTACGGGACGGTGCTTGGCGGGGTCGTCGTCGCGCCGAAGGCCTCGGAGCTGATCCACCCCGTCGCCCTGGCCGTGCAGAACCGGCTCAACGTCGACCAGGTGGCGAGCACCATCACCGTCTATCCGTCCCTGTCCGGCTCCATCGCGGAGGCGGCCCGGCAGCTGCATCAGCCGGAGTGAGGCCGCGGGGGCCGTCTCCTTTCAGCCGCGTCGCAACCGCCCCTGAGGTGTGCCAGAGGCGTAGCGTCGGGACAGCAGGGGTACTCATCACCAGGGGAGAACCATGAGCAGCTGGATCGACAAGGCGAAGGACTTCATCAAGGGCAACCCGGACAAGGCGAGGGACGCCCTGGAGAAGGCAGAAGACGTGGCCAGCGAGCGGACCGGCGGCGCCTACGCCGAATACATCGACCAGAGTTCCGATCTGGTCAGCGAGAAGCTGGGGCTGCCTCCCGAGACCGAGGTCACACCTGCGCCCGTGCCAGCTCCTGAACCGGCACCCGACCCCGCTCCTGGGCCCGCTCCCAGTGGCGGCGCCACTCCGGACCTGCCGTCCGACGGCGGGACCACCTTGGGCGACCCGCCGCCCGCAGCACCGTCACGCTGACCCGATCCGGTTGGGGTCCGCACGGAGTCGGGGGATGGATGGAGGGCCTCAGGCCTCTGCGGCGTCCTTGATCTCGGCGAGGACGGAGCCGGACGTGACGGTCTCGCCGACGGCCGCCTTGAGGCCGGTGACGACCCCGGACTTGTGGGCGTTGATCGGCTGCTCCATCTTCATCGCCTCGAGCACGATGACGAGGTCGCCCTCCGCGACCGTCGCGCCCTCCTCGACAGCGAGCTTGACGATGGTGCCCTGCATCGGCGCGGTGAGTGAGTCGCCCGAGGCTGCGGCACCGCCCCTGCTGCCACCGGAGCGCTTCGGCGCCTTCTTCTTCGCCGTCCCGGCACCGCCACCCCCACCGAGGGACAGCCCACCCGGCAGAGACACCTCGAGGCGCTTGCCGCCGACCTCGACGACGATCGTCTGGCGCTCAGCCACGTCCTCTTCCGCGCCGTCAGCGGAAGCAGGCCCAGCGGCATACGGCTCGATGGTGTTGTCGAACTCCGTCTCGATCCAGCGGGTGTGCACGGTGAACGGCGACCCGTCCGAGGGAGCGAACGCCTCGTCCGCGACCACGGCGCGGTGGAACTCCGTGACGGTCGGCATCCCCTCGATGACGAGCTCGCCGAGCGCGCGTCGCGCCCGCTCGATGGCCTGGCTGCGGTCGCGGCCGGTGACGATGAGCTTGGCGATCATCGAGTCGAAGGCGCCGGCCACGGTGTCGCCCTCGACGAGGCCGGCGTCCCAACGCACGCCGGGCCCCTGCGGGACGACCATGCGCGTCACCGTGCCCGGTGCCGGCAGGAAGCCGCGCCCGGCGTCCTCACCGTTGATCCGGAACTCGATCGAGTGCGCATGGGGCTCGGGGTCGGTGAACGTCAGCGGCTCACCGCTCGCGATCCGGAACTGCTCGCGGACGAGGTCGATGCCGGTGACCTCCTCGGTGACCGGGTGCTCGACCTGGAGACGCGTGTTGACCTCGAGGAAGCTGATCCCGCCGTCCTGACCGACGAGGAACTCGCACGTGCCGGCGCCGACGTAGCCCGCCTCGCGCAGGATCGCCTTCGAGGCGCGGACCAGCTCGGTGTGCTGCGACTCCGAGATGAACGGGGCGGGCGCCTCCTCGACGAGCTTCTGGTTGCGGCGCTGGAGCGAGCAGTCCCGGGTCGACACGACGACGACGTTGCCGTGGTGGTCGGCCAGGCACTGGGTCTCGACATGGCGCGGCTTGTCGAGGAAGCGCTCGACGAAGCACTCGCCGCGGCCGAACGCCGTCACGGCCTCGCGCACGGCGGAGTCGTAGAGGTCGGGGATCTCCTCGATGGTGCGGGCCACCTTGAGCCCGCGGCCCCCGCCGCCGTAGGCCGCCTTGATCGCGACCGGCAGCCCGTGCTCCGTCGCGAAGGCCACCACCTCGTCCGGTCCCGACACCGGGTCGTTGGTGCCGGGGACGAGTGGAGCGTTGGCCTTCGTCGCGATGTGCCGGGCCTTGACCTTGTCGCCCAGGGCGTCGATGGCATCGGGCCCCGGGCCGATCCAGGTGAGGCCCGCGTCGATCACGGCCTGCGCGAAGTGGGCGTTCTCTGCGAGGAAGCCGTAACCGGGGTGGACCGCGTCCGCGCCCGACTGCTTCGCGATGTCGATCAGCTTCTCCTGGGCCAGGTAGCTGTCGGCCGGGGTGGCCCCACCCAGCGCGTAGGCCTCGTCCGCGACCTTGACGTGCAGCGCGTCCCGGTCCGGCTCCGCGTAGACCGCCACCGACCCGATGCCTGAGTCCTTGCAGGCTCGCGCGATGCGCACTGCGATCTCACCACGGTTAGCGATCAGGACCTTGCTGATGGAAGCCATGCGTCGGACTTTAGCGCCTCGGTGTCGCCGCAAAATCTGCCGTCCGGGGCATTCCTCGCCATCGTGTAGTGAGGTCTGGCACATACCGGGGCGTACGTTGGCGGCATGGGTCTCTTCTCGCGCAGGAGCACGGAGAAGCGCGCTGAGACGGACGGTGAACCCGGAAGGGGAGCCACCCCCGTCGAGGCATCACCGGTCGAGCTGCCGGAGGACGGCCGCCCCGTGTCGGCGCCTCTGTCAGAGGTGGAGCGATCGCGGATCGCTCGCGGCCTCGACGCGCTCGCCGCACGAGGCATCGACGTCGACGACCTCGCGGCGATCGGTGCGGCCTACGACCTCGCGTTCGCCGACGCGCGGGGCGGGTCGGGCCAGGGCGCCGCGGAGGCCGTCGAGCTCTTCGGCGTCGCCATCGGCGAGCACCTTGCCCGCCACAGCGCGCGCCGCTGGGGCGTCGTCACCGATGTCTTCGGCACCGACCTCGGCCTCACGGACGCGGGCGGCGACACCGTCATCGTTCCCCACAACCTCGTCAGCGCTCGCTGGATGAGAAGAGAGACGGGCTGGATCCCGGGCGTCGTCGGGCACCTCGTGACACTCCGTCCCGCGCCCGTGCGTCCACGGGATGAGACCTAGGATTCCGACCATGAGCGCCAACGCTGCTGACTCGCGGAGCAAACGTGACCTGGAGGGCGGGATCCAGCGGGACTTCCGACGCAGGCTGTCGTACGGGGACTACCTGCACCTGGACCGGCTGCTCTCCGCACAGGTACCGCTCAGCGATCCTCCCCAGCACGACGAGCTGCTCTTCATCATCCAGCACCAGACCTCGGAGCTGTGGCTCAAGCTGCTCGTCCACGAGCTGCGCTCTGCCAGAGCGCTGCTCGGCCAGGACGACCTGGCCCCGGCACTCAAACGGCTCGCCCGTGTCAAGCACGTCCAGCACACGCTCACTGACCAGTGGTCCGTGCTCGCGACGCTGACACCGAGCGAGTACGCCGAGATCCGCCCCTTCCTCGCGACGAGCTCCGGCTTCCAGTCGGCGCAGTACCGCGAGGTGGAGTTCCTCCTCGGCAACAAGAACGCCGACATGGTCGAGGTCTTCGGCCACGATCCGAAGGCGCAGTCCGAGCTGCGGACCCTACTTCACGAACCGAGCCTCTACGACGGCTTCCTCGCTTACCTCGCTCGCCGCGGTTATGCCGTGCCGGAGGCGCTGCTGAACCGCGACTGGTCGCAGCCCTACGTCCACCACGAGGGCCTCGTCGACGTCTTCGCCGAGGTCTACGCCGCCCCGCACGACCACTGGGGCGTCTACGAGACGTGCGAGGAGCTCGTCGACGTCGAGGACAACTTCCAGCAGTGGCGGTTCCGGCACCTGCAGGTGGTCCAACGCACCATCGGGCAGAAGACGGGCACGGGCGGCTCGACCGGCGTGGACTTCCTGCGCCGCGCCCTCGACCTGACCTTCTTCCCCGAGCTCTACGAGGTGCGCACCCGCATCGGCTCCTGACCGTCCCGGCTGCGTCCCGCTCCCCACTCGACGACTCAGTCCCGGTCGAGTGTGCGCTTCGTGCCCGGCGGCAACTGCACACTCCACGAACGGGTGTCGCGGGGCTGGTCCAAGATCCCGTGGTATGCCGCTGAGCTCGCTCTCGCACGAAAGCGCGCTCAGCGGCATACCACCTACTTCGTCCTCGTCAGCTGGTCTTGGCGCGCACCTGACGCTTGATGCGGGCGAGCATCGCCGCCATGCCGCGCAGCCGCAGCGGGGAGACGGCCTCGGCCAGCCCGAACCGCATGGGCACGTCGTCCGGGACGGCCAGGACCTCCGCCGCGGTGAGGCCGTCGAGTCCCTCGTGGAGGATGCCGGCGAAACCTCGGGTCGTCGGCGACTCCGAGGGTGCGTCGAAGAAGAGGTGGACGCTGCGACCGGTCAGCGATTCACCATCGTCGACCTCGACGATGAGGAACAGCGGCGTCTGGCACTCGTCGACCCGCTCGAGCTTGTCGAGCTGGCCCTGGTACCGCTCCGGCAGGTCCGGCAGCTCGTCGCTGAACTCCAGCAGGAGCTGCAGCTTGAGGTCGTTGGTCGCCGACCGGAAGTCGTCAGCGATCTCGGCCAACGACGTGGGGAGTCCGGAAAGCTCGGTGCTCGTCACCGCTCGATGGGCACGCGCACGGCGTTGCCCCACTCCGTCCAGGAACCGTCGTAGTTGCGCACCGACTGGAAGCCGAGCAGGTGGGTGAGGACGAACCAGGTGTGCGACGAGCGCTCCCCGATGCGGCAGTAGGCGACGACGTCGTCGTCGGGCGCGAGGCCCTGCTCGCGAAGGTAGATGTCCTCGAGCGCCTCGCGGGACTTGAAGGTCCCGTCGTCGTTGGCGGCGCGGGCCCACGGAACCGACTTCGCGCCGGGGATGTGGCCGCCGCGCATCGCCCCCTCCTGGGGGTAGTCGGGCATGTGGAGCAGCTCGCCGGAGTACTCGCCGGGGGAGCGGACATCGACCATCGGCTTGCCGATGTGGTCCAGGACCTCCTCCTTGAAGGCGCGGATGGGCGCGTCGTCGCGCTCGGCGACCGGGTAGCTCGCCGGCTTCGGCGTCGGGACGTCCCGCGTCAGCTCGCGACCCTCGGCGATCCACTTGGCCCGGCCGCCGTCGAGGAGCCGGACGTCGTCGTGTCCGAACAGGCTGAGGACCCACAGCGCGTAGGCCGCCCACCAGTTCGACTTGTCGCCGTAGATGACGACCGTCGTGTCGCGTGAGATGCCGCGTGAACCCATGACCTCGGCGAACCGGGCCCCGTCGACGTAGTCCCGCGAAACGGGGTCGTTGAGGTCGAGGTGCCAGTCGATCTTGAGGGCTCCGGGGATGTGGCCGGTGTCGTAGAGCAGGACGTCCTCGTCCGACTCGAGCAGGGCGATGCCGTCGGGACCGCCGATCCGGCCCTCCTCGATCTGCTCGGCGAGCCATTCCGTGGTGACCAGCCGCTCGGGGTGCGCGTAGGCCGCGATCTTGGTCTCCGCGGTCGTGTCTTCGACAGTCATGCTGTCCATGGTGTCACGGCTGGCCGAACGCAAGACATGGGGTGGTCATAACGTCGAGTTTTGGCCGAGGCGGTCCAGATCGGCTTGGCAGCGCCGCTCGAACTCGCCGAGCTCGGCGATCGCGTCCTGGACGTCCTTGAGTCGCTGCTCGAGGTCGGACCGCCGCACGTCGATCTGGCCGAGCACGTACTCGAGCTGGGCGCGGCGGCCCCGCGGCGCGTCGAACAGGTCGATGATGGTGCGGATCTCCTCGAGCGGGAAGCCGAGCCGCTTGCCGCGCAGAATGAGGTTCAGGCGCGTCCGGTCGCGCCGGTGGTAGATGCGCTGGGTCCCGCGCCGCTCAGGGGTGATGAGGCCGAGGTCCTCGTAGTGGCGAATGGCGCGATGCGTCACGCCGAACTCGTCGGCGATCTGGGCGATGGTCCAGGTCGGGCCACTTGTCATGGACTTGATAATGCTTTACGTTTACGTAAGCGTCAACTGTCAGGGGCTCTGCCCCCGACTGCCCCGAAAGACCCGCGTGACCGGGTGGTCGTGGAAGGAGCAGGCATGTTCGAGCTGAGCCAGGAGCACGAGGACTTCCGCAAGGTGGTCCGCGACTTCGCCGAGAAGGAGGTCGCGCCCAACATCGCGAAGTGGGATGCGGAGAGCCACTTCCCGACCGACCTCGTTCCCAAGATGGGCGAGCTCGGCCTGTTCGGGCTCGTCGTGCCGGAGCAGTACGGCGGCAGCGCCGGCGCAGGGCAGGGCGACTTCACCAGCCTCTGCGTGGCCATCGAGGAGCTCGGCCGCGTCGACCAGTCGATCGGGATCACCCTGTCCGCGGGAGTCGGGCTCGGCATCAACCCGATCCTCACCTACGGCAACGACGAGCAGAAGCGGCGCTTCCTGCCCGACCTCGTGGCGGGCCGTGCGCTGGCAGGCTTCGGCCTCACGGAGCCCGAGGCCGGCTCGGACGCGGCCGCAACGAGGACACGCGCCGCCCGGGACGGCCATGAGTGGGTCATCAACGGCGCCAAGGCGTTCATCACCAACTCCGGCACCGACATCACGTCAGTCGTGACGGTGACGGCCCGGACCGGGACGAACGAGGACGGCACCGCCCAGATCTCCGCGATCCTGGTCCCGTCAAGCACGCCGGGGTTCACCGTGGAGCCCGCCTACCACAAGCTCGGCTGGCACGTCTCCGACACGCACGGCCTCACGTTCGAGGACTGCCGGGTCCCTCTCGAGAACCTGCTCGGCGACGAGGGCGAGGGGTTCAAGCAGTTCCTCAAGACCCTCGACGACGGCCGGATCGCCATCTCCGCGCTCGCGGTCGGCTGCGCGCAGGCCTGTCTCGAGCTCGCCACCGACTACGCCAAGACCCGCATGGCCTTCGGCCGGCCCATCGGCGTCAACCAGGGCGTCTCCTTCCAGCTCGCCGACCTCGCCGTCATGGTCGAGGCTGCCCGCACCTTGACCTACAAGGCCGCGTGGCTCAAGGACGAGCTCCACGAGGGCCGCCGCTCCGTCAAGGAGGTCAAGCACGCCGCCGCGATCGCCAAGCTCTACTCGACGGAGGCGGCCGTCTCGGCCACCCGCATCGCCACCCAGGTCTTCGGTGGCAACGGCTTCATGGAGGAGTTTCCCGTGGCGCGTTTCTACCGGGACGCCAAGATCCTCGAGATCGGCGAGGGTACCTCCGAGGTCCAGCGCATGCTCATCGCGCGCGGGCTCGGCCTCCCGCAGTCCTGAGCTCGTGCGATTCAACAGGCAGGATGAGCCGTATGCCGCTGAGTGACCTCCCAGCCCAAGGCCCCTTCGCGACGGACTCCGTCCGGGACGGCGTCCATGACGACGAGCGCGTCGCCGACGTCCGGGCCCGCCTCAACGCGGCCTGGCACGCGTCGGAGCTGGCCCCGGAGAAGGCCCGGGCGAAGCTCGACGCACAGGGCAAGATCTACGTCCGCGACCGGATCGGGTTGCTCTTCGACGAGGGCTCCTTCGTCGAGGACGGCCGCTACGCCAACGCGTTGCAGCGGGGGCTGCCGGCCGATGGCGTGGTGACCGGCCGGGGGACCGTGGATGGCCGGCCGGCAGTAGTCATCGCGAACGACCCGACCGTCAAGGCGGGCTCCTGGGGCAGCCGCACGGTCGAGAAGATCGTCCGCGCCACGGAGATGGCCCTGCGCGAGGAGCTGCCCGTCTTCTGGTTCGTCGACTCCGCCGGGGCGCGGATCACCGACCAGGTCGAGATGTTCCCCGGACGCCGCGGAGCCGGCCGGATCTTCCACAACCAGGTGGCGCTCTCGGGCAAGGTGCCGCAGATCTGCTGCCTCTTCGGTCCCTCGGCCGCGGGCGGGGCCTACATCCCGAGCTTCTGTGACGTCATCATCATGGTCGAGGGCAACGCCTCGATGTACCTCGGCAGCCCGCGGATGGCCGAGATGGTCGTGGGGGAGAAGGTCACCCTCGAGGAGATGGGCGGCGCTCGGATGCACTGCACGGTCTCCGGGGTCGGCGACCTGCTCGCTGAGGACGACGTCGAGGCGATCGAGCTGGCCAAGCTGTACTTCTCGTACGTGCCGGGCACGTGGCGTGACCAGCCGCCGAGCTACCACGCCGAGGAGCCGTCGGCGCCGCTGACGAGGCACACCGTCCCGGAGCGCGAGTCCGTGCCCTTCGACATCCACACCGTCATCGACGGACTCGTCGACGAGGACTCGTTCTTCGAGCTCAAGCCGCTCTGGGCGGGCGAGCTCGTCATCGGCTTCGGCCGGATGGCCGGTGAGACGGTCGGCATCGTGGCGAACAACTCGATGGTCAAGGGCGGCGTCCTCTTCACGGACAGTGCCGACAAGGCCGCCCGCTTCATCTGGCTCTGCGACGCCTTCTCCATCCCGCTCGTCTACCTCGCGGACGTCCCGGGCTTCATGATCGGCTCGGAGGTGGAGCGA
This sequence comes from Intrasporangium sp., assembly GCF_040414665.1. Lineage (GTDB taxonomy): Bacteria > Actinomycetota > Actinomycetes > Actinomycetales > Dermatophilaceae > Intrasporangium. The sequence continues at coordinate 19,397 of NZ_JBEDUL010000078.1, forward strand.
GGAGGGATCATCCGGCACGGAGCCAAGATGGTCAGCGCGGTGTCCTCCGCGACCGTGCCCCAGTTCTGCGTTGTCGTCCGCAAGGCGTACGGAGCCGGTCTCTACGCCATGGCCGGACCGGGCTTCGGTCCGGACGCGACGATCGCCCTGCCGACGGCCCGGATCGCCGTGATGGGACCGGAGGCCGCGGTCAACGCGGTGTATGCGAACAAGATCGCGGAGGTCGAGGCGGCGGACGGCCCAGAGGCACGCGACGCGTTCGTGGCCGCGCGTCGCGCCGAGTACGAGGAGGACGTGGACATCGAGCGGCTGGCCGCCGATCTCGTCCTGGACTCGATCATCGAGGCGGACCAGTTGCGTGCGGACCTCGTTCGCAGGCTGGCTTATGCTGCCCGGCGTGACCGTCACTTCAGCGAACGACGCCGCTCAGTCCCGCCGGTCTGAGCCGCGGCTGGCCGAGCGGCTCGAGCGCGTCGACCACGAGGCCGAGGCGGGCCAGCCCTGGTGGCGCCGCTTCGGGTTCTGGTTCCCGATCGCGGTCTACGCAATCTCGCGGATCTACGTCCTCGTCGCCGGCATCCTGCTGGCGAAGGGTCAGATCGCGTTGCCCATCGGGCTGGAGCGCATCCGCATCTCGTACCCGCTGCCGGCCGACCCGGGCTACCTCGCCGCGATGACGAACTGGGACGGCCAGTGGTACCGCGTCATCGCCGAGGCGGGCTATCCACGGGTCCTGCCCCGCGTCGGCCACGGCGGGATCGACATGAACCCCTGGGCGTTCTTCCCGGTCTTCCCGCTCACCGTCCGGGCGATCATGACGGTCACCGGACTGCCGTTCGTCGTCGTCGCTCCGCTGCTCTCGACGCTCGTCGGTTTCGTCGCGATCTTCCTGCTCTTCAAGCTCATCGACGAAGCCGTCGGTCGCTGGGAGGCCATCGTTGCGGTCGTGGCGACCTGCTTCTACATCGCCTCGCCGGTGTTCTCGGCCGCCTACACCGAGTCGGCTGCCCTGCTCCTCGTCGTGGCGATCCTGATGCTGCTGCGGGCCAGGCGGTACTGGTGGGTCGCCGTCCTGCTCGTCGTGCTGTCCCTGACGCGGAACGTCGTCATCGCCATGGTGCCGGTCATCATCGCCCACGCCGTCGTCCGCTGGCGCCAGGACGACGAAGGCCCTCACCCGGTCCGCCTCCGCTGGGGGATGGCGGCGCTGGCGGCCTGGGCGGGAGCGCTCACCCTGCTCTGGCCGACGATCGTCTCGGTCGTGACGCAGACCCCGGACGCCTACAACCAGACCATGCTCGCCTGGAACATCCAGACGAAGGTCAAGCTCTACATGTGGTGGAACCTGCTCTACACCTACTGGGGTGTCATCGGGCAGGGCCTCGGCATCCTCGCCGTGGCGGCCTTCACCTGGTTCATGCTCTCGAAGCACTCGTGGCGCTGGGGGCCCGAGATCTGGGGCTGGGCGGGGGCCTACCCCGGCTACATCCTCCTCGTGACGAGCACGACGCCGAGCCGGGTCCGTTACGCCCTGCTGGCCTTCCCGATGACGCTCATCATCGCGTGGTTCCTCAAGCTGAAGTGGTGGAGCCGGTGGCGCTACTGGATCCTCGCGGGGATCGTCGTCGTCGGCGCCGTCCAGATGTGGTGGTGGCTCGAGCACTACCTCATCATCAAGAACCTGGCTGACGACCTCTACCCCTAGCCGACACGACGCACCACACCGAGCAGTAGCCAAGTGGCCGCGGCTATTTTCGCCGGGTGTTGACCAGTGCTCGGTGTGTTGCGGGGTCGGAGGTCGGGTCGGGGGCGGTCAGGGGGTGACGATGTCGAACCAGCCGATTCCGGCGTCGGCCAGCAGCTCTCGCAGCAGCGGCAGCGACAACCCGACCACGTTGTGGTGATCCCCCTCGATCCCGGCGACGAAGGGTCCACCGAGGCCGTCAATGGTGAACGCCCCGGCCACCTTCAGCGGCTCGCCCGTGGCGACGTAGGCGTCGATCTCCTCGTCGGAGACCCGGGCGAAGTGCACCGTCGTCGAGGCCACCGCCCCGATCGTCGCACCGCCGGAGTCGCGGTCGTCGACGAGCCAGTGGCCGGTGTGCAGGAACCCGGTCCGCCCGCGCATCCGACGCCATCGGGTCACCGCCTCGGCCGGGCTGGCCGGCTTGCCGTGCACCTCGCCGTCGAGCTGGAGCACGGAGTCGCAGCCGAGCACCAGTGCGGGCGACTCGTTGCGGCTCGCCACGTCCTCGGCCTTCGCGCGCGCCAGGACCAGGGCGATGTCGACGGCCCCGAGCGGTCCGTACCGGTCGAGGGCCTCGGCCACGACGAGGTCCTCGTCGACCTCGCTCACCACGACCGTGGGCTCCACTCCCGCGCCCCTCAGGGTCTTCAGCCGCGCCGGCGACGCGGAACCGAGCACGAGCGGGACGGGGCGGTCGGGCGGCAGCGGGCTCAGCGGCATACGACGGAATGTACGGCACGGACAGCGAGACGGCGCCGCCTCCGCGAAGGGGGCGACGCCGTCAGCGTCAAGCGGTCAGAACTCCCCGAGCACGGCTGCGCGCAAGGTGTCCAGACCCACGCCGCCGATGTCGAGCGCCCGGCGGTGGAATGCCTTGAGGTCGAAGGCATCTCCCTCACGCCGTTTGACCTCGTCGCGCAGCTGGAGCCAGAGGCGCTCGCCGACCTTGTAGGCGGGAGCCTGACCCGGCCAGCCCAGGTAGCGGTTCAGCTCGAAGCGCAGCGTCCTCTCGTCCATGAAGCCGTAGCGGGTCAGGTACGTCCACGCCTTGTCGTAGTCCCACGCACCTCCGCCGACCTCCTCGGGGGCCTCGAAGCCGCAGTGCACGCCGATGTCGATGACGACCCGGGCAGCGCGAAGCGACTGTCCCCCAAGCCAGCCCATGCGGTTGCCCGGGTCGTCCATGTAACCGAGCTCGGCCATGAGGCGCTCCGCGTAGAGCGCCCAGCCCTCGGCATGGCCCGACGTGAACGAGTCGAGGCGGCGCCACTTGTTCAGCAGCGCGGACCGGTAGACCGTCTGTGCGATCTGCAGGTGGTGGCCCGGGACGCCTTCGTGGTAGACGGTCGTCAGCTCGTTCCACGTCTGGAACTCGGTCTTGCCCTTGGGGACGCTCCACCACATCCGTCCGGGCCGGCTGAAGTCGTCGCTGGGACCGGTGTAGTAGATGCCGCCGGTCTGCGTGGGAGCGATCATGCACTCGATCCGCTGGACCGGCTCCGGGATGTCGAAGTGGACGTCCTTGAGGTTGCGGATCACCTCGTCAGCGCGTTCCTGCATCCACGCCTGGAGCGCGTCGGTGCCGTGGAGCTGGTAGGTCGGGTCGGCATCGAGGATCTCGACGGCCCGCTGGACGCTCGCCCCGGGCTCGAGGCCCTCCGCGATCTCCTTCATCTGGGCGTGGAGGCTGGCTACCTCGCGCTGCCCCCATGCGTAGGTCTCCTCGAGGTCGACGGCTGCGCCGAGGAACGAGCGCGACTCGAGCGTGTAACGCTCCCGCCCGCAGGCGTCGGCCTCCGGGGCGTGCGGGAGCAGTTCACGCTCCAGCCAGTCCGCCATGGTGCCGTATGCCGCTGACGCCGCCTTCGCGGCGGCACTGAGCTCGGTCTTGGCGTTGCCGTCGAGAGGGCCGACCGCCGTCTCCGCGCGGGCGACCAGCGTGGCGAAGTAGCCGTCGTCTGCCGTCAGGTCGCGAGACTGCTCGGCGCAGGCGACAACCTGGCGTCGGGGCGAGACCAGGCCCCGCTCCCGGGCTGACAGGAGCGACTCCCGGTAGCCCTCGAGGGCCGCTGGAATGCGGGACATGCGGACCGCGAAGGTGTGCCAGTGGGCCTCCGACTCGTGCGGCATGAGGTCGAAGATGTCGCGCACGAGCTGCAGCGGGGAGGCCAGGACGTTGAGGGCCATCTCGTCGAGCCCGGCAGCGTGTCGCTGCTCGGCCAGCTCCAGGCGGTCGGTGAGCGCGGCAATGGTCACCCGGTCGACGTCGTCCGTCGGCGTGGCTGTCGCCAGCTCTGCGAGCGTCGACCGCCGCAGCTCGCTGTGGGCGGCGTGCCCGGCAGGGGAGAAGTCGTCGAGCTCGTCCTCGCGACCCGGCACGCCCAGATAGGTGGCCTGGATCGGGCTGAGCTCGACCATCGCGTCGAGGTACTTCTCGGCGAGGCGGTCGACATCGGTCTGGGGGCGCGTCGTGGGCGCCTCGGTGGTGGTGGTGTCAGTCACCGACCGAACGTATCCCAGCCCGTGGCCCCAGGACACCAGGAATCTCTTGGGGTAGCGCCGCCCTAGTCGTTCTGGTTGTCGGGCTTCTTCTTGCCCTTCTTGTCGTTGCCGGTGCCGTTTCCTGAGTCACCGGAGTTGCCGGAGTTGCCGGAGTTGCCCGAGTCACGGGACGCACCAGCCGAGACGACGAGGACGACGACGCCATCGCTGGCGGGCTCGCCCGATGCCGGCCAGCTGCCGACGACGGTGCCCGGTGCCTCAGCCGACGGGATGGGGGCGGTGCTGTACCGCAGGCTCGCGCGCTTGAGAATCGTCGTGGCGTCGTCGGCCGTCGCGCCCGCCAGGCCCTCGGGAACCACGACCGGCTCGACCCCACCGGGCAGCTGGCCGCGACTGACGACGAGGACCGCGGTCTGGCCGCGATCCATGACCTCGCCCTGCTTGGGGAAGGTGCCGATGACCTGTCCCTCGGGGGCGCCCGACCGGACGAGCACCCACCAGACCCTGAGGCCACGCGCCTTGAGGTCCTCGACGACATCGGCTCGTTCCCGACCGACGGCATCGCGAGGCATCGCGGGACCCTCGGGAGTGTCCGGTTCCTGGCTGGTTGGCTGCTCCTGGGACGTGGTCGTGGGCGACGCGACAGGCTGGTTGACCGGCTCGTCCCCACGGTTCAGCGCCAGCGTTGCCGCCGCCGCGATGGCGACCGCTGCCAGCGTGGCGACGACCCAGCGCACACGGGAACGGCCGCTGTGCGACGTGCCTTCGGTGCGGCTCCGCTGCGCGGCACGTGTCGCCTCAGCGCGGTCGTGGGGGACAGCGGCCCTGGGGCTGGCCAGGGCGTGCGTGGCCGCGGGAAGGACGCTGGTGGCCGAGTGCTGAGCCGGCTGCGAGAGCGCGGCCGTCGGTGCACTGTGGCTGGGGCGGGCCGTGGCGACCTGTCGCAGCGCGGCCGCCATGGCCCCGACATCCGGGAACCGGTCGCGAGGGTCCATGGCCGTCGCCCGGGCCACGACCTCGTCGAGAGCGATGGGGAGGTCCGGGGCGAGGGAGCTCGGTCGGGGGACCTCGCTGTCGAGGTGGCGCAGTGCGACGGTGACCGGGGAGTCGCCGTCGAAGGGCACGCTGCCCGTGAGCATCTGGAAGAGGAGGACGCCGACGGAGTACTGGTCGGAGGCCTCGTTCGCGGGCTCACCACGCACCATCTCGGGCGAGACGTACTGCGCCGTCCCCATGATCGTCCCGGTCTCCGTCAGGGACGAGCCGCCGAGCGCCCTGGCGATCCCGAAGTCGGTCACCTTGACCGCGCCTTGCGGCGTGATGATGACGTTGCTCGGCTTGATGTCGCGGTGGACGAAGCCGGCCTCGTGTGCGGCGCCCAGGGCGTCGCACACCTGGGCGGTCATCCGGGCGGCCTCCTGGGCCGGGATCCGGCCCCGCTCGGCCAGCACCTTGGCCAGGTCGCGGCCCTCCACGAGCTCCATGACGATGAAGTGGGTCGCCCCGTCCTGGCCGTAGTCGAGGATCCGCGCCACCGACGGGTGCGTGAGTCGCGCCGACATCAACGCCTCGCGGCGGAACCGCTCGACGAAGTCGCCAGAGTCGGCGAGCTCCTCGCGCAGCAGCTTGACGGCGACCCTTCGATGAAGGCGCGTGTCCATGGCGACATGGACCTCGCCCATGCCGCCGGCAGCGATGCGGGACTCCAGCTCGTAGCGATTTGCAAGCATCACGACGTCTTCAGTGGTACGGCAGGCACAAGGAGAGAGGCTAGACCACTCCGGGCCAAGACGGGGCATCAGGAACGCGGCCTGTGCCGGAGCGGGGCGCTGTGGCCGCTGTGGCCGCTGTGTCGGTGGTCAACGCCGGGGCAGCGAGCTCGACGCCCAGCCACCGCGGCGGGCCGACGGGCCGACGAGACGCCACGACGGGTCGGACCACGGGGAGGGACGCCGCGGCCGGGTCTCGGTGCCGCTGCCGCCGACAACCGCCAGAAGGGCGGTCAGCGCCGCCACCTCCTCCGGAGTGGCGGTGCCGCGCTCGATCCGGATCGCCACCGGGTTCGTCGGGTTGTGGGCGGTCACAGCGGGATGTTCCCGTGCTTCTTGGGCGGCAGCGTGTCGCGCTTGCTGCGCAGGGCCCGCAGCGCCCTCGTGACGTTCATCCGCGTGTTCGACGGCGAGATGACGGTGTCGATGTAGCCGCGTTCTGCCGCGATGTACGGGTTGGCGAGGGTCTCCTCGTAGTGCGTGATGAGCTCTTGGCGCTTGGCCTCGACGTCGCCGCCCTCGGCGGCCACGGCCGCGAGCTCCTTGCGATAGAGGATGTTGACGGCTCCCTGCGCCCCCATCACGGCGATCTGCCCGGTCGGCCAGGACAGGTTGATGTCGGCGCCGAGGTGCTTGGACCCCATGACGTCGTACGCGCCGCCGTAGGCCTTCCGCGTGATGACCGTCACCTTCGGGACCGTCGCCTCCGCGTAGGCGTAGATCAGCTTGGCACCGCGGCGGATGATGCCGTCCCACTCCTGGGACGTGCCGGGCAGGAAGCCGGGAACGTCGACGAAGGTCAGCACCGGCACGTTGAAGCAGTCGCAGGTGCGGACGAACCGGGCGGCCTTCTCGGAGGCATCGATGTCGAGCGTCCCGGCGAACTGCATCGGCTGGTTGGCGACGACGCCGATGGACATCCCGTCGATGCGGGCGAACCCGGTGATGATGTTCGGCGCGAACAATGGCTGCACCTCGAGGAACTCCCCATCGTCCACGACGTGGGAGATGACCTCGCTCATGTCGTACGGGACGTTGGGCGAGTCGGGGATGCACGTGTCGAGCCACCGGTCGCCGTCGGTGACGGTGAGGTCGGCCTCGCCCTCGTCGTAGGACGGCGGCGTCTCGAGGTTGTTGCTCGGCAGGTAGGACAGCAGCGCCTTGACGTAGTCGATGGCGTCCTGCTCGTCGGTGCCCATGTAGTGCGCCACGCCCGACTTGCTGTTGTGCGTCTTGGCACCGCCGAGCTCCTCGAAGCCGACGTCCTCGCCGGTGACCGTCTTGATGACGTCCGGACCGGTGATGAACATGTGGCTGGTCTGGTCGACCATGACGGTGAAGTCGGTGATGGCCGGGGAGTAGACCGCGCCGCCCGCGCACGGCCCCATGATGAGGCTGATCTGCGGGATGACGCCGGATGCGCGGACGTTGCGGTAGAAGATCTCGCCGTAGAGGCCGAGCGAGACCACGCCCTCCTGGATCCTCGCACCGCCGGAGTCGTTGAGGCCGATCACCGGGCAGCCGATCTTCATCGCGAAGTCCATGACCTTGACGATCTTCTCGCCGAAGACCTCGCCCAGCGAGCCGCCGAAGACGGTGAAGTCCTGCGCGAAGATGGCCACCTGCCGGCCGTCGATCATCCCGTAGCCCGTGACGACGCCATCGCCGTACGGCCGGTTGCTCTCCTGCCCGAACTGGTTGCTCCGATGCCGGGCGTACTTGTCCATCTCGATGAAGGTGCCCTCATCGAGGAGCATCTCGATGCGCTCCCGCGCCGTCTTCTTCCCCCGCTTGTGCTGCTTGTCGACCGCCCGCTCCGACCCGGCGTGGGCGACTTCGGCGACCCGACGCTTGAGGTCCGCGAGCTTCCCGGCCGTCGTCGACAGGTCGATGGTCTGCTGCGCCTCAGCGGCCGCCTGCTCCGATGCCATGGCGAGCACTCTAGTCTTGGGGAAGTGCGCGAATCGCTCCGTCCCGACCGCATCCGTGCGGCATTGGTCACGTCTGGTCAGCCGTGGCAGTCGGTCGAGTTCCATCCCTCGATCGTCTCGACGAACAGCCGCGCCTCCGAGATCGTGAGCACGTGTGCCGACACACGGGGAGCCATGACCGCCGTGATCCCAGCAGGGTATGCCGCTGAGTCAGTTCCGGACGCAACGCCGCTGTGGCGCATCGTCCTCACGGACGACCAGACGGGTGGGCGGGGTCGGCTGGGACGGTCGTGGGAGGTGCCCCCCCGGGCCTCGATCGCCGTGTCGGCAGTCGTCCCGGCGCCCGACCCCGGGATGCTGGCGTGGGTGTCCCTGCTGGCCGGGGTGGCGCTGGTCCGTGCGGTCACGGCGGTGACGACCTCCGCGGGAACACCCGTCGAGACCCGGCTCAAGTGGCCCAATGACCTCCTCGTCCCGGCCGATGCCGATCGGAAGGTCGCCGGAATCCTCTGCGAGCTCACTGGATGGGGGCAGGGCCGGCATGCCGTCGTCGTCGGTGCTGGAGTCAACGTGGACCAGCGCCGTGACGAGCTCCCCGTGCACACGGCGACGTCGCTGCGCCTCGCCGGAGCGGAGATCCGCCGCGAGGACCTCATCATCGCCTACCTGCGTGAACTACCCGCCGTGCTGCGTGACGCGTCGGCGCGCGATGAGTACCGCCGGTTGTGCGCGACCCCGGGCTCCCAGGTGCGGGTCCACCTGCCGTCCGGCGCTGTCGTCGAAGGACGGGCCACGCGGGTCGACGACTCCGGCGCCCTCGTCGTCGAGGTCGCCGGAGGGGAGCAGGCCTTCTCCGCGGGCGACGTGGTCCACGTCCGCCCGGGCCGGAGCACGGCTGGCATGATCGGGACATGACGGAGGCAGGCGGGACGGGGGACCGTGGATCCCGGCCCGACGGTGCCGCAGCCGATTCGGCCCCGCCATCCGAGCCCTTCGACGCGGACCTCGACGCCAAGGAGGTGACCGAGAGGCTGCTCGGGCGGCCCCTCGAGCTGCGGCGGCGTGACGTCACGCGCGAGGCGGGTGTCTCGCTCCGGTCGGCCCAGAAGTTCTGGCGTGCCCTGGGCTTCCCCGTCGTCTACACCGATGACGAGCTGTTCACCGCGTCCGACGTGGACGCCCTGCGGACCGTGGCCGGCATCGTTCGCGAGGGAAGCGTCGACGAGGCGCTGGCTCTCGCCATGACGCGTGCCGTGGCCCGCTCGGCCGACCGGCTCGCCGTGTGGCAGGCCCAGCTCGTCGCCGAGGCCGTCGAGACCGAGATGTCGCTCGCCCGAAGCGCCGACGCCAACCCGGGTGCGGGGGCCGAGACGAGGGTCGTGCCCTCCTTCGAGACCGCGACGGAGACGGCGCACCGCATGGCAGAGCTCGCCGACCGCTTCGAGCCGCTGCTCGTCTACGCGTGGCGGCGGCACCTGAGCGCCGCCATCTCGCGCATGCTCGCCGATGCCGACCCGGAGAGCTACGGCCTGGTCAAGATGCGCTCCGTCGGTTTCGCGGACCTCGTGAACTTCACGTCCCTGGTGCGCAAGATGTCCGAGCGCGACCTCGCCCGTCTCGTCCACCGGTTCGAGCGACTCTCCTCGGACGTCATCACGGCGCACGGCGGACGCCTCATCAAGACGGTGGGCGACGAGGTGCTCTTCACCACCGTCCAGGCCGCCCCGGCGGCCGCCATCGCGCTCGATCTCATCGAGACCATCTCGCAGGACGACGTCCTGCCCGAGGTCCGGTGCGGCATGGCCCGCGGGCCGATCGTCTCGAGCCTGGGGGACGTCTTCGGCACGACCGTCAACCGCGCCTCCCGTCTCACCGCCGTCGCCCAGAGCGGAACCGTGCTCGTCGATGCCACCATGGCGCGCGAGCTCGCCACCCTCTCGGGCTTCCGGCTCACGGGCCAGCGCCGTCGGATCCTGCGAGGTGTCGGACCCGTGTCGCCCTCGCTCCTGCGCCGCGCCTCGGCGGAGGGCCGCGGAGCCACCTGAGCCAGTAACAAGCGCCCACCCCCACCAAGGAGCCCCCGCGTGACCCAGCCTGAGCCGACGCCCACCCCGAGCCGGAACCTTGTGCGTATCGAGCGTTTCGACGAGCCGGCCCTGGTCCACGTTGCCGAGCTCGTGCTCGACCGGCCCGAGGCGCTCAACGCTGTCTCCACCGCCATGGCCGAGGCGATCCGCGAGGCCACCCACCAGCTCGCCGGCGACGACACGGTCCGCTGCGTCGTGCTGACCTCGAGCCACGAGAAGGCGTTCTGCGTCGGTGCCGACCTCAAGGAACGCAACACCCTGACCGATGCCGAGCTCGTGCAGCAGCGACCGCTGGCCCGCTCGGCCTACGGCGGCGTGCTCGCCCTCCCGATGCCCGTGGTCGCGGCCGTGGACGGCTTCGCCCTCGGCGGCGGCTTCGAGCTCGCCCTTTCGTGCGACATCATCGTCGCGGGCGAGGGAGCGCTCGTCGGGCTGCCCGAGGTCGGCGTCGGCGTGATCCCGGGCGGCGGCGGCACCCAGCTGCTCGTCCGGCGCATCGGCTGGTCCCGGGCGGCGCGGATGATCTTCACCGCGGCCAAGCTGCCGGCCGCGGAGGCCCTCGCGATGGCGGCGGTCGACGAAGTCGTCGCGTCAGGCGCGGCCCGAGGCCGGGCGCTCGACCTCGCCCAGGGCATCGCCGCGAACTCGCCGGTCGGGCTGCGCAACGCGAAGCGAGCGATGCGCCTCGGCGCAGACGTCGATCTCGCGTCAGGACTCGAGATCGAGGACGCCTGCTGGCGGGCCACCGCCTTCTCCGGCGACCGCCGTGAAGGCGTTGCCGCGTTCGCGGAGAAGCGCACTCCCAACTGGCCGGGTCGCTGAGTCCGGTTGCTCGAGTGTGCAGTCCGCGCCGGCGCGGGGACTTCGTCGAGTGTGCAGTCCGCGCCGGGCTGGGTCTTCGTCGAGTGTGCAGTTTGCGACGACGGCAACTGCACACTCGACGTGAGGGGGGAGCCGGCTCAGCGGCATACGGCCTGATGGGTTGGTGGAGTGTGCAGTCCGCGCCGGGGGCTGGGACTTCGTCGAGTGTGCAGTTTGAGACGACAGCAACTGCACACTCGACGTGAGGGGGGAACCACGAAGGCGCGCTCTGGGCACTCGACTGGCCGGGGCGGCCCTCGTGTCCGAGCATGCGACACATGCCGCGATGGACACGCCGGTGGCATAAAGGGGCGATATCGGTAGGCTGCGGGTCATTCGGTGCCCGCGGGCCGCCCACGCCATTGGCCCCACAACACGGCGACTGAGGACGGTGACATGACGCGAGTGCTGCTGGCCGAGGATGATCCAGCGATCTCCGAGCCACTCGCACGTGCCCTCCGCCGGGAGGGCTACGACGTCGACGTCCGCGAGGACGGAGCCGCGGCGCTCGACGGAGCCAAGGACAACCCGGACCTCGTCCTGCTCGACCTCGGACTTCCCAAGATCGACGGGCTCGAGGTCTGCCGTCGCCTTCGGGCCGAGGGCAGAAGCATCCCGGTCCTCATCCTCACGGCGCGAGCCGACGAGGTCGACACCGTGGTGGGCCTCGACGCCGGGGCCGACGACTACGTCACCAAACCGTTCCGGCTCGCCGAGCTGCTCGCCCGGGTCCGTGCGCTCCTGCGCCGGACCCCAGTCGATGTGCCAGCCGACACCGGTGACCTCGTCCGGATCGACTCGGACGGACGCCGCGCCTGGTTCAAGGGCGAGGAGCTGCAGCTGACCGCCAAGGAGTTCGACCTGCTCCGCGTCCTCGTTCGCGAGCAGGGCAAGGTCGTCTCGCGCGAGCAGCTCATGCGGGAGATCTGGGACACCTCGTGGTTCGGCTCGACGAAGACCCTCGACATGCACATCTCGGTGCTGCGCCGCAAGCTCGGTGACGACGCGACGTCCCCGCAGTACATTGCCACCGTGCGCGGCGTCGGCTTCCGGTTCGAACGGCCCCGGCCAGAGTGACCGTGCGGCGCGCACTCGACCGGGTGACGCTCGTCACGGCAGCGACCACGGCGGGAGTGGCCGCCGCCGGGACGACCGGCGTCGTCGCCTACGTCGTGACCAGTCGGGCCGACGTCATCCGCGAGTGGCTCGCCACGGATCCATCGGTCGGCATCGTGGGCTTTGCGGGCGCGGCGGCGATCGTGTGCCTCGCCGGCCTGGCCCTCGGCCACCTCGCCAGCCTTCCGCTCCGGCGGCTGCTCGAGCGGTCCGCGACCGCACTGGCCCAGCTGTCCGACCGCTTCGCCAACGGAGAGGCGCGGCTCGAGCCCCTGCACTCCGGCATCGAGCAGCTCGACCACGTGTCCGACGTCATCTCGCGGCGCGCCCATGACATGACCCGCTCGCTCGCCGCCGAGCGCGACTTCGCCTCCGATGCCTCGCACCAGCTGCGCACCCCGCTGACCGCCCTGCTCATGCGCCTCGAGGAGATCGCCGAGACGGACGACGTCGTGGCCATCAAGGAAGAGGCCAACATCGCCATCGCCCAAGTGGAGCGACTCACCCGGGTCGTCGACGACCTTCTGGGTCGCTCCCGAGGCGCCAACGGGCCGGCGCCCGCCGTGTCGCTCGACTCCGTCATCGCCGCCCTCCAACGCGAGTGGCAGCCGGCCTTCGAGCAGGCGAGGCGGTCGGTGCGGGTCCGCGGTGAGCGTGGCCTCTTCGTCAGGTCGACCCCGGTCGCTCTCTCACAGGTCCTCTCGACCCTCCTCGAGAACTCCCTCGCGCACGGCCGCGGCACGGTCGACGTCCACGCCCGACGATCGGGACCGTCGGTCATCGTCGAGGTCAGCGACCAGGGCGAGGGAGTACCCCCTGCGATGGCACCGCACATCTTCGAGCGGTCGGTCAGCAGCGGGCGCGGGCGCGGCACCGGGCTCGGGCTGGCTCTCGCGCGCGACCTCGCCGAGGCCAACGGGGGACGACTCGACCTCGTGCAGGCCCAACCGGCCCGCTTCGCCCTCTTTCTCTCGGAGGCCGAGACCGGCTGAGCCGGGGATGACGGGGCCCGCGCGGGTTACCCTTCGCTGGTGAGACGGTTGCGGGAGTACCTGTTCGTGCGCCACCGGCACAACTGGTTGCTGCTGTTCCGCTTCGCGCTGGTGGGGGCGTCCGGCGTGGTCGTCAACCTGACCACCCTCGTGCTCGTCAAGCGGCTCGGGCCCGACCCGGACGACCCGATCATCGGTCTGCCGTTCACCGACTACAACGTCCGGTGGTACCACGTCTACTCGACGATCGCCTTCCTCGTTGCCAACCTGTGGAACTTCCAGCTCAACCGGTCCTGGACGTTCGGTAAGGGACAGCACAAGTCCTGGTGGCGCGAGTACTGGCCGTTCGTGACGGTCGGCCTGCTCGGTCAGCTCGTCGGGCTCCTGCTGCTCACGCTGCTCATGCACCCCGGCTCACCGCTGGCGCTGCCCACCTCGATCCTCGACGACTCCACCGGGCTGCGGACCCGCCTCTACTGGGCGCAGCTGATCGTCATCGCCGTCGTCACCCCCATCACCTTCGTCCTCAACAAGCTGTGGACCTTCGCTGCGGTGCGCACGCGACACCGCGAGCTGGCCGACCCCGCTCACACCGAGGCCGTGCTCCACGAGCCGGCGCTGCCCCCGGTGGACGAGGAGTCGACCGAGCCCGCGGCCCACTAGGCTGGGGCGCCGTGACCGAGCCGAAACGCGCCCCCGGAGGCTTCCCCATCGTCGGCGTCGTGGGTGGTGGCCAGCTGGCCCGCATGATGCAGGGACCCGCGATCGAGCTCGGCGTCCAGCTCTCCGTCCTGGCAGAGGACGAAGTCGCCTCCGCCGCGCTCGTCGTCCCGTCCTCCCCGGTCGGACAGCACACCGAGCTCGACCACGTCCTGGACTTCGCCCGATCGTGCGACGTCGTCACCTTCGACCACGAGCACGTGCCGCAGCAGGTGCTGCTCGCCCTCGAGGCGGAGGGCGTCGTCATGCACCCGAGCCGTGCGGCCCTCCGGTTCGCGCAGGACAAGCTCGCGATGCGCGCGCAGTTGACCGAGCTCGGCATCGCCTGTCCACGGTGGGCCGTCGCTCGCGAGGCAGCCGACGTGGAGCGGTTCGGCGAGGAGGTCGGCTGGCCGATCATCGTCAAGACGCCCCGGGGCGGCTACGACGGCAAGGGCGTCATCCTCGCCTCCTCGTCCGAGGACGCGGCCGGCTGGCTCGCGCACGTCGGGGAGCCGGGCCCCATGTCCGACGGCCTCCTCCTCGAGGAGAGGGTCGACTTCACCCGCGAGCTCGCCGCCCTCGTGGCGCGCAGCCCATCGGGTCAGGCCGCCGCGTGGCCCGTCGTCGAGACCGTCCAGACCCAAGGCATCTGCACCGAGGTGCTCGCGCCGGCTCCAGAGCTCGACCCTGAGCTCGCCTCCGTCGCAACCGAGGCGGCACTACGGATCGCCGGCGAGCTCGACGTCACCGGCGTCCTGGCCGTCGAGATGTTCGAGGTGCCCCGTCAGGACGGTCGTCTCGACTACGTCGTCAACGAGCTCGCCATGCGGCCACACAACAGCGGCCACTGGTCGATGGACGGTGCCATCACCGGTCAGTTCGAGCAGCACCTGCGCGCGGTGCTCGACCTGCCCCTCGGCGACCCACGTCCACGGGCGCCGTGGACGGCCATGGCCAACGTCCTGGGTGGGGACTATCCCGACCTGTATCCCGCCTACCGGCACGTCATGGCCCGGGACCCCGCAGCCAAGGTCCACATGTACGGCAAGGGAGTCCGCCCCGGTCGGAAGCTGGGTCACGTCAACGTCAGCGGCGCGGACCTGGCCGACGCACGCGAGCGGGCGAGGCACGCGGCCGACTACCTCCAGGGAGCGATCACCGAATGAACCGAACGATGTGGGGATGAAGGGCGACTGAGGCACGATGGCCGAGCAGATCAGCAAGCCCCTCGTCGGGCTCGTCATGGGCAGTGACAGCGACTGGCCCGTCATGCGCGAGGCTGCAGCAGTCTTGGGGGAGTTCACGATTCCCTACGAGGCTGACGTCGTCTCGGCGCACCGGATGGCGGAGGAGATGATCGCCTACGGCAAGGAGGCGGCCGGCCGCGGGCTGCGCGTCATCGTCGCGGGCGCCGGGGGTGCGGCCCACCTGCCCGGCATGCTCGCCGCAGTGACGCCGCTCCCGGTGATCGGCGTGCCGGTGCCGCTCAGGTACCTCGACGGCATGGACTCGCTCCTGTCGATCGTCCAGATGCCGGCCGGCGTCCCGGTTGCCACGGTCTCCATCGGAGGCGCCCGCAACGCGGGACTCCTTGCCGCGCGGATCGTCGGGACCTCCGACGATGACCTCGGCCGGGCCGTGCGCGAGCGCATGAGCACCTTCCAGGCGGCGCTCCGGGACCAGGCTCACGCCAAGGGCGCGTCCCTGCGAGAAGAGGTCGCCAAGGGTGTCTGAGTCACCCTGAGATCGCCCCGGCGCCGTCGCCGGGCACGATGCGGGGCCACTCGATCTTGGGACACGTGTCCATGACGACGGCAAGCCCGGCCTCGGTCGCCCGCGCCGCGGCCTTCTCGTCGATGACACCGAGCTGGAGCCACAGCGCGCCGATGCCGAGGCGATCCTTCTCGGCGATCGCCTCGTCGACACAGTCGCCGACGAGGGCGCTGTTGACATAGAAGTTGACGACGCGGACGGTCGTCCCATCGGGGATGTCAGCGAGTCGGGCCCGGCCCGGGAAGCCGTGGACGGTGGCCGCGCTGGGATGGACGGGGATGAGATTCATGCCGAGCTCTCGGGCCAGCCAGAGCGACACCCGGTACGCCGTGCGGTTCGGGTTGTCGCCCAAACCGACGACGGCCCAGGTCGCCGGGGTGTGCAGCAGGTCCCTGATGACGGCCGGGTCGTTGTGGTGCATGGCTCCATCCTCACACGCGCGGACCACCGGGGTCGCCCCGGCGATGACAGGATGAAGGACATGAGATTCGGACTATTCATTCCGCAGGGCTGGCGCATGGACCTGGTCGGCATCGATCCGGCCCAGCAGTGGGAGGCCATGGCCGGCCTGGCGAGCTACGCGGACGATGGGGACACCTTCGAGTCGATCTGGGTGTATGACCACTTCCACACCGTCCCGGTCGTCTCGGACGAGGCGACCCACGAGGCGTGGACGCTCATGAGTGCCCTCGCCGCATCGACCACGCGCATCAGGCTGGGCCAGATGTGCACGTGCGTCAGCTACCGCAACCCCGCCTACCTCGCGAAGGTGGCGGCCACGGTCGACGTCATCTCCGGCGGTCGCCTGGAGATGGGCATCGGTGGCGGCTGGTACGAGAAGGAGTGGCGGGCCTATGGCTACGGTTTCCCGTCCGCCGGGGAGCGCCTGGGTCGGCTCCGGGAGGGCGTGCAGATCTTCCGCGACATGTGGACGACCGGGTCGGCGACGCTGGACGGCAAGCACTACCAGGTCGAGGGAGCGCGCTGCGCACCCCGGCCCCTTCAGGGCACGTCGGTCCCCGGCTCGGAGGCCAACGGCATCCCGATCTGGGTCGCGGGCGGTGGCGAGAAGGTGACGCTGCGGATCGCGGCGCAGTATGCCGACTACACGAACTTCTACGACGACGCGGAGACCTTCTCGCGCAAGAGCGACGTCCTGCGGGAGCACTGCCGGGCGGTCGGCAGGGACTTCGACTCGATCGTGCGGACGGGCGACTTCAACGTCGTCATCGGCGAGACCGAGGCGGACGTCGAGGACCGGCTCCGGTTCCACGCCGACCTGCTCCGCCGCGGTGGCGTACCCGACGCTCGCATCGAGCGGCAGATCGACAACCTCCGCACGCAGCCCGCGGTGGGCACTCCGGAACAGGTCGTCGAGGTCATGCAGGACATGGAGCGGCGCGGCATGGGCTACGGGATCCTCTACTTCCAGGAGGCCGCGCACGACCGATCCGGCATCGAGCTCTTCGAGAACACCGTTGCCCGAGAGCTGCGGGGCAGCCCGGCACCCGCATGACGGCTACCAGGCGGTCCAGCCTCCGTCGACGGCGATGACCTGCCCGGTCACGTAGGCGGCCGCGTCCGAGGCCAGCCAGGTCACCACGCCACGGAGGTCGTCCTCGGTGGCCATCCGCCCCAGCGGCGTGAGTCGTTCGTAACGAGAGACGAACGCCTCGTCCTGGCCCCGCGCGATCCCACCGGGGGCGACGGCGTTGACCCTGATGTCGGGAGCGAGGACCGTGGCGAGGTAGCGCGTCAGCTGGGCCAGCCCACCCTTCGAGGCCGCATAGGCAGCGGGGTTGCCCATCCGTGTCCCCTCGTAGAGCGCGAGATTGGGTCCGACGAGGCCGTAGATGCTCGAGACGTTGATGACGCTGCCGTGCCCGTCGGAGCGCAACAGCGGCGCGAGCTGGCGGGTCAGCGAGAACGGCGCGGTGAGGTTGAGGGCGAGGGCCATCGCGAAGGCCTCGTCGGTCTGCTCCTCAAACGGGACGGCGTAGCCCGGGACTCCGGAGGTGCCGGTGAAGGCGGCGTTGTTGACGAGGACGTCGCAGGACCCCATCTCGTGGATCGTCGCCACGACACGCGAGATTCCCTGTGGTTCAAGGAGGTTGCCTGCCAGAGCGACGTGGCCGCCGCCATGGAGCGAGTCCACCGTCTCGGCGCACGCTGCCTCGTCGAGGTCGACGACGACGACATGGGCGCCGGCATCGGCCAGCGTCGCCGACACCACCGACCCGAGCGGGCCGGCGCCACCGGTGACGACTGCGGTGCGGCCGCCGAGGTCAGCCAGCCGAGCGAGTCCCGAGCGGTTGGCGTGGTGGTGACGCGGCTCGTCCATCTGTCACTTCCCTTCGATCCAGGGCAGCTCGATGATGCCGGCCCCGATGAGCGCCTCGATGAGGCGGAACTCGTACGCATCGTCGATCGAGAACGCCTGTGACTCGGGGATCTCCGCACCGGCATGTCGTCCCTCGTCGAACCACGATGACTCGAGGCGGCGGACGAACTCGGCGCGCCACAGGTAGAAGTTCCCGTTGATCCGCAGGAAGCGCTCGACGTCCTGCCGGCGCGTCACCCCCGTCCCCGCCCCGAAGTAGCGTTCGAGGGCGCCGTCAGCCGACCCGGCACCACGCACGCCGACCCATACCGGGTTGAACGTCGGCTCGGACACACTGATGACGCCGTCGAGGCCGTCAGTGGCGAAGAGCCGGTCGGCCGCAGCGGTCAGCTGCTGGGGGACGCGCGCGGGGGAGGTGGGGTCGAGAAGGAGCACAGCGGCATACGGCTGGCCTTCGTCCTGCTCGCACCACTCGAGGGCGTGGCGCACGACGGGTGCCATCGGGGTGTCGTCTGCGGCGAGCGCTGCTGGTCGCAGGAAGGGCGCCTCGCCGCCGTGGTCACGCGCTACTGCAGCGATCTGCTCCGAGTCCGTCGACACGACGCAGCGCGTGACCGCAGGGGTCATCGCTGCGGCGCGGATGCTGTGAGCGATGAGGGGGAGACCCGCGAGAGGTCGAGTGTTCTTGCCGGGCAGGCCTTTCGAGCCGCCGCGGGCGGGGATGACCGCGAGGATGCGCGGCCGCGTCACGACAGTTCCTTGGCGCGGTCGCACAGTTCCAGCGTCGCGAGCCCTTCCGCGAGGGTGGCCGGTGCTCCTGCCGTATGCCGCTGAGCCGGCTTGGCATCAGGCGTCAGCTCGAGTGCCGCGCGGGCTTGTGTGGCCATGACGGCGTCGCGGTCCAGGTCGGCCGGGAAGGTCGTCGTCGTCGGGCGTCCCGTCGTGTCGAGGTGGGTGACGGTCGCGGTCGTCACGTCCCAGTCCAGGACGCCGTCAGGGCCACGGACCGTGATCCCGCGGGCCGCGGGCCGGGTGACGTAGTCGAGGCGACAGGTCACCGTGGCCGTGTCGGTGCACCAGAGCAGGGTGGCGGCCTGCTCCGCCTCGATGTCGAGGGGGCCGGCGTGCTCGAGGTGGGCGCCGAGCAGGGTGGGGCGACCGAGCAGGACCTCGGCGTAGTCGAGCTCGTGGACGAGGTCACGGAGCACACCGCCCTCGTCCAGCCGCGCGGAGTACGACTCCCGGTAGTCCCGGTCCGGGCGCCAGTCGGGCAGCCAGGACTGACAGCGAACGTGCGCGGACACTGGAGCGCCGATGTCGCGGACGACGCTGGCCAGGTGTCGGAAGGCCTCGTGGGCTCGCAGCGGAGCGGCGACCCAGACGTCGGAAGCGCGCGGGTGGGTGGCGAGGGCGTCGGCCAGGAGACGAGTCGGTGCGACGGGCTTCTCGACGAGGACCCGTACTGCCCCGGCATCGAGCGCCTCAATGGCGTCCGCGACGTGGCGACCCGTGTCCGTGGCGATGACGACGAGGTCGGCCGAGGCCAGGGCTGCCGGGCCGGACGAGTCGTTCAGCGTCTGAACTGCTGAGCCACTCGTGGGCGGATCGGGTAGGGGCGCCGGGCGGGGTCGGACCGGCCAGAGCGCCACGTCGGCACCGAGGCGGGTGAGGACGCGCGCGTGGCGCTGCCCGATTGACCCGACGCCACGGACGACGACGCGCGGAGTCACCGACAGGCGGTCGATCTCGTCGCGCTCGGGCACGAGAGCACCCTCTCACGCACCAGAGCGGATCGGGTGCAGGTCCAGGTCGTCGTCAGCGGTGCGTGAGCTCCCGATCAGGACCCGGCCGATTCGGCTCGGTGGACGCCGGTGATTCTCCGGGCACCTTGACCGGCTCTGGTCTGGTGCCGTCCACCACGCCTGCGACGAACCAGAAGGTCACGAACAGGATGAGCAGGGCTCCGGCAACGAGCGGGTCGATGGTCATTGGTTCCTCCTGGTGCATGTCGATGGATGCTTGCGGATTTCGCTACATTGGGTGTAGCGAAAATAGTCGCCGGACTATTCCCCCGGAGGTTGGCGATGCACCAGGGCCCCGGCCGTCCCCGGAACCCAGCAGTGGGCGAGCGGATCCTTCAGGCCGCGCTGGACCTGCTTCGGGGGAGGGGTCCCGGCGCCCTCACCATCGATGCGGTCTCGGCTCGATCCGGCGTGGCACGCACGACCATCTACCGGCGGTTCCCGGACCGTCGGGCGCTCATCGCGGCGACGCTCGACGAGCTGGTCGAGGTGTCGACGCCGGCGCCCGACCTACCGATGGAGGAGAAGCTCAGGTGGGTCCTCGCCGAGGTGCGCCGCCTGGTCGAGGACCGCCTGGGTCGCGGAGGGACAGCCGCAGTCATGGCCGAGTCCGACCCCGACTTCACCACGGCGCTCCGGCACGTCCTGCGGGACCGGTTGGACACCGTTCGGGCGGACATCCAGTCCGACGTGGACAGCGGCGCCCTCGACCGAAGCGTGGATCCGGGGGCGCTGGTCGGACTGCTCCTCGGTGCGTACCTCGCCGCGGTCCTCCAGGACGGGCAAGCGGCCGAGGAGTGGGAGGACAGCACGGTTCAGCTGCTCCTCCGCGGCGCGGACGTCAGGCCACCCGACGCGCCAGGCGCAGGACGGCGTCCGCGACGGCAGGGCCGAACATGACCGGGTCGTTGTGGTCGGCCCCGGGGAGGACGATGCGTTCGACGAGGACGGGCGCCGCGTCGGCCACTCGTGCGCTCAGCTGGGGCGGCACGACGGAATCGCGGTCCCCGTAGATCACCGTCGTGGGAACCGAACTGCTCGCCAGCCGCTGGATCACCTCGAACCGGTCCCTCAGGACCAGCCGCACCGGCAGCCACGGGAAGTGGCGGGCCCCGACGTCGGCGAGCTCGGTGAACGGCGACCGCAGCACGAGGCCAGCGGGCGGCGTCCGTGCCTGCAGGGCGGCGGCCACGCCGGTACCCAAGGACTCTCCGACGTAGATGGTCCGGTTCGGTGGGAAGCCCAGCTCCGTCAGCGCCTGCACAGCGGCGTCGGCGTCAGCGCTGAGCCCCTCCTCACTCG
This sequence comes from Intrasporangium sp., assembly GCF_040414665.1. Taxonomy (GTDB): domain Bacteria; phylum Actinomycetota; class Actinomycetes; order Actinomycetales; family Dermatophilaceae; genus Intrasporangium. The sequence goes on from NZ_JBEDUL010000078.1 coordinate 40,322, forward strand.
GCGATCCGGGGTTGCCGGCATAACCGCGGTAGTCCATGAGCAACACCGCAAGGCCGCGTCGGCTCAGCTCTCTCGCCAGCCCGGCCCTCCCTGCGCGGTTGCCGCCGTTGCCGGGTGCCAGGAGGACGGCCAGGTCCAGCTGCGCGTCCCCGCCCGCCGGGACGAACCAGGCACCGAGCTCGAGGCCGTCCGACGTGTGCAGGGTGACATCACGAGCTCCGTCGATCACCCGACCTGCGGGTGGAACCGGTGACGAGTCCGGGAAGTAGATGAGCCGACGCTGCAGCCCGGCCATCACGCCGATCGCCACACCGATCACCACACCCACGACGAGGAAGACGAGCAGGATCCGGCGCCCCAACGAGCGGTCCCGCCTGACCATGACCCATCGTGTCCCCTTCCGCCACGCTTCTGCCACCCTGGCAAACCGTCATCTCGGCGGTGTCGAGACGCTTGACGCGATGGGCGATGGATAGGTTCGACGTGTGACTGGGCAAGGCGACGGGGTGGCGGCAACGCCGGCGCAGGGCGCTGCCCATGGGTCGCTCGGCTCGCACTCGGTCGTCTACCTCGTCGGGACCGCCCTGCAGGGGTTGGGCATCCTGCTCATCCTGCCGTTCGCGACGCGGCTGCTCGGGGACGTGGAGTACGGCAAGGTGGCCACCGCGCTCGTCGTCATCCAGATGATCGGGACCATCGCGGCAGCCGGGCTGCCCCAGGTGATCCTGCGGGAGTACCACCGCGGTCCTGATGGTCCGACAGCCGGCCGGGCGCTCGCCGGGACCATGACCCTGTTCGCCGTCGGCATCGCCGTGCTGGGAATCGCTCTCGGTGCGGGTCTCTCGGCAGCCGGCAGGGTCGACCTCCGCGTCTTCATCCTCGTGGTCGTCGCCTCGGCTGCGCTGACCACCGTCGTTGCCGGGCAGTCCTTGTCGCGGGCCAGGCTACGGCCCTTCGAGTTCCTCGCGCTGGCGGTCGCCGCCACAGTCGTCGCCCATCTGGCTGGCTTGCTCGCCGCCAAGGGCGACCGCGCGGGACTGACCTATCTCACCGCCTACACCGTGGCGCTCGTCCTGGCGGCGGTCGTCGCCATTGCCATCGGGCGACCACTGCTGCCGACCGCTGCACGCGAGCGGACTCGGGCGGGACTCCGGCTCGCCGCGCCGCTCCTGCCCCAGGCAGTGGCGATGCTCGGCCTGCTCATGGGCGACGTCCTGCTCGTCAACGTCCTCCTGGGGCAGGCCGCCGCGGGCGCCTACCAGGTCGCGCTCCAGCTGGCCAACATGCCCTTCGTCCTCGCGGTCGCGCTCTTCAACGCCTGGGGCCCGCTCGTCCTGTCGCACCCGCTGGGGGACCGCTGGCGCTGGACCGCACGGACCGGCACGTCCCTTGTCGTCGTCGTCGGCGTGGGCGCGGCAGGCGTCGCGCTCCTCGGGCCGTGGCTCGTCCGCGTCATGGCGCCGGGCTTCCCGCAGCGCTCGATGTCGGTCTCGCTCGGGCTCATCGCCATCGTGTCCGTGGCCTACATGGTCTACCAGGGCGCGTCTCTTGCCGTTCTTGACCACGAGCGCACCGGGCGCCTGGCCATCGCCGCCGCGATCGCGGTCGTCGTCCTCGTCGCCGCGGCCGCCTGGCTGAGCGACCCGGCGGGAATCGCGGGAGTGGCCTCGGCCAAGGCCGTCGCCTACGTCGTGCTCATGGCGGTCACGGTCCAGGCCGCACGGACCCTGACACCTCTCCGGTTCGACCCGCGGCTCTGGGTCGCGGGTGCCGCCGCCGCGGCGCTCTGCGTGGCCGGGGCCCTCCTGCCCAGCACCGGGACGGGCGCGCTCGTCCGCCTGGTGCTCGTGGTGGCCCTGGCCGCGGTCGCCGTGGCCCTCGCGCCACGCGTCCTGCGCAGCATGCGCGGCTAGGATGACGACCGCCGGAAACCCGGCCGCCCGCTGACCGAGCGCACCCAGGGGAGTGAGCTCAGCGGCATACGGCATCGAATCACGACAAGCTGAGGAGCACGCCTTCGTGGTGACACCGCTGGTCCACATGGGACTCGGCTACGACGATCTGCTCGTGCCCGCCCTCGTGCATGCGGGGTTCGACACGAAGGACCTGATCCTCGTTGTCCGCACCGACGCCAACCTCGCGTGGACCCGACGCCACGCGCCCCTCGCCACGACGGTGCGGCTGCCCTACGCCGCCGCCCGCAAGGCCAACGTCGTCAGCGGCCTCGCTCCCCATGCTGCGCTCAAACGGGCCTGCGCCGGCGTCGGGCTCGACGTCCTCGACCTGCTCGTCAGCGAGCGAGCCCTGCGCCGCAACCGGGTCGACACGGCGATGAACTTCCTCAACCTCGCGTCGGAGCACCTCGAGCAGGCGATCGCCGGGCGGGGTCCCGTCCTCGCGCTCACCGAGTTCACGGTGACGTCCGAGCTGCTCACGGCCGGGCTCGTCATGCACCACGGCGGACTCGCGACGTGGCCCCGGGGCATCCGGCTTCCCTCCGACCGCTTCGGGCTCATCGGGGCCCCCCAAGGGATCACGCTGTTCGAGCGGCCGGTGGAGGACCCCGGGGCTGTGGATGCAGGCACGCGGTTCATCGACACGTGGCGCACCGAGCAGGGCCGGCCGATGGGCTACGCCCGCAACCTCGAGGTCGAGTCCGGCCAGGAAGTCTGGCGCCTGGCGACCGACCGGGTGCGCGAGTTCGCCGTCGACCGGGGCGCGAACCTGCAGCTGCCCAAGCCCAGCGACTACGCCCGGCTCCCGTGGCTCAACCCGCTCAAGGCGCGGCTCAACCTGCGCGAGTACCAGTCCCGGCGCTGGGACCCCTTGCCGGACCGCTTCGTCTTCCTGCCGCTGCAGGTGCAGCCGGAGTCGAGCATCGACGTCATGGGCCAGGAGTGGCGCGACCAGGCCTACACCGCCCGGGTGCTCGCAGATGTCTTGGCCCCGTTGGGAATCGGAGTCGCAGTCAAGGAGCACGCTCATTTCATGTGGCGTCGGGACCCGGACTACTGGCCGCAGTTCGACGTCCACCCGAACATCGCGACGATCGACCCGTTCGCCGACTCCCGCGAGCTGATGCAACAGGCCGTCTTCACCGTGACCGCCACCGGCACCGTGGGGTTGGAGGCCGGGCTGCTCGGGCTGCCGGTCATCACGGGGGCGGAGATGCCGTGGAGCCGGCTCGGCAACGTGCTCCGGCTCGCCACGCCCGACGACCTCGTCGGGTTCGTCGAGGCGCGTGGCTGGGAAGGGCTGCGCGCCACGCAGGCCGAGATCGACGAGTGGTTCGTCACCTCGTATGTCCGAAACTCGTGGAAGGGCCTGGTCCTCGACCCACCGCGGGTGCCTGCCGTGCTGGAGCCGCAAAACATCCGCCGCATCGGTGACGCCTTCGCCGAGGCCGCCGGCACGCTCGGGGGCCGTGATGGATGAGATGCCGTATGCCGCTGGGCTTGGCCCGCGGTCTGCTGACGGTGTGCGTGTGGCCGGGTGGGTCGTCTTCGGGGCCGGTGGGCACGCGCGCTCGGTCGTCGACGTGCTCGAGCGGCTCGGCGAGTCCGTGGTGGCCGTTGTCGGTGAAGCCGGCGGGCGGGCTTGGCACGTCGACGTGCTCGCGGACGAGGAGGAGGCCCTGGAGCGTGTCGTGAGAGAAGGCCTGCGAGCGGCCGTCGCCATCGGCGCGCCCGAGCCACGACTGGCCTTGCTCCCCCGCCTGGGCGCCCAACCCTCTGAGTCGAGTGTGCAGAACGTGCCGGCGCGAAGTGCACACTCGAGTGAGGGTGGGCCGGCGCGAAGTGCACACTCGAGTGAGGGTGGGCCGGACGTCTCGTCGAGAGTGCAGTTCGCGCCGGCTGTCGTCGCCGTCTCGGCGACGGTGGCCCCTGACGTGCAGCTCGGGGCTGGGTCCGTCGTCCTCGAGCACGCGCATGTCGGCCCCGCCGCCCGGCTGGGGGCCGGCGTCATCGTCAACACGGGCGCCATCGTCGAGCACGACTGCGTCGTCGGCGACGGTGGGCACATCGCTCCGGGAGCCGTGCTCCTCGGATCAGCGTCAGTGGGGGCGGCCTGCCTCGTCGGGTCCGGAGCCCGCATCCTGCCCGGCGTCACGGTGGGGTCCGACGTGACGATCGGAGCCGGGGCCGTCGTCACGCGTGACGTCCCTGACGGGGTGACGATCACCGGAGTCCCTGCACGTGCTGAGAGCGTGCACCGATGAGGCCAGTCACCATCGCGGCTGTGGAGATCCCGACCGCCGAGGACGTCTACGTCATCGCCGAGGCTGGCGTGAACCACAACGGCGACCTCGACCTCGCCCACCGGTTGGTCGACATCGCGGCATCGTCCGGCGCGGACGCCGTGAAGTTCCAGACCTTCTCGCCGGACAAGCTCGTCTCGTCGGCCGCCGCGACGACGCCCTACCAGCGCGATCGCGGCGGCTCGTCCGACCAGCGCTCGCTCCTCGAGTCGCTCACCCTGCCGGAGACCGCGTGGGCCGAGCTGCGCGACCATGCGACCGACTCGGGGATCACGTTCCTGTCGACGCCTTTCGACCTGGACAGCGCGGAGCTGCTCGTGGGGCTCGGCCTCCCGGCTCTCAAGGTCAGCTCCGGGGAGCTGACGAACCTGCCCTACCTGGAGCAGCTCTCGACCCTTGGGGTGACCCTGCTCGTGTCGACCGGGATGGGCACGGCCGACGAGGTGGCCCGGGCGGTCGAGGCCTGCCGTGAGGCGCCCGGCCTCATCCTCTTCCACTGCGTCTCGGCGTATCCCGCCCCCATCGAGGAGTGCAACCTGCGGGCGATCCCGGCGATGGCCGCGGCCCATGGCCACCCGGTCGGCTGGTCCGACCACACGCCGGGCCTGACGACGGCGCTGGGCGCCGTGGCCCTCGGCGCGCCGATCCTCGAGAAGCACTTCACAGCGGACCGGACCCTTCCCGGGCCCGACCACGCGGCGAGCCTGGAGCCGGACGCCCTGGCCGAGTACGTCTTCGCGACGAAGCAGCTCGCCCGGGCGCTCGGCGACGGCGTCAAGCGGCGGATGCCCTCCGAGGAGGAGAACGCCACGCTCGTGCGCCGGTCCTGGCATGCCGCCGTCGACCTGCCCGTGGGGACCATCCTCGACGGTGCGCACCTGGCGCTGCTGCGACCCGAGGGCGGCATCAGCCCGGGCGCGGACATCCGGGGCCGCGTCGTCGTTCGACCCGTCCCTGCGGGGGCGCCCGTCACCGACTCCGACCTGGACGCCTGATGGCCACGACGCGCACCGTGGCCGTCTTCGTCGGCACGCGGGCCGACCTCGGCCCCCTGACGCCCGTCATCGAGGCGCTGGCCGACGCACCCGACGTCGACCTTCACCTGCTCACCGGGGTCATGTACGGCGCGGACGACCTCGACCGTGCCCTTCCGGGGGTCTCCGCATCGGGTGCCGTGGTGCACGGGCTGGCGGAGCCGATGAGCGTCGTCTCCGTCGAGGCGCAGCTGGAGCACGGAGCCCGGCTCTCCGTCGCCGTCGGCGGGGCGCTGGAGGAGATCGGGGCCGAGGTCCTCGTCGTCCTCGGGGACCGTTGGGAGCTGCTCTACGTCGTGCCCCCGGCCGTCCTTCTCGGGGTGCCGATCGTGCATCTCCACGGCGGCGAGGTGACCGAGGGCGCCGTCGACGAGCGGGTCCGCCACGCGGTGACCAAGCTCGCGGACGAGCACTGCGTCGCCTCGCCGGACGCCGCGCGGCGACTCAGGCAGCTGGGGGAGCCGAGGGAGCGCATCCACGTCACCGGCGCACCGGGGCTCGACCGGCTCGCCGCGGCACCAGCCCTGGGGGACGACGCGCTGGCCGGTCTGCTCGGGATCGACCGCGTCGAGCGGCCCGTCGCGCTCTTCACCTACCACCCGCCGACCGCCCAGACCGGAGCCCCCGTCGGAGACTGGGCTCGCGAGGCCGCCGAGGCGACGCTCGCCGTGTGCGGGACGGTCATCGCCACGCATCCGGGGATGGACGAGGGGCGGGACGACATCGTCGCGGCCCTGTCGGCGCTCGCCGCGGCAGAGCCCCGGCTGCGACTCGTCACGGCCCTCGGGCGGGACTACCCAGCCGTCCTCAACGCGGTGGACGTCGTCGTCGGCAACTCGTCCTCGGGCGTCATCGAGGCAGCCACCCTGCACAAGCCGGCCGTCGACGTCGGCGACCGTCAGCGCGGCCGGCTGCGGGGCGACAACGTCATCCATGCCGAGGAGGGCCGGGCGGCGGTCGAGGAGGCGGTCCGCCTCGCGCTGTCCCCGGAGGGCAGGGCCAGGGCGGTCGCGACCGCCAACCCCTACGGCACCGGCGACGCGAGCCGTCGCATCCTCGATATCGTGCGAAGCGCCGGGTCGTCCGGCCGGGTCAAGCGCTTCTCCGACGTGGACGGAACCATGGTCGGAGAGCTCGACGAGGAGGTGAGGCAGTGAGCCAGCGGGAGCTGATGCGGGCAACTGCAGCGAGCACGGCCACACTCCGCGACGCCCTCCTCGTCATCGACCGGAGCGGCACCAGCGTGTGCCTGCTCGTCGACGATGCCGGGCGGCTCGCCGGGCTGCTCACCGACGGCGACCTGCGGCGGGCCATCCTGCGGGGCAGGAGCCTCGACGACCTCGCCCTTGACCACGCGACGAAGTCACCGCACACCGTGGCCGCCGGCTCGCCACGAGCGCTCGTCCTCGACCTGCTCGCCGCCCTGCACGTCTCGGCCGTGCCGGAGGTCGACGCAGAGGGCACACTCGTCGGGCTGCACACCCTGTCCGACGTCGTCGGCGCCAGGCCGCTGCCCAACGTCGCGGTGATCATGGCCGGCGGACGGGGAAGCCGTCTCGGCGACCTCACTGACGACACGCCGAAGCCCCTCATGACCGTCGCCGGGCGGTCGATCATCGAGTGGATCATCCTCGGCCTCGTCGGCGACGGCATCCGCGACATCCACGTCAGCGTCAACTACCTCGCCGACCGGATCGAGGAGCACCTCGGGGACGGATCGAGGCTCGGGTGCTCGGTGCGATACCTGCGTGAGGACCCCGAACGGCCCCTCGGTACGGCCGGATCCCTGACCCTGCTCCGTGCCGAGCGGCCCGACCTCGCGGATGCCGTGCTCGTCATGAACGGAGACCTCATGGTCCAGTTCGACGCCGTCGACCTGCTGCACACCCACGCCCGCACCGGCGCGACGCTGACGGTGGCGACCCGCAGCTACCAGCACGAGGTCCCCTTCGGCGTCGTCGAGGAGAGCGGGGGCCGGGTGACCGGGCTCCGCGAGAAGCCCACCCTCACCCTCGACATCAACGCCGCCGTCTACGCCATCGAGCCGCGGGCGCTCGCGTGGGTGCCCGAGGGTCGGGCGAGCGGGATGCCGGACCTCGTCGAGACCTGCCTCGAGAAGGGTGAGGTCGTCACGGCGTGGCACCTCGGCAGCGACTGGATCGACGTCGGCACCCCCAGCGACCTCGCCCGAGCGAAAGGTCAGGCGTGAGCGCCGCCGAGCTCAGCGGCATACGGCATGGTTGACGAAACCCAGGACAACGAAAAGGCCACTGTGACAATCGAACTGACCTCTCGGCCCATCGACGGATCCATCGCTGGCAAGACCGTGCTCGTCACCGGGTCCGATGGTTTCATCGGCAGCCACACCGTCGAGCGGCTGCTGGCTGACGGCGCGCAGGTGCGGGCATTCTGCCTCTACAACTCCAACGGTTCGATGGGATGGCTGGACCAGAGCGACGTCTTCGCGAAGGCGCTGCGGGACGGCCAGGCGGAGGTCGTCCTCGGCGACGTCCGCGACCCGGAGCACGTCGCCGCGTCCGTCGAGGGCGCCGACGTCGTCCTGCACCTCGCCGCGCTCATCGCCATCCCGTTCTCCTACGTGGCGCCGCGGTCCTACGTCGAGACGAACGTCATCGGCACTCTCAACGTCCTCGAGGCGGTGCGACGGCACGGCACGCCGCGGATGGTGAACACCTCCACCTCGGAGGTCTACGGCACGCCGGAGCAGGTGCCGATCACCGAGTCACACCCCTTGCGAGGGCAGTCGCCCTACTCGGCCACGAAGATCTCCGCGGACAAGCTGTGCGAGTCCTATGCGCTGTCCTTCGAGACGCCGGTCATGACGCTGCGCCCCTTCAACACGTTCGGTCCGCGCCAGTCGGCCCGGGCGGTCATCCCCACGGTCCTGTCGCAGCTGCTCGCCGGCGCGGACGAGGTTCGCCTCGGCGACGTGACCCCGAAGCGTGACTTCACCTTTGTCACCGACACCGCCGACGGCTTCGTCCGGGCGGCCCTCACCGACGTGGCGCCGGGCACGACGATCCAGCTCGGCACCGGGCGGACCGTGTCGATCGGTGAGGTCGTCGACCTGTGCCGGACGGTGACGGGCAGCACGGCCGAGATCGTCACCGAGCAGGCACGGATCCGCCCGGAGGGGTCCGAGGTGCAGGTCCTCCTGTCGGATCCAGGGCGCGCCAACGAGGTGCTCGGCTGGGCGCCTGCGGTGTCGCTCGAGGAGGGGCTGGCCCGGACGGCCGAGTGGCTCCGCCCCCGAGTCGACCTCGAGACGGCTGCGAGGTACCACCGGTGACCCCGCCGATGACGCCCCCGATGACCGGGCGGCTCGAGGCAGGCGGGGGAGCGGGCGAGACGCACGCCCCCGGTGCGCGCGTCGCGGGGATGATCCCGCTCGCCGTGCCGAACATCGGCGCGCTCGAGCGCCACTACGTCGTCGAGGCCGTGGAGTCGGGCTACGTGTCGTCCGTGGGTCCCTTCGTGGCCGAGTTCGAGGACCGTTTCGCCCACCGGGTGGGGGCGCGGCACGCCGTCGCCTGTGCCACTGGGACGGCAGCGATCCACATCGGTCTCGTCCTGCTCGGGGTGGAGCGCGGCGACGAGGTGTTCTGCTCGGACTTCACCTTCGTCGGGTCGGTCAACCCGATCGCCTACCTCGGTGCCCGGCCCGTGTTCGTCGACTCGGAGACGCGGACGTGGAACCTCGACCCGGCGCTCCTCGCGGCCGAGCTCGACCGCCGCGCGTCGGCAGGGGAGCCACTGCCCACGGTGGTCGAGGTCGTCCACGTGCTCGGCCAGCCGGCCGACCTGGAGCCCATCGTCGACGCATGCGAGCGCCACGGGATCGCCATTCTCGAGGACGCGGCGGAGTCGCTCGGAGCCGGCTGGTCGGCGGGCCGGTACTCCGGGAAGCACACCGGGACTGTCGGTCGGGTCGGTTGCTTCTCCTTCAACGGCAACAAGATCGCGACGACGGGTGGTGGCGGCATGATCGTCACCGACGACGACGAGCTCGCGGCGCGGGCACGGCACCTGACGACGCAGGCGAAGGTGCCCGATGTGGGCTACCTCCACGACGAGGTGGGCTACAACTACCGCCTGACCAACATCGCGGCGGGTCTGGGGCTCGCGCAGCTGGAGCGGCTGGACGACTTCGTGGCCGCGAAGCACCGCATCGCGGCGCGCTACGACGAGGCGCTCCGGGGGCTGCCCCTCAACCTGCCGCCGCGTGTGACCGGACTCGACGCGACGTACTGGCTCTACTCCGTCCTCGTCGAGGAGGCAGACGGCCGCGGCCGGGACGAGCTGCTCGCCCACCTCGAGCACCATGGGGTCGGCGCGAGGGCACTGTGGCGGCCGCTGCACGCACAGCCGCCCTTTGCCGACGCGCCGGTGCTGGGCGGTCGGGTCGGCGACGACCTGTTCCGCCGGGGGCTCTCGCTGCCCTGTGCCACCGACCTCACGGACCGCGACCAGTCCCGGGTCATCGACGCCATGCACTCGTTCTTCGCCTGACCGGCGCTGCGGCAGATTGCGCTGCGGCAGGATGGCGCTGTGGAGATCGCCATCGGGCTGCTCGCAGTGGCTGCCACGGTTCTCGTCGGAGCCTGGGCGTCGGAACGAACCGGACTGCCCACGCCGCTCGTCCTCATCCTCGTCGGGATCATCGGTTCCTACCTGCCGTTCGTCCCCGAGGTGGCCCTGAGCCCCGAGGTCGTGCTCTTCGGCGTGCTGCCCCCGCTGCTCTATGCCGCCGCCATCCAGACCTCGCTCGTCGACTTCCGCGCCAACCGGGCAGCGATTCTCATGCTCTCGGTCGGGCTCGTCCTGTTCACGGCCCTCGGCGTCGGCGTCTTCCTGTGGTGGCTCCTCGGCCTTCCCTTCGGGGTTGCCTTCGCTGTCGGCGCGATCGTGGCCCCGCCCGATGCCGTCGCGGCAACCGCCGTCGGCCGACAGATCGGGCTGCCCCGGCGGATCGTCTCGATCCTGGAGGGGGAGTCGCTCGTCAACGATGCAACCGCGCTCGTGTCGCTGCGCACGGCGCTCGCCGCAGCGGGCCTCGTCGCGAGCTCTGTGGGCGAGGTGACCTTCGGCGCTGTCGTGGTCGACTTCCTCCGAGCGGCTCTCGGCGGGGTCGCGGTCGGACTGCTCGTCGCCGTCATCGTCGACCAGGTCCGCAGGCGGATCAGCAACGACGCGACCTTCGACACCGTGCTGTCCTTCATGGCGCCGTTCGCCGCGTACGTCCCGGCCGAGAACCTGCACGCATCGGGCGTCATCGCCGTCGTCACGACGGGACTCGTGCTCGGGCACAAGTCACCCCGATCCCAGCCCGGCGCGTCGCGTCTCTCGGAGCGGATCAACTGGCGCTCGGTCCAGTTCCTGCTCGAGAACGCGGTCTTCCTCCTCATCGGCCTCCAGGCCTTCTACGTCCTCGACCGGGTGCGCGCGTCGGAGCTGTCCACCGGCACGATCACAGCCGCAGCGCTCGGCACCCTCGTCCTCGTGCTCCTGCTCCGTCCGGCCTGGGTGTTCCCCTTCAAGGCTCTGTCCCGGCGCCACCATCCGGAGCGCGGACGCTGGGCGGCGGCGGCGGTCATCTCGTGGGCGGGCATGCGTGGCGTGGTCACCCTCGCCGCCGCGCAGCTGCTGCCTGCCGCGACGCCACACCGTGACGTGCTCATCCTCATCGCGGTGGTCGTCACCATCGGGACACTGCTCCTCCAGGGAACGACGCTGCCGGCCCTCGCCCGGCGCCTCGGGGTCCGGGGCCCCAACCCACGAGAGGACGCCCTGCAGGCCGCGACCATCATGTCGGCCGCGACCCGCGCCGGCCTCGCCGTGCTCGACTCGGAGACGAACATCGACGACGAGACCAGGAAGGCGTTGCGCGAGCGGTCCGAGGACCGGCTCAACCAGCTGTGGGAGCGGCTCGGGCGCAGGGGCGCCGACGTGTCGGAAACGCCGAGCGAGCAGTACCGCCGGGTGCGGATGGAGATGCTCGACGCGGAGCGGGAAACCGTCCTCGTCCTGCGTGACGAGGGCCGGGCGGACCACGAGGTGCTCCGAGTCGTGCTGGCGGCCCTCGACCTCGAGGAGACGATGCTCGACCGCGTCGAGGACCACGAGGAGCGAATACGCGAGCAGATGCTGCCGGTGGAGGCGATCGACGCGCCGTGCGAGCACCTCGAGGACGCCGGTCTGACGACGGACGTCGCCCTGCCCGGAGCGTGCGCCGAGTGCCATGTGGCCGGCACGTCGTGGGTGCACCTTCGGCTCTGCTTGGAGTGCGGCCACGTCGGCTGCTGCAACTCGTCCTCGGGCCGGCACGCCGACGCACACTTCCGGGAGACGGGACACCCGGTGATGCGGAGCATCGAGCCGGGTGAGTCGTGGCGCTGGTGCTACGTCGACGAGCTGCTCGGCTGACTGTGAGGGTGGCTGACCGTAGGTTGGGGTCATGGAACTCCCTCGCGCCGATGTCGACCCCGGCGGCCTCCTCGAGTACTCGGTCGTCTTCACGGACCGCTCCCTCAACCACATGTCCCAGCGGTTCATCCGCGCGATGCAGGACGTCGTTGACGTGCTGCGGACGACCTACCGCGCGGGCAGCGTCGCGGTCGTCCCCGGCGGCGGAACCGTCGCGATGGAGTCAGTGGCCCGGCAGCTCATCACCGGCCGTCGGGCCCTCGTCATCCGCAACGGGTTCTTCTCGTACCGCTGGTCGCAGATCCTGGAGACCGGCTCGGTCACGAGCGACGTCATCGTGTGCAAGGCACGCCCGGACGGACCGGCCCGTGACGCCGCGTGGACACCCCCTCCGGTGGACGAGGTGGTCGAGGCCATCCGGCGAGAGCGCCCGGCCGTCGTCCTCGCCGCGCACGTCGAGACGGCATCGGGGCTGCTGCTGCCGGACGCGTACGTGCGGGCGGTCGGGGCAGCGACCCATGAGGTCGGTGGCCTGTTCGTGCTCGACGCCATCGCATCGGGCGCGCTGTGGGTCGACATGCAGGGGGCCGACGTGGACGTCCTCATCAGTGCGCCGCAGAAGGGCTGGAGCGGAACCCCGGGTGCCGGCTACGTCATGCTCGGCGATCGCGGTCGGGCGGCCGTGGAGGCGTCCCGGACGACGAGCTTCGCCCTCGACCTGGGCAGGTGGCTGTCGATCACGGACGGCTACGTGGAGGGCCGGGCCGCCTACCACCTGACGATGCCCACCGACGCGCTGGCGCGCAATGCGGCCACGATGCGGGAGACCGAGGAGCGCGGGTTGGAATCCTTGCGCGCGGCCCAGCTCGATCTCGGCAGCAAGGTGCGGGGGCTGCTCGCCGGACGGGGCTTCCGCTCGGTCGCGGCCGAGGGCTTCGAGGCGCCGGGCGTCGTCGTCGTCCACACGGACGACCCCGGCCTGCAGTCCGGCGCCACGTTCCGGCAGGTCGGCATCCAGGCCGCAGCCGGGGTGCCGCTCATGTGCGACGAGCCGGCCGACTTCTCCACGTTCCGCATCGGCCTGTTCGGCCTGGACAAGCTGGCCGACGTCGACGGCACCGTCGCGCGGCTGGCAGCGGCACTGGACCGGCTACCGGTTGGCTGAACCCGGCCACGCGCCGGCCTGGCGAGGTCGCGAGCCGGCCCAGCGGCATACGGCAAGAAGGGCCCTCGCCTCTCACGCGCGGTGCAGGTCGGGTCGCATCCGGTGTCGCAAGGGCGACACCGGATGCGACCCGGAGCGCGACCTACCGGTGCGTGACTTTGGCGACCGGCCGGGACGCTCGACTGGGTCAGGCCTTGGCGGCGGCGAAGCCCTGCTCGAGGTCGGCGATGATGTCGTCGATGTGCTCGATCCCGACGGACAGGCGCACGAGCCCGGGCGTCACGCCCGCCGCGAGCCGGTCGGAGTCCGGGCCCTGCGAGTGCGTCGTCGACGCGGGGTGGATGACGAGCGAGCGGACGTCACCGATGTTGGCGACGTGGCTGTGCAGCGTCAGGCCCTCGACGAACTTCTTCCCGGCCTCGAGACCGCCTGCGATCTCGAAGGACAGGACGGCGCCGGCGCCCCGCGGCAGGTACTTCTCCGCGAGGTCGTGGTTGGGGCTGTCCGGCAGCGACGCCCAGATGACCCGCTCGACCTGGTCGTGGCCCTGGAGGAACGCGGCCACCTGGTGCGCGTTCTCGAGGTGCCGGTCGATGCGCAGGCTGAGCGTCTCGATGCCCTGCCCGATGAGGAACGCGCTGAACGGCGAGATGGCGTTGCCGAGGTCTCGGAGCAGCTGGACGCGAGCCTTGAGGATGAAGGCCAGGTTGACCCCGAAGGCCCCGTCCTTGCCGAGGTCGCGCGCGTAGACGAGGCCGTGGTAGCTCGGGTCGGGGGTGTTGTAGTTCGGGAACCGCTCCGGGTCGGCGCCGAAGTCGAAGTTGCCGGAGTCGACGATGGCCCCGGCGATCGTCGTCCCGTGACCGCCGAGGTACTTCGTCGCGGCGTGCACGACGATGTCGGCGCCGTATTCGATGGGGCGCAGCAGGTAGGGCGTCGCGATGGTGTTGTCGACGACGAGCGGCACACCGATCTCGTGGGCGACGGCAGCGACCGCCTCGATGTCGAGGATCTCCGACTTCGGGTTGGCGATCGTCTCGCCGAAGAAGAGCTTCGTGTTGGGTCGGGCGGCGGCACGCCAGGACTCCGCATCGGCGGTGTCCTCGACGAAGGTCACCTCGATGCCGAGCTTGGGCAGGGTGTTCTCGAAGAGGTTGTACGTGCCGCCGTAGAGCGCCGGGCTCGCGACGACGTGGTCACCGGCCTGCGCGATGTTGATGATGGCGAAGAACGTCGCGGACATCCCCGAGCTGAGCAGGAGCGCCCCGACGCCGCCCTCGAGCGAGGCGAGGCGCTTCTCGATGGCGTCCTGCGTGGGGTTCATGATCCGCGTGTAGATGTTGCCGAGCTCCGAGAGTGCGAAGAGGTTCTTCGCGTGCTCGGTGTCGTTGAAGACGTAGGACGTCGTCTGGTAGATCGGCAGCGCGCGGGCGCCCGTCGCCGGGTCGGCCTGCTCCTGTCCCACGTGGATCTGCCGCGTCTCGAAGGACCAGTTGGGGGTGTCACTCATGGCGTGCTTTCCTCACACTCGCGCTTGCGCGCCGGCGGTCGCCGGCGGCCAGGTCCTCACCCGGGGCACCCCGCCGCGTAGCGAGGGTTGCCGGTCAGCGAGCCGGGGCCGTGACGCTGACACTCATGACCTTCGCCGGGATGGTATGCCGCTGGGCTCGCTCCCAGCGTGCGTGTCCTCATGGTGGACGGCTGCGTCACAGCCGGGCCCGGTGGCCCGGTGGCGTCAATCACGTGGACGTCCTACTAATTGTGTCCCGCGGGTAGCATGGCCGACTGTGACGAGCACTGACTTCGACCTGTTCCGGACCAGCGAGGACCACGAGGCACTCCGCGAGGCGGTGCGCGCGGTTGCCGAGGACAAGATCGCCCCCTTCGCCGCCGCCGTCGACGAGGAGGCGCGCTACCCGCAGGAGGCGCACGATGCCCTCGTGGCATCGGACTTCTTCGCACCCCACGTGCCGGAGGAGTACGACGGTGTGGGCGCCGATGCCCTTGCGACGTGCATCGTCATCGAGGAGGTGGCCCGCGTCGATGCGTCCGCCAGCCTCATCCCCGCGGTCAACAAGCTCGGCTCGCTACCGCTCATCCTTGCGGCCACCGAGGACGTCAAGCGGAGGTACCTGCCGCCGCTCGCCCACGGTGAGACGACGTTCTCCTACGGACTGTCCGAGCGGGAGGCCGGCTCCGACACCGCGTCGATGAAGTGCCGCGCGAGGCAGGAGGGCGAGGACTGGGTCCTCAACGGGCAGAAGTCGTGGATCACCAACGCAGGCGTCTCGGAGTACTACACGGTTCTCGCGGTCACCGACCCCGACGGCCCGCGCGGCAACAACGTCACCGCCTTCGTCGTCGAGAAGTCCGACGAGGGCTTCACGTTCGGGGAGAAGGAGCGCAAGCTCGGGATCAAGGGCAGCCCCACCCGCGAGCTGCACTTCGACAACGTCCGTATCCCGGGCGACCGGATCGTCGGCGAGGTCGGCGACGGCCTCAAGATCGCGCTGCGCACGCTCGACCACACGCGCGTGACGATCGGGGCGCAGGCGATCGGGATCGCCCAGGGCGCGCTCGACCAGGCCATCGCCTACGTCAAGGAGCGCAAGCAGTTCGGCAAGCACATCGCCGACTTCCAGGGCATCCAGTTCATGCTCGCGGACATGGCGATGGAGGTCGAGGCGGCCCGGCAGATGGTCTACGTCGCGGCGGCCAAGTCCGAGCGTGGGGACAGGGACCTGTCCTTCTTCGGTGCGGCGGCCAAGTGCTATGCCTCCGACGTCGCGATGAAGGTGACGACGGACGCGGTCCAGCTGCTCGGTGGCGCCGGCTACACGAAGGACTTCCCGCTCGAGCGCATGATGCGAGACGCCAAGATCACACAGATCTACGAGGGCACCAACCAGATCCAGCGCATCGTCATGGCGCGTCAGCTGCTCAAGATGTGACCGGTAGTCTGCCTGCGACCGCCAGCCCCCGAGTCCGAAGCGGACGACCCGTGCACGAAGTTCCTTCCGTCAGTGTCATCTTGCCCATCCTCAACGAGGAGCGGCACCTCGCCGAAGCCGTCGCCATGGTGCTCGCGCAGGACTACACCGGACCCCTGGAGGTGGTCCTCGCGCTGGGGCCCTCGAGCGATCGCACCGACGAGGTCGCGGCGCGACTCGCGGCCGAGGACCCACGCGTTCACACCGTGCCGAACCCGAGTGGTCGCACTCCTGACGCGCTGAACGCAGCGATCGCTGCTGCCAGCGGGGACATCATCGTCCGGGTGGACGGCCACTCACACATCCCACCCGGCTACGTGTCCACGGCCGTCCGCGAGCTCGTGCGAGTCGGTGCCGACAACGTCGGTGGCATCATGGACGCGCAGGGAGTCACCGCGTTCGAGCGTGCCGTCGCCTGTGCGATGAGGAGCCGGATCGGCGTCGGCAACTCTGCCTTCCATGTCGGCGGAGCCGCCGGCGAGGCCGCAACGGTCTACTTGGGTGCCTTCCGGCGCGAGGCGCTCGAGAAGGTCGGTGGGTATGACGCGCACTTCGCCCGCGCCCAGGACTGGGAGATGAACCACCGGATCCGCGAGGCAGGAGGCAAGGTCTGGTTCACTCCCGAGCTGCGAGTCACGTATCGCCCTCGCAGCAGCGTCCGAGCCCTGGCCAAGCAGTACTTCCAGTACGGGCGCTGGCGACACGTCGTGGCTCGCCGGCACGAGGGCACGATCAACCCTCGTTACCTCGCACCACCCGCGATGGTGCTTGGCACCACCTTGGCGACCATCGTGGGATGCTTCTGGGCGCCTGCCTGGGCCGTTCCGGCGACCTACGCGGCGGGCCTGATCGTCGGCGGGTTCGCCATCAGCCGGGGCGAGCCGGCAGGTACGCGTGCTCTCGCGCCGTTCGTGCTTGCCACGATGCACTGGTCATGGGGTGTCGGCTTCCTCACCAGCCCCCGGCGTCTGGCCCGGTAGCGCCCCTGCGATGTCCAGCACGGCCAGGGCGGCCCGCTCACCCACGCAGCGCTGGCTCGCATTGGCGACGGTCCAGGCGTTCAGGCGCTCACGCTCGGTC
>NZ_JBEDUL010000079.1:0-8435 GCF_040414665.1 Intrasporangium sp.
CCGCACCTCACCGGCCGGCAGAACCTCGCGGCCTACTGGGCCGCGACCGGCAGGCGACCGGAGGAGGCGCACCTCGACGAGGCGCTCGAGGTGGCCGCGCTCGGCGGAGCCGTCGACCGGCCGGTGCGCTCCTACAGCCACGGCATGAAGCAGCGGCTCGGCATCGCCCAGGCCATGCTGGGCCTCCCCGAGCTGCTCGTCCTCGACGAGCCGACGAACGGCCTCGACCCGCCACAGATCGCCGCGATGCGCCCCATCCTGCGCCGCTACGCGGAGACCGGACGGACCGTCGTCATCTCGAGCCACCTGCTCGCCGAGGTGGAGATGACGTGCACCCACGTCGTCGTCATGCACGCCGGCCGCGTGGTCACCCAAGGTATGGTCGCCGACCTCGTCGACAGCGAGGACACGACGCTCCTCGACCTGGACCCGATCGCCGTGGAGGCCGACGAGGACACGGCGGAGCCCCTGCTCCCGAGCCGGCTGGGGGCGCTCCGCGAGGTCGACGGGATCACCGAGGTCCGGCGCGACACCGAGACCCGCGTCGTCGTCGTGGCCGATCGCCCGCGCGTCGAGGTCGTCGGGGCGGCGGTCGAGGCGGGGCTGCCCGTCATCGGGGTGAGCAGCCGTCGCCACCTCGAGGAGGTCTTCCTCGGCGTCATCTCCGCGGCGTCGTCCGAGAACGGGTCCCGCCCTTCCGACGCCTCCGACGCGTCCCTGATCGAGCGCCTGAGGCAGGTGAGGGCTCGATGAGCCAGCCGACGACCAACAAGCCTGCGCTGGGAGCCAGCTCAGCGGCATACGGCATCACGCGTGTGCGCGAACCGCTGTCCTGGCGCGCCGAGTGGCGGCGGCAGCTCGGGAGGCGGCGGACGCTGGTCGCGTTCGGGCTGCTCGCGGCCCTGCCGATCATCCTCGTCATCGCGTTCGCCTTCGGCGACGACGACGGCAACCAGCGTGGCGGAGCGACGACGCGGATCTTCGACCTCGCGCAGAGCGGGGCGGCGAACTTTAGCCTGGTCGTCGTCTTCCTCGCCTCCGAGCTGCTTCTCGTCCTCGTGGCGGCGCTGTTCTGCGGTGATGCGGTGCCGAGCGAGGCATCCTGGGCATCCCTGCGCTACCTGCTCATCGCGCCCGTGCGGCGCTCCCGCCTGCTGACGAGCAAGGCCGTGGTCGGCATCGGCTCGACAGCTCTGGCCACCGTCCTGTTGCCCGCGTGGGCCCTGGTCGTCGGAGGGGTCGCCTACGGCTGGGGGCCGCTCACCAACCCGCTGGGCGAGAACCTGACCTGGGGGCAGTTCCTCCCGCGGCTCGCTCTGGCCTGCGCGTACATCTTCGTCACGCTCCTGCCGATCGCAGCCATCGCCTTCTGGCTCGGCACCCGCTCGGATGCCCCGCTCGCGGCAGTCGGGGGTGCGGTGCTCATCTCGATCCTCGCGAACATCCTCGACCAGCTCGATGCGCTCGACCCGTACCGCAACGCGCTCCCGGGACACTACAACCGGGCCTGGCAGGACGCGCTGGCGATAGAGCCGCAGTGGATGGACATGATCCATGGGACGCTGTGGTCGCTCGTGTGGGCGGTCGCCTTCACGATGCTGGCCTACCGGAGGTTCCGCAGG
The DNA here is from genome assembly GCF_040414665.1 of Intrasporangium sp. Lineage (GTDB taxonomy): Bacteria > Actinomycetota > Actinomycetes > Actinomycetales > Dermatophilaceae > Intrasporangium. The sequence goes on from NZ_JBEDUL010000079.1 coordinate 1,623, forward strand.
GTCGACATCCTCAGCTAGGAGGCGCTCGACCCCCGCACGTTCGCGATCGGGCGGCCCGACATGGCAGGACTGCTCGCGAACTGCCCGGCCGAGGTGGTCCTGGCGCGGGGAGAGTCCGACCACCTGGTGAGCGAGGAGCAGCTCCGGGAACTCGTACCCGCGCCCGTGACGCTCTCGGGCCTCGGCCACAACGCCCATCTCGAGGACCCTGCCGCCCTGTTCGGCCTGCTCTGACCGGATTGTTATGGTCTGGGCGCAATGCCACGGTCGACGCAACCCGCTTCGACTGCGACGGCGGGGGTAGCGTGACGAATGTCGTCGCCGTTGAGGTCGACCGCTCGGCCTCTCGGTGCGCCACCCCCCACTTTTGTCCCTGGAGGTTAGGTAGATGAGCAACATCGCGCCTGAGCAAGCCGAGCTGCCCCCGGCAGCCGTAGATCCAGAAGTCCTCGAGGAGCACGACCGGCGCTGGACCACGCAGAAGATCGTCACCTGGGTCGCGATCGCACTCCTGGGTGGCGTGTCCTGGGCGATGATCGCCATCGTCCGCGGGGAGACGATCAACGCGATCTGGTTCGTCTTCGCGGCGGTCTGCAGCTACCTCATCGCGTTCCGCTTCTACTCGAAGTACATCGAGCGCAACATCACGAAACCGGACGACACCCGCGCGACGCCGGCCGAGTACAACAACAACGCCAAGGACTTCATGCCGACGGACCGGCGGGTCCTCTTCGGCCACCACTTCGCTGCCATCGCCGGCGCCGGACCGCTCGTCGGCCCGGTCCTCGCCGCCCAGATGGGCTACCTGCCGGGCACCCTCTGGATCATCGTCGGCGTCATCCTCGCCGGCGCGGTGCAGGACTACCTCGTCATGTTCTTCTCGATGCGGCGCGGCGGCCGCTCGCTCGGGCAGATGGCCCGCGAGGAGCTCGGCGTCATCGGGGGCACGGCCGCCCTCATCGCGACGCTCACCATCATGATCATCATCGTCGCGATCCTCGCGCTCGTCGTCGTCAACGCGCTGGGCGCCTCTCCCTGGGGCGTCTACTCGGTCGCCATGACGATCCCCATCGCGCTCTTCATGGGCGTGTACCTGCGCTTCATCCGGCCGGGCAAGGTGATGGAGGTCTCCCTCATCGGCTTCGCGCTGCTGATGTTCGCCATCATCTCTGGTCGCTGGGTGGCCGAGTCCACCTGGGGTGCGGACCTGTTCCACCTCGACCGCACGACCATCGCGTGGTTCATCATCTTCTACGGCTTCATCGCCGCGGTGCTGCCCGTGTGGCTGCTGCTCGCCCCGCGCGACTATCTGTCGACCTTCATGAAGATCGGCGTCATCCTCCTGCTCGCGATCGCCATCGTCGTGGTCCGCCCCGAGATCAACGTCCCTGCGATCTCCGAGTTCGCGAGCCGCGATGACGGACCCGTCGTCCCGGGATCACTCTTCCCGTTCCTGTTCGTCACCATCGCCTGTGGAGCCTTGTCGGGCTTCCATGCCCTCATCTCGTCCGGCACGACGCCGAAGATGGTCGAGAAGGAGCGGCAGACCCGCTTCCTCGGCTACGGCGGGATGCTCATGGAGTCCTTCGTCGCGATCATGGCGCTCGTCGCCGCGATCACCATCGACCGCGGCATCTACTTCGCGATGAACTCCTCGGCGGCGGTCACCCAGGGCACGGTCGAGGGCGCCGTCGCGTTCGTCAACCAGCTCGGTCTGAGCGGCGTCCACCTCACGCCGGACATGCTCACGGAACTCGCCCGCAACGTCGGCGAGGAGTCGGTCGTCTCCCGCACCGGTGGTGCGCCGACCCTGGCCGTCGGCATCGCCACCGTCCTGCACCAGTGGTTCGGCGGCACCGCGCTGATGGGCTTCTGGTACCACTTCGCGATCATGTTCGAGGCGCTGTTCATCCTCACTGCCGTCGACGCCGGTACGCGCGTGGCGCGGTTCATGCTGCAGGACACGATCGGCAACTTCATCCCGAGGTTCAAGGACACCTCATGGACGGCAGGTGCCTGGATCTGCACGGCGATCATGGTCGTCGGCTGGGGCTACATCCTCGTGCTGGGGGTCACCGATCCGCTCGGTGGCATCAACACGTTCTTCCCCCTCTTCGGCATCGCGAACCAGCTGCTGGCGGTCATCGCGCTCTCCGTCGTCATGGCCATCGTGGCGCGCCGCGGGAACTTCAAGTACTTGTGGGTGGTGGTCGTCCCGCTGGCCTTTGCCGCGGTCATCACCGTCACCGCGTCGATGTACAAGATCTTCTCCCCGGTGCCGGCGGTCGGCTACTGGGCGCAGAACAGCGCCTTCCGTGAGGCCCTCGCAGATGGAAAGACGAGCTTCGGCACCGCGAAGAACGTCGAGGCGATGGAGGCTGTCGTGCGCAACACGACGGTCCAGGGCACGCTGTCCATCCTCTTCGTGCTCCTGACTCTCATCGTGCTGGTCATGTCGATCATCGCAACCGTGCGGGCATGGCAGGGGCACCGTGGTGACAACACCGAGGACCCGTACATCGAGTCGAAGATCTATGCGCCCGCCAGCCTGTTCCCGACGCCGCCCGAGCGCGAGCTGGAGGAGCAGTGGGCGAAGGTCCCGGTGACCCGACCGGTGAGGTCTCACTGAGATGGCTGCCGAGCTGACGGTCAGGCGACTGTTGTCGGGGTCGGTCTCCACGGCCAAGAAGGCCGTCGGCTACCTCGGTGCCGTCATGGGCGCGGACGCCTACGACCGCCACTGCGCCCACCTCGCTGCTCACCACCCCGACCAGCAGCTGCCGACCGAGCGTGAGTTCTGGCGGGAGCACATGGACTGGATGGAGCGGAACCCCCAGGGCCGCTGCTGTTGAGGCCCTGACCGAGACGTCACTGCCGCTGGGCTCCTCGCGAGCCCAGCGGCATACGGCCGCCATCTGGGGACCCCGGTCCGCGAAAGGCGCGCCTGACGCGAGAAACCCCGCCACCTCGGGACCGTGGTCCCGAAGTGGCGGGGTTCCTGTCTGACGACTCCGGCGGTCAGCGCACGTCGGCGAAATCGGCCGGCGCGTTGGCGTTGGCCGCGCCCTTGGCGACCTCATCGGCATCGGCGGCAGCGGCGTTCAGCGCGTCGATCGCCGCGCGGACCCCTGCCCCGTAGGCCGGGTCGGCCTTGGTGCAGTTGGCGATGTGCCGCTCGATCGTCTCCTTCGAGGCCCCCGAGATGGCCCGGGCGGTGTTCTCGAAGAGGACCTGCTGCTGAGCGGGCGTCATCTTCTCCCGGAAGAGCACGCCGGGCTGCGAGTAGTAGTTGTCGTCGTCCTCCCGGAAGTTGAACCGGTCGCCCGTCGAGCCGATGCCCCAGGCCGGCTCGCGGTACTGCGGCTGGCTCGAGTAGCGGCCGTAGGAGTTCGGCGTGATGGCCGGGGTCCCGCCCGCCGAGATCCGCATCCCGCCGTCGCGGTGCGGGTCGTTGGGGTTGGCCACGCCGCGGGGCGAGTTGACCGGGATCTGGTGGTGGTTGACCCCGAGGCGGTAGCGCTGCGCGTCACCGTAGGAGAACAGCCGGCCCTGGAGCATCCGGTCGGGCGAGAAGCTGATGCCCGGCACGACGTTGGCGGGGGAGAACGCAGCCTGCTCCACGTCCAGGTGGTAGTTCTCCGGGTTGCGGTTCAGCTCCCACTCGCCGACCTCGATGAGCGGGTAGTCGCCCTTCGGCCACACCTTGGTCAGGTCGAACGGGTGGTAAGGCACCTTCTCCGCGTCCGCCTCCGGCATGACCTGGACGTACAGCTTCCACTTCGGGAAGTCGCCCTTCTCGATCGACTCGAAGAGGTCGCGCTGGTGCGACTCGCGGTCGTCGCCGATGAGGGCTACGGACTCGGCGTCGGTGAGGTTCTTGATGCCCTGCTGCGTCCGGTGGTGGAACTTGACCCAGAAGCGCTCGCCCTCGGCGTTGTAGAACGAGTACGTGTGCGAGCCGAAGCCGTGCATGTGCCGGTAGCTCGCCGGGATGCCGCGGTCGGACATGACGATGGTGACCTGGTGCAGGGCCTCCGGCAGGTTGGTCCAGAAGTCCCAGTTGTTCTCGGCGCTGCGCAGGTTCGTCCTCGGGTCACGCTTGACGGCGTGGTTGAGGTCGGGGAACTGCAGCGGGTCGCGGAAGAAGAAGACGGGCGTGTTGTTGCCGACGATGTCCCAGTTGCCCTCCTCCGTGTAGAACTTCACCGCGAAGCCACGGATGTCGCGCTCGGCGTCGGCCGCGCCGCGCTCACCGGCAACGGTCGAGAAGCGGGCGAACATCTCGGTCTGCTTGCCGACCTCGGAGAAGATCTTGGCGCAGCTGTACTGCGTGATGTCGTTCGTCACCGTGAAGGTGCCGTAGGCGCCGGATCCCTTGGCGTGCATGCGCCGCTCGGGGATGACCTCGCGGTCGAAGTGGGCCAGCTTCTCGAGGAACCAGACGTCCTGGAGCAGCATCGGGCCGCGGGGGCCCGCCGTGACGCTGTTCTCGCCGTCCCAGACGGGGGCGCCGGCGACCGTGGTCAGCGGTTGGGTGTTGCCAGGGTCCTGACGGGGTCCTTCGACAGACATGTGTCTCCTCGGTGTGTTGTTGTTGGCGTTGTGCTGGTCGGTATGCCGCTGAGCTCAGTCCGCGGGCGCCGTTGCCTCCGTGGGGTGGTCGGCCTTGCAGGCGGGGCAGGTGCCCCAGTAGATGACCTCGGCCTCGTCGATGTCGTAGCCGTGGTCGTCCGAGGCGTGCAGGCAGGGGCGATCGCCCACGGCGCAGTCGACGTCGACGATGGCCCGGCAGGAGCGGCACACGAGGTGGTGGTGGTTGTCGCCGACGCGGAGCTCGTAGCGGGCCGGGGAGCCGGCCGGCTCGATCCGGCGGACGATCCCGGCCTCGGTCAGGGCGCCGAGCACGTCGTAGATCGCCTGGGTCGAGACCTTGCCGAGGACCTCGCGTGCAGCGCGGGCGATGGTGTCGGCATCGGCGTGTGGGTGGCGCTCGAGCAGGTTCAGAACCGCGACGCGGGGCTTCGTGGCCCGCAGCTGCGCCTCGTGCAGCATCGTCGTCGGGTCACTCGTCGTCACCTGCCCAACTCAATCAACCAATCTGGAATTAGTCAAAATAAGTATGCCTATCCTTACCCAGGCTGCGACTGGCCCGCGAGGGTGGCGAGTCGGCGTCGAGCCACCTCGGCGAGGTAGGCCGCGCCGTCCGCAACGACCGAGTCGTCGAACGCCGCTCGTGGTGAGTGGTTGTCGTCCGCCATCTCGGGATCGCCTGTGGCGCAGGCGCTGAGGTTGAGGTAGGCACCCGGCACGTGCTCGAGGACGACGGCCATGTCCTCGGAGCCGAGCTCCGGGTTGACCATGTCGACCCAGCGATCCGCGCCGAAGAGGTCGACGACCGTGTCGCGCGCGTGCTCGAACTCGGCCTCGTCGTTGACGGTCACCGGGTAGGAGCCTGAGGCCCAGTCGATCGCGACCTCGAGACCGTGGGCACTCCCGATCCCTCGACAGGCTCGCTCGATGTCGGCGATGGCCTGCGTGCGCGCAGCGGCCGAGAGTGTGCGGACGGTGCCGTCGAAGACCGCATCGTCCGGGATGATGTTGTCCTTCGTCCCCGCGGCGAACCTGCCCACCGTGACCACGATCGGGTCGAAGACGTCGAAGCCGCGCGTCACCCTCGTCTGCAGGGCGAGGACCATCTCGCACGCGGCCGGGATGGGGTCGCTCGCCCGGTGCGGCGTCGCACCGTGCCCGCCCTGGCCGACGAGACGGACGCTGAACTCGTCGGCCGCGGCCATCTGGGGACCCGGGCGTCCGAACCACGTGCCGAGGGGGTGCTCTGCGGAGTACACGTGGAGGGTGTATGCCGCGCTGACCGGCGTGCCGCTCGCCTCAAGCAGGCCCTCCTCGATCATGGGCGCGGCACCACCGGGAGCTTCCTCACCGGGCTGGAACATGAAAACGACGTCGCCGGTGAGCTCCTCGCGTTGCTCGTGGAGGATCTTGGCCGCCCCGACGAGGGCGGCGACGTGGAGGTCGTGGCCGCACGCGTGCATGGCGCCGTTCGTCGAGCGGTAGTCGACCTCGACCTCCTCGACGACGGGCAGGGCATCCATGTCGCCGCGCAGGAGGACCGACGGTCGCGGTCCCTCAACCGGCGCCGCACCGCCGCGGAGCACTGCAACGACCGACGACAGGGCGCGTCCGCGGGTGACCTCGAGGTTCAGGCCGTCGATGGCTTCGAGCACGGCGGCCTGGGTCTGGGGGAGGTCCAACCCGATCTCGGGCGTCTGGTGGAGGCGCCGCCGGAGCGCGACGAGCTCTGGTGCGATGGACTGCGCGATCTCCAGGCTGCGGGTGCTCATGCCCGTCACCCTATTGACCGTCACCCCGACGACAGCGCCTTTCGCGATCAGGCGACCTTGACGGCGACCAGCGCCGGCGCACACTCCAAGAGCCGATCCCGACCCCTTGACAACAGAGGGGAGCCGACGTGACGCAACACGCTGCACCGAGCGGCGCGGCGCTTTACGGTGGCGGCGTGGATGGGGGAACTGATGAGAAGCGCATGCGCCTGCGCTATGCCGGGACGTGCAGGGTGTGTGGATCGGAGCTGCCGGCAAGGGCGGATGCGATCTATGAACGGGCGACCAGGACCGTGCGATGTGTCAGCCATGAGGTGACTACGTCTCCTGCACTCTCCGTCGGGCCCGAGCTCGACCTCGCTGTTCCTGACGCGGTTGACCCTGGAACGGCCGGAGCGTCAGCGCGTCGCGAGTTCGAACGACGCAAAGCGGCGCGTGAAGCACGTATCCG
>NZ_JBEDUL010000080.1:0-3708 GCF_040414665.1 Intrasporangium sp.
AAACCTCTCGAGCCTGCGCATCAGTATGACCCGTTGACGCGCCATGCGCCGAAATGAACCCCGCCGTCCACAGTGGGCACACAGGCACCAGGCCGAGCCCACCGGCATACGGCACAAACGCGTGCCATATGCCGCTGAGTTCCCGCCCAGCCCGATGCGCGCTCCCAGCCCCGTCACCCCGCAACACGCCCGGCACCACGGAACCCACCCCTGAAGCAACAGTGGTGAGTTTCGAGTTCGCGGGCGTGTTGCAGGTCGGGACGGGCAACCTTTGTCCGGGGCCGGGTGGTCCCTGAGGATGTGACGACGCTGATGCAGCACAACCAAGCGGGGGTGACCGTGGGAAGAGACGGGTTCGACGACTTCGTCGCGGCTCGGTCGACGAGCCTGTTGCGCACTGCCTACCTGTTGACCCACGACCGTGGCCTGGCCGAGGACCTGCTGCAGACGGCGCTGGCCAAGGCGTGGTTCGCGTGGGAGCGCATCGACGGACAGCCCGAGGCCTATGTCCGCAGGATCCTCGTCAACACCTACTCAACGTGGTGGCGGCGCAAGTGGAACGGCGAAGAGCCGACCGAAGACCTCCCCGAGTCCGGCTCCGCGATCGGCCGACTGGGTGAGTCGCACCGAGCAGACGATCGAGCCGACCTGTGGCAGGCGCTCGGCCGGCTGCCCAAGCGGCAGCGCGCCGTGGTCGTGCTCCGCTTCTACGAGGACCTGTCCGAGGCCGAGACCGCCGAGATCCTCGGCTGCTCGGTCGGCACCGTCAAGAGCCAGGCGAGCAAGGCGCTCGCGAAGCTGCGGCTCGACCCCCGACTCATCGTCAGCCAGACGCCCGCGGTTGCTCCGAAGGAGGCCACCCGATGAACCTCACCGACCTGCGTGACGAGCTCGACCTCCGCACGGACGACGTCCGGGCCGACGTCCCCTCCGTCTCGGCCGGCGTCGCCGGCAAGGTGCGCGCGACCAAGCGCCGCCGCACCGCCACAGGGGTCGCGGCCCTGTGCGCCGTGGTTGCCATCGCCGGCACGACCGTCTCGTCGGGGTGGGATCGCTCAGCTCCGCCGGCCCCTGCGGTCTCCCGCCCGGTTGCGACGGTCGGCGCCGACGGGATGCCGTCTCGGATCGTGCCCAAGGCGCCCGGCGACGTCGTCAAGGGCGGCTTGCGCTACCGGGCAATGGTCGCCGACGACAGGCTGGCGGTCGGGTTCATCGGTGACGCGGGCCAGGGCCAGGCCACGCTGCTGTGGGAGCCGACGACAACGCATGTGTCGATCAACGCGGAGTGCCACCTGCCCGGCGTGGATGACGCCACGGCGAAGCGCACCCAGCTCCGGCTGAGCCTGGGCGGGGCCGAGGGGTTCTTCGGCAGCGGGTGCGACTCCCGGCTCCCAGCGGACCGTGACCTCCCGACCGAGGGCTCGGTGCCGGGTGAGGCAGGACAGGGGTGGTCCGAGCTCACCGTGGGGCAGGCTGCCAGCCTCCGGGTCCAGCTCGTCGACGGCACGACCGGAAAACCGACCCAGGTCGAAGGTGCCCTGATCACGGCAGCTGTCTACGAGCTCGGGGCACAGACTCCCGTCACCGACGCGTCCGGCAAGACGGTCGCCGTCGTTCCGGAGGTTCGGGAGCACCAGGGCTACCGGTACAAGCTCGAGGGAGTCGTGACTCGGCCAGCCGCCAAGGGGCCGCTTCCGCAGGTCCGGACGCCAGCCGGCAAGCCGTTCCTGCTCACGTGGGGCTCGGCCGGCCAGGATGCCGCAGACCCCAACCGGGGCGTTCTCTACCTGGAGGGCCTGGCCGAGACCAGTGGAATCGAGGGCGGCGGCTGGAGCACGACAGCGCAGCCGGCACGAGCGGCCGGAACGGCCACGCTGCGCCTGGACGGCCCCCGCCCAGCGGCCGGCACCGACTTCATCGCCGTCTACGTCCCCGCCGAGTGACTCCCGTCCTCGGCCTGAAACCCCGAACGCTGTTCTCTCGATCGAGTGTGTGATCGAGAGAACAGCACTTTGGGGTTATGGCGATGTATCGGGGCGATATATCTGGGTGTAGATTAGGGGCGTGCCCAGACCCACGCGTCCCCCCAGCCGGCGTGCCGCGCTGTTGGAGTTCGCGATTCTCGGCTTGCTGCACGACGGGGCGCTGCACGGCTACGAGCTGCGCAAGCGACTCACCACCGCACTCGGTATCTTCCGGGCCCTGTCGTACGGCTCGCTCTACCCGGCGCTCCGGGCGCTCGTCGCGGCCGGTCACATCACCGAGACCACCGAGCCGCCCGTGCAGGGCAGGCGCCCACGAATCACCTACGAGCTGACGGCCGAGGGCAAGGAGCACTTCCAGGACCTCGTCACGGCCAGCGGCCCGGACGCGTGGGACGACGACGACTTCGACGTCCGTTTCGCCTTCTTCTCGCGGACCCAGCAGGAGGTGCGCCTGCGGATCCTCGAGGGACGACGCTCCCGGCTCGAGGAGCGCCTCGCCAACATCCGCGAGGCGAGCGTGCGCAACCGAGAGCGCCTGGACGGCTACACCATGGCCCTCCAGCAGCACGGTGAGGAGCGGGCCGAGCGCGAGGTCCGCTGGCTTGAAGAGCTCATCAGCGCGGAACGCCGCGCGGCGCTGGACCCCGGCCCAGCGGCATACGACACCGTCGGCGAGCCCCGCCGAAGCAGCACGACACCTGTCAACAAGACCCAGCAAAGAAACAAGGAGTGATCCATGGGATCCGTACGCGTCGCCATCGTCGGCGTCGGCAACTGCGCGAGCTCGCTCGTCCAGGGTGTCGAGTACTACAAGAACGCTGACCCGGCCGGCACCGTGCCGGGCCTCATGCACGTCCAGTTCGGCCCGTACCACGTCCGCGACGTCGAGTTCGTCGCCGCGTTCGACGTCGACGACAAGAAGGTCGGCAAGGACCTCGCCGAGGCGATCAACGCCTCGGAGAACAACACCATCAAGATCTGCGATGTCCCCACGACGGGCATCACGGTCCAGCGCGGCCACACGCTCGACGGGCTCGGCAAGTACTACCGCCTGACGATCGACGAGTCGGCGGCCGAGCCGGTCGACGTCGTCGAGGCGCTGCGCGAGGCCAAGGTCGACGTGCTCGTGTCCTACCTGCCGGTGGGCTCCGAGGAGGCCGACAAGTTCTACGCGCAGTGCGCGATCGACGCGGGCGTGGCCTTCGTCAACGCGCTGCCCGTCTTCATCGCGTCGGACCCCGAGTGGGCGGCGAAGTTCGAGGCAGCCGGCGTGCCGATCATCGGCGACGACATCAAGAGCCAGGTCGGCGCGACGATCACGCACCGCGTCATGGCCAAGCTCTTCGAGGACCGCGGCGTCGTGCTCGACCGGACCTACCAGCTCAACGTCGGCGGCAACATGGACTTCAAGAACATGCTCGAGCGCGAGCGCCTGGAGTCCAAGAAGGTCTCCAAGACCCAGGCCGTCACCTCCAACCTGCACGGCGACCTCGCCGGCAAGGTCGAGGACAAGAACGTCCACATCGGCCCGTCGGATCACGTCGGCTGGCTCGACGACCGCAAGTGGGCCTACGTGCGCCTCGAAGGCCGCGCCTTCGGCGACGTGCCGCTGAACCTGGAGTACAAGCTCGAGGTGTGGGATTCGCCGAACTCGGCGGGCGTCATCATCGACGCCGTCCGTGCGGCGAAGATCGCCAAGGACCGCGGAATCGGCGGCCCCGTC
>NZ_JBEDUL010000081.1:0-9458 GCF_040414665.1 Intrasporangium sp.
GCCTTGCGCCCTGTCACGCCGTGCCATACGTTGAAGGTGTCCGGGCGGCCGGCGCGCAGAGACCATACGTGCGCCGGCTGTCCCAGCAAGCCTCTCCCAGGCCTGCCCGCCCGGACGCCTGCGTCACAGGCACCTCCCGCGCCACAAAGCGCTGCCGAAGCACCACCGCCGAACCGACGGCAAACCCCACCCAACCCTCAGCAGCACTCATCGCAGCACCGACGAACCCTCAGCGCCCCCTCCCTCAGGGGTGCTCACCGCCGGAGGCAACACCGTGACCGTGAAGGACATCCTGGACGCGATCCAGTCGCCGGACTCGACGCCGGACGACTTCGCCGCCCTGCCGCTCCCCGAGTCGTACCGCGCGATCACCGTGCACAAGGACGAGACGGAGATGTTCGCGGGGCTTGAGACCCGCGACAAGGACCCGCGCAAGTCGATCCACCTCGGCGACGTGCCGCTGCCCGAACTCGGCCCGGGCGAGGCCCTGGTGGCCGTGATGGCCTCCTCGGTCAACTACAACTCGGTGTGGACCTCGATCTTCGAGCCGCTGCCGACGTTCGGGTTCCTCGAGCGCTACGGGCGCACCTCGGAGTACGCCAAGCGCCACGACCTGCCCTACCACGTCGTCGGCTCCGACCTGGCCGGCGTCGTCCTCCGCGTCGCCCCCGGCGTCTCGAAGTGGAAGCCCGGCCAGGAGGTCGTCGCCCACTGCCTGTCCGTCGAGCTCGAGGACGCCGACGGCCACAACGACACGATGCTCGACCCGCAGCAGCGGATCTGGGGCTTCGAGACGAACTTCGGCGGTCTCGCCGAGCTCGCCATCGTCAAGGCCAACCAGCTCATGCCCAAGCCCGACCACCTGACGTGGGAGGAGGCCGCCTCCCCCGGGCTCGTCAACTCCACCGCGTACCGCCAGCTCATCTCGAAGAACGGCGCCGCGATGAAGCTCGGCGACCGCGTCCTCATCTGGGGAGCGTCGGGCGGCCTCGGGTCCTACGCGACCCAGATGGCCCTCGCCGGCGGTGCGACCCCGGTCTGCGTCGTGTCCTCGCCCGAGAAGGCGGAGATCTGCCGCGCCATGGGCGCCGACCTCATCATCGACCGCAACGCCGAGGGCTACCGGTTCTGGAACGAGGAGGGCACCGAGCAGGACCCGAAGGAGTGGCAGCGCCTCGGCAAACGGATCCGGGAGCTCACCGGCGGCTATGACGTCGACATCGTCTTCGAGCACCCCGGGCGGGAGACGTTCGGGGCCAGCGTCTACGTGGCTCGCAAGGGCGGCACGATCGTCACGTGCGCCTCCACCTCGGGGTACATGCACGAGTACGACAACCGCTACCTGTGGATGAACCTCAAGCGGATCGTCTCGTCGCACTTCGCCAACTACCGGGAGGCGTGGGAGGCCAACGAGCTGATCAACCGAGGCCTCATCCACCCGACTCTCTCGAAGGCCTACGCCCTCGACGATGTCGGCCAGGCCGCCCTCGACGTGCACCAGAACGCCCACCAGGGCAAGGTCGGGGTCCTCACGCTCTCGCCAGAGGAGGGCCTCGGGGTGACGAACGTGGGCAAGCGCGCCCGCTTCGCGGCCGAGATCAACCGCTTCCGGGGAGAGTGATCCGCCTGGCCTACCCGGCACGGACTGACACGCCACTTTCCGAGCGCGTCATCCCCGGTGCCTCGCGTAGGCTCCCGGGGTGACCTTCTGGCGACGGTGGACGCAGTACCGGCGTGCTCAGCGCGAGCGCATCGCCGACGTGCGAGCCCAGCAGCGAAGCGGCGGCCCGGGCCACCCCGCCCAGGCCACCCCGGGCACGCTTGGCACGCAGACCACCCCCGCCGCGCCGGTCCAGCTCCAGGAACGCCCCGGCCCCGAGGAGGCGTCCGGACCCGACCTGCTCGCCAGCACCCTGCCGCTCGGTGAGTCCGGGCGGGACGAGGGGGCCGCTGAGCCGGACGGTCGACCGAGCCGCGCCACCAGCAACGGCCGGAGTCGCGACTACGGCAGGGCCGGCATCCCGTTCAACCGCCAGTCGCCGTTCTACGTCGGGTTCGTCGGCGCGCTCGGCGTGCTCGTGGCCTATGCGGTCGTCCAGGCGATCGGTCGGTTGGACACGACGATCACCCTGCTCATCGTCTCGTTCTTCCTCACCCTGTCGCTCAATCCCCTCGTCGAGGCCCTCACTCGCCAGCGGATGCGTCGCGGCTGGGCGGTGGCCATCGTCTTCCTCGGCCTGCTCGCGGTGTTCACCCTCATCGGCATGGTCGTCATCCCCCCGGTGGCCGCGGAGGCCACCGAGCTGTCCACCCGGGCACCCGGCATGCTCGACGACCTGCTGCGCAACCGGGTGGTCCAGGACCTCGACCAGCGCTACGAGGTGATCCAGCGGATCCAGGAGGAGATCAGCAAGCGCGTCGCCGACGGGAACCTCTGGGCCGGCATCTTCGGCGGCGTGCTCGACGCTGGGAGGATCATCGCCTCAGGCGTCTTCAGCATCCTCACCGTCCTCGTCCTCACGCTGTACTTCCTCGCGACCCTGCCCTCGGTCAAGCAGGCCTCGTATGCACTCGTGCCGGCCACCCGCCGGACGCGCTTCATCTCGCTCGCCGAGGAGATCATGCGTCGCGTCGGGTCCTATGCCATCGGGCAGGTGGCCGTAGCGGCCACCAACGCCTTCTGTGCCTGGATCATGATGAGTCTGCTCGACGTTCCGTATGCCGCCGTCCTCGCCGTGGCCGTCGGCCTCCTCGGCCTCATCCCGATGGTCGGTGCCACCCTCGGTGCCTCGGTCGTCGCCCTCGTTGCCTTCTTCGACGAACCCCAGAAGGCGCTCATCGTCATCATCTACTTCATCGTCTACCAGCAACTGGAGAACTACGCGGTGATGCCGCGGATCATGCAGCAGACCGTGGCGGTGCCGGGCGCGCTCACCGTGGTGGCGGCCCTTGCCGGCGGCACGCTGCTCGGGATCCTCGGTGCCCTGCTGGCCATCCCGTTCGCGGCCGGGGCCCTGCTCATCTACGAGGAAGTTCTCGTGCCACGACAGCAGCAACACTGACTTGTCGCCGGCATCGACGATGCCGTATGCCGCTGTGCTCGGTGCCGACGCCGGGCGCGGTTCGGCTGGGGCGCAGTCCAGAACTGCTCCGCTTCGCGGCGCGGGATGCTGGGGTCAGCGGTACGCGCTGCCGGAGGGCCGAGCGTCGCGGCGCCGCCAGCAGCCGGTGTGCCAGTGGCGTCGGTCATCGAGGCCGCCGATCCCCTCGGCCGGCCACACGACGACGTGCGGCACGCCTGGCTCGATGTCCTGCTGGCAGCCGGGGCACAGGTAGGCGCGGGTCGCCGAGGCTCCGCTGACGGCCCGGACGGTCCACCGCAGGCCGCGATAGGCGTCCTCGCGGGTCGCCCCGCCCTGCAGCCGGACGAGATCGAGCGGCACGTGCGGGCGGGCGTGCTTGCTCGGTCGGCGTTTCGGTGACACGCGCCCATTCTCCGCAACACGCCCGGGAATCTCGAACTCGCCCCTGATGCAACAGGGGTGAGCTCTGCGGTTCCGGGCGTGTTGCGGGGTGGTGGGAGGGGCGCGGTCGGTCAGGCGTAGGTGCGGAAGCCGCGGCCGGACTTGCGCCCGAGGTAGCCGGCGGTGACGAGGTGCTCGAGGAGCGGGGCCGGGGCGTAGCCACGCTCGCGGAACTCGAGGTAGAGCTCGCGCTCGATGGCGAGGGCCACGTCCAGGCCGACGACGTCGAGCAGCTCGAACGGGCCCATCGGCAGCGAGCAGCCGGTCTTCATCGCCGTGTCGATGTCATCCGCGGTCGAGTAGTTGGCCTCGAGCATCTTCACCGCGTCGTTGAGGTACGGGAAGAGGAGCGCGTTGACGATGAACCCGGCCCGGTCCCCACAGGTCACCGGGTGCTTGTCGACCTTGAGGCAGAGGTCCTGCACGGTCGCGACGACGTCCTCCGCCGTCGAGACGGTGTGGACGACCTCGACGAGCTTCATCACCTGGGCGGGGTTGAAGAAGTGCATGCCGATGACGTCCTGTGGCCGCTTCGTCGCGGAGGCGCACTCGATGACGGGCAGCGACGACGTCGTCGTGGCGAGAATGGCGCCGGGCTTGCAGATCTCGTCGAGATTCTCGAAGAGGGCCTGCTTGACGTGGAGGTCCTCGACGACGGCCTCGACGACGATGTCGACGTCCGCGAGGTCGTCGAGTCGGGTCGAGCCGGTGACCCTGGCGAGCGCCGCGTCGCGGTCGGTCTCGCTGGCCTTCCCGCGCTGCACGGCCTTCTCGAGGCTCTTGCTGAGCGCCCCCCGCACGGACTCGACCTTGGTGGCGGCGCGGGCGACGTAGATGACGTCGAAGCCGGCCTTGGCGAAGACCTCGACGATGCCGGTCGCCATGGTGCCCGAGCCGACGACCCCGACCTTGGCGATGGACCGCAGCGCGATCTCGCTCTCACCGTTGGGCCGCGGGGTCTGCGCGTCCTCGACCACCTGGGAACTGCCGGGGGCGGCGTAGGTGTAGAAACCCCGGCCGGTCTTGCGGCCCCGGAGCCCCGCGCTGACCATCTGCTTGATGATCGGGCTCGGAGCGTGGAGCCGGTCGCGGCCCTGTTTGTACATCGTGTCGAGGATCTCGTAGGCGGTGTCGAGGCCGATGAGGTCCATGAGGGCGAGGGGGCCCATCGGGTAGCCACAGCCGAGCCGCATGGCGGCGTCGATGTCCTCGCGGCTGGCGTACTTGCTCTCGTACATCGACACGGCGTGGTTGAGGTAGCCGAAGAGCAGGGCGTTGGCGATGAATCCGGCCTTGTCCCCGACGATGACCGGCTGCTTGCCGAGGCGCTTGGCCAGGCCCTTGACGCGCTCGAAGATGTCATCGGCCGTGACGACGGTCTTGATGACCTCGACGAACTGCATGACCGGTGCCGGGTTGAAGAAGTGCATGCCGACAACACGCTTGGGGTTGCTCGTGGCAACAGCGATCTCGGTGACCGGGAGGGATGAGGTGTTGGTCGCGAGGATCGCGTCCTCGTCGACGATCTGGTCGAGCTTGGCGAAGATCTCCTTCTTCAGCTCGAGGTGCTCCGGCACCGCCTCGACGACGAGCTGGCAGTCCTTGAGGTCGTTGAGGTTCGAGGTGAACTGCACGCGAGAGACCAGGGCCGCCTGGTCCTCCTCGGAGAGCTTGCCGCGGGCGACGGCACGGCCCGTGGAGGTGTCGAGGTGCTCCCGACCGCGCCCCACCGCCTCGTCGTCGACCTCGACCGCGACGACCTCGATGCCGTTGCGAGCGAAGACCTCGACGATGCCGGCGCCCATGGTGCCGAGTCCGATGACGCCAACCTTGGTGATATCACGTGCCATGCGGACGAGTCTCGCAGAGGCGGGGAGCCCCTCAAACTCCTGCCGGGGTGACGCTCCACACGCCACCCGCCCGAACCCGCGAGCCCGGACGTTAGGGTGGCCCGGTGCGTCTCGTCATCGCCCGCTGCAGCGTCGACTATGACGGGCGGCTCACCGCCCACCTCCCGCTCGCCACCCGGCTGCTCCTCGTCAAGGCGGACGGCTCGGTCCTCGTCCACAGCGACGGCGGCTCCTACAAGCCGCTCAACTGGATGTCACCGCCCTGCACCATGGTGGAGCTCGACCCGGACGGCGCCCAGACCGACGAGGGCGTCGTTCTCGTGTGGCGGGTCCAGCACGCGAAGTCGGAGGACCGGCTCACCGTCCACATCCACGAGGTCCTGCACGACTCCGCGCACGAGCTGGGGGTGGACCCCGGCCTGGTCAAGGACGGCGTGGAGGCCCATCTGCAGAGGCTGCTAGCCGAGCACATCCACACCCTCGGCCACGGCTGGTCACTGGTCCGCCGTGAGTACATGACGGCGATCGGGCCCGTCGACATCCTGGCCAGGGACCACCTGGGAGCCAGCGTGGCCGTCGAGATCAAGCGACGGGGCGAGATCGACGGCGTCGAGCAGCTGACGCGCTATCTCGAGCTGATGAACCGGGATCCGCTGCTCGCACCCGTGACCGGCGTCTTCGCCGCCCAGGCGATCAAGCCGCAGGCCCGGACGTTGGCAGAGGATCGCGGCATCCGGTGCGTCGTGCTCGACTACGACGCGCTCAGGGGGATCGACGACGCCGAAGCCCGCCTGTTCTGACCGCCGAGTCGCGCGGGGCGCATGCCTCGGTGGCGGCTGGGTGGCGGCTGGGTGGCGGCTCAGTCGCCGCTCAGCGGAACTGCGCCACGATGGAGACGAGCAGCGGCGCGACGAGCAGCGAGGGCAGCAGGTCCCCGACCGGGATGTGCCGGACGTTGAGGAGCCGGAACGCGATGCCGACGAGCAGGAGGCCACCCGTCGCCGTCAGCGCCGCGATGTGGGCTTCCGGCACCACGGCGCCGAGGGTGACGCCGAGGAGGGTCAGCCCGCCCTGGACGACCGCGACCGACACCGCGGACAACAGCACGCCCACGCCGAAGGTCGACGCGAAGGCGATGGCCGCGAAGAAGTCGAGCGCCGACTTCAGCACCAGCTGGTCGATGCCCCTGCCGAGGCCGTCGGAGAGGGAGCCGAGGATCGTCAGCGGACCCACGCAGAAGAGGAGCGAGGCGGTGAGCCAGCCCTCGATGAAGCGCTCCCGCTCGGCATGGTCGTGCTGTCCCCTGGCGCCGTGCCGTTGGACCCAGCCCTGCACCACGCCCGCGAGTGACTCGAGCCGCTCCTCGATGCGGAGCAGCGCGCCGACGATGCCGCCGAGGAGCAGGGCGCCCAGGACGATGAGGACTGGAACGCCCGACCCGACCGTCTCCACGAGGGCCGACGAGGTGACGTCCAGCGCCGACAGGATCGCCACGAGCAGGGTGACCAGGCCTAGGCAGTCGGTGACGACGCGCCGGACGCGGTCGGGCAGGCGGTTGCCCGCCAGCATGCCGAGGCTCGCGCCGAGCACGACAGCGATGACGTTGACCACGGTGCCGAGCCCGGGGAACCCACCATCCATGCGGCACAGGCTAGGGTGCGACCTCGGTGTGCCGAGGGCCGGTCCACGATCCGTCCGTCATCCCTCGGCCCCGTCGCCTATACGTTCTCGTCGAGGCTGTGCAGGCTCGTGCCGTCCGCGTCGACGAGCATGAGCACCGGCTCGGTGGCCGCACCCCCGCGCACCACGACGACGGTCTCTCCCCGGTGGCGATCGACGATGTCCTCGAGTCCCTCGGACCCGTCCTCGAGGTCACCATGGCCGCTGTGGCACGGGACGCCGAGGTCCTCGGCCAACGTCTCGACGGGACCCGTGTCGGGAACGTCGTCAGCGGCATACACCGCTTGGACCCGCTCACGATGGAGCTCGGAGGCGAGCCATTTGACGTCACCCAGCCCACGCGGGGTGACGACGACGATGCGGGCCGCGCACTGGAGGTCGCTCATGCTGTGACTGTATGCCGACGCACGGGGGGACGCTCCCGGGGACCACAGAAGACCCTCTGCCCCGGCAAGGTGGAATCAGGCGGTGGCGGGCTCGAGCGGGGCCAGTCCTCGGGACGCGCGGATGACGCCGACGATCTCGCCCATGATCTCGTTGAGGCCGAAGTCCTTGGGCGTGAAGACCATTGCGACTCCGGCGTCGCGCAGGGCCCTCGCATCGGCCTCCGGGATGATTCCCCCGACGACGACGGGGACGTCACCTGCTCCGGCCTCGCGCAGACCCTGCAGCACCTCGGGGACGAGCTCCATGTGGGATCCGGAGAGGATCGAGAGCCCGACGACGTTGACGTCCTCGGCGACGGCGGCCGCGACGATCTGTTCGGGGGTGAGGCGGATCCCCTGGTAGACGACCTCGAAGCCGGCATCGCGGGCCCGCACCGCAACCTGCTCGGCACCGTTGCTGTGTCCGTCGAGGCCCGGCTTGCCAACGAGGATGCGCAGTTTCCCGCCGACGTCGGCACTCGTGTGGGCGACAGCAGCGCGAACGCGGGCGAGGGCCTCGCCGGGTTCGGCCCCGCCAACGCCGACGGAGCCGGTCACCCCGGTCGGCGCCCGGTACTCACCGAACTGCTCCCTCAGGGCAGCCGCCCACTCGCCGGTCGTGACGTCGGCGCGCGCGCACTCGAGGGAAGCCGCCATGAGGTTCGCGCCGGATGCAGCGTCGGCGGTGAGCCGGTCGATGGCGGCCCGGGCCCGGTCCCGGCGTGCCGGGTCGGAATCGCGCTCGCCTCGCCAGGCACGCACGGCTTCGGCGGCTGCCTGCTCCACGGACGGGTCGACCGTCTGGATGGCGGTGTCGAGGTCGGCCGTGAGCGGGTTCGGCTCGGTCGTCTCGAACCTGTTGAGGCCCACGATGACCTCGGCCCCCGCCTCGATGCGGCGCCGGCGCTCGGCGTGGGAGGCGACGAGGGCCGACTTCATGTAGCCCGACTCGACGGCGGCGACCGCCCCGCCCAGCTCCGCCACCCGCGCCATCTCGGCCCTGGCGCCGGCGACGAGCTCGGCCACCGTGCGCTCGACGACGACCGAGCCGGTGAAGAGGTCGTCGTACTCGAGCAGGTCCGACTCGTAGGCCAGAACCTGCTGCATGCGCAGTGACCACTGCTGGTCCCAGGGCCGTGGGAGGCCGAGCGCCTCGTTCCACGCCGGGAGCTGGATGGCTCGGGCCCGCGCGTCCTTGGACAGCGTCACGGCAAGCATCTCCAGGACGATGCGCTGGACGTTGTTCTCCGGCTGCGCCTCGGTGAGGCCGAGGCTGTTGACCTGGACGCCGTAGCGGAACCGCCGGGCCTTCGCGTCGGTGACGCCGTAGCGCTCACGGGTCAGCTCGTCCCACAGCTCGACGAAGGCGCGCATCTTGCACATCTCCTCGACGAAGCGCACGCCGGCGTTGACGAAGAACGAGATCCGGGCGACGACGTCGGAGAACTCCTCCGGCGGGACCTGGCCGGAGTCGCGAACGGCGTCGAGCACGGCGACCGCGGTCGACATCGAGTAGGCGATCTCCTGGACCGGCGTGGCCCCGGCCTCCTGCAGGTGGTAGCTGCAGATGTTGATCGGGTTCCACTTCGGGATCTCGCGGACCGTGTAGGCGATCAGGTCGGTGGTCAGCCGCAGCGATGGCCCGGGCGGGAAGACGTAGGTCCCGCGGGACAGGTACTCCTTGATGATGTCGTTCTGCGTGGTCCCGGCGAGCGCGTGAACCCAGGTCTCGGGGGGCTCGCCAGCGGCCTCGGCCTGCCGTTCGGCGGTGACCTGGTAGAGCGCGAGCAGCCACATCGCCGTCGCGTTGATCGTCATCGAGGTGTTCATCGTGGCGAGCGGGATCTCGTCGAACAACGCCCGCATGTCGCCCAGATGGGCGATCGGCACCCCGACCTTGCCGACCTCACCCTTGGCCAGCTCGCTGTCCGCGTCGTAACCCGTCTGCGTGGGCAGGTCGAACGCGATCGACAGCCCGG
>NZ_JBEDUL010000082.1:0-14996 GCF_040414665.1 Intrasporangium sp.
AGCAGCCAACGGAACCCGTAGCCGTCGACCTTGACCTGCACCTGTCCGTCCTTCGCGACCGGGTGCTTCTCGCGCTCGCCCACGAGGTCGACGAGGGTGGAACCGGAATCCACCTCGCCGATCGAGACGTCCACGAGGCAGCTCTCGGGGGCCAGGTTGTGCAGGGCGAGCATCGTCCAGCCGTCCTCCTCGCGCGCGAGGTGGGCCAGCACGCTCTGCGGCTTGGTCCGCGGGACCTCGACGGTCGCCCAACCGAGCTCCGGGTGCTGCCGCCGCAGTCGGATGAGGTTGCGGATGAACCACCACAGTGAGTCGTGGTCGTGGCGCTGGTCCGCCACGTTGACGCGTTCGGGTGAGTAGAGGCCGTCCGGGAACGGACGGGTCAGCTTGCGCGCGGGAGCGTCGGTGAAGCCGCCCGTCGAGTCGTCCCCCCACTGCATCGGGGTGCGGACGGCGAGGCGGCCGGGAATGGCGAGGTTCTCGGCCATCCCGATCTCCTCGCCGTAGAAGAGCACCGGCGTACCGGGCAGGGAGAACATGAGCGAGTAGACGAGACGCAACCGGCGCTCGTCGCCCCCGAGCATCGAGGGGAGGCGCCGGCGCAGGCCCCGGCCGTAGAGCTGCATGTCCGGCTCGGGCCCGAAGGCATCGAAGACGTCCTGGCGTTCCTCGTCGCTGAGCTTGTCGAGGGTCAGCTCGTCGTGGTTGCGGACGAAGTTGGCCCACTGGCTGGTGATGTCGACTGCAGGTCGCTTGCGCAGCGTCGCCTCGAGGGGACGAGCGTCCTCGCGAGCCAGCGACAGGTAGAGCGCCTGCATCGCCGGGAAGTCGAACTGCATGTTGAGCCCGTCGCCGTCGGCGCCACCGAAGTAGTTCTTCATGTCCGGGTACGGCAGGTTCACCTCGCCGAGTAGCACCGCATCGCCGACACGGCGGGTGACGTACTTGCGCACGTCACCGAGGTAGCGCTTCGGGTCGAAGGAGACGGCCTCGCTCTCGGTGGGCCCCGAGGGCGCGGAGTCCGTCGCGAAGAGGAACGGCAC
Organism: Intrasporangium sp.; assembly: GCF_040414665.1. Classification (GTDB taxonomy): domain Bacteria; phylum Actinomycetota; class Actinomycetes; order Actinomycetales; family Dermatophilaceae; genus Intrasporangium. The sequence goes on from NZ_JBEDUL010000082.1 coordinate 1,044, forward strand.
GGCGTCGACCCGGAAGCCAGAGACACCGAGCTCGAGCCAGAAGCCCAGGGTCCGGGCGATCTCCTCCTGCACCGAGCGGTTCGTGACGTTGAGGTCCGGCTGGTGCTTGTAGAAGTGGTGCAGGTAGTACTCGCCGGTCTTCGGCTCGAGCTGCCAGAGGCTGTCCTCCTCGTCCGGGAAGACGAGGTCCTTGGGGTTGGTCTTCGGCTTCGTCTTGCTCCACACGAAGTAGTCCCGATAGGGGTCGTCGACGTTGCGCCGCGCGGACCGGAACCACGGGTGCTGGTCGGACGTGTGGTTCATGACGAAGTCGAGGATGACTCTGATCCCGTGCGCGCGAGCCGTCCGAACCAGCTCGACGAAGTCTCCATGGGTCCCCAACCGGCTGTCGATCCCGTAGAAGTCGGTGATGTCGTAGCCGTCGTCCTTCGACGGACCGGGGTAGAACGGCATGAGCCACAGGCAGTTGACGCCCAGGTCCGCGAGGTACTCGAGCTGGTCGGTCATGCCACGCAGGTCGCCCACACCGTCGCTGTCCGAGTCGTAGAACGTCTGGACGTCGGCGCAGTAGATCACCGCCGTCTTCCACCACAGGTCACCCGTCTGGCTCATCCTCATGAGTGGCGGGGTACCCACGAACGGCCCTGTAGCCACCCCGCTGTGCCGCCCCACCGCGGGTTTCGCCGGGCCCGGCCGCGGGTAGACGGCTGCTGCGACCACACCTGCGACCACCCACCTGCGACCACACCTGCGCCCACCTGTGACTGAAGCCCAGACGGAGGACCAACCGGATGCCCACCATCGGCTTCCACTGCTCGCACGAACAGATCCCGCCGTCCCAGCTGCTCGAGGACGTCAAGCACGCGGAGGCGGCGGGCTTCACCGCGGCCATGTGCTCGGACCACCTCGAGCCCTGGAGCACGGACCAGGGCCAGTCCGGCTATGCCTGGTCCTGGCTCGGCGCGGCACTCCACGCGACCGACCTGCCCTTCGGCGTGGTCACCGCACCGGGCCAGCGGTACCACCCGGTCATCACCGCGCAGGCGATCGGCACGCTCGGCGAGATGTTCCCCGGCCGGTTCTGGGCGGCCCTGGGCTCCGGTGAGGCCATCAACGAGCACGTCACCGGCGACGGCTGGCCCCGGAAGGAGCTGCGCGACCGCAGGCTCATCGAGTGCGCCGACGTCATCGGGCGGCTCCTCGACGGTGAGGAGGTCTCGCACGACGGGCTCGTCACCGTCGACCGCGGCAGGGTGTGGTCGCGGCCGAGCCAACGGCCTGACCTCGTCGCTGCCGCCGTGACCGCGGAGACCGCCGCACGGGCGGCGAGCTGGGCGGACGGCCTCATCACCGTCAACCAGCAGGGGGGCGGCGACCGTCGCGCCCTCGAGGCGTACCGCCAGCACGGTGGCCGGGGTCAGGTCCGGCTCCAGCTCCACCTGAGCTGGGCTCCCAGCGAGGACGAGGCCGTCGAGATCGCCATGAGCCAGTGGCGCAGCAACGTCTTCGGTGCCCCCGTGGCCTGGGACACCGACTCCGTCGCGGGCTTCGACGAGCTCGGCAGACACGTCACCGAGGACGACGTCAAGCGTTCCGTGCACGTGTCGAGCGACCTCGACGCGCATGCCGCCCGCATCCGGCAGGCCTTCGACGAGGGTTTCGACGCGGTCATGGTCCACTTCGTCGGCGTCGACCAGTCACGGTTCATCGACGCCTTCGGTGCCCAGGTGATCCCGCAGTTCGCCACCGCAGACCTCAGTGGAAGGAGCACCTCATGAGCAGCAGTATCGGAGAGCGCGCGGCCTCGATGGTGAGAAAGGACGACCAGGGCGGATTCCCACCCCAGCAGCAGGATCCTCCGGGCCTGACAGCCACCATGGAGCCGATCCCCGACCACGGCGAGGAGACCTACGTGGGACACGGGCGGCTGGAAGGACTCAAGGCTCTCATCACGGGTGGCGACTCGGGCATCGGCCGGGCGGTCGCCATTGCCTACGCCCGCGAAGGGGCCGACGTGGCGATCAACTACCTCGACGCGGAGCAGTCCGACGCCGAGGACACGGCGTCCTGGGTGCGCAAGGCCGGCCGCAACGCCGTCCTCGTCCCCGGTGACCTCACCGAGCGGGCGACCTGCGACCGGGTCATCGCGGACGCGGTCGACGGTCTCGGTGGCCTCGACGTCCTCGTCAACAACGCCGGCTTTCACTGGGACAAGGGGCCGGGCGAGGGTCTGGAGGGACTGACCGACGACAACATCGAGAGGGTCGTGCGGACCAACCTGCAGGCGGTGCTGTGGCTGTGCCGGGCGGCGCTGCCACACCTCGCGTCTCGATCGTCGATCATCATCACGACGTCGATCCAGGCCTACGACCCGTCGCCGGCCCTGCTCGACTACGCGGCGACCAAGGCGGCGCTCAACAACCTCACCGTCAACCTGGCCCAGTCACTGGGCCCCAAGGGAATCCGCGTCAACGCCGTCGCTCCGGGACCGATCTGGACGCCCCTGCAGCCGGCGACTCGCGAGACCAAGAAGATCGAGACGTTCGGGTCCGACACGCCGCTGGGTCGAGCCGGCCAGCCCGGCGAGGTGGCTCCGGCGTACGTCTTCCTGGCCTCCCCGTCGGACGCCAGCTACGTCTCCGGGACGGTCCTCGGGGTGACGGGGGGTCAGGCGGTCTTCTGACCGGATGATGCCGTATGCCGCTGGGCTCGCTCCCAGCACAGGGGCGCCGTGGGAGGCGGGCGTAGTCTCGACTCAGCTCCCTCGGCCGGGAGGTGGAGAGATGGCAAGGACGGTTGGTGTCGAGGAGGAGATGCTCCTCGTCGACGTTCGCAATGGACGGCCACGGTCGGTGTCCGGGCAGCTCGTTCTCCGTGCTGCGATGCACGAGCAGCCGGTCGCCGGGCTCGGCGTCCGCGGGGCCCTCGAGGGCGAGTTCCAGCAGCAGATGATCGAGACGCACACGGCCCCGGTCGAGTCGCTCGACGACCTGGCCGATGAGGTCCGCCACTGGCGGAACGAGGCGCTCTCGGCTGCGCGGCAGGCTGATTCAACCGTGGCAGCCCTGGCCACGTCCCCGTTCCCCGTGACTCCCGTGCCGGTCGAGTCCATCCGGTACGCGTGGATGCACGAGCGCTACCAGATCGTCGCCCGCCAGCACCTCACCTGCGGGCTGCACGTGCACGTCGGCGTCGACTCGGACGAGGAGGGGGTCGGCGTGCTCGACCGCATCCGCGTCTGGCTGCCGGTGCTCCTCGCGCTCAGCGCGAACTCGCCCTTCTGGAACGGCGAGGTCACCGGCTTCGCCAGCTGGCGTTCGCAGTCGTTCGGGCGGTGGCCCTCCAACGGGCCGACGGAGCTCTTCGGCTCGGCCGCGGCCTACCACCGGCTGGTGCGCGACCTGACGATGTCCTCGGTCATCCTCGACGAGGGGATGGTCTACTTCGACGCGCGGCTGTCCCAGCACTACCCGACCGTCGAGATCCGCGTCGCCGATGTCTGCCTCCGGGCCAGCGACACCGTGCTCATCGCGGCGCTCTGCCGTGGCCTCGTGGAGACCGCAGCGCGCGAGTGGGCTCGGTCGGTCGAGGCGACCGCCGTGCCGACGACGTTGCTGCGCGTGGCGACGTGGCAGGCGGCCCGGGAGGGCGTCTCCGGCCGGCTCCTCGACCCCTTCACCCTCCGCCCGCAGCGGGCCTGGGACGTCATCGACCGGCTCGTCGAGCACATCCGTCCGGCCCTGGGCGAGGCCGACGACGTCCAGGTGGTCAAGGAGGGTCTGGAGCGAGTCCGCACCCGCGGCAACGGCGCGCAGCTCCAGGAACGCACGATGGCCCGGACGGGGCAGCTGATCGACGTGGTCGCCCATGCGGTGAGGGTTACGGCCGGGCACGAGGAAGAGGGCTGACCATGCCTCGCCCCGCGGACGAGTACCCGGGCGCGGAATCCTTCGTCCCCGACCGGCCGACGCTGCGGCGGCTCCGCGAGGCGGTCGACGGCTGCCGCGGCTGCGACCTCTACCGTGACGCGACACAGGGCGTCATGGGCGACGGGCCCGTGCCGGCACGGCTCATGCTCGTCGGCGAACAGCCGGGTGACAAGGAGGACCTCGCCGGCCTCCCCTTCGTCGGGCCGGCGGGACGGCTGCTCGACCGGGCGCTGGGGGAGGCGGGGATCGAGCCGGGCTCAGCCTTCCGCACCAATGTCGTCAAGCACTTCCGCCATGTCGACAAGGGCGGCAAGCGGATCCACAAGTCCCCGGTGCGGTGGCAGGTCGCGGCGTGCGAGCCCTGGTTGCTCACGGAGCTCGGGCTGGTCAAGCCGGAGGTGGTCGTCATCCTCGGCGGCACGGCCGGCCAGGCGATCTACGGGCCAGGGTTTCGCGTCGGCGAGGCGCGCGGCCGACGCCTCGAGTGGCGGCGACCCGACGAGAGCGACGAGGGCGACGAGCCACCGGGCTTCGCCCACGTGTCACTCGACCCGCCGCCCGTGGCGGTGGCGACCGCGCATCCGTCGTCGGTCCTGCGCTCTCGGCAACGCGAGGTGGACCGTGCCGCTCTCGTGCGAGACCTGGCCGTGGCGAGGGACCTGCTGAACGGTCACTGAGGCCGGGAGGGCTGGGACGCCACGTCGGCTGCTCGCGAGCTCAGCGGCATACCCCTTCATTCGTCGATCACTCGTCACGCTCCCAGGGCGCCTCTTCGCCCCACTTGTCGTAGTACTTGGCCAGGTGGCTGCGCACCCGGTCGCGGTCCTTGTCCGGCAGGTCGACTCCGCCACGCGAGCCCTGCATCACCGCGGCGGCCGCCATGACTCCCCGAGGCACTGCCTTGAGCCGGCCGTCGACGACGTCAGCGATGAGCAGCTTGTATGCGGTGAAGTTGTCCTTGTTGTCGGCGTCGTACCAGACATGGGCGTCTCGGTACTTCTCGTTGGGCCCGTCGTCAGCGCCGGCCCAGTCCCGCACGCGGCGCTCCGCAGCGTCACCGTCCCATTCCCGGTCCCGGTCGGCGAGGGGAAGGTCCTGAAAGCTCGTCACACTCACGGCGATTCCTTTCGCCCAGCTTGTGCGGAACGTCCTGTCCGCTGCGCCGTTTACCCGACGACCGCCGCACGAAACAGGCCTTCGCTTTCGGGAGGTCGCAACGGGAGAAGTGTTCGTTTGTGTGGTGGTCGGGCGCCGCACGTGCCCGCGAAGGTGGAAGGGACTTCACGAGCGGTTCAACCACGAGCTGACTCCGTCACCCGCACACGCAGGAGATGAGTCATGTCACGCATGAAGTCCGTTACCCCCACCACCAACCCCACCCCGATCAGCCGCCGACGTGGCCGATTCGTCGAGAGGGACCGGAAGGCGGAGGAGCTGCTCCTCGAGCTCTCGCGTACAAAGAAATGCGCGGAGCGCGAAAGGCTCACCGACGAGATCGTCCGGCTCCACCTCGACCTCTGTGATGGGGTTGCCGCACGGTATTCCGGGCGCAGCATCCCGACCGAGGACCTCGTCCAGGTCGCGCGACTCGCGCTCGTCGTCGCCATCCGGCGATACGAGCCGGGGCCCGGCACGTCGTTCATCGGCTATGCCCTCCCCACGATCTCGGGCGAGCTGAAGCGGCACTTCCGGGACCACGGCTGGATGGTGCGCCCGCCCCGCCGGCTCCAGGAGCTCGGCCCCGTGCTGCGTCTCGCACGGGAGCAGTGGGAGCAGGAGCACGGCACCACTCCGACCGCCGCGGAACTCGCAGACGAAGTCGGCGTTGACCCCGACCACGTCGTCGAGTGCCTGTCGGCGGAGCACAGCTACCACCCGCTCTCGCTCGACCTCACCTTCGGCGACGACGAGTCGCGCTCCCTCGCGGAGAGCCTCGCCGAGCCGCAAGAGGAGCTCGAGTCGGCGGCCGACCGCGTCTCGCTCTCCGAGGCGCTCGGCAGCCTGTCGCAGAAGGACCGGGAGCTGCTCCAGATGCGCTTCGTCGACGCGATGACGCAGAAGGAGATCGGCCTCGCCCTCGGCGTGAGCCAGATGCAGGTCTCCCGCCTCGTTCGCGCGGTGCTGGAGAAGCTACGCGCACAGATGGGTGTGACTGGGGAGCAGGTCCGGGAGGTCGTCGCGGCCGCCTGACCACCACCCCTTTCCCACGCATTGACGTGAACGCGCCGACCCTTGGTCGGCGCGTTCACGTCCACCCGGACGAATCCACAGCAAGCCCAAAGCCCATTCACGGCTTTGGTGAGGTAGGGTCAGGGCATCGGCGAGCCGGAGACGGCTGCTGATGGGTCAAACCATGGGCCCTCGGACACGTCAGCCTCGGAGTTGAACATGTCCTCATCGCTCGCCATCACGAGCACCATTCAGAAGGTCGCCTTCACGACGACCGACCCCGCCAAGATCGAGCAGCTCTGCGCGGAGGAGCTCAGTGTTCCTCTTCGACTGATCGGCCGTTCGGAGGGGTCCTACTTCTCGCTGTCGCACACGGACGTCGGCAGGTTCTCCATCGCCGTCGTCACCACTGCCGGCCTCTCGGCGGAGCTGCGGACGCGGGACCAGGCTCCGCCTCCCGAGTCGGTCCTCTTCGTCACCGGAGAGCGCGGGCTGCTCACGTATGCCGTCGAGGCGGCTGGAGTCCGGGAGCAGGTCGGTCCGGGTGAGTCCGTCTGCATCACCTCGAACGCCCGCGCCAGTCGAGTTGACTGGACCGGACCCGAGTCGCGGGCGCGTGGCGTCCGGATCGACCTCGCCCTGCTCAGGGACGTGGCGGCCGCGACGACCGGCGTCCGGAACCTGCTGTTCACCGGCACCCGCCCGGTCAGCGAGGCGGCCGACCGCCACTGGCAGGAGACCGTCGACCACGTCGCCAGGACCCTGGCGGGCGGCTCCGGTGTCCCGGTCAGTCCGCTCGTCGTCGGGGAGTCCGCGCGGTTCCTCGCCGCCGTCGCACTCGCCACGTTCCCCAACACGACGATGGAGGCGGTGCACCGGGAGGGCGACCCCCCGCGGGACCTGCCGATCACGGCCGAGACGGTCCGGGACGCGATCTGCTTCATCGAGGAGCACGCTGACCAGGACCTCACCGTCGGTGACATCGCCGCCGCGGCCGGGGTGACGCCACGGGCCATCCAGCTCGCCTTCCGGCGCCACCTCGACACGACGCCGATGGCCTACCTGCGGCGGGTGCGTCTGGCGCGGGTGCACGAGGAGCTCGACCTCGCCGGTCCACACGACGGTGTCACGGTCACCGCGGTGGCCTCGAAGTGGGGCTTCAGCGGGTCGAGCCGCTTCACGTCGCACTACCGCGAGGCCTACGGCGAGTCTCCGGGCCAGACGCTGGCCAGCTGAGGGCGGCCACCGCTTGGGTGGTGCCAGACGAATATCCCACTGTTCATCTGGCACCACTCATGCGTCCCGTCACTCGTCCCTCCTTTCGCTCGTTCCGGCCTAGCCTGAGCGGGTGGAGCTGGAGTTCAGCGGAGAGATCATCTGGTGGCGCGGTCCCTCGCCGTTCCACTTCGTCCCAGTGCCGGACGAGGAGTCGGCCCAGATCGAGGCGGCGAAGGAGCTGGTCACCTACGGCTGGGGTGTCATCCCGGTGACGGCCCAGGTCGGCCGGACGGAGTTCACGACCTCACTCTTCCCCAAGGACGGCCGGTTCCTCGTGCCGCTCAAGGACCGCGTCCGCCGGGCCGAGGCGCTCGAGCTCGGCGACGTCGTCGACCTCCGCCTCACCATCGATGTCTGACGCGAGCAGGGCCACCTCGCCCGGCTACCCGGGTGAGCCGGCGCCGGCACGACTCAACCTCGCCGAGCTGGCCATCGGCCGGGCCGCCGCGGCGGCACCCGATCGGGTCGCTCTGGTCGTCGTCACCGACCCCGCCGCACCCGCCGAGGCGGTCGAACGCTGGACCTTCGGTGAGCTGGACCGGGCCGTCCGGTCGGTCGCCGCAGGGTTGCTCGGCCAAGGGCTCGAGCCGGGTGACCGACTCCTCATTCGCCTGGGCAACACGAGCGACTACGCCCTGCTGCACTTCGGCGCCATGGCCGCCGGGATCATCTCGCTGCCGACCTCACCCCAGCTGACCGCCGACGAGGTCGCCTTCCTCATCGAGGACTCGGGCGCACGTGCCGTCGCCATGAGTGACGCCCTCGCCGTGGACCTCCCCCCTGCCGTCTCTCGCGTCTCGCCCGCCGACGTCGCCCGCTGGCGTGCGGAAGCGAGCCCAGCGGCATACGGCCTGACTCGTGCCGAGGACCCGGCGTTCCTCGTCTACACGTCGGGAACGACCGGCCGTCCCAAGGGCGTCCTGCACGCGCATCGCTCGGCGTGGGGGCGGCGGCCCATGCACGATGCGTGGCTCGGCCTGAGCGAGGGAGACGCGCTGCTGCACGCAGGCGCGTTCAACTGGACGTACACGCTGGGAGTCGGGCTGACCGACCCGTGGATCAATCGCGCAACGGCCCTCATCTACAACGGCGCTCGCGATCCGGGCGTGTGGGCACGGCTCATCGAGGCTCACCGTGCCACGATCTTCGCTGCCGTGCCGGGGGTCTACCGGCAGCTCCTGCGCAGCCCGGACCTGGAGGCGGCGGACCTCTCGTCGCTGCGCCATGGCGTCACTGCGGGCGAGGCGCTCCAACCGGCGTTGCTGGAGCAGTGGCGCGAGCGCACGGGGCTCGAGCTCTACGAGGCGCTCGGGATGAGCGAGATCTCGACGTTCGTCTCGTCGGGGCCCGGCACGCCGGTGCGGCCGGGCAGTCCCGGGCGGCCGCAGCCGGGCCGGTGCGTCGCCGTCCTGCCGATGGACGGCGGTGACGAGCCTCTCGGACCCGGCCACACCGGGCTGCTCGCCGTCCACCGCACGGATCCGGGGCTGATGCTCGGCTACTGGCGGCGACCGGAGGAGGAGGCCCAGGTGCTGCGCGGCGACTGGTTCGTCGGGGGTGACCTCGTCGAGATCGGCGCCGATGGCTACCTCACCTTCCACGGGCGCGCGGACGACGTCATGAATGCCATGGGATACCGGGTTTCGCCGCTCGAGGTCGAGGACTGTCTGGCGCGACATCCCTCCGTCGCCGAGGTCGGCGTGACCGAGGTCGAGGTGAGCCCGGGGGTCCGGATCATCGTGGCGTTCGTCGTGCCGCGCAACGCCGACGACTCGGGTGGCGTCGACGAGGCTGCCCTGATGACCCATGCGACCGAGCACCTCGCGGCCTACAAGCGGCCGCGGGAGATCATCTACGTCGAAGCCCTGCCGCGGACCGGCAACGGCAAGCTGCGGCGCCGCGACCTGGTCAGCCTGGCCCCGGCGCCTCGATGACGGACAGCACGTTGCCCGCAGGGTCGGTGAACCAGGCGATGTTGGGACCACCACCGCGGAAGATGCCCTTCGAGTCGGTCTCGAGGGGCGTGCCCTCGTAGCGCTCGAACGTCACCCCGCGCTCTGCCAGCTGGTCCACGGCCGCCTCGATGTCGTCGACCGGGAAGTTGAGGACGGTGTACGTCGCCGGCTCGTGGTTGTCCTTCGGATAGATGAGGACGTTGGTGCCGCCCGCGATGCGCAGGGTCAGCATCCCGTTGTCCTCGGTGGCGTCCAGCCCCAGGGTGTCCGCATAGAAGGCTCGAGCCGCCGCGATGTCATCGACGGAGAACCCGCTGAAGGCCTTGGTGTCTCGCAACATGTCGTCACCTTTCGTCGGTCCTCCAGTACACGCCCTCGCACGGCCGATGTCACCCGATCGTGCCGTCAGGGCACACACCAAGCCGTATGCCGCTGAGCCAGCTCAGCGGCATACTGCTGAGTCTTGTTGTGGCTCAGTCGGAGTCGACTATCCGTCGACGAGGAGCCCGCGAAGCGGGCCCTGCAGCCGGCCGGTCCGCCGGGACACGTGCTCGAGGAGCCGGAGCCGGTGCGTGGGCGGCAGCCCCTCCTGATGACGGCGGGCCTGCGCCTCCGCGATGGGCCGCCACACCTCGTCGATGACCGTGTGCGGGTCTCCGGCCAGGGCCGCTCTGGGCTGCTCGGTGTGCTCAGACCACAACCGCAGGCGCGTGTCCCGGGCCAGCTCCGCATCGTCGGTGAGCACGTTGAGCTCGGTGTCGTTGAAGAGCGAGTGCTCGTTGAGGTTGGCCGAGCCGATGGTGAGCCACCGGTCGTCGATGATGCCGATCTTGGCGTGCACGTAGACCGGCGCCGAGCTGCCCTCGGCGTGGGCCGAGATCGTGGTGGCGAGCAGCCGGCCCGACCCGCCGTCGGCCTCGAGCAGCCGGCCGAGCTGTCCACGCGTCGTGTCGGCTCCGGTCGTCGGCCGGGCGGGCAGCAGGAGGAGCAGCCGGAAGTCGTCGCTGGGCGGGTGGGCCAGCTTCTCGGAGAGGATGTCGACGATCTCCGGCGACCAGAGGAACTGGTTCTCGAGGTAGATGAACCGCTCGGCCGCGGTCAAGGCGCGCACATACGCTCCGAGGATGGTGAACTCGCCGCGCGGCGCGAAGGTGTAGACCTGCTCCGGCACCGTCCGGAGCACCTGGACCTCGACGTCGCCGGCCATCGGCGGCTCCTCCGGCTGCGGGAGATGGTCGGTCGTGACGTCGTTCCAGCGCTGGACGAAGTGTCTGGCCACGTCCGCGACGGCGGGTCCACGGAGGCGGACGGCCGCGTCGTGCCACCCCAGCGGGTCACGGGGCGGGTGGGTCTCGTCGTCGAGTCGGTCTGCCTGCAGCGAGGTGAGGTCGATCCCGCCGACGAACGCCAGGTCGCCGTCGACGACGACGATCTTCTCGTGATGGCAGTGCAGCGTGCGCTCTCGCTTGTCGAGGGCGCACTCCACCTTGCTGTCGCGGATGAACTCGTCGCGGGCGCGATGGACCATCCGGCGGGTCGGGCGGAACGCCGGCACCGGCGGTCCGGCCCACAGCAGGAGGCGGACCGGGACCCGCTGCGCGACGTCGGCGAGCAGGTCACGCAGCGGCACTGCGTCATCGCCTCGGGTGAGCTCGAAGTCCGGCTCGGCATGCCAGCCGGCGATGTGGACGTACTTCTGCGCCTCACGGATGGCCGACTGGATCTGCGACAAGGCGGCTGCACCGTCGATGAGGACCTCGAGGCTGTTGCCCTGCCGGACCGGGACGCGGGTCGACCACCAGTCCGGTGCCGTTGGGGCCGCGAGGGCATCGGCCCAGCCGAGCTCGCCCAGGCGCCGCCGGTGGTGGCGGCGGAGCACCGCCTCCAGTCCGTCGCCGAGCCTGGCGTCGAGTCGACCGAACCGCGATGACAGGTCCATGCCTGCATCGTCGCGCACCGCGGTGCGAAACGGGTGGCTTGCTCGGCCTAGGCTCGTTGAGAGCGCAGGTTCCACCTCGAGGAGATGAGCGCGATGACCCGAGTCGATGAGGTGCTGGAGGGGATGGACGCCACGCGCGTCTGGCAGGAGGAGTTCTACCGCCACGTGCACGCCCATCCCGAGCTGAGCTCTCGCGAGGTGCAGACCGCGGCCCAGGTCGCCGACCGTTTGGGGGCCTTCGGCTACGAGGTCACGCACGTTGGCGGCGGGGTCGTGGGCGTCCTCACGAACGGTTCTGGCCGGACTGTCCTGGCTCGTGCCGACATGGACGCGCTGCCGGTGACCGAGCTGACCCAGCTGCCCTACGCGTCGAAGGTGACCGCCGTGGACGAGTCCGGGGCGACCGTCGGCGTGTCGCACGCCTGTGGGCACGACGTCCACGTCACGTGCCTCCTCGGTGCCGCCGCGTCCGTCGCTGGCGCCCGCGACGCCTGGAGCGGCACCTTCGTCGCCCTCTTCCAGCCGGCCGAGGAGACCGGCGCCGGCGCCCGCGGCATGGTCGACGACGGCCTGACCGACAAGGTGCCCCGGCCTGATGTCGCCTTCGCGCAGCACGTCCTCGGCCTCGAGGCCGGAGTGGTCGGCACGCAGGCCGGCCCGGCCTTCTCGGCGGGCGACAGCGTCAGGATCACGGTGCACGGCAAGGGTTCGCACGGCTCGATGCCGCACCTGGGTGTCGACCCCGTCGTCCTGGCCGCCTCGATCGTGCTCAGACTGCAGACGATCGTCGCGCGGGAGACCAAGCCGGGGGACTTCGCCGTGGTCACCGTCGGCAGCAGCGTCGCCGGGACGAAGAGCAACATCATCCCCGACCGCGCAGTCCTGCTCGTCAACATCCGGACCTATGACGAGAAGGTCCGCGAACGAGTCATCGCCGGCATCGAGCGGATCGTCCGGGCGGAGTGCGAGGCCTCCGGCTCGCCCCAGCCACCGACGTTCGAGTACTACGACCAGTTCCCGCTGACCGAGAACGACCCGGACGTCACGGCCAAGGTCACCGAGGCGTTCCGTTCCTACTTCGGCGAGGACCGGGTCATCGAGCTGGGCCGAGTCACGGCGAGCGAGGACTTCAGCCGGCTCCCCAGTGCCTTCGGGATCCCCTACACGTACTGGGGGGTGGGCGGCTTCGCACCCGGGCAGCCGAGCTATCCCAACCACTCGCCGTACTTCGCGCCTGCCATCCAGCCGACGCTCACCGCCGGCACCGAGGCGCTCGTCGTGGCGGCACTGGCCTACCTCGGCAAGGAGGCCTGACCCGACGGCGAAGACGCGATCGACGTCATTTTCGGGGGATCCAGCGCTCGGTCAGCTCAGCGTCCGTGGGCGGTGGTCCCGGCAAGGGCGCGGGACCACGCCGTGGGCGCCTGGCGCGCATCGCCTCGAGCTGGAGGGCGAGGTAGCGCCGTCGGAGCACGACCGTCCGCTCGGAGTCGCCCACCCGGATGGCGGTGGCCTGCTCGAGGATCATGGCGACGTCGTTGAAGACGAGCCCCGGCCGCAGGGCGCCGGCCTCCTCTGCACGCCGGAACACCTCTGACCCCAAGGTGATTGCGCGTTCCGAGAGGGCGCCGAGCTCGCCGGTCGGGGTGAAGGTCCCGGCCAGCCGGACCGTCAGGGCGTGCACGTCCTCGTCGACGATCTCGCTGATGAAGTCGACGAGCCCCCGCCATGGTTCGGCCCCGCTTTTCAGAGAGCGCTCGGCAGCCGCGATGTACCGGTCCAGTCCCTCCGCGCACAGGCTCGCGAGCATCGCCTCCTTGTTGGCGTACCGGCGGTAGAGCGCACTGATGCCGACGCCTGCTTCGGCCGCGACGGCGGCGATCGGGGCCGACGGGTCGCGGAGGAACACGGTGCGTGCCGCGTCGAGGATCCGGCGGTCGTTGCGAGCGGCCTGGGCCTTGCGCCCCGACAGGCCTGCGGTCTGGGTCATGGCGACCATCCTAGGGGTTGTGCGGAACGGATCATTCCGTTACTGTAGAACGGAACGATCCATTCCGTTCGCGACACAGGGAGAATGCCATGAGCACGACCGAGACGAAGCCGCAGCTCCAGCCCTTCACCGTCGACGTCCCGCAGGCCGACATCGAGGACGTCCTCGACCGGCTGGCCCGGGCGCGCTGGACCGACGAGATCAAGGGATCCGAGACGTCCTACGGCGTCCCGCTGGGCCGGGTCCGCGAGCTGGCCGACCACTGGCGTACCAGCTTTGACTGGCGCGCCGTGGAGGCGCGGCTCAACGCGTACCCGCAGTTCACGACGGCGATCGACGGCCAGAACGTCCACTTCATCCACGCCCGGTCCGGCCGGGAGGGCGCACTCCCGCTCATCCTCACGCACGGTTGGCCGGGTTCGGTCCTCGAGTACCTCGACGTCATCGAGCCGCTGACCGAGGCCGGCTTCGATCTCGTCATCCCGTCCATCCCGGGCTACGGGTTCTCCGGGCCGACGACCGAGTCCGGTTGGGACAACCTCCGGATCGCACGAGCGTGGGTCGAGCTGATGAGCCGGCTCGGCTACGAGCGCTACGGGGCGATGGGCAACGACGCCGGCTCGATGATCTCCCCGGAGGTCGGCCGACTCGACCCGGAGCACTGCATCGGTGTCCATGTGACGCAGCTGTTCT
>NZ_JBEDUL010000083.1:0-13245 GCF_040414665.1 Intrasporangium sp.
GTCACCTTGGGCCACGGCTACCCGCCGGTCGTCGAGGCCGTGTGTCGAGCCGCCCACGACGGTGTCAGTTTCACGAGGCCGAGCCGGTGGGAGCTCGAGGCGGCCGAGCGGTTCCTCGAGCAGGTGCCGACCGCCGACATGGTCAAGTTCGCCAAGAACGGCTCGGACGCCACGACAGCAGCGCTACGGCTGGCCCGCGCGGCGACGGGCCGGGACCTCGTGGCGATCTGTCAGGACCACCCCTTCTTCTCGACCGATGACTGGTTCATCGGGACGACGGGCATGGCCGCCGGCATTCCGCAGAGCCATCGTGACCTCACGGTCGGCTTCCGCTACAACGACCTGAGCTCCGTCGAAGCCATTCTCGAGCGCCATCCCGGCGAGGTCGCCGCCGTCTTCCTCGAGCCTGGGACGGCCCTGACGGAGCCAGCCCCGGGCTTCCTCCAAGGGCTGCGCGACCTGGCCGACCGGGACGGCTTCGTCCTCGTCTTCGACGAGATGATCACCGGCATGCGCTGGTCCGTGGGCGGCGGTCAGGCGGACTACGGCGTCAAGCCGGATCTTTCCACCTGGGGCAAGGCGCTCGGCAACGGCTTCGCCATCTCGGCGCTCGCCGGACGGCGGGACGTCATGGAGCTCGGCGGGATCAACACCGATCGTTCCCGCACCTTCCTCCTGTCGACGACGCATGGCGCAGAGACCACCGGATTGGCCGCCTACCTGAGTGTCAACGATGCCTACCGTGAACGCGACATCGTCGCGATCATGGAGGCGCAGGGCGAGAAGCTTCGTGAAGGCTTCATGCAGGTGGCGCAGGCGCACGGCGTCGAGCAGCACGTCTTCGTCGCGGGGCGCCCTTCCTGTCTGGTCTTCCTGACCAAGGATGCGCAGGGCGAGCCGTCCCAAGCATACCGTGCCCTGTTCCTGCAGGAGCTCCTCCGGCGGGGAGTGCTGGGGCAGTCGCTCGTCATCTCGGCCGCCCACACGGACGAGGACATCCAACAGACGGTCGAGGCCGTGGACGGCGCGCTCGCCGTCTATGCCAAGGCGCTCGCGGCCGGCTCGACCGAGGGCCTGCTCGAAGGCCGCCCGGTCGCGCCCGCGATCCGCGAGTTCGCCAGCCCCCGAGGGCTGGCTCGGCAGGATTCCGTCCGCCAGCCCTGACTGGCTCCGGCGGCGTCAGCGCGGCGCGTGGAACCGCTGTTGGGCCTCGACCAGCCCTACCTCGACGAGCGCCTCCACGGCATCAGCCGCTTCGTCCAGGAGCAACGGCAGCTCCGCCTTCTCGGCCTTCGAGAAGTCCCTGAGGACGTACTCCGCCGGGTCCTGCCGACCGGGCGGCCGGCCGATGCCGACCCGCACGCGCAGGTAGTCCTTCGAGCCGATCGACTGGCTGATGGAACGCAACCCGTTGTGGCCCCCCTCGCCGCCGCCGCGCTTGAGCCGCACGGCACCGGCCTCGATGTCGAGCTCGTCGTGGACGACGATGAGGCGCTCGACCGGGACGTCGAAGTACGTCATCAGCCCGGCGACCGGGCCACCTGACACGTTCATGTAGGTCAGCGGCACGGCCAGCACGAGTTTCGGGCCCGGCACGCGCAGCCGCACCTCGACGACCCGCGCCCGGGCCTTGTGCACCTTGAACGCGGCCGCCCCATCAGCGCCCCCGCGCCGAGAGGCCAGTCGGTCGACCGCCAGCGAGCCGAGGTCATGGCGCGACGCGAGCTCGTCGAGGACCATGGCACCGACGTTGTGGCGGTTCCCTGCATAGTTCGCGCCGGGGTTGCCCAGGCCGACGACGAGCCAGGTATCCATGGCCTCCCTCGCTCAGTGGTGCGGCTGATCCGGCACCGACAGGTGTCGGCGCCGGATCAGCACACGACTCAGGACTCGCTGGACTCGGAAGCAGCCTCGGCCGGCTCGCCCTCCGCAGCCGCCTCACCCTCGGCAGCCGCGGGAGCCTCCGCTGCCTCCTCGCCGGCAGCCTCGTGCTCGATGCCGGCCTCGGCCTCGGCCTCGGCGAGCTCAGCCTCGAGGGCCTCCTCCGAGATGGCCTGCGTCACGTTGACGACGAGCGCCTCCGGGTCCGTGACGAGCGTCGAACCCTCCGGCAGCTGCACGGCTCCCGCGAGGATCTGCGTACCGGCCTGGAGCCCCTCGATCGAGACGACGACGTTGTCGGGGATGTTCGTCGCGAGCGCCTCGAGCTGCAGGGTGTTGTGGTCCAGGGTGACGAGGGTCTCGGGGGCAGCCTCGCCCTCCAGGTGAACCGAGACGTCGACGGTGACCTTCTCGCCCCGGCGGACGACGACGAGGTCGACGTGCTCGATGACCGGCTTGATCGGGTCGCGCTGCACGTCCTTGGCGAGGGCCAGCTGCTCGTCGCCGTCGATGACGATGGTGAGCAGGGCGTTCGTGTGCTTGAGCGCCTGGAACGTGTCGTGTCCCGGGAGCGAGATGTGGACCGGCGCGGTGCCGTGGCCGTACATGACGGCGGGGATGTTGCCGGCGCGCCGGATCTTGCGGGCGGCGCCCTTGCCGAACTCGGTGCGCTTCTCGGCAAGCAGCTTGGTTGCGTCAGACACGGGTACTCCTGAAGTCTCGGTGGTGAGTCGCGGTGTGGGCCTCGACGCGGGACGGTGCGCGGGTGGCTGACGGTCCGCGCGCAGGCGGACCGGACCGGAGTCCAGGTTCCACCGCGTCGATCACGGACCAGCGGCCTTCCAGCCGTGCAACGTCCCTCGCCGAGGCAACCCGTCGATCCTACCGACGGCCGTGGCTGGCACGAAATCGATGATGCCGTATGCCGCTGAGCGTGCTCCCACACAGCCGCCCGCTCCCAGCCCTCCCGCCGTCACCACTCACCGCGGCGAACGTCGGTGGGCTCAGGAGCCGTGGCGCACCGGGTCCTGTCCCAGCGCTCCGGTCGGCAGCAGCTCGGCGGCATAGTCCTCCTCGTCGGTCGCACCCACGCCGACCCCATCCGGACCACCGTCGACCTGCCCCCGCGCTTCGTCCGCTCGAACCGCGATGAGGCCGGCGACGATGAGCACGCCTCCGACGAGCTGGATGGGTGTCGGCAGCTCCGCGAGGACCAGCCAGGCGAACAGCACGGCGAAGAGCACCTCGGAGAGTGCGACGAAGGAGGCCACCTTCGCCCCGAGCATGCGGACCGCCGCGACACCGGCGACATAGGCGAACGCCGCCGCGACGATCGAGATGACGAGGATGGGCACCCACCACGGCACCGACGCGGAGCCGACGACCACGGTGGACGATCCACGAGTCGTATCGAGCACCCCGACGAGGGCGGCGGCCCACAAGACGACGGCACCGACGGTGAGGCCTGAACCGGCCAGGGCGATCGGCGGCAGCTCCTCATCGACCTGGGCGGTGATGAGGAAGTAGAGGACGAGCGATACGGCCGCGGTGAGGCCCCAGAGCACGCCGGCGGTGCTCAACCGCATGCCACCGACGACGTCGAGCACGAGCATGAGGCCCGCCATCGCGAGGATGACGCCGGTGACGGTGAGCCGACGCGGCGCCTGGCCGTGCCGCAGCCACAGCCAGCCGACGATGAGGACGGGGGCGAGGTACTCGAGCAGCAGCGCCACACCGACGGACAGGTGGCTCACCGCGTAGAAGTAGGCGACCTGGCAGCCCGCGACCCCGGTGAGCCCGTAGCCGATGACGAGTCGCGCACTGCGTCGCAGCACTCCCCAGCGCCCGCGGAGCACCCACAGGGTGGGCACGAGAAGGACGACCGCGGCGATGGTGATGCGCAGCGTGACGACCGCGCCGGGCGACCATCCCCCGATGAGCAGCGACTTGGCGAAGGCCCCTGACGTCGCAAAGGCGGCCGAGGACGCTATCGCCGCGCCGAGGCCGAGGAGCGGATGGCGGTGGGCCACGGCAGTTCCTCCCTGTCAGGGGTAAAATACATTAGACTCATGACGGTAGCGAGAGTCGAAGTCAGGAGTCAAGAGCGTGTTCACCCATGACGCAGAGGACGCTCTCCTCTGGGGCGCCGAGCTGGTCAACACGATGCCCGGATCGGTCCCGGGCGACACGTCGCCCGACACCCTGACGACGATCGAGGAGCTCGACGCCCTCTTCGCGAACCTGCCGTGGACGGGCCGCTTCGACCGCGACCCGGCCGAGCTCGAGGCGGTCCGCGACCTTCGGCCGCGGCTGCGCCGGTTCTGGGAGTCGAGCGAGCCCGAGGTCGTCACGATGGTCAACGGCGTGCTGCGCGAGGCCGGCGCCGTCCCGCAGCTCGTCGACCACGACGGGGTCGGCTGGCACGTCCACGCGACGCCTCTCGAGGCCCCGCTCGCCGAGCGCATGGCGGTGGAGTTCGCCTTCGCGATGGTCGACGTCGTCCGAGCGGGCGGGCTCGACCGGCTCCGGGTCTGCGAGGGCGAGGACTGCGACGACGTCGTCGTCGACCTGTCCAAGAACCGGTCGCGGCGGTACTGCGACGGCGGGTGCGCTGCCCGCGCGCACACCGCCGCCTACCGGGCCCGCAAGGCCGGCCGCACCTGACCTTTGGTCGAGTGTGCAGCTCGTGTCGGGCCTCAGGCCTTGCCGTCGAAGAGCTTGGTGACCGAGCCGTCCTCGAAGACCTCGCGGATCGCCTGTGACACGAGCGGCGCGATGGACAGGACGGTCAGCTTGTCGAAGCGCCTGTCGTCGGGGATGGGCAAGGTGTTGGTGAGGACGACCTCCTCGACCTTGCACGCCTTGAGCCGGTCCACGGCCGGGCCGGACAGGATCCCGTGGGTCGCAGCGATGACGACACCCTGGGCGCCGTCGTCCATGAGCGCATCGGCGGCCTTCGTGATGGTGCCGGCGGTGTCGATCATGTCGTCGACGAGCACGCAGACGCGGCCCTTGATCTCGCCGACGACCCGGTTGGCGACGACCTCGTTGGGCCGGTTGATGTCGCGGGTCTTGTGGATGAACGCGAGTGGCGCGCCACCGAGCCGGTTCGACCAGTCCTCGGCGACCTTGATCCGCCCGGCGTCCGGGGAGACCACGGCCAGGTCGAGGTGGCCGTACTTGTTCCTCACGTGCTCGGTGAGGATGGGCAGCGCCATGAGATGGTCGACCGGCCCGTCGAAGAAGCCCTGGACCTGCGCGGTGTGCAGGTCGATGGCCATGAGGCGATCCGCCCCCGCGACCTTGAACAGGTCGGCCATGAGCCGGGCGGAGATCGGCTCGCGACCGCGGTGCTTCTTGTCCTGACGTGCGTAGCCATAGAAGGGCAACACCACGGTGATCCGTTTGGCCGAGGCGCGCTTCAACGCGTCGACCATGATGAGGTGCTCCATGATCCACTCGTTGATCGGCGACGTGTGGCTCTGGATGACGAAGGCGTCGCAGCCTCGGACGGACTCCTCGTAGCGGACGTAGATCTCACCGTTCGCGAAGTCGTAGGCGCTGGTCGGGACCAGCTCGGTGCCGAGGGCGTCCGCGACCTCCTGGGCGAGCTGGGGGTGAGCTCGACCGGAGAACACCATGAGGTGCTTCTCGGTCGTCTTGTGGATCGAGCTCATCACTCGTCGCCCTTCGTCTCCGTGGCCGCGCGGGCAGCGTCAGCCATCTTGGTCCCGGCGAAGCGACGGGCGACCCAGCCGTCGATGTTGCGCTGTTGCGCCGCCCGGGTCACGGCCAGCTGCCCGGGCTCGACGTCCTTGATGACCGCCGATCCCGCGGCGATGTACGCGCCGTCCCCGATGTGTCGTGGCGCGACGATGACCGAGTTGCTCCCGACGAAGGTTCCGGCACCGATGTTGGTGTGTCCCTTGGTGACGCCGTCGTAGTTGGCGAAGATCGTGCCGGCGCCGATGTTGGCACCGGCCCCGATCGTCGCGTCACCGCAGTAGGTCAGGTGCGGCACCTTCGCGCCGGTGCCGATGGTGGCGTTCTTCGTCTCGACGAAGGCGCCGATCTTCCCTTGGGCACCGAGGTTGCTCCCGGGGCGCAGATAGGAGAACGGGCCGACCTTGGCTCCCGCTCCGATGACGGCGAGCTCGGCATGCGTGCGCACCACACTCGCTGCGTCGCCCACCTCCACGTCCTTGAGGGTGGTGTCGGGTCCGATGTCACACTCGGTCCCGATCGTCGAGGCCCCGTGGATCTGGGTGCCCGGGTGGATCACCGTGTCGGGTCCGATCGTGACGTCCGCGTCGATCCAGGTCGTGGCCGGGTCGATGACGATCGCGCCGTCGCGCATCGCCTGCTCGACCGTCCGTCGGTTGAGCTCCGCACCGAGGCGGGCGAGCTGGACCTTGTCGTTGACACCCTCGGTCTGCCAGAGGTCGTCGATGAGGTGGGCGTGCACCCCAAGTCCCCGCCGCGTGCTGATGCCGACGACGTCGGTGAGGTACTTCTCCCCCTGGGCATTGTCGGTGCCCACCTCGGCGAGGGCCCCGCGGAGGAACTCGAGGTCGAACGCGTAGATCCCGGAGTTGACCTCGTGGATCGCACGCTGCTGCTCCGTCGCGTCCTTCTGCTCGACGATCGCCGCCACGGCGCCGTCCGGCCCGCGCACGATCCGGCCGTAGCCGGTCGGGTCGTCGAGCGAGGCCGTGATCATGGTGACCGCGTCGGCGCTCGCGTCGTGCACGTCACAGAGCCGGCTCAGGGTCTGGGACGTGAGCAGCGGCACGTCGCCATAGGTCACGAGGATCGTGCCGGTCAGGTCACCCGGGAGCGACTCCAGCGCGCACTCGACCGCCCGGCCGGTGCCCTTGATCTCGTCCTGGTCGACGATGAGCGCGTCCTCGTCGTGCTCGGCGATGTGCGCTGCGACGCGATCACGCTCGTGCCGCACGACGACGGCGAGATGGAGCGGGTCAACGCCTCGGGCTGCCCGGAGCGCGTGACCGACGAGCGAGCGCCCACCGATCGTGTGGAGGACCTTTGGGGTGGTGGACTTCATGCGCGTGCCCTCGCCTGCGGCAAGGACGATCACGGCGGTCGGCCGGCGATCGCTCACGGGTGGCAGCTCCTCCTGGTCGGATGGCGTGCTCCCCCAGGGTGCTGCCCGGGGCGCCGCAGCCATGCTACTAGCGGCAAATCTGCCTGCTCGCCCGCTGCTTCGGGCCGCGGTGGCGGACCTCACATCCGCGCCGTCCGTGCTGGCTAGAACGTGGTCGGCTCCCCGGGTAGGAATCGAACCTACGTCGCTTGTCCTGATTCAAAGTCAGGCGGGCCCTGCCAGCAGACCAACCGGGGATCGCCCGTGCGCATGCGCCCAAGGCATCCCACAGGGTAGTGCAGCGGGCCTTCCGGGCCGGAATCGCCCGCACCGGCAGAATGGGGCGGTGACCTCCGACGCTGCCGAAGCTCCCCGGTCCTCGCGGCCCCGCAACCGGATGACCGGACCGCAGCGGCGGGAGCAGCTGATCGAGGTGGGCCGGCGGGTCTTCGCGGACCGGGGCTTCGAGGCGGCGACGGTCGAGGAGATCGCGTCGCGCGCGAAGGTGTCCAAGCCGGTCGTGTACGAGCACTTCGGCGGCAAGGAAGGCCTCTATGCCGTCGTCGTCGACCGCGAGATCCAGCGGCTGCTCGCAGGGATCGCGGCCGCGCTCGAGGGCGGCGCGCCGGCCCGGCACCTGCTCGAGCGGGCCACCCTGGCCTTGCTCGACTACATCGAGAGCGACTCGGAGGGTTTCCGGATCCTCGTGCGCGATTCGCCGCCGGGCCAGTCGACGGGCTCGTTCGCCAGCGTTCTGGGGGTCGTCGCGACTCGCGTCGAGCACCTGCTCGCGGTGGAGTTCAAGCGCCGTGGCCTCGACCCGAAATCGGCCCCCATTCACGCACAGATGCTCGTCGGCATGGTGGCGTTGACGGGCCAGTGGTGGCTCAATCGCAGGAAGTTCAAGAAGGAGCAGGTTGCCGCCCACTTGGTCAACCTCGCGTGGAACGGGCTCGCCGGGCTCGAGCCCTCCCCCCACCTGGAGACGTCCCGGCGCTGACGAACCACCATGCCGTATGCCGCTGAGCTCGCTCCCCTGCCCAGCCGACCTGGGCACGTGGCTGGGTCGCGGCGGTCAGGCGAGGGACAGCGTCTGCGTGCGCGTTGCACCGGTCGAGTCGGTGATCACCACGCGGATCGGTGACGGGGCCCCGAGACCCGACTGGAGCAGCATCGCCTGGCCGTGCTCGCCCGTGCAGCGGAGCGATGACGGGCCGAGGGAGGTGCAGGCCCACGAGCTGTTGCGCACCGTGAGCTCACCGCCCGCCGGGGTCGACACGACGACGCTGAGCCGGCCCTGGACACCCCGGACCTTGAGCAGGAACCGGGTCGAGTCACGTTGTTGGACGACGTGGACCGAGGCCGTCGCCGGTGACACGCGTTGCACCGGTGGGGCGGTTGGCGGTGGTGGCGTCGCCGGCGGTGAGGTCGCCGGTGGTGTGGGTGTCGGCTCACTGCTCGGCAGTCGCGGAGTGCGGGTGAAGACGGCCGACGGAGAGGTGGCGGTGCTGCGGACCGGGACTGGCTGGACGGGCTGTGTCGACGTCGGAGCCTGCACCAGGACGGGGGTCGGGACGGGGGCGATGACTCGGGGTCGCACCGACGTGGGCGTCGGCGGTTGGGTAGCACTCGTCGGCGGGGGCGGCGGGGTGGTTGGTGCGGCCTGCGCCGGCGGGGAGGTCGAGGTCACCGCGGGCGGCTGGGCCGCGACGACCGGCTGTGCTGGCAGGGGGACCGCGCTGGCGAGCCCCACGCCGATGGCGATGCCCGCTGCGAGGGTGGTGGCCCGGCCGGCCAGCTGACCGGCAGCGTCCCCGACGCCCGAGCCGGGTGGCGGGCTCGACGCGGCCGCACCCGCCGCGCTCCCTGCCGCGCCGACAGTCCCAGCCGCCCCCGCCGTGGCGCCGGACGCGAGACCAGCGAGCGCGGCCGCGTTGACGAACCCTGGCGTGGAGACACCGGCGAGGAGGACGAGGGGGACGATGAGGGCCGGGAACTCGCTGTGGATCGCTCGAAGGTCGGCGGCCACGAGCGAGGCGTGCTGGCACGTCTTGAGGTGCTCTTCGACGCGGGCGTTCTGCCGCTTGGGTAGGCGGCCGCGGGCGTACGCCCCCAGGTGCGAGATGACCCAGCGACACTCGTCGTTGTCCGCGCTGGACAGGCTCCGCCTCGCACAGGCGTCGAGGTACTGGGCTCGCAGTGCCTCCCGAGCGCGCATGGCGCGCGCGCTCACGGCGTTGGCGGACATGCCGAGGACCGGGGCGAGCGTGCGCGGCGCCTCCCCCTCGACGGTGGTGTGCCACAGGACGCGTTGGTCCCGCTCGGAGAGACCGCGGAACGCGGTGCGGATGAGGTCGGCGTCGAAGACCTCTCCCACCTCGTTCAGGTCGTCGACAGCGGGCTCGCTGAGCCGCTCGAGCTCGTCGTCCTCTGCGGGGACGACCTTGAGCTCGCGGCGACCTTGGTCGATGGCGACCGTCTTCACCGCCGACAGGAAGTAGGCACGGAAGTGCTCGTCGGGTCCCTTGCCCTCCTGGATCAACGAGAAGACGCGTGCGGACGCCTCGGCGACGATGTCCTCGGCCGCAGTCCGGTTCCGGTACTTGGTCGCGACGGCGTACGCAGCCGGGAGGTGGCGGCGCCAGAGCTCTCCGAACGCCTCCGCCGAGCCCTCTCGGCTGCGCGCGAGAAGGTAGAGGTCAGCGGCCGAGGACCACGCCTCGCTCGACCACATGGACGTGTCAGCCGCCACGCGCTACCTTCCACTGCTGCCGGAGCTCTGGAGGAGCCCAGACCAGTGTGCCAAGCGGGCGGGAACCGCGTCGACTCCGCCTCGCGGGCGCGACCTCGGTCGGCGAGTGCGTCCCGCCCCTCCGGCGAACTCCCTCCACCAAACTCGCCGGATGGGCGGAACCTGACGGCGGCGAATCCCGGCCAGGCTCCCTCCCCTGACTACCAGGAGTTGAACGACCGTCGTCACCAGTTGAGACGAGGCTCCCCGCCTTTCATGACGGGATTTCCGACGTGTCCGGAGAATTCCCGCGCGGCGTCCCGGTGGGCTCGCCGGTCTTGTGGGCCACGGCGAAGAGCCGGGTGAAGGGAAAGAGCACGCCAAAGGGACGGCGGGGGTAGGCCGCCTCGAGCTCGCGCTCGTAGTCGGCGAGGAAGGCATCCCGTTCCTCGTCCTCGCGCAGCACGCCGAGGACTGGGCGCAGGCCGGTGCCTCGAACCCATTCGAGCACCGGGTGCTCGGCGCCCTCCTCGGAGGCCAGCACCTGCAGGTAGGTCGTCTGCCAGGCGTCGACGTCCGCCCCGAGGTCGAGCAGCAGGGCGGCGTAGGTCTCGAGCAGGGCGACGGACCTGGCCCGGTCGAGACCGGGCGCCAGCTCGGCGGCCCGCGGGTGGCGCGCCGCCACGTCACGCATGAGCCGGTGCGACGGTGCGTCGAAGTTCGCGGGAACCTGCATCGCAAAGGTGCCACCCGCCGGCAGCTCCTCGAACCAGGCCGGGATGAGGCGCAGGTGTGTGGGCACCCACTGGAGGGTCGCGTTGGTCACCAGGACGTCCACCGGCCCATCTGCGGCCGCCGGTTCCCACTCCTCCGCCAAGGCCTCGACCCACTGGACCCGGCCGTCAGGGTCGAGCTCACGAGCCTTGGCCAGCATCTCCGGAGAGCTGTCCACCCCGATGACGACGGCATCCGGCCAACGCGCGGCCAGGGTCAGGGTGAGCTCTCCGGGCCCGCAGCCCAGGTCGACGATCCGCCGCGGCGAGAGCGTCGGGATCCGCGCGACCAGCTCGTGAAAGGGCCGGCTGCGATGGTCGGCAAAGTGCGAGTACTGCATCGGGTCCCAGGCGGCATCCGGCGTCGCTGCTCCAGTGCCGCGGCTGAGGTCGTCAGTTTGCGGTTTCACAGGTCCCCCTTGGTGGTCGTGCAGGTCACGTGTGTCATGCCATCCTCACATTCCCTTGACGTCAAGAGTCTTGACGCTGCTTCTAGAGTGGGCTCATGAGCCCCGACCGCGTGCCCGTCGACGACGTCGATGTCATCGTCTCCGCGTGGCGCCGCGAACGGCCCGACCTCGACGTCACACCGCTCGAGGTGCTCTCCCGCGTGTCCCGGCTGGCCCGGCGTCTCGACCTCGCCCGCGGCTCCGCCTTCGCGGAGCACCTGCTCGACGGGTGGGCCTTCGACGTCCTCTCCGCCCTGCGTCGCGCCGGCGAGCCCTATGAGCTCTCGCCGGGCCAGCTCGTCCAGCAGACGCTCGTCACGTCCGGCACCATGACCAACCGGGTGGACCGCCTCGAGCGCAGTGGCTTCGTCGAGCGCCGACCCGACCCGAACGACCGCCGCGGGGTGCTCGTGCACCTGACGCCCCGGGGTCGCGACGTTGTCGATGCGGCGATGGCCGACCTCATCGAGCACGAGAAGGCGCTCCTGTCCGAGCTCTCGCCGACGGACCAGGTCACCCTCGCCTCGCTGCTCCGACGCATGCTCGCTCCCCTGGAGTCGCGGGAGCGCTGACTCGACCCGGCCGCTCACGCGCTCCCACTCCATCGAGTGCGCACCTGCCCGATCGAGTGAACAGCTTCTGCCCCCCGAAAGCTGTTCACTCGATCAACACGCGACACGAACCTCATCCCTGCTGGAACTCGAGGCGGTTTCCCACCGGGTCGCTCGTGTGGAAGCGCCGCACCCCGGGGATGCTGTCGTCCCACGTCACGGGTGCCCCGGAGGCCGCGACCCGCTCCGCGAGAGCGTCGACGTCGTCGACACTGATCCCGGGGTGCGCCTTGCGAGCGGGCCGGAAGCCCTCCTCGATGCCCACGTGCAGCTCCAGGCTTCCGGATCGAAACCACGCTCCGCCTCTGGCGCGCAGCCGCTCGGGTTTCTCGAGCTCGGTCATGCCGAGCACCGCACCGTAGAAGGAGCGCATGGCGTCCTCACAGCCTGTCGGACCGGACACCTGAACGTGGTGGAGGAACATCGTCATGCCCTCGAAAGTATCTTGATATCAAGATACTTTCAACCCTTCAGCCGACGACCTCGGCAGCCTCGAGCCACTCGAGCTCGAGCTGCTCCTTCTCGGCGACGACCTCCTCGAGCCGCGCGTTGAGGTCCCCGAGTGCCGCGGGGTCGGTCGCCGCCGCGGCCATCTCGCCGTGCAGCCGCGCCTCTCGGTCGGCAAGGCGCGTCAGCTGCTTCTCGATCCGCGCCATCGCCTTGCGCGCCTCCCTCAGCTCCGCCGCGCTCGCGCTCGGGGTGCCCGACCCCGCCCCGTCACCAACGTCCGGTATGCCGCTCTGCTGGCTCAGCGGCATACGGCTCGGTTTGGGGTGTGGCTGGGCTGCGCGAAGGCGCAGGTACTCGTCAACGCCACCGGGGAGGTCCCGCAGTCTCCCGTCGCCGAGGAGCGCGAGCTGGTGGTCGCAGGCCCGCTCGAGGAGGTAGCGGTCATGGCTGACGATGATGAGCGTCCCGGCCCATCCGTCGAGGACGTCCTCGAGGCTGGTCAGCGTCTCGATGTCGAGGTCGTTGGTCGGCTCGTCGAGGATGAGGACGTTCGGCTCCTCAAGGAGCAGGCGGGTCAGCTGGAGGCGGCGCCGCTCGCCACCGGAGAGGTCGCCGACGCGGGCCTGCTGCCTGCCGCCGGGGAAGCCGAGACGCGTGCCAAGCTGGCCGGCGCTGATCTCCTTGCCGCCCAACGTGGTCCATTGGCGGACGTCCTCGATGGCCTCGATGACCCGCCAGGACTCCAGACGGTCGAGCTCGCGGACCTCCTGTGTCAGATGGGCGATGGCGACGGTCTTGCCGACCTTGCGACGGCCACTCGTCAGGGGCTGCTCGCCGGTGAGGGCGCGCAGGAGCGTCGACTTGCCGGCTCCGTTGACGCCGACGAGACCGACGCGTTCCCCGGGGGCGAGCCGCCAGGTGACGCGGTCGAGGATGGTCCGCTCGGTCGGGGGCTGACCCAGCACGACGGTGGCGTCCTCGAGGTCGAGCACGTCCTTGCCGAGGCGCTTCGTCGCGAAGGAGGCGAGCTCGACGTTGTCGCGCGGTGGCGGCTCATCGGAGATGAGCGCGTTGGCGGCGTCGATGCGGAACTTGGGCTTGCTCGTCCGGGCGGGCGGGCCGCGGCGCAGCCAGGCGAGCTCCTTGCGCATGAGGTTGGCGCGGCGGTCGGCGACGACGCCGGCGAGCCGGTCCCGCTCCGCCTTCGCGAGGACGTAGGCGGCGTAGCCACCCTCGAAGGGGTTGA
>NZ_JBEDUL010000084.1:0-22646 GCF_040414665.1 Intrasporangium sp.
CCCACCCTTCTGATCAACCCGTTGGGCAGTGCTCACGCTGGTAGACGAAAACGCCTGCGAGACAAAGGCTCAACGAGGCCATCCGCGACGAGCGAGTCAAGGCATCGCATGACCTGCACGACGTTGGGCCCGGCGTCTTCCAGTGCCGCGAGTGGAAGGGCCCGATGCTCATCGCGCAGTCGCCGGAGGATCTCACCGCGGACCTGGCGATCGGTGCCGTGCCAGGCCTGCCCGCGCCGCGGTGGCCCCTCGTGGGCCGGGCGGCCGGACACGTTCCAGGCACAGAGATCGGCGATGGGGCACTCCTCGCACCGAGGACCCCGGGCCACACAGACCAGAGCGCCGAGCTCCATGACAGCGACGTTCCAGATATTCGCCTCCTCGCGAGCCGCCCTCGCCGTGTGCCGCTGGGGAGGCATGGCACTCGTTGCCAGCTCCATCTCCCTCCGAGTCAGCGTCACGTGCGGAAACGCCTTGCCCTCCAAGGTTCGTGCGAGGACGCGTCGCACATTCGTGTCGACGACGACCTCCGGGATCCCGAACGCGAAACAGGCCACGGCGGCAGCGGTGTAGGCGCCGACGCCGGGCAGGTCTAGCAGCTCGGCGGGCGTCCGGGGCACAGCGCCACCATGCCGCTCGACGATGACCGTCGCCGCCTCGTGCAACCGGAGCGCACGGCGGGGGTAGCCAAGGCGCCCCCAGGCTCGCACGGCGTCACCGGGTGCGGCAGCGGCAAGCGCTCCGGGCGTGGGCCACCGCGTCATCCACGCGCGCCAGACCGGCTCGACCCGCGACAGCGGCGTCTGCTGTGCCATCACTTCGGACAGCAGGATTCCCCATGGGCTGCAGTCCGGGTCGCGCCATGGAAGGTCGCGACCTGCTTGGGCGTACCACCGATTGACGCGCTCACGCAGCACGTCGAGCGGCGCCGGGCCCAGCGGCATACGGAATCTCGTTCCTCGCGTCAGACGTAACGCTCGAGGATGGACGACTCAGCGAGACGAGACAGGCCTTCGCGGACAGCTCGGGCGCGGCCCTCGCCGACACCGTCGACGAGCATGAGGTCCTCGATGCCGGCAGCGAGCAGGCGCTGCAGCGACTCGAAGTGGGAGACGAGCCGTTCGACGATCGCCGTCGGCAGGCGGGGCACCTTGGTGAGCAGGCGATAGCCCTGCGGGCTCACCGGGGCGTCCAGGCTGTCCCCCACGATCATGAACCCCACCGCCCGGGCGTCGGTTCCGAGGTCGAGCAGCTCGACGGAGTTGAGCGACTCGAGATTCGCGAGCGCCTCGTCAGCGGTGAGTTCCGACCTGGTGGCGGGCAGGTAGTCGCGGATGACGAGCTCGCGGTCGTTGCCGAGGCCGCCGACGAGTTCCTCCAGCTGGAGCGCGAGCAGGCGGCCGTCCGTGCCCAGCTCGACGACGTAGTCCTGGATCTCGGCCGAGATGCGCCGGACCATCTCGAGGCGCTGGAGCACCGACGTGACGTCCCGGATCGTGACGAGGTCCTCGATCTCGAGCGCCGACAGCGTGCCGGTCACCTCGTCGAGTCTGGCCTTGTAGCGTTCGAGCGTCTGCAGTGCCTGGTCCGCGCGCGACAGTGTGGTCGGCGAACCCTCGACGACGTGGCGCAGGTTGCCGACGTAGAGCGCAACGACGCCCATCGACTGGCTCACCGAGATGACCGGGAAGCCGGTCTGCTTGGCGACTCGCTCGGCGGTCCGGTGGCGCGTGCCGGACTCGGACGTCTCGATGCTGGAGTCGGGCACGAGCTGGGTTGCGGCGCGGAGGATGCGGGTTCCATCACGGTCGAGGACGACCGCGCCGTCCATCTTGCACAGCTCGCGGACCCGGGTCGCCGAGAACTCGACATCGAGGGCGAAACCGCCGGTGCAGATCGACTCGACCACTCTGTCGTGGCCGAGCACGATGAGGGCGCCGGTGCGGCCGCGGAGAATCCGCTCGAGCCCATCGCGCAACTCAGTCCCAGGAGCGACCGCGGCGAGGGCCGCGCGCAGCAGCAGCTCGTCGTCGTTCCTGTCCATCACTTCCCATTCGGCTGAGGTCGGGGCTGCATCAAAGACATTGGTGGTCCGCAGTCTAAGCGGTGTCACGGGTCGTTGCGGGCGCTGTTCGTCGCATGGCGAGGCGGCGCATCGTCTCAATCGCCTCGGCGACGCTGGCGACCTCGATCACCTCGAGCCCGTCAGGCACCGGAGCATCGACTCGGCTGCCCGTCGGGACGACGGCGTGTCGGAACCCGAGTCGAGCGGCTTCGCCCAGGCGTCGGCCGATTCCCGTTGCCCTGCGGACCTCCCCGGCGAGTCCGACCTCGCCGAGGGCGATGGCGTCGACCGGCAGCGGCAGGTCGAGGACGGACGACGCGAGGGCACAGACCAGGGCAAGGTCCGCAGCCGGCTCCGTGACCCGTGCGCCCCCGACCGTGGCCGCGAAGATGTCGTGGGACCCGATCGGCGCGCCGGCTCGCTTGTCGAGAACGGCGATGACCATCGCGAGCCTCGAGGCGTCGAGGCCGCTCGACGTCCGTCGTGGCGACGGGAGCGTGGACGGGGCGACGAGGGCCTGGATCTCCGTGACGAGGGGACGGCGACCCTCGAGCGTGACCGTCACGCACGTGCCGGCCACTGCATGGTGGCGGTCCGACAGGAACAGGCCGCTCGGGTCGGCCAACCCCACGATGCCGGCCTCGGACAGGTCGAAGCACCCGACCTCGTCCGTCGGGCCGAACCGGTTCTTGACGGCCCGGACGAGGCGCAGACGCGAGTGCCGGTCGCCCTCGAACTGGACCACGACGTCGACGAGGTGCTCCAGAACTCGGGGGCCGGCGATCGAGCCGTCCTTGGTGACGTGACCGACCAACAGGACGGAGATGCCGCGCTCCTTGGCCGCCCGGATCAGACTCACGGCGACTTCGCGCACCTGGGACACGTTGCCTGCCTGTCCCTCCACCTCGGAGCTCGCGATCGTCTGCACGGAGTCGACGACGAGCAGCTGCGGGGCGCTCGCCTCGATGTGGCCGAGGACCGTGGCGAGATCGGTCTCGGCGGCGAGGTACAGGCTGTCGGCGAGGGCGTCGATGCGGCCAGCCCTCGCCCGGACCTGAGGGGCGGACTCCTCGCCACTGACGTAGAGGGTGGCTGCGCCCTGTCGCGCGGCCCGCGCCGCGACGTCGAGCAGCAACGTCGACTTGCCGACGCCCGGCTCGCCGGCGACGAGAACCACTCCCCCCGGGACCAGGCCGCCACCAAGGACGCGGTCGAACTCAGGGACTCCCGTCGGACGCGCGGCGGCCGTCCTCACGTCGATGTCCGCGATCGGCACTGCCGGTGAGACCACCGATACCGGGGCGGTGCGTGGCACGCTGGCGGCTCCAGCTTCCGAGACACTTCCCCAGACCTGGCACTGGCCGCACCGGCCCACCCACTTGGCCGTGGTCCATCCGCACTCGGCGCATCGGAAACGGGCAGAACGCCGAGTGGGCGACTTGGTGGCCATGGCCGTCACCGTAGAGGTGAGGGGCGACAATGCCCGAAGACAAGGCCGGTGAGACAGGCCGCGCACCGACCCGTGGGATCATGGAGACATGGAATCGGTCCTGCCCTACGTCCTCGCGCTCCTCCCGACGGTGGGTGTCGCCTGGCTCTT
This sequence comes from Intrasporangium sp., assembly GCF_040414665.1. Taxonomy (GTDB): domain Bacteria; phylum Actinomycetota; class Actinomycetes; order Actinomycetales; family Dermatophilaceae; genus Intrasporangium. The sequence continues at coordinate 3,666 of NZ_JBEDUL010000084.1, forward strand.
CTACGTCATCATCAAGAACATTCTCGAGGGCGACCGGCGTGAGCGAATTGCGCTGGCGAAGTGGGAGGCAGAGCGCAAGGCCGACGCGACCGGCAAATCCCGGGACGAATAGTAGAAGGTTGGACAATCCACAACTTCCCACAGTTTCTCCACAGCTTCCGCCCGGCGATTCCGCTGGATTGGCAGTTCCGTGTAAATTGGCGTCGACGCGAATACGAAGCATTCACGTCGCTCCCATTACCATCACAACAGCAGATGGAGAAACATGGCTCAGCGAGTCGAAGTCGTCCTGATCGACGATGTTGACGGCGGTCACGCCGACGAAACCGTCTCCTTCGCGCTCGACGGGGTGTCTTACGAGATCGACCTCAGCGACAAGAATGCGAAGAAAATGCGCGACGCCTTGGCGTCATGGACCGGACACGCGCGTCGCAGCGGCGGTGCGCGCGGCCGGCGCCGCTCCGCCGGTGCTCCCGCGCAGAAGCGAACCGACTTGGGATCGGTTCGGGAATGGGCTCGGGCCAACGGGTACCAGGTCTCCGACCGCGGCCGGATCTCGGCCGAGATCCAGGCCGCCTACGACAAGGCCCACTGATCATCGCCACCTGACCCCACCGAGGGGCCACCTTCCGACCGGAAGGTGGCCCCTCGCCATCAGGACTGGCGCGTCGCTATCTCCGCGGCGAGATCTCCCAATCGCTCGACCCGATCGAGGACTTCGTCCATCCGCAGCTGGCGGAGCTCCTCGCCCGCCGCACCGGCCTCGACCTCGGGCCAGCCGCGGGGCGCGGCGACAGTAGGAGTGTCCCGGCCGCGAAGCGAGTAAGGACAGATTGTCGTCTTTGCGGCAACGTTCTGACTCCAGTCGAGAAAGATCTTGCCGGGCCGCAGATCCTTGGCCATCTTCCAGACGACGAGATCCGGGTGCTTCTTGGTGAGCTCCTGCGCAAGCTGCTGCACGGTATCCCTGATCTCATCACTCGTGTGGGCAGTACCGGGCAACCCGGCATAGAGCTGCATACCCTTGCTGCCGCTCGTCACCGGCACCGAGGCCAGCCCGATCTCCGCGAGGCGGTCTCGCACGATGACGGCGACGACCGACACCTCGTGCAAACCGGTGCCCGGGCCGGGATCGAGATCAATGACGAGACGGTCAGGATTGAGCGGGACCGCCTCCCGACCGTCGCCGTCGAACCGCCATTGGGGCACGTGGAACTCGAGCGAGTTGAGATTGGCGAAGAACGTCAGGCCGGCGAGGTCGTCGATGAACGGAAAGACCGGATCGCGACCGGCCCGACGAATCCAGGCGGGCGTGCCGGCCGGCACATTCTTCTCGAAGAACTGCATGTCATGCGTGCCGTGCGGGTAGCGAATGCGGGTGACCGGCCGGTCGGCGAGGTGCGGCAGGATCACGGGCGCCATCCGGGCGTAGTAGTCGATCACCTCCGCCTTGGTCGTCCCGGCCGCTGGATACATCACCTTCTCGAGGCTGCTCAGCTTCATCCGCCGGCCCTCGACCTCCACGGTGACCTTCGGGCCGGCCTGCTGGCGTGCGGGTCCGGCCATCACTCGCCGCCCAGGATGAGGTCGTCGACGTCGTCCGGGGTCAGGTCCTCGCGCAGCCGCTTGAAAGCCGGCTGGCGAAGGCGGCCCTGGTGGCCGAGTCCGAGGGACTCGACGTCGGCCACGAGGACCGGGTCGACCCAACGGGCACCCAAGGCATCCTCCGGGGGAATCTCCGTCACGAAGGGTGATTCCGCGAGTTCGAGGGTCGACAGGCTGCGCCGCAACGAGTCACCAGCGCGACCGGCGAGGCCGGCCCCCACTCGGCCCAGGAAGCGAAGGCCTCCCGGCCCGGGCACCCCGACGAGTACTGCGCCGAGCCGGTCTTTCACCGTTCCGGTGGACTCGGGCCGCCACCCGCCGATGACCACGGACGTACTCCCCCGATGCGGCGACTTGAGCCAGTCGGGAGAGCGGACGCCGGGTCGGTAGATCGACCGGACCCGCTTGCTGACGATGCCCTCCAGACCCTGTTCGCGCGTCGCGGCATGGAGCAGCCCTCCGTCCTCGAAGGTCGGCGGGGTCTGCCACCGGGCCCCCTGCAGCTCGAGACGCTCGAGCGTGGCGCGGCGATCACGCCAGGCCCGGCCGAGGAGCTCGACGCCGTAGAGGCGGAGCAGGTCGAAGGTCATCAGCGTCACGGGACTGCGCTCGGCGAGCACCAGGGCGCGCCGCGCGTTGGTGACGTGAAACCGCTCGGCGAGCAGACCGAAGGACGGCTTGCCTGCGTCGAGGCAGACGATCTCGCCGTCGAGCAGCATGTCGGCGTATTCCGTGGCCAGGGGAAGGAGATCCGGAAAGGCGACCGTGACATCTCGCTCGGTGCGAGACGTCAACCGGATCGAGCCCTCGGTGACGTCCGCCAGCACCCGCATTCCGTCCCACTTCACCTCGTGCATCCACTCGTCGCCCGACGGGATGGCCGGTGCGGGCGTCGCGAGCATGGGGCGCATGGGTGCATTCTTGTTCTCATGCGAGCCATCTGGAAAGGCGCTGTGTCCTTCGGACTCGTCAACGTCCCGGTCCGTCTCTTCTCCGCGACCGAGAACCACGACGTGCAGTTCCGTCAGGTCCACGAGAAGGACGGAGGGCGCATCAGGTACCAACGGGTGTGCTCCATCGACGGCGAGGAAGTGCCCTACTCCGACATCGCGAAGGGCTATGAAACTGCGGACGGGCAGATGGTCGTCCTCTCCGATGAAGACCTGAAGACCCTGCCGTCACGCTCCTCCAAGGAGATCTCGATCGAGAAGTTCGTGCCGGCGGACCAGATCGACCCGCTCCTCTTCGACCGCTCGTACTACCTCGAGCCGGACAAGACAGGTCTCAAGCCATACGTCCTCCTGCGCGATGCGCTCGAGAAGGCGGACCGCATGGCCGTGGTCACCGTCTCGATCCGCACCCGGATGACCCTGGCCGTGCTGCGAGTGCGGGAGGGCGTCATCGTCCTGCAGACGCTGCTCTGGGCCGACGAGGTGCGCCAGCCGGAGTTCGAGTTCCTCTCCGAGGACACGCAGGCCACGGACAAGGAGCTGGCGATGGCGGCCTCGCTCGTCGACTCCCTGGCCGGGGACTACGAGCCGGACGAGTTCGAGGACGACTACTCCGAGGCGGTCGAGGCGCTCGTCGCGAGCAAGATCGAGGGCGGCGAGCTGAAGGAGGCGCCGTCGGCCCAGCCCGAGGAGACGGAGGTCGTCGACCTGCTCGCGGCCCTGCAGCGCAGCGTCGACAAGGCCAAGGCGGCCAAGTCCGGAGGCACGTCGACGAGCGAGATCCGCGAGGAGGCGGACACGGAGAAGCCGGCCGACACGGCCAAGCAGGCACCCGCCAAGAAGGCCGCTGCCAAGAAGGCTCCGGCCAAGAAGACGGGCGCGAAGAAGACGACCACCAAGAAGGCGGCGAGCAAGCGCAAGGCCAGCTGACCAGGACACGATGCCGTATGCCGCTGGGCTTGGTGCCGACGGCACGTGGCAGTCCGCAAGGATGGGCCCATGCAGACCGTGTCGGTTGAGGAGCTGAGCTCCAGGATCCAGTCACTGCCGCCGAATCCACGCGTTGTCGTCAGCGGCAACATGGCCATCCCGTGGGACGGCGTGAAGGTCATTGACCAAGCCCTGCCGGACTACATCCTCCACGCCCTCAACGCGCCGCCCGGTCTGCCCGAACGCGAGGGCGTGACCGTCGAGACCTGCTTCGTCGGGGCCGGAATGCGCCGTCATCCCGGGCTGAGGTATGTCCCGTCGCGGCTCTCCCTCGTGCCGCTCCTCTACTCGCGGACGCTCCTACCCGACGCGGTCCTCATCCACTGCGCACCCCCACGCCAGGGGCAGCTCAGTCTGGGCGTCGAGGTCAACGTCCTGCCGGCCGCGATCGAGGCCTGCCGCGCCCGAGGAGGTCTCGTCATCGCCCTGATCAACGACCGGATGCCCTACACCTACGGCGATGCACTGGTCCCGGTCGACCACGTCGATCTCGCCGTCGAGGTCGATGCACCGCTCGTCACGCACTCGGCCGGCACCCCGGACGACGACAGTGCGGCGATCGGCCAGCGGGTCGCCTCGATGGTCCTCGACGGCTCGACCATGCAGCTCGGCATCGGCGCCGTCCCCGATGCGACGCTCAACGCGATCATCGGCCGGAAGGACCTCCGGGTGTGGACCGAGATGTTCTCCGACGGCATCCTCGCGCTGGACGCCGCGGGCGCCCTCGACCGGGACCACCCACTCGTCACCTCGTTCGTCTTCGGCAGCCAGGACCTCTACGACTGGGTCGACGGCAACTCCTGGGTGCGCATGCTCCGCACCGAGAAGACGAACGACCCGGGCCTCATCGCCCAGCAGCGCCGGATGACCTCCGTGAACACCGCGCTGGAGGTGGACCTCTTCGGCCAGGCGAACGCGTCGCGGATCAACGCACGCATCCACTCGGGCTTCGGCGGGCAGACCGACTTCATCGTCGGTGCGCTGCACTCCCCCGGGGGGCAGTCCTTCATCGCCCTGCGCTCGTGGCACCCCAGGGCCGACGTGTCCACGATCGTGCCGCTCGTCGACGAGCCCGTGACCAGCTTCCAGCAGAGCGCCATCGTGACCGAGAACGGAGTCGCGCAGCTGTGGGGACGCGATGAGCGGGAGCAGTGCCGCGACCTCATCGACGAGTGTGCTCACGCACGCGTTCGTGAGGAGCTCTGGGAGGAGGCGGCAGGGCTCGGACTCGCCTGAGTCCCAATCACGCCCGGTTGCCGCCGTCGGGCCGGGGAGCGAGCCCAGCGGCATACGACATCGTGTTTGCGACGTAACCTGAGGCGCATGAGCACGCCCGAGCGCCCCGTCGCCGTGGTCACCGGGGCTACCCGCGGCATCGGCCGCGCCGTGGTCGAGGACCTCGCCGGCACCCATCACGTCGTCGTCTGTGGTCGGACGCCCGACTCGGTGAGGCGTGCGGTCACGGACCTGCCATCGGCCGAGGGCTTCGTCGCCGACCTCGCCGACTGCGGGCCGGGCGGAGCACTCGATCGGGCCCTCGCCGACCTCGTGGCGCGGCTCCCGCGCGTCGACGTCCTCGTGCACTCAGCGGGAGTCCTGCGGCGTGGCAGCGTCGCCGACGTGCCCATGTCGGACTGGGAGCTGTCCATGCGAGTGAATCTCGTTGCGGTTGCGGGGATCACGCGCGCGGTCCTGCCAGCGCTCCGTGCCGCTCAGGGCTGTGTGGTGCTGCTCAACTCCGGAGCCGGGCTCAATGCGACTGCCACCATGGGCCCGTACAGCGCCTCGAAGTTCGCCCTGCGTGCCTTCGCGGACAGCCTGCGCGACGAGGAACGAGCCAACGGCGTGCGGGTGACGTCCATCCACCCCGGCCGCGTCGACACCGACATGCAGCGCGAGATGATCGACTTCGAGGGAGCGCACTACCGGGCGGAGGAGTACCTGCGGATCGAGTCGGTCATCCGTGCGGTGCGCTTCGCGGTGACGGCCACTCCGGAGGCGTCCATCGACACGCTGACGGTGCGGCCGCGCGGCTTCCGACCGTGACGGGCGGACTGAGCTGGCTCAGATACGGCTGGCGCCACGCGTCGGCATGAGCGCGAACTGGGTGAAGGCCAGGGCCTCGATGAGCGCGGCCTCACGCTGGTCGGGGGCCATCTTGCGGGTCGCCACCTCGATGACCACGTCACCCGACCAGCCGGTGTCGACGAGGTGCTCGAGGACCGCGCTGCACGGCTGCGACCCCCGGCCGGGCACGAGATGCTCATCCTTGAACGACCCGAGACCGTCGGCCAGGTGGAGGTGCGCGAGGCGCGGCCCCAGCTCTCGGACCATGTGCAGGGCATCCGAGCCGGCCGTCGCCGTGTGGGACAGGTCCATGGTGACGTTGTCGTAGGGCTGGTCCACCGGGTCCCAGTGCGGGAGGTAGGCGAGCATCTCCCGCCGGGCCGTTCGCCACGGGAACATGTTCTCCACCGCGAGCCGGATCCCGGTGTCGTGCTCCCGCAGGGCCACACCATCGATGAAGGAGGCGGCGTAGTCCCGTTGCCACCGGAACGGCGGGTGGAGGACGACGGTGGATGCGCCGACCTCCAGGGCCAGCTCGATGGAGCGGTCGACCTTGTGCCACGGGTCGGTGCCCCACACGCGCTGGGTGAGAAGCAGCGTCGGCGCGTGGACCGAGGCGATGGGCAGCCCGTGGTGCTCGCTCAGCGCACGGAGGGCTCCGGGCTCCTGCGTCACCGGGTCCGTCCACACCATGACCTCCACGGCGTCGTAACCGAGACGCGCGGCCGTCGCGAAGGCGGTGGCCGCGTTGTCCGGGTACATCGCGGCCGTCGAGAGCCCGATGCGGATCGTCATGGGGTTCATTCTGGGGCACGACTCGGACCTAGGCCCGGAGAGGTCCGTGTGACGCGGGCGACGCGCGGCCTAGCCGGGCCGGTTCGCGACCTCGTCGGGGTCGAGCAGGTCGAGTCGCCGCAGGATCAGGCCCTCCCGGAGCGCCCAGGGACAGATGTCGAGCCGGTCGACATTGAGCAGATCCATCGCGGCCTCGGCGACGAGGGCGCCGGCGAGCATCTGGTGGGCGCGGGCCTCGGACACCCCTGGCAGCGCCGCGCGGGCCGCTGCGTCGAGCCCCTTGAGCTTGTCGACGATCGTCTCGAGGTCGGCGCGACGCAGCTCCCGCGGGACGAACGGGCCGCTCTCGCGTGGCGCCGCCCCGGCGATCCGGGCGAGCGAACGCATCGTCTTGGAGGTGCCGACCACCCGGTCCGGGCTGGGCGCCTTGAGCAGCGGCCGAACCTGTCGAGCGACGGTGGCTCGGATGTAGGAGCGGACGGCGCGCGACTCCTTCGCGGCTGGGGGGTCGCCGCGCATCCGCTCCCGGGTGAGGCGGCCGGCGCCGAGCGGCAGGCTGATCGCAACATCCGGGTCCTCGTCGATCCCGGAGGCGAGCTCCAGTGAGCCCCCGCCGATGTCGATGACGAGCAGCCGCCCGCTCGACCAGCCGAACCACCGGCGGGCGGCGAGGAACGTCACCCGGGACTCGTCGACCCCGCTCAGCACCTCGAGCAGGATGCCGGTCTGCTCCCGGACCTGCTCGATGACGGCGTCGCCGTTCGGCGACTCCCGCATCGCTGACGTGGCGAAAGCGAGCAGCTCCTCGACGCCCTGGTCCTCGGCGATCTCGAGGCACTCACGGAGGAACTCGACGAGCCGGACCGTCAGGTCGGCGGTGATGAGCCCGTCGGGAGTGAGGTGCTCGGACAGGCGCAGGTCGATCTTGTGGGAGAACGCCGGGAGCGGGTGGGCACCGGCGTGCGCGTCCACGACGAGGAGGTGGACGGTGTTGGACCCGATGTCGATGACGCCCAGTCGCACCCTTCGACCCTAGCCGGACTGGGTGAACATCCCTTGAACGGTCCGTGATCGGCAGGCCCCGACCCCGTCAGGGGATACGTGAGGGGTGCGTCAGGGGGTGCGCCGGCTCAACGTGAGGGAGGCGAGGGCGAGCGCGAGAACGATGAAGCCCGCGACGATCACCATCGACCAGACGCCGGCGCTCGTCACCTCGGCGTGGGCCGTCACCTCCTTCATCGCGTCGACCGCGTAGGACAGGGGCAGCACGTCGGACACGGCGCTGAGGAAGGCGGGGAGCTGGTCGCGGTCGACGAGCAGGCCGCAGAGCAGGAACTGCGGGATGATGAAGGCCGGCATGAACTGCACCGCCTGGAACTCGGTGCGGGCGAAGGCACTTGCGAGCAGCCCGAGCGAGGACCCGAGGACGGCGACCAGGACCGCGACGAGCACGAGCATCCACACCGGCCCGAGGACGTCGAGGTCGCACACCCAGATCGAGAAGGACGTCGCGAGGAGCGCCTGGACGATGGCCAGCGCGCCAAAGGCCCCGGCATAGCCCAGCATGAAGTCGGCCTTGCCCATTCGGGTGGTGAGGAGCCGTTCCAGGGTCCCGGACTGGCGCTCTCGGAGAGTAGCCACCGACGTCACGACGAACATGACGACGAGCGGGAAGATGCCAAGGAGCGCAGGGCCGATCGCGTCGAAGACCGGGGTGTTGTTGTAGATCCAGGCGAGCAGCCCGATCGCGACCATGGGCACGCCCATGATGAGCGCGATCGTGCGGTGGTCCGTGCGGATCTGTCGCAGCGCCCGCCCGGTCGTGGCAAAGGTCAGCCCCGGGTTCATCGGTTCACCTCTCCATCGGCGGCTCTACCGGTCGCCTCGACGAGGGCGAGGAAGGCGGCGTCCGCGTCGGCCTCTCCGGTGCGCTCGAGCAGCTCGGCCGGCGTCAGGTCGGCCAGCACCCGACCGTCGCGCAGGAGGATGAGCCGGTCGCAGCGGGTGGCCTCGTCCATGACGTGGCTCGACACGATGAGGGAGCACCCTTGGTCGACGAGGTCATGGAAGTGGTCCCACAGGTCGCGGCGCAGGATGGGGTCGAGGCCCACGGTCGGCTCATCGAGCACGAGCAGGCTCGGGCGGCCGACGAGGGCGCAGGCGAGCGAGACGCGGGACTCCTGGCCCCCCGAGAGGTTCCGGACGAGGGCGCCGGCGTGGTCCTCCAGGTCGACCTCGGACACGGTGGCGTCGACCGCCTTGCGCAGGTCCCGCCCGGTGAGCCCGACGGCCCGCCCGAAGTAGGCAATGTTCTCCCTGACCGTCAGGTCCTGGTACACACTGAGCGACTGCGCCACGTACCCGACCTGGTCGCGCAGGGCTCGGCTGCCGGCCGCATGGCCGAGGACCGTCACGGTGCCGGACTCGATGACCTGGACGCCGACGATGGCCCGCATCAGCGTCGACTTGCCCGACCCCGAGGGCCCGAGCAGGCCGATGACCTGGCGAGCGGGGATCTCGAGAGACAGCTGAGGCAGCACCCGACGCCTGCCCCGCACGACGGTGAGGTCACGGATGAGAACCGCGGGACTCGCATCGCCCAAGGACATGACCCGAATCTACGGGTCCGGCGACGTAAAGTGTGCCGGTGGCAGAAGCACCTCTCGATCTCCCCCGCGTCTGGGTCGAGTTCACCGACCCCGACAACGCAGGGCAGCGCTTCCGGTGTGACCTCACCTGGCTGACGAGCAACTGGACCTGCATCTTCGGGGCCGGGTGCAAGGGCATCTATGCGGATCGCCCGGACGACGGCTGCTGCACCCTCGGTGCACACTTCACCGACGACGACGACCTCCGCCGGGTGTCCGCCGTCGTGGCCGAGCTCGGCGAGGACGAGTGGCAGTACCGGGACGTCGGCACCGCGACCGGTCGTCGGAGGGACTGGACCGAGAAGGAGGACGGGGCACGCAAGACGCGGGTCGTCGACGGCGCGTGCATCTTCCTCAACCGGCCCGGCTTCCCGGCGGGAGCCGGCTGTGCCCTGCACCAGCATGCGCTGCTGACCGGCGCCCAGCCCCACACCGCCAAGCCGGACGTCTGCTGGCAGCTGCCGATCAGGCGCAGCTTCCGGACCGTCGAGCTGCCCGACGACACGAGCTATCTCGAGGTGACGATCACCGAGTACGACAGGCGGGGCTGGGGGCCTGGGGGCCACGACCTCGACTGGTACTGCTCCGGCAACCCCGAGGCGCACGTCGGCCGGGAGCCGGTCTACCGCTCCCTGGCGCCGGAGCTCATCGAGCTGATGGGTCGGGCAGGCTACGAGGAGCTGGCGATTCGCGCGGAGGCGCACGTCGCGCAGGTGCGGGCTGTCCGGGCGCGCGGCGCCCACAAGCTGCTGCCGCTCATCGTGCACCCGGCGACGATCGCCGCGACGCCCAGGTCCCGGCGGTCCACGGCGTGACCGACATCATCGCCTCCCCCAACATCTGGGCCACACCTGACGTCTACGAGATCGAGAACCAGGGCGTCGACCGGGCCGGCGTCATCGAGTCGGCGATGCGCGAGATCCAGGACTGGGCGGGACGAGACGTCGTTGACATCGGTTGTGGGACGGGGTTCCACCTGCCGAGGTTCGCTCGGACGGCGCGCTCGGTCGTCGGCGTGGAGCCCCATCCACCGCTGGCTTCCCTTGCGGCACAACGCGTTGCCCGTATGCCGCAGTGCTCGGTTCGCGAGGAAGGTGCAGCCAGGATCGGGGTTGCGGATGGGTCCTTCGACGTGGCCCACGCGCGGTGGGCCTACTTCTTCGGGCCGGGATGCGAGCCCGGGCTGCTCGAGCTCAGCCGGATCATGCGGCCCGGAGGCGTGGCCTTCGTCATCGACAACGACGCGACCAGATCGACGTTCGGGTCGTGGTTCCGCAGGGCCCTGCCCTCCTACGACCCCCGGGCGGTCGAGCGGTTCTGGCGGCGCCAGGGCTGGTCACGCGAGCGCCTCGACATCCGTTGGGACTTCGACTCGCGCGAGGACTTCGAGGCGGTGGTCCGGATCGAGTTCGCCCCCGACCACGCCGACCTCATCCTGGCGGAGCACCCGGACCGGTCCGGAGTCGACTACGCCGTCAACCTCTGGTGGCAGCGCTACTGAGTCTCCGGTTCCTTCTGCCAGGGCCAACGGCCGGTGATCTCCAGCTCGAGCGAGAAGCTGAGGAAGGTGCGGATGGCCACGATGAGGGCGAGGACGAGGACGTTCTCGAGAGTGGGCGTCACGGCGACGGTCCGGATGATGTCCGCTGCCACGAGCAGCTCGAGGCCAAGTAGGATCGAACGCCCGAGCTGCTGGCGGAACTGGCGGTAGATGCCGGGCTGGTGCCGTGCGGCGCCCATGAGGGCTCGCACTGCGGCGAGGAGCGCACCGACCACCATGGCGGCCACGCCTGCGGTGTCGATCACCTTGCCCACCAGATCGATTGCCTCGTTGAACTGCACTCGTGCTCCCTCCTGATGCCGTTGTCGAGACGGTGGACCTGGACTCAGCCGACCAGGTCGAGGGCGATGTCGATGATCGGCGAGCTGTGCGTCAGGCCCCCGACCGAGACGTAGTCGACGCCAGTCGCCGCATGGTCGGCCACGACGTCCAGCGTCATCCCGCCCGTGGCCTCGATCTCGACCGGCTCGCCCAGGCCCCGGAGGAGCTCCACCGTCTCGCGCAGTACCGGCACGGTCATGTTGTCGCACATGATGAAGCGGGCGCCTGCGTCGTAGGCCTCGTGGGCCTCGGCGGGCGTCTCCACCTCGACCTGGATCGCGACGTCGGGGAACTTCTCGTGGACGAGGCGGTAGGCCTCGGCCACGGACCCGGCCGCGATCTTGTGGTTGTCCTTGATCATGGCGACGTCGTAGAGGCCGAGGCGCTTGTTCGTGCCCCCGCCAGCACGGACGGCGTACTTCTCCAGCAGCCGCATCCCCGGTGTCGTCTTCCGGGTGTCGAGCACCATCGTGCCGGTGCCCTCGAGGGCATCGGCCCAGCGCCTGGTGTGGCTCGCCACTCCAGAGAGCCGGCTGAGGATGTTGAGGATCGTCCGCTCCGCCATGAGGATCACTCGCGTGGGCCCCTCCACGCGCGCGATGACGTCGCCCCGCTCGATACGCGTGCCATCGACCCGCACCACGTCGACCTTGGGCACCGCGGCAGTGACGAGCCCGGCGACCGACTCGAGCGTGATGGCGATGACCGGTCCGCCTGCGACGACGCCGGGGCCGCGGGCGACGATCTCGCCGACCCGGACCTGGTCCTCGGGGATCGTCGCCAGCGTCGTCACGTCTCGGCCATCGGGTCCGAGGTCCTCGCGCAAGGCGGCTGCCACCAGCTCTCGTGCGGCCTGGTCAGGGAAGTCGTTCATGGTGCTCCTCGGTGCGATGCAGGCCATCGAGATCCAACCCGTTGAGGTTCTCGGGCGGTACGGGATCGGTTGCGGTGACGAGTTGTCCGTCACCGCCGCGGCGGATCACCGTGTGGTGCAGGAAGTTCTCATCGTCGCGGTCCGGAAAGTCCTCGCGCACATGCCCTCCGCGAGTCTCTTCCCGGAGCAGCGCGGCCAGCGTCAGGGCCCGCCCGACGTGCAGGAGGTTCGTCGTCTCCCAGCTCTTCGGTCCGCCCTTCTTGCCGTCGTCAGCGGCCGCGAGCTCACCCAGCCGGGCTGCGGTTGCCGCGAGCGACGTGGCGGACCGCACGGATCCGGCGCCGGCCGTCATCGCGCGCTGCACTGCGACCCGGCGCTTGCCGCGAATCAGGGCGGGGTGGCCGGTCTCGTCGGTCTCCACCTCAACTGGCACGGGGTCGGGCAGCTCGCCTTCAGCAAGGCGCCGCGTCAGGTCGTCGGCGATCCGCCTGGCGAACACGAGGCCCTCGAGCAACGAGTTGCTCGCGAGGCGGTTGGCGCCGTGGACGCCGGTGCAGGACGTCTCGCCGCACGCGTAGAGCCCCTCGAGGCTGGTGCGCCCGCGCAGATCGGTTCGCACGCCTCCGCTGGCGTAGTGCTGGGCCGGTGCCACGGGCAGCAGCTCCGTCGCGGGGTCGAAGCCCAGCTCGCGGCACCGCTCGACGATGGACGGGAACCGCTGTTCGAGGAAGTCGGCACCGAGGTGCCGGCAGTCGAGGTACACGTGGTCGGTGCCCGTCTCGCGCATCCGCGCGATGATGGCGCGCGCGACGATGTCGCGTGGCGCCAGGTCGGCCAACGGGTGCTTGCCCTCCATGAACCGGACCCCCTCGGCGTCGACGAGGAACGCCCCTTCGCCCCGCACCGCCTCGGAGATGAGCGGCTGCTGGCCGGACGACCCTTCACCGAGGTAGAGCACGGTCGGGTGGAACTGGACGAACTCGAGATCGGCCAGTTCGGCGCCAGCCCGCAAGGCGGCCGCCATCCCGTCGCCCGTGGCCACCGCCGGATTGGTGGTCGAGGCGTAGATCTGCCCGAGCCCGCCCGTCGCGAGCACCACGGCGCGGGCGTGCGCGGCCCCCACCCCGTCGACCTGGCCCTCGCCGATGACGTGGAGGGTCACCCCGCAGACACCGCCGTCGGTGTTCGAGAGCAGGTCGATGACGAGGGCGTGCTCGATGATCTCGATGCCCGGATCGTCCCGGACCCGGTCGAGCGCCGCGATGAGCGCGCGGCTGATCTCACGTCCCGTGGCGTCGCCCCCGGCGTGCAGGATCCGGTCGCGGTGGTGCCCGCCCTCACGGGTCAGCGAGATCTTGCCGCTCTCCCCCCGGTCGAAGTCCGCACCGATGGCGATGAGGTCCCAGACCGCGTCGGTGCCCTCGTTGACCAGCGTGCGCACCGCCTCGACATCGCAGAGGCCGACCCCGGCGACCAGCGTGTCGTGGATGTGCTCCTCCGGGCTGTCGTCGGGCGACATCACCGCGGCGATTCCGCCCTGGGCCCACGCCGTCGAGCCCTCGTCGAGCACGGTCTTGGTGACGAGCAGCACCCGGGCGACGCGACGCCTGAGGCGAAGCGCCGTCGTCAGGCCGGCGATGCCCGACCCGACCACGATGACGTCGGCCGTGGCTGTCCAGCCGGGCGCTGCCGCGCGGAGGCGCCGTGGGATGGCGATGCCGCTCGCGCTCATCCCCGCCCCCTCTCGTGGTGCGTCACGCCCCATACCGTATGCCGCTGAGCTGGCTCCCGCTCGCACCATCGCTCCACGGCCTTCCGCCCTCCACGACCGCAACACACCGAACAGTCGCCAAGCTCAGGCGGAAATAACCGCCGCGGCTTGCCCGGTGCTCGGTGTGTTGCGGACGGAGGCTCGGGGAGGCCACGGGCCGGGGTTCCTATCCGTCGAGGCGATCGGCCGAGAAGATCTCGAGCGCACCGCCCCCCGGACCCACGAGGACCGGCACGTTGTCGATGAGGCGCGTCGTGCCGACCCTGGCGGCAACGGCGAGCAACGCCTCGCCGCGGAACCACTCCGGGACGTCGTCGAGCGTCTCGGGGTGGACGAGGACGAGGTAGTCGGCGAGCACGAGCGGCTCGCGGACGAGCACCGCGCGGGCGGCTCGCCGGATCGCGGAGGGCCCCTCGGTGGCGGCAGCGGCGCCGGCGGCCAGTGCCGCGGACAGCGTGAGGGCGATCTCCCGGTCCGACTGGGTGAGGTACGTGTTGCGACTCGACATGGCCAGCCCGTCGGCCTCGCGCACTGTCGGGACCGCGACGACGCGAACCGGGAAGTCGAGGTCGCGCACCATCCTGCGGATGAGCACCAGCTGCTGGGCGTCCTTCTGGCCGAAGTAGGCCGACGTGCACCGGGTGAGGTGCATGAGCTTGCCCACCACCGTGAGCATGCCGTCGAAGTGCCCGGGCCGGGCCTGCCCCTCGAGGACGTCGCCGAGGGGCCCGGCCGAGATGCGCACGCCCGGGTCACCGTCGGGGTAGATGACGTCGGGCGTCGGCGCGAAGACGAGGTCGACCCCGGCCTCGGTGCAGATGGCCAGGTCTGCGTCGAACGTCCGGGGATAGCGGGACAGGTCCTCCTTGGGCCCGAACTGGAGCGGATTGAGGAAGATCGTGACGACGACGTGCGCGTGGGTCTGCCGGGCCCGGTGGATCAGGGTGGCATGCCCGTCGTGCAGGGCACCCATCGTCATGACCACGGCGACATCGCCATCGTCGAGAGCGGCGCGCGCCTCGCACAGCTCCTCCCGTGTGCGAGCGACAGTCACAACAGTCACGAGTTGTCCTCCTCGTCGGCGAGCAGTTCGAGCAGGGCGTCCGCAGCGGACGCCTTGAGGCGCCCGCTCAGGAGGGCCCGCTGCGCGGTGGCCCGGGCGAGCGCGAGGTAGGTGGGCCGGATGTCTGGGGCCACCTCGCTGAGCAGCGCGACGTGTGCGGCAACGGTACCGGCGTCTCCTCGCGCGACCGGGCCGGTCAGTGCAGCGTCACCCTGCTGGAGGGTGTTGGCGAGCGCAGCGGACAGGAGCGGCTCGAGGACCCGGGACGGATCCTCGATGCCCGCATGACGGAGCAGCTCCATGGCCTGGCTCACGAGGGTGACGAGGTGGTTCGCGCCGTGCGCAAGAGCGGCGTGGTAGGCGAGCCGCTCCTCCTCCGCGATCCAGACCGGGTCGCCGCCCATCTCGATGACGAGGGCCTCGGCGAGGGGCCGCGCCATGTCCACCGTCGTCACGCCGAAGCAGCAGTCCTGCAGTCGCTCGAGATCGACGTCCGTCCCGGTGAAGGTCATCGCCGGATGGAGGGCGAGCGGCACGACGTCGCTGTCGATGGCGGACTCGAAGACCGAGATGCCGCAGGCCCCGGACGTGTGCAGGACGAGCTGGCCGGCGGTGAACGTTCCCGTCGTCGCCAACCCGGTGACGAGCTCGGCCAGCACGTCGTCCGGGACGGCCAGTACGACGAGATGGGCGCCGCTGACGACGTCGGGGATGGGTTTGACCGGCACACCGGGAAGGAGCGCGGCTGCCCGCTCGCGGCTGGCCTCGCTCACCGCCGAGACTCCGGTGACGTGGTGGCCGGCACGGGCCAGTGCGGCGCCCAGCACGGCGCCGACGCGGCCCGCCCCGACGATGCCGACGTCGAACCGCGCGGGACGCTCGTGCGGGTTGCTCATCAAGGGCACGGTATCGCCTACAGTCCGTCCTCGTGGATCCCATCACGTGGCGCGAGGCCTGGCACACGGCGCTGTATGCCGCTGGGCTGGGTTTCTACGTCACGCGCGGTGGGCCTTCGGCGCACTTCACGACGGCGACGCACGGGGTCACCGGGGCGGTCCTCGCCGACGCGCTCCTGCGCCTCTGGGGTCGGTCGCACGAGGAGCCGCCGAAGGTCGTCGTCGACCTCGGCGCCGGGCGGGGCGAGCTGCTCACCCACCTCCGCTCGGTCGAGAGCGCAGTCGGAGTGGATGTCGTCGACCGGCCCGAGGGCCTGGACCCGCGCATCGGGTGGATCCGGTCACCCGGGGGCGCCCTCCTGCCTCACGAGCTCGACGGACTGGAGGACGCACTCGTCATCGCGCACGAGTGGCTCGACGTCGTCCCCTGCACGATCGCCGAGGTCGACGACCGCGGACGGCTTCGCGAGGTCCTCGTCGATCCGGCAACCGGCGAGGAGCAGCTCGGCGACGACGTCAACCAGCAGGATGCGGAATGGGCCGCCGCACAGTGGCCTGACGCCGGACCGGGCGAGCGGGTCGAGGTCGGGCGGACCCGGGACGCGGCCTGGGCCGATCTCGTCAGCCGGGTCGACTCCGGCCTCCTCGTCGCCATCGACTACGGGCACCTCAGGACGAACCGCCCCCGCGCCGGCAGCCTCACGGCATACCGTGCGGGTACCCTCGTGACCCCGGTGCCGGATGGCAGCTGCGACCTCACCGCCCACGTGGCCATGGACTCCCTCGACGCCGACGAGCTCCTGCGCCAGCGAGCGGTGCTGCGCGGGCTCGGTGCCCGCGCCATCGGCCCCGAGCACGCCCGGGCCAGCGATGATCCCATCGCCTACCTCCGCGCACTCGAGCGCGCCTCGGCCGAGGCAGAGCTGATCCGTCCCGGCGGGTTCGGTGACTTCTGGTGGGCGGTGAAGCACATCAGGCCCTCCGACGTACCCTGAGGCCATGCGTCGCCTGGCCCTCCTCCTCCTCACCTTCTGCTTCACGCTCGCCCTGCCCGCAACGGCACACGCCCACGACGTGCTCGAGAAGACGACCCCGGCGGACGGCACCACCGTCACACACCTCCCCGCCGACGTCTCCCTCGTCTTCAGCGAGCAGCCGCTCGAGATCGGCCTGCAGGTCGTCGTCACGGGACCCACGGGCAACGTGGCCGAGGGCCTCGCGACGATCCAGGGACGCGAGGTCCGCCAGGCCATCTCGTCTGCCGCCCCCGCCGGCCAGTACACGGTGGCCTACCGGGTGACCTCGGACGACGGCCACCCGGTCAGCGGCTCGTTCGGCTTCTTCGCCATGACCGGGCTCGACGGGTCGACGGCGACGGCCGGACCCTCGGTGCCGGCACCCGAGGCGGACGACCCAGCGGTGGAGAGCGCCAAGGAGTCGCAGTTCGTGCCCGTGGTCCTGACGGCGGCGGGGACCCTCATCGCCATCGGACTCTTCGTCTACGTCCTGATGAAGAGCCGTCGCCGGACCCCGACGGCCTGAGGCGGACCGATGGTCGAGCCCAGCAAGTGGATGCAGATGGTCGAGGCCAACCCGGCGCACTCGACCTGGTTCGTCAAGCGCTTCCGCGACATGGCGGCAGCTGGCCAGGACCTTGACGGAGAGGCCCGACTCGTCGACGCCATGGCGCCCCGTCGGTCGCGCATCCTCGACGCCGGCTGCGGCTCGGGCCGGCTCGGAGGGGCGCTGGCCCGCGCGGGGCACGAGGTCGTCGGGGTCGACGTCGACCCGGTGCTCATCGAGGCTGCCATCGAGGACCACCAGGGACCGCAGTGGCTCGTCGGTGACCTCGCCGAGCTGGACCTCGCGGCCCAGGGCGTGGCCGCCGACTTCGAGGTCATCGTGGCCGCCGGCAACGTCATGCCGTTCCTTGCGCCGAGCACCCGACGCACGGTGCTCCAGCGCCTGCGCAGCCATGTCGCCGAGCGCGGCCGGATCGTCGTCGGCTTCGGTGCCGGACGCGGCTACGACTTCGGCGACTTCCTCGATGACGCCCGAGCTTCCGGCCTCGAGCCCGACCTGCTCCTCGCCGGCTGGGACCTCCGGCCGTTCCGCAGCGACTCCGACTTCCTCGTGGCGATCCTCCGTCCGGCCTGAGCCCCCTGAGCCCATCGCGCCGCCCCGGTCCCCGACGGCATAGTCTCGACCCATGACCGAGACGACCACGTCGCCCCGCTCCTCGCGCCAGCGCGCCCTGACCGTGGGTGTCGGTGCCGGGGGCCTCGCGACGGCCGACATGGTCCTCAACATCGGGCCCCAGCACCCGGCGACGCACGGGGTGCTCCGGCTGCGGATCGTCGTCGACGGCGAGCGCATCGTCAGCGCCGAGCCGATCATCGGCTACATGCACCGGGGAGCGGAGAAGCTCTTCGAGGTCCGCGACTACCGCCAGATCATCGTCCTGGCCAACCGGCACGACTGGCTCAGCGCCTTCTCCAACGAGCTCGGCGTGGTCCTCGGCGTCGAGCACATGCTCGGCATGGAGGTTCCCGAGCGGGCGGTCTGGGCGCGCACGGCGCTGGCTGAGCTCAACCGGGTGCTCAACCACCTCATGTTCCTCGGGAGCTATCCGCTCGAGCTCGGGGCGATCACCCCCGTCTTCTACGCCTTCCGCGAGCGCGAGGAGCTCCAGGCTGTGCTCGAGGAGGTCTCGGGCGGCCGGATGCACTACATGTTCAACCGGGTCGGTGGCCTCAAGGAGGACCTGCCGGCCGGCTGGATGGGACGGGTGGACAAGGCCATCGTCAACGTCCGCAAGCGGCTCCCGTCGCTCGAGCACCTCATCGTCGGCAACGAGATCCTCGAGGCGCGCACCCGCGGGGTCGGTGTGCTGCCTCGGGAGACAGCCCTTCGCTTCGGCGTCTCCGGTCCCATCGCCCGAGCGAGCGGGATCGACGTGGACCTGCGCCGGGACGCGCCCTATCTCGCCTACGGTGAGCTCTTCGTCAAGGGGGGCCCTGGGCACGTCGTGACCCGTCAGGAGGGTGACTGCCTCGCCCGCCTCGAGGTGCTGCTCGAGCAGACCCGCGTGAGCCTCGACCTGGCCGAGGCGTGCCTCGATCGGTTGATCCAGCTCAAGCCGGGGCCGATCAACGTCAGGCTGCCCAAGGTCCTCAAGGTGCCCGAGGGGCAGATCTACACCGCGACCGAGAATCCCCTCGGCTTCAACGGCTACTTCCTCGTCTCCCGGGGGGAGAAGACGCCGTGGCGGCTCAAGCTCCGCTCGGCGTCGTTCAACAATGTCTCCGTTCTCACGGAGATGCTGCCGGGGCAGCTGATCTCCGACATGGTGGCCATTCTCGGCTCGATGTTCTTCGTCGTCGGCGACGTCGACAAATGACATTCCGTATGCCGCCGGGCTCGCTCTCGCGCGCCGGTGC
>NZ_JBEDUL010000085.1:0-16153 GCF_040414665.1 Intrasporangium sp.
AAATACCGTCGACGGCTCGAGGCCGTGCGGAGCCGCGGGTTCTCCCTGTCCCGACAGCGCGAGGACGACCATCCTCGCTACTCCGACCTCAAGGACGCGATGCGTGAGTACGCAGCCGGCGACCTGACCCCGGCACGCGAGCGTGCGGTCCGAAACGTCATCGCGAGCTCCTCCCCGTTCTTCGAGACGATCGACATCGAGGACGGCGAGACCTACGACCTCGGCGCGATCGTCGTCCCGGTCCTGGGCCCCGACGGCCGAGTTGCGTTGTGCCTCAGGGCGAGCCAGCTTCCTCCCGGCGTCTCGTCGTGCGTCGTTCGCGAGTGGGTCGACATCCTGAAACAGGCGGCGGAGGACATCGCCGGCAGGCTCGTCGTGGGCAACGGCAGCACCTACACGAGCTACCTCCAGGCGATGCCGGGGGACTTCATGATGTGACGCAGCAAGAGTGACGGCCACCCCGCAGGTGCGGGGTCGCCATCGCTTTTCGACCAACGCCGTGACGGTCCCCTACCGCCCGGCGGCGAGGTCGTTGCCGATGATCCAGCCCATGCCGAAGGCGGCCAACAGCCCGTTGCCGGAGCTGTACCCGGCGGAGTCTGGCCCGGCGAGCCCGACGGCAACGCCGCCGGCGGCGCGCAGACCGGGGATGGCGGTGCCGTCGGTGCGCAGCACCTGCCCGGAGGTGTCGATCGCGGCCCCGCCTTGGGTGGTCAGGACGCCGTGGGTGAGCCACGCGTAGTGGAACGGCCCGATGAGCGCACGTCGACCCGGCCAGGGCTTGAGGGCCTGCGCCAGCGCGAGCGGGTCGAGACGCAGCGCCTCGGCCAGCGTGGCGACGTCGCGCGCCGTCTGCAGGGCCCCCGCCTGTTGCGACTCGCGCATCATCTCGGAGTGCTGCGCGGTCTCCTGCGCCTCCGCGTCCCAGATCATCACGGCCCGCTCGTCGGGTTCGGCCTGGATGACGCCGGCGAGCCCCGAGTAGCCGTGGGCCTGCTCGTCGACGAAGCGCTGCCCGCGCCGGTTGACCAGGACCGCGCCGAGCCACGGCAGCGCCGGGTTGACCCGGGTGCCGTGCAGCGTCACCTGACCGTGCCGCAGGCAGGCACTCATGTTGCGGAACTCGGCACCCAACGGGCGCAGCCAGCCGATGGAGTCCCCGGTGGCCGTGCTGACGCCGCCGTGGAAGGGGTCGCCGAGCTGCGCGCAGAACTCCTGCATGAGCTCGCGGTTGCCGGCGAACCCGTCGGTGGCCAGCACAGTCGTGCCGGCCGTGACGACCAGGTCGGTGCCACCCTGCCGGCCGGTGACGCCGACGACCCGGCCGTCCTCGACGCGCAGCCCGGTCACAGGCGCCTCGTCGAGCAGGGCAACGTTGGGCCGGTCTGCCAGTTCCTTGCGCAGGTGCGTGATGAGCGGGCCGCCGCCGACGCGCCCGGGGTCCGCGTGCAGCCGTGGCACCGACATGCCCTTGCGGGGCATGTCGATGCCGACGTCCATGGGGTAGCCGAGCTCGTCGGCTATCCAGTGGACATAGTCCGCGGCCACGCCACACAGTGCCGTCACGAGATCGCGGTGCCGCTCATCTCCCGAGTTGGCCAGGATGTCTTCCGTATGCCGCTGAGCTGAGTCCTCGACGCCGGCTGCCCTCTGGAAGCGGGTCCCTCCCGCAGCGAGGCTGCCGCTGGACACGCCGGCGTTGCAGCCCTCCGTCATGCTCTTCTCGAGCACGGCGACGACGACGTCCGGGTTCTCGGAGGCGCGCAGGGCGGCCATGACGCCGGCTGCGCCGGCGCCGGCGACGACGACGTCGACCTCGATGTCCTCTTGCACTGTGGGTTTCCTTGGGGGTGAGGGTGGTCGGGCCCGGTCGCCTGACCGGCGTCAGCTGTCGAGCGCGGCGGTGATGCCGTAGAACGCGCGAGCTCGGTCGAGCAGCTCGCGGGGCGGCTGTTCGTGGTGGAAGCCGTGCCGGGACGGGACCAGGCCCGCGCCGCGGTACTGGCGGGCGCGCAGCTCCGCGACCTGCAGCAGCGTGCCGAGGGAGTCGAGGACCGGGACGTCATCCACGCGGCTGACGCCATGGTCGGCGAGGAAGACGTTGAGCGGCCCCTCCCCCGGGACGATGACCGTCGCGCCGGCGTCGATGGCTTCGCGGGCCGCGACGCGGAACGCCTCGAGCAGGCCGTCCGGTTCGGCGTAGGCGGCCATGACATCGGTGAACTCCGCGGCGACCTGCCGGATCGGGCCCACGATCTGGTCGAGGCCATTGGTGCGCAGGTTGCGCCGAAGCTGCGGCTCGAGCGCGCCGATGAAGTTGACGATGCCCACCGGGGATCCGAGCGTGGCCGCCATGAGGACCGAGGTGTGGCCGTAGGCCAGAACCGGGATGTCGACGACCGAGCGGCACTCCTCGTACGCGGTGTCCGGGATGGTCGCGATGAGGAACGCGTCGTAGCCCTCGTCCTGGGCGCGCAGGGCGGCGTGCACGAACTGCTCCTTGTGCAGCCCGGACAGGTAGGCGTACTTGATGTGGGTGCCCGGGTAGTCGCTCGGGTAGGTACCGGGCTTCATCCCGTGCAGGTGGACCTCGGTGTCCGGGGCGGCGACCTTGGCCAGGTGCCGTTCAAGGGCGTCCCGGTAGTGCGGGACGTCGTCCAGGACGGTGAAGCTCTGGTGCCAGATCTTCACGACCGCTCCCCCGCTGGCTGCAGGGCGGACACGGAAGCCGACAGGGAGGCCGCGTGCGCGCCGGCGATCTTGCCGAAGGTCGCGCCGCGGAGCACCGAGGTGGAGCCGGTGTAGTTCGAGTAGTAGAGACCGGTCATCTCACCGGCGGCGTACAGGCCGCCGATGACGCGCCCGTCGCGGTCGATGACCCGCGAGGTCGCGTCGACCTTGAGCCCGCCGAAGGTGAACACGTTGGCGCACATGATCGGGTAGGCGATGAACGGGCCGGAATGGATCGGCTTGGCCCAGTTGGACTTCGGCGGCGTGACGCCCTCGGTGGCAAGCCCGTCCGGGCGGGTCGGGTCCCACTCGCCCTCGGGACAGGCGGCGTTGTACGCGGCAACCGTGGCCTCGAGCGTGGCTGGGTCCACCTCGATCCTGGCCGCGAGCTCGGCGATCGTGTCCGCCCGCACCGGTGACTCGTCTGAGCGGATCGCGGTCCTGAGGTTGGGGATCGCCTGCCCTGCGGCGTCGAGGACCATCCAGGCAATTCCGCGGGGCTGGGCCTGGATGTCGCGGGTGGTCCGCTCGTACCACGCGTCGATCGGTCCACGGGCCTCGTCGACGAACCGCTCGCCGTGGACGTTGACGAGGATGCCGTAGGTGAACGCCATGATCGCGGCCTCCGGGTCCGGTGAGCGAGGGTCGACCGGCTCGGCGTGGAAGAGGGCGAAGTTGCCGGCGGTCGCGGCACCGACGGCCATCGCCATCTCGATGCCCTCGCCCTTGTTGTAGTTGCCGCCGCGGGCGACCGGCCGGGCGAGCATGCCGAGCGGGCCGTGGTAGCGGGCCATCAGCTCGGCGTTGCCCTGATAGCCGCCACTGGCGAGGACGACCGTGCCGGTGAAGACCCGGCGCGCGCCGGTGGCATCGACCGCCTCGACACCGGTCACTCGACCTTCGTCGTCGACGCGGAGGGCGCGGGCGGTCGTCTGGAAGTGGAAGTCGACTCCCAGCGCGCGAGCCTTGGCCCCCAGCGTCTCGACGAGGGCGAGTCCGCCACCGACTGGCGCCATCCGGGTCGTGGAGACGGTCAGGAACAACGTCGGCAGCTGCCCGAAGCTGATGCCGTGGCCCTCGAGCCAGCGCAGGGTCGGCCCGGCGTTGTCCTCGAACGTGGCGACGTAGTCGAGGTCGACGACCTGGTGCGCGCGCAGGAGCGGGTTGCGCCGCTCCCAGTCGAGGCCGGAGTCGGCCGCGATGCCGGGGTCGGGGTGACCCATGAAGTCGTCCACGATCGTGTCGGCCAGCCCGTCGGAGACCTCGTCGAGCGACTTCATCCGCAGGTAGGCCTCGGTGTAGCGGGTGTTGCCGCCGGTCTCCTGCTCGGTCGCCCGGTCGAGCAGTGCGACGCGGGCGCCGTTCTCGGTCGCGGAAAGCGCCGCGGACAGGCCTGCGATGCCACCGCCGACCACGACCACGTCATAGCCGTGCTCGGGCGCGGTCATGACCAGCTCCCGATGACCTCGTCGGCGGTGGTGACGGTGCCGAAGAGCGGCAGCGTCTTGGCGAAGGCGAACTCGTGGATCGCTGGGTCCGGCGCAGCGCACAGGTCCTCGACGATGCTCACCTGCAGGCCGCTGTCCGAGGCGTGCCGGGCGGTGGACTCGACGACCAGGTGGGTGGCGATGCCACCGAGCACCACGTGCGAGATGCCCTCGGCCGCCAGCACGTCACGAAGGGGCGTGCCGATGAAGGCGTTGACCGCGCCCTTGTCGACGACGGGCTCGTCCTCGAGGGGTGCGAGCTCGGCAACGAACTCGGCCTCCGGGTTGCCCCGCTTCATCTTCTGGTTCGCTGGGTACCCGTCGAAC
Organism: Intrasporangium sp.; assembly: GCF_040414665.1. Classification (GTDB taxonomy): domain Bacteria; phylum Actinomycetota; class Actinomycetes; order Actinomycetales; family Dermatophilaceae; genus Intrasporangium. Next base: position 4,545 of record NZ_JBEDUL010000085.1, read on the forward strand.
CGCGCGAGCCGGTTGGTGCGCAGTCTGTAGGTCGGATCGAACGCAAGGCGGACATGGAACACGTTGAGGCCGGCCGCACGGGCCGCCTCCAGGACCCGCTTGGCGGTGGAGAGCACGTCGCGCTCCCGGACCTGGGCCGCCAACGGCGGAGCCAGGCACAGCTCGCCCTCCTGGGCCAGGGCGACCTGGTAGTCGAGCATCAACAGCGCGGTATTGCTGGACATTACGTGTATCTCCTTGACATACAATGGATTTCGAGGTTCACCAGGCGGACCAGCCGCCGTCGACATAGATGACCTGACCGGTCATGTAGGACGACGCTGGTGAGGCGAGCAGGACCAGCGGGCCGGCGAGGTCGGTGGCGGGGTCACCAAGGCGGCCGAGCATGGTTCGGTCGGCGAACCACGCCAGGCGCTCGGGATCGTCTCCGAGCGGTGCCGTCATCGCGGTCGGGTAGAACACGGCCGGCGCCAGCGCGTTGACCGTGACCCCAGTGCGGCCGAGTTCGCTGGCCAGCGACCGGGTGACGTTGACCACGGCGGCCTTGGACGCGTAGTACGCGCTCTCCGGGACGGGGCCCACCCGCTCCGCATAGACGGTAGTGACGTTGACGATGCGGCCCCAGCCGTGGGCCGCAAGGCGCGGGCCGAACTCGCGACCCACGAGCCAGCAGCCCGACACGTTGACGCGCATGACTCGCTCGAACTCGTCGAGGGAGGTCTGGCCGATCCCCCGGCGGAGCATGATCCCGGCCGCGTTGACCACGATGTCGACCCGTCCGTGCTGGTCGACCACCGAGTCCGCCAGGGTCCGCACGGACTCCTCGCTCGACACATCGACTGCGTGCACCGAGGCGCTGTCGCCGCACCGGCCGGCGGTCGCGGCGACCTTCTCCCGCTGCGCTTCGAGGTCCGCGACCGCGACCGTCGCGGCGTGTTCGGCCAGCGCGATCGCGGCCCGTTCGCCGAGGCCGCCGGCGGCGGCCCCGATGACGACGGCGACCCGGCCGGTGAGGTCGAACAGTGGGCTCACCATTCCAGCTCACTCTCCTCCGCGGCCGCGGCCGCACCGGCGACGCGGCCGAAGATCGCGGACTTGCCGATCGAGGTGCCGGTCATGTAACCGGCACCGTGGAAGCCGCCGACGAGCTCGCCTGCCGCGTAGAGCCTGGGGATCGGATCGCCGAAGACGTCGAGCACGCGCATGGAGGTATCGACGGTCACCCCGCAGTAGGTGGCGAGGACGACGGTGCCGGACAGCTGGGCGTAGAACGGTGGGGTGTCGATCGCTGCTCGCTCGCCAACGCCGCCGACGAGGTGGACCCGGCCCAACGGGTCCGGCCGACCGGAGGCGATCCGCGAGTTGTAGTCCTCGACGGTCTGCTCCAGGACCCCTGGATCGGTGTCCAGTTTCCTGGCGAGCTCCTCGATGGTGTCCGCAGTCTCGAGCATCCCGGCGCGTTCGCGACCGCCGAAGTCGTAGATCGGGACCTCGTCATTGGAGGCCGCCATGACCTTGGCGTCGAAGACCTGCCACGTCCGGGCCGTCGGCTGGGCCAGGCTGGCATCCCCCAGCGCCTTGTAGGGGATCGACTCGTCGACGAACCGGCGTCCGTGCCGGTCGACCGCAATGGCGCCCTTGTACACGGCGAGGATGCCGGTGCCGTCCTCGCCGGGATGCGGCTCGTGGAAGATCCCGTAGGTGCCCTTGACGTAGGGCAGGTCCCGCAGGCCGGCCCCGAGCTTCATCGCCATCCGCAGACCGTCGCCGTGGTTGCCCTCGCCGCCGGCCAACAGGGCGTGCGCCATCTGTGGGGCGAACCGCTCGAGCATCGCCCGGTCGCGGGAGAAGCCCCCGGTCGCCAGGACGACTGCGTCCGCCAACACTGCGCGGGTCTCGCCGTCACGCTCGACGAGCACGCCGGTCACGCGCGAGCCGTCATGCAGGATCCGCTTGACGTCAGCGCCCAGGACCAGACGGGCCCCCAGACGCCCCGCGGCGGCGAAGAGCGCCCGCAGCATCGCCGTCGTGTCGGTCGGGTGCGACCGTGGCGCCGACTGGCCCGAGGCCGCGTGGATGTGGCCGTAGCGCACCCCGTGCCCCTTGAGCCAGCGGTACGTGGCCAGCTGCTCGTCGCAGTACAGGTCGACCAGCGCCTCGTCGTTGACGTGTCCGCCAACCTCGAGCAGGTCCTTGCGCAGCAGCTCCAGCGAGTCCGCAAACCCCTGCTCGACCTGCTCGTCCGTCCCGACGAGGGCCGACAGCCCAGCAGAGCGAACGGTGGAGCCGCCGAACGCCGCCGTCTTCTCCAGCAGCACGGCGTACTGGCCCGCCTCCGCCGCAGCCAGCAGCGCCGCCGCCCCGGCCAGACCGCCACCCAGCACGAGCACCCCGACCCGGTCCGGCAGGCCATCGTCGACCGGCAGCCCAGCGGGCGGAATCCCCGGCTCCTCCCTCATGCGGTCCTCCCGGGGCTGTCGAAATGGGCTTCCGCTGCGGAGAACTGGGGGAGGTTGAAGAGCGTCTGTCGCTCCTCCCAGGTAGCGATCCGGTCGACGTACGACCCGGTCTCGCCGGTCGTGCGCAGGTGAGAGAGCGCGTCGGCCCCCGCCCGGAGCATCGCCCGCATGAGGAAGTTTGCGAAGAGAACGACGCCAAAGCCCAGCTCCCGGTACTCGTCGAGGCTGAGCTGGGGTGTCTTGCCGCCCTCGACCACATTGACGACGAGTGGTACCCCGCGCAGCTCCCGGCCGACGCGCTCGAGTTCCTCCACGGTGTGGGGCGCCTCGACGAAGATGACGTCGGCGCCGGCCTCGACGTAGGCATGACCACGACGAATCGCCTCGTCGATGTCGTGGACGCTGCGCGCGTCGGTGCGCGCAATGATGACCGTCGACGAGTCCTCCAGCGCCTGCCGGACCGCAACGAGCTTGGCCTGCATGTGCTCGGTGGGGATCACGGCGTGGTGGTCGAAGTGACCGCAGCTCTTGGGCATCTCCTGGTCCTCCAGCTGGAGCGCCGCAGCGCCCGCTCGCTCGAGCCGGCGAGCCGCCCGCATCGCCATGACCGAGTTGCCGAAGCCGGTGTCGGCATCGACGACGAGGGGTAGGTGGGTCGCCGACGCCAGCCGGTCGACGTGCTCGGCCACCTCGCCGAGGGAGATCAGCCCGATGTCCGGAACGCCGTACTGGGCGTTGGCCAGCCCGGCACCGGTGGCGTAGGCGGCGTCGAAGCCGCTCGTCTCGATGAGACGCACACCGAGGCTGTCCGTGGCACCCGGCAGGACCAGGGTGCCGTCGGAGAGCAGGGATCGCAGCCGCTCGCGACGCTCGGTGGGGGTCGGTCCGCGACCGACCCCCACCAGCGTCTCGGCGGCCCCGAAGGGTGCCGGGACGGTGGACACGATGGACTCAGCCCTCCTCGGCGGCAGGCAGCTTCGCGTCCTCGAGCGGGTGCATGATGCCGGGCGGACGGCCGTGGCCGTCGGGGTGCGGCTGGTGGCCCCAGACCGCAGTCCGGTCGTAGACCCGGGGAATCCAGGTCTCCTCGTCGACCTCGAGGCCTCCGAAGCCGTACTCGACGTGGAACGAGCTCGGCGTCGAGTGGTAGAAGCTGAACTGCTGGTCGTTGGAGTGACGGCCGATCGTCAGGGTGATCGGGACGCCCATGTCCTGGGCGATCTCGTAGCCGGTTCCCACGTCGTCGATCGAGTTCACCTGGATCATCAGGTGGTTCAGGCCCGCCACGCCGGGCGGGCACTGGCCCAGCGCGAGCGTGTGGTGCCGGGCGTTGCAGTGGTAGAAGCGCGCGTTGAGGCGTCCGGGCACGATGATCTTGTCCGAGAGCCGGAAGCCGAGCTTGGTGAAGAACGCGTGGCCGGCCTCGATGTCGGGCATGAGCAGCAGCACGTGCCCCAGGCCCTGCTGGCCGGTGACGAATCCCGAGATCGCGCGCCCGGGGGCGAACGAGGACCGGACGTGACTCTGGCCCCACGTCACCTCGTGGCGGAAGCCCCACGGGTCGGTGAAGGCGAGGATCCGGTTGACGCCGCGTGCCTCGGCAAGCGCCTCGTCACCCCGTTCGCTGGCGACACCGAGGTCGGCCAGGGCCTTCTCGACAGTGTCGAGGTCCTCCTCGTAGTCGACGCCCCAGCCGATGTAGGCGGTCTCGTCCTGCTCTCCGGGATGGATCTGGAGCCGCCACTGGGCGTCGTCGAACTTGAGGCGCACCGAGCCGTCCGGTCCCGGGTCCGTGACCATGGCGCCCCAGAACTTGGTGGCCATCTCGGGCCACTCATCCTTCTTCGGTGAGTTGATGCCCAGGTAGGCAAGTGACGTGATCATCGGTGATCTCCTTGGTGACTGGCTTGGGACGTGGTCAGGCGAAGACTGGTGGGATCGAGGGCTCGCCGCCGAGGTCATTGGTGGCCCATTCGACGGAGACCGCCTCGGAGACATTGCAGATGTGGACGAGACCGGACTGCATGTCGCGCCAGTAGCGCTCGTTCGGGTGACGTTCGTGGATGCCCTGCGCGCCGCTCAGCTTGTAGAGCCGGTCGACGGCGTCGACGGCGCGGTGGACCGCCCGGACTCCATTGCGACGAATCGTGAGCCGCTGCGTCCAGGTGACGTCGCCACCCTTGTCGACGTGGTCGAACAGCTCCTTCATGTCGTTGAGCAGCACGACGCGTGAGGCCGCCACGTCAGCCGCGGCCTCCGCGTAGACGTTGAGCTGGATCGGGTCGTTCTTCGCCACGCGGCCGTCCGCGGACACGCGCTGCTCCATGTAGGAGCGGTACGTGTCGAGCGCTCCGATGGCGATGCCGAGCGTTCCGGAGTTGATGGCAGCGGAGAAGACGACGGGGAACTTCAGCTTGTATAGCGTCTTGCCCGGCTGACGGTCCTCGTAGCCGCCGTTGCTCATCTTCATTGCCTCGACGACCCGGTACTCCGGCACGAAGACGTCCGTCATCCGGACGTCCTTCGAACCGGTCCCCTTGAGGCCCAGGACGTTCCACGAGTCCTCGACGATCTCGTAGTCCTTGCGCGGGATGACGAAGTGTCGGATGTCGGGCGGCATCGTCGGCTGGCCGTCCTCACCGACCACCATGCCGCCGAGGATGACCCAGTCGGAGTGGTCAGTTCCGGTCGAGTAGGGCCACTGGCCGGTGAAGAGGAACCCGCCGTCGACCCGCTTCGCCCGGCCGAACGGTGCGTAGGGTGACGCGGTCCACGTGTCCGGGCCCTCGCCCCAGATCTCCTCCTGGAGGCGCGGGTCCATCATCGCGATCTCCCAGGGGTGGACGCCGACGACGCCGGTGACCCAGCCGGCGGACGGGGAGGCCGCGCCCACCGTCATGGCGGCCTCCATGAACTCCACAGGGTGCGCCTCGTAGCCGCTCCACTCGGTCGGCTGGTAGAGGCGGATCACACCGCTGTCACGGAGGACCCGGGCAGTGGCGTCGGTGAGCTTCCCGATGTCGTCGCTGTGCTTCGCCTCGCCTTTGAGGACTGAGACGTTCTCCTTGATGTTTCCTAGCACGTCGGTCATGGTTTGGTCCTTTCGGGCGTTCCTGCGGCAGTCAGTTGTTGGTGACGAAGTCGATGACGAGACGGTTGAACTCCTCGGCGTGCTCGACCTGCGCCCAGTGGCCGCACTGGTTGAGCAGGACGGCGCGCGAGTTCGGGATGTGGGCGAGGAGCAGCAGCGTGTTCTCGTAGTGGACGACGCGGTCGTCCCGGCCGTGGATGAGCAGCGTCGGCACCTGCACCGTGGGCAGGTCGTCGAGGCGGAACCACTTGGCGATCGGCCCGCCCTTGGCGAAGCCGTCCAGGTAGTTCGCGAGGTGCTCGGGGTGCGCCATGGCGTTCCCGGCGCGCTCCGCGGCCAGCTCCGGCGTGGCGAAGCGCGTGCTGTCGTAGGTCATCACCTCGGTGAGTCGGGTCATGGACTCCACCGAGGGCGCGCGGTAGGCGGCGACGAGGGTCTTCATGCCCTCGGACAGGCCGCCCGCCGGCGAGAAGAGCTTCGGCTGCGGCCCGGACCCCGGGCCCATCGTGATCACGTGGCTCACCCGCTCGGGATACTCCGTGACGAGTCGGAGCGTGGTGATGCCACCCATCGAGTTGCCGACGAACGCCGCCTTGTCGATGCCCAGGGCGTCCAGGAGCTGAACCGCCGCCTTGGCGTGGTCCATCTCGTCCCTCGTGACGGCATCCGATCTTCCCCAGCCCGGCATGTCGGGAGCGATGACGTGGAAGTGCTCAGCCAGCGCCTCGATGTTGGTCTTGAAGTTGCTCCACCCGGTGGCACCGGGACCCGAGCCATGCAACAGGACGACGGCCGGTGCCGAGGGGTCCCCCGCCTCGTTGTAGTGGATGGTCCACTCGCCCGCATTCACGGTGCGGCTGGTTTCCTCGAACGTCAGCGCCATTGCTGTTTCTCCTGAGCGGTTCCGTCGATCGTCGCATTGGCGACGATCTCTTTCTGTAGTGCTCGCTACATAGAATGTAAAGGCCCATGCACGATCCCACAAGGGGTTCGTCTCACTATCCGTCAGTCACATTCCATGGAGCGGCACGGGACATCGGGTTCAGAACTGGGCGGACGGCGGGATCTCGCCGCCGAAGGCGTCCAGCCCCCACGCCACGTAGCAGGGCTCCCGGCTGTTGCAGACATGGGTCGAGGCGACCTGGAGGTCGCGCCAGTAGCGCTCGAGGGGGGAGCCCTTCTGGATGGACGACGAGCCCATCAGGCGGTAGAGCTCGTTGACCGCCTCGATGGCGCGGTCCGTCGCCCGGACCTGGTCGACCCGGAACCGGAGCCGGTCCTTGACCGTGATGTCGCCGCCGCCTGCCACCGTGTCATAGAACCTGGCGATGATGGACTGGACGTGGGTGATGCTCGCCTCGACGTCCGCCTCGGCGCGGGCGAGGGCTGCGAGGACGAACGGGTCAGCCTTCGACACGCTGCCCTGGGACGAGACCCGGGCCTCGATGTGGTCCCACGCTGCCCGGACCGCCCCTCGCGCGATGCCGAAGGTCCCAGCGGAGATGGCGAAGGGAAACATCACGCCGAATCGCATGGCGTACAGGGCGTTCTCCGGCCGCCACTGGTCGCTGTACGTGTTGTCACGGACGAGCACGCCGTCCAGCACGCGGTAGTCGGGCACGAAGGCGTCGCTCATCCGCACGTCCTTGGAGCCGGTGCCGGACAGGCCCATGACGTTCCAGCTGTCCTCGACGATGTCGTAGTCCTGCCGGGGCAGGATGAAGTGGCGGATGTCCGGTGGCATGAGCGGCTTGCCGTCGTCATCGGTCACCATTCCGCCGAGGATCACCCAGTCCGAGTGGTCCGTTCCGGTGGAGTAGGGCCACTGGCCGGTAAAGAGGAAGCCGCCGTCGACGGGCTTCGCGCGGCCGAACGGGGCATACGGCGAGGCAACCCATGTCTCGGGGTCGTGCCCGTAGATCTCCTTCTGCAGGCGCGGGTCGGCGATCGCGATCTCCCACGGGTGGATGCCGACGACACCGGCGATCCAGCCGGCCGACGGATGGTTCATGCCGACCGCCATGACCCAGTCCATGAAGTCGTTCGGGTGAGCCTCGTGGCCGCCGAAATCCTTGGCCTGCAGGAGCTTCATGCCGCCCGAGGCGCGCAGGATCTCGACCGTGCGGTCGGTGATCCTGCCCAGCTCGTCACTCGGGTCGGCTTCGGCGCGTAGCTCGTCGGCGTGGTCGAGGATGTATCGGGTCGCCTCGTGCATGGTGAGACCGCCCCCTCTCGTGTGTATGGGTTTCCGGTGTGCGTGCGGGAAGGTCAGTCGGTCTTGGACCGGTCGCGGACGACCTTGGCCAGCGCGACCGCGACGACCAGACCGGCACCGTAGAAGACGTTCTGGATCCAGCCGGAGAAGCCGAGCAGCTGGAGCCCGAAGATCCCGGTCGTCAGGAAGTAGATCGCGATGATCGTGCCGATGGGGTTGAACATGCCGGGCTGGACCACGGCGGTGCCGAGGAAGACGGCCGCGAGCGCCGGTAGCAGGTAGGTGGCGGAGGTCGAGGAGTCGAACCCGCCCACCGTCGCGACGAGGATGACCCCGGCGAGCCCGGCGAGCAGCGACCCGGCCAGGTAGGCGCCTGCACGGATGCGCTGCACCCGGATGCCGGCCAGCCGCGCGACCTCGGGGTTGGCCCCGACGAAGACCATGCTGCGGCCGAGCGGCGTCCAGCCGAGGATGTAGGCGAGGGCGACGGCGAGCAGGATGCCGTAGTAGAACGAGACCGGCATGCCGAGCACCTCGTGGATGGCGATCTTGCTCAGCTCCGGGCTGTTGACCGAGACGATGTTGGAGCCGGAGACCATCTGCGCCAGGCCGATGAGCAGGGTCCCGGTGCCGAGGGTCACGACGAAGCTGGACACGTCCATGACGACGACGAAGAACGCGTTGACCGCACCGGCGACGAGGCACACCCCGAGCGCCACGAGACAGGCGATCCAGACGTTCCACCCGTGGACGCCGGCAAGGACGGGCACCAGCGTGGCCGCGATGCCCATGACCGACGCGATGGACAGGTCGAACTCGCCGACGACCAAGGTGATCATGGCGGACATCGCGAGGAAGACGAGGACCTGCTGGCTGCCGAAGATCGAGGAGAACGCGCCCCACGAGCCGAAGCGCGTCGGCATGAGGATGTAGTAGACGAGGGCCATTGCCGCCCAGACGAGGACGAGGGCGTACTTGCTCGTGATGGCGTGCAACCAGGCCGGCTCGTACTGGCTGCGCAGGGTCACCCGCCGGGGGCGAGTGGTCTGCTGCTCGGGCTGCCCGGTGTCGCTGATGATGCGCTCGGCGAGCCCGGTCTGCTCACTCAGCCGCTCGGCTGAGCTCTTGGTCTGGCTGTCAGTCATGGGTCGTCCCTCCCGCGGTCAGCGCGGACTCGGAGTAGATGGCTTGCAGGACCTCGTCCGGGTCCTCGGTGCGGAGCTCTCGCAGCTCTGCTCCGTGACCGTGGACCAGGATCCGGTCGCAGACCTCGGCGAGGTCGGAGGGCTCGATGCTGACGAGCAGGACGCCCACGCCACGGCCGGCCGTCTCGACGATGGCCCGCAGGATGTCGACGCGCGCGCCGACGTCGACGGCTTGGGTCGGCTCGTGGAGGACGAGCAGGTCTGGCTCGACGGAGAGCCACTTCGCGAAGAGGACCTTCTGCTGGTTCCCTCCGGAGAGCTCCTTGATGAGCATGTGTGGCGAACGGGACCTGATGCCCAGGCGCCGGATGGAGGAGCGAGCCTCGTCCTCCTGCCACCGCCGGGCGACGTGCCAAGGCCGGCCGCGGCGACGGATGCTCGGGATGGCGATGTTGTCCCGGATGCTGAGCTCCACCGCGAGCCCCTCGAGGATCCGCTTCTCGGGGACGAGGGCCGCCCCCAGCCGCATGCACCCGGCGACGTCCGCCTTCGACAGCTCGAGCGTCCCGTTCTGGGTGGTGAGGAGCCCCCCGTCTGGCTGGCGACCCCCGGTGATCAGCTGTGCCACGGCCTCGAAGCCCGAGCCCGGCAGGCCCGTGAGCCCGACCACCTCGCCACGCCTGACCTCGAACGACAGCCCCTCGAGCTCGTCCGCGCGCAGACCCTCGACTCGCGCCGCCACCTCGGTGTGACCAGCGCCGCGCTCCGAGCGTCCGACTGTCTCGACGGTCTTGCCCAGCATGTGCCGGGCCAGGTCCTGCTCGGTCAGGCCGGCCGTCGGGATTCCGGCAGCCGTCACGGCCCCGTCCCTCAGGACGGTCACGCGGTCCGCGAGCTCGAGCACCTCCTTCAGGTTGTGGCTCACCAGGAGGATCGACGTCCCCTCGGCGACGACCTTGCGCAGCAGCTCGTGGAAGCGGCGCAGTTCTTCCCTGGGCAGCGATCTCGTTGCCTCGTCGAGGATGACGAGGCCCTCGCCCTGGCGCTGGTCACGCAGCGCCCGTGCGATCGCGACCTCTGCGCGCCGCATCGCATTGAGCGGCCCCACCGGATGCTGCGGCTGGATCGGGACGTCCAACCGATCGAGGACTCGACGTGCGGCGGCATCCTGCGCGTTCCAGTCGATCCGCCTCGTCAGCCGGTGGTAGGGGAAGCCGCCGATGCCGATGTTCTCCGACACCGACAGGTGGTCCAGCAGCCCGAGGTCCTGGTGGACCACGGAGACGCCGGCGTCCGTGGCTTCGCTCCACCGGACGGGCAGGTCCAGGTCCTGCCCGTCCACGGAGATGGTCGCTCCCGCATCGGGGGTGTGGTAGCCCGTGAGGATCTTGACGAGGGTCGACTTGCCAGATCCGTTCTGGCCGATGAGTGCGTGGATCTCGCCCGGGGCAACCTCGAGTTCGGCGTTGCGGAGGACCGTCGTCGATCCAAACGTCTTCGAGACGCCCCGGGCCTCCAGCCTCATCGTGGCGGCCATGGTTACTCGACGCCCCACGCAGTGAGGAAGGACTTCTTGTAGGCGCTGCCGCCGAACCAGTCGTCGGTGAGGTAGGTCTTGTCGTCGAGAGTCAGCTCACCGACGTTGTCCTTGGTGAAGGCTCGAGTGACGAACTCGTCGCCCTTCTCGACCTCCTGGCCAGCCAGCAGCTGCACCATGGCGTTCGCGAACTTCCAGCCCTCGAAGAGGACGGGCGTGCCGAGGTCCGAGACCTGCTGACCGTCCTTGACCCGTTGCAGGCCGGCCAGGTCGGAGCTCGAGGAGTGGATCTTCACCTTGCCGGCGAACTTGGCGCTCTGGATGCCCTGGAGCACCGGCGGCACGAAGCTGTCGACCGGAACGATGATCGCGTTCGTGTCCGGGTTGGCCACGAGTGCCGCGCTGATCGAGGTCGCGAGCTTGTCGAGGTTCGCGGTGGTGAACTCCGTCTCCGCGATGCCGCAGCTCGGGCAGAGCTCCTTGAACTTGGCGACGCCCTTCTTGCCGGCCTCCGTGGTCGTCGTCGAGTCCATCAGGCGGGCCCAGAGGACGTTGGTGTCCGCGCCCCCTTCGGCGATGGCCGCCTGCGACATCGCCTCGTGCAGCGCGAAGACCCGGGCCGTGTTGTCGTAGAAGGCGAGGTTCGCGTCCGCCTGGCGGCCCCCCGACGGGGCGACGCCGCCGACGATCACCTTGACTCCCTTGGAGGCGAGGGCCTCGAAGGCGGGTCCCGCCATCTGGTAGTCGACGAAGGAGCTGATGACGCCGTCCACCTTCTCGTCTCCCGCTGCCTTCAGGCAGTCGGCGACGGCGGTCGGGTTGAACTTGCCGTCGCAGATCGACGCCGTCGCGCCCACCTCCTTCAGCGCGTCCTGGATGCCCACCGCGACGCCGTGGATGACGGGGATGTTGTCGCCCAGTGGGATGACCGTGACCTTCTTGCCCGCCATGTCGGGGGTCTGCGAGAGGGCAGGCTCCTCGGGGTAGTCCTCGATCGGGCCGCCGAGCGCGGCGATCGCGTCCTCGGCCTGCGCGATCCCGGAGGCGCTGTCCTCAGCGCTCCCCGCGGTGTCGGCCTTGACGCTGTCCTGGGCGCACGCGCCGAGCAGGCTCAGCGCGAAGAGCCCGGCGACCCCGGCCGCGGTGCGGCGAACGGTCGTGA
>NZ_JBEDUL010000086.1:0-48733 GCF_040414665.1 Intrasporangium sp.
CCGACACGGATGGGTAAGGAAAGGGTGTTGACGCCTGGGGCACACCCTGGCGGCCCTTGACCGGCCGTGAGCTCCGGGCGAACGGCGACCACCCACCTTGGTGCGCGCCGGTCCAAACCGATCGGGACGGGAGAGCACCATGGCCGTCGATACCCGGCTCCGACACCGTCGGCATTACCGCGGATCGCACATCGTGACCCGCATCATGGGCCCGCTCACGATCGCATCCCTCGTCTTGGCGCTCGCCCTGCTGGGGTTGCTCGCCCGACCGGCGGGCCCGGCGGGGCCCTTCCTGGGTCAGCTGTTCGGGGCCGAGGGCGTGCTGCTTCTCTCGGTGGGGCTCGTGCTCATCAGCGCACTGCCATGGGTGGAGCAGTTCTTCGACGGCGTCGACAAGGCAGCGGTGTGGCATCGCCGGGTCGCGATCACCGGCACGATTCTCATCGGCGTGCACATCGCGACGACCGGCAATCCCAACGCCACGCAGCTCGGGCCGACGCTCGGCTCCATCGGCATCAGCGGCCTGGCAGCCCTGACGGTCTGGGCGATCGCACCCCGGTGGCGGTCCATCACCCCGCGGCCGGTACGTCCTGCTGTGCTGCGGCTCATGGAGACCGCGCCGGTCCGGTTCGTGGGTCGGTGGATCGGTAGCTATGGGCTGTGGCGAGGGTTCCACCGGACGACCGGACTCTTCCTCGGGTTCGGCTTCGTCCACGGGCTGATGGATGCGTCCGTCTTCGGTTCACAGCTGCTGCGCTGGTCGTACGTCACGGTGGGTGGCGTTGGGCTCGTGGCCTACCTCTATCGCGAGCTGTTGGCCCGGCATCTGGCCCGCACGCATGACTATGAGGTCTCATCGATCAGCCCGATCAACGACTCGTCCGTCGAGATCTGGCTCAGGCCGCTCGACGACCGCTTCACCTTCCGGCCGGGCCAGTTCGCGCTGGTCAACCTCGAGGCCCGCGACGGATGGCATCGCCACCCGTTCACCATCGCCAGCGGCCCGAGCGAGGACGAGGTCCGCATCACGGTTGGGTCGGCCGGGGACTTCACCTCCAGGATCGGCGATCTCGTGGAGCCGGGCATGCCCGCCGTGATCAGCACTCCGCAAGGACACTTCGACTATGGGCGCGGCACCGAGCGCCAGGTCTGGGTTGCCGGTGGGATCGGTGTCGCGCCGATGTTGAGCTGGCTCCGTTCGGCGATACCCGGGGAGCTGCCGGAACGCGTCGACCTCTTCTACACGGCGCGTGGGCCCGCGCCCCTGGCCGACGAGGTCGCCCACATCGCCGGGCACCACAACGAGCTGCAGCTACACCTGGTCGATACGACGACCGACCCGCGGCTCACTGCTGACCACATCCTGGCCACGGCCGGAGCGGAGCCCCGGCAGCTCTCGGCGTTCCTCTGCGGGCCGGAGGGCATGGTCAACGCGCTGCAGCGCGACCTCGTGCGCGCTGGGCTCCGACCGGCCAATGTTCACCGCGAGTTCTACAACCTGCGCTGATCAGCCCGAGTCGAAGGACGCGACGCACGGCTGAGCGGCGAGCCTCCTCACACACGGAGCTCTGGCTCGGCACGGCCTCCTGACAGGCGACCCGCTGAGGGTGGTCGTGGGTGGTGAGACGGCCACCCTCCACCAACAAGGAGCAGACATGAACGGAAAACGAGTCGTCATTGCGGGGGCGGGACTCCTGGCAGCCGCGGGCCTCGCGATCGGCGCAGCCTCGCTCGCCAACGCTGAGAGTCCGAGCGGGCTCGCGAGTGACCCGGGCCAGCCCGGCTACGGCCACGTCGCGCCCGATGGAAAGGGTGCACCGAACGGAAACACCGATCCGAGCAAGCCGATGCGGTCGGACGAGCAGCTGCTCACTGGTGACACTGCAGCGAAGGTCACCGCCGCCGCCAAGGCCAAGGAGCCTGACGCGACCATCGAGCGGGTCGAAACCGACTCCGACGGCGTCTATGAGGCGCACATGGTCCGTGCCGACGGCACTCACATCATCGTGCAGGTCGATGCCAACTTCACGGTGACGAACGTGCTGGAGGGCGGTCAGGGCAGAGGTCCTGGTGGCGGCGCCGGCGACGGCAGGGCACCAGACGCTCCCGAAGGAGGTGGCTCCACCAGCACCCCATCAGCGACGCCCGCGACCTGACCGGAGCTCTTCGGCGGCTCGTCCCACGCTGCAACACGCCCGAGAACTCGGAACTCACCACGTTGCTTCAGGGTGAGTTACGCGGTGCCGGGCGTGTTGCGAGTTGGCTTTCGCTGGAAGCGAACTGAGCGGCATACGACATTCGTTAGGCCGTATGCCGCTGAGCTCCGTCCCAGCTCAAGGTGGCCTGAGTCCGAGTGCTGGCCTCACCGGCAGGCGCTGTCCAGATCTGATCGGTCGACTGTTCAAACGTGCAATAGCGCGCATAAACTGCGCACCGTGATGCGCGAAGCAGTGGTCGGCATCGACGTCGGCGGCACCCGGACCAAGGCGGCCCTGGTGACACCGTCGGGTGAGGTCCTCGCGGAAACCGTTCGCCCCACTCCGGCTGAGGTCGGGCCGCAGCTGGGCGAGATCGCGGGCAAGGCGGTGGTGGACCTGACCGCCGCGGCCGCTGGCGCAGTCGACGTGCTCGCTGTGGGTGTTGCCGTCCCGGGCCTCGTCGACGAGGCGGCTGGCATCGGAGTCTGGTCGGCCAACCTCGGCTGGCGCGAGCTCGACCTGCGCGGCACCATCGCCGCCCACATCGACCTACCGGTGGCGATAGGTCACGACGTCCGCTCCGGCCTCCTCGCCGAACACCGGCTCGGCGCGGCGCGCGAGGTCGACAACGTGCTCTTCGTGCCCCTCGGTACCGGGCTTGCGAGCGCGATCCTGTGCCGAGGCAAGCTCGTGACCGGCGGAGTCTGGACCGGCGAGATGGGCCACGTCATCGTCGTGCCCGATGGGCCGCTGTGCGGATGCGGCCAGCGCGGCTGCCTCGAAGCGGTCTCGAGCGCCGGGGCCATCGGACGCCGGTGGTCGGAGGCGACCGGCCTCGTCGGCGACGCCCAGGAGGTCGCCCGACGCGCCGAGGCGGGCGAGGAGGTCGCGCGCCGGATCTGGCAGGAGGCGATCGAGGCTCTGGCGATCATGGTCGCGCCAGTCGTCGCAGCCGCCGGCACCGAGCTCGTCCTCATCGGCGGCGGCCTCGTGCACGCCGGCGACACCCTGCTCGACCCGTTGCGCACCGCACTGGCCACTCGGCTCGGTGGCCGACAGGACGTCGCCGTCGAAGCGGCAGCCCTCGGCGACCGAGCCGGCTCTCTGGGCGCGGCGACGATCGCTCTCGACCTCGTCGGCCGATGATCGTCACCCTCACCCCCAACCCGGCCATCGACATCACGTATGTCGTGCCGACCGTGACGCTGGGGGAGTCACATCGCATCGAGCAGGTTCACGAGCGCGCCGGGGGCAAGGGTGTCAACGTCGCTTCCGTGCTGACCGGGCTGGGCCGGCACGCCGTCGCGGTCGCACAGATTGGTGCCGACGACCTGGCAGCCTTCGCCACCGATCTCTCGGATCGCGGCCTGAGTCATCGCTTGGTCGAGTCGCCTTGTCGTACACGCAGATCCGTGGCGGTTGTGGACGACCGAGGCGAGGCGACCCTCTTCAACGAGGCCGGCGAGGCCCCACCCGACTCCGTGTGGAGGCGCATGGTGGAGGCGCTGGCGGCGCTCGCGCCGACGGCATCCGTCGTGACGATCTCGGGCAGCCTTCCGGCCGGCGCACCAGACGACCTCGTGGAACGCCTGACCAAGGAGGCCCACCGCGCAGGCCTGCACGTGGTGCTTGACGTCGGCGGCCCGGCGCTCGCGCATGCCCTCCGCGCCCACCCGACTCTCGTCAAGCCCAACCGCTCCGAGGCCGAGGCGACCCAGCTCGGCTGGCCCCGCTCCGTCCCGCCCACCACCAGCGACCTTCTCGTCGCTCTTGCCGATCACGGCGCCGAGGCCGCGGTCGTCAGCGACGGCGTGAACGGCATACGGCTGCTCCACGATGACGTCCACCTCCGAGCGTGGCTGCGGGAACCGCTGAAGGGCAACGCAACCGGCGCAGGCGATGCCCTGACGGCGTCCCTCGCCGCCGACATCGAGACGCTCGGCGGCCTGCCTCGAGGCCGCGACGCCTGGGCGGAGGTGCTGATGCGCGCCGTGGCATGGTCCGCCGCAGCTGTCCTGAAGCCGATCGCCGGGGTCGTCGACCCGACAGACATCGAACGCTTGATGGCGAGTGCCGAGGTCGAGGAGAGTCTCGGATGACCCTCGTGAACCTGGCGCAGGTACTCGAGCCGGCGCGTCGGGACGGGCGCGGGCTCACTGCCTTCAACGTGATCCAGATCGAGCACGCCGAGGCGTTTGCCGTTGCAGCAGAGAAGGTGAGCCTGCCGGTCGTCATGCAGATCTCGGAGAACTGCGTTCGCTACCACGGCTCCCTGGCGCCGATCGCGGCCGCCACTCTGGCGATCGCCGACGACTGCGACCAGCCGGTCGTCGTGCACCTGGACCACGCGGAGGACACCGGCCTCGTCGAGGAGGCCGTACGGCTCGGACTGACGTCCGTGATGTACGACGGGTCGCGGCTGTCGGACGGCGCGAACCGCGCCGAGACTCGACGGGTGGTTCAGCTGTGTCGCGCCCACGGCGTGAGCGTCGAGGCGGAGCTGGGGGAGGTCGGCGGCAAGGACGGCGTGCACGCGCCGGGGGTCCGCACCGATCCCGGCGAGGCGGCCCGGTTCGTCGCGGACACCGGGGTCGATGCGCTCGCGGTCGCGGTCGGCAGCTCGCACGCGATGACCGAGCGGACGGCCCAGCTGGACACGGAGCTCATTGCCGCACTCAGGCACACGGTGCCGGTGCCGCTCGTGCTCCATGGTTCGTCAGGGGTGGCCGACGACGGGCTGGTGGCAGCGGTGCGGGCCGGGATGACCAAGGTGAACATCGCCACTCATCTCAACCAGGTCTTCACCCGGGCCCTGCTCGACCGGCTGGAGAGCGCGCCGACGGTCGACACCCGGAAGTACCTGGGTGCGGCGAGGGGCGCAGTCGCCGACGAGGCGGCGAGGCTGATGCGCCTCCTGGCAGCTGCCTGAAGCCCGTCGACAGGTCGGCGACTGGTTGTTCCTTGGGGCTGCTTCCGGTTCAGTTCAGGACGATGCTGCGGGTGAGGTTGCGCGGCGCGTCGGGATCGAGACCGGCTGCCTCGGCGCGGGCGAGACACAGCCGGTGCAGCCGCACGAGATCGGCCATCGGGTCGAGGTCGCGGTGCTCGAATTGGGCGCCGGTGCTGCGCACGTCTTCCGCAAGGCCCGCGGGCACCTCGCCGAGCGCCCACACGGCCCGGCCGGGAGCGGCGATGCTGATGGGGCCGTGGCGGTACTCCATCGCCGGGTAGGACTCAGCCCAGAACTGTGACGACTCGCGGAGCTTGAGCGCCGCCTCGTTGGCGATGCCGTTGCTCCAGTCGTGGCCCAGGAAGGTCACCTGCTCGGCCGTCAGCAGGGGACCAAGCGCGGAGTTGGCATCCTCCGCCAGGACAGCGCGTGCCTGCTCCACGACCGGAGCGAGGTCATCGCCGAGGGAGGCGCGCAGCAGCGCGAGCGTCGTGGTGGCGAAGCGGGTCTGCACCACCGACTGCTCGTCGACGTCATCGAGCACGATCGTCGCCGAGGAGGCTTTCGCGACAGGGGTCCCCGGGGTGGCCACGATCGACACGTGTGGCACATCTGCCGCCCGCAGCTGCTCGACGACTGCCAAGACCTCCGTCGTCGTGCCCGAGCGGCTGACGACCACGACCCGGTCGTAGTGGCGCTCGAGCCGGTGCTCGGAGGCGGCGAACGCGTCGGTGACTCCTTGTCCCAGGGACTCACGCCGGGCGGCATACGCCTGACCCATGAACCAGGACGTGCCGCAGCCGATCGTCGCGACCCGCTCGCCCGGCCGGGGCAGCGCTCCTCCGAGCTCGTCGAGGCGCGCGATGGTGCGGGTCCAGTCGTCCGGTTGGGTGGCGATCTCTCGGGCGAGATGAGAGGTCTGCGACATGAGGCGGCTCCGGAACGTCGGGGAACGAGGGGCGGACGCAGCTCAGCCTGATCGGGTCTGCGCGAATACCAGCCTAAACGCGCAGCAATGGGCATGTCCACTGGCCAAACAGCGCGGTATGGTCGGCGCGTGACCGATGAGGCCGCCCTCGGGCGCAACCGGGCCAGCCGGTGGTCGATCATGCTCGACCATCTGGCCACGTCCGGCCGCCTCGGCGTGGGGGAGGCTGCGGAGCTCCTCGGGGTCAGCGAGGCGACGATCCGTCGTGACTTCAACGACCTCGCGAAACGGCAGCTCGTCGCCCGCAACCATGGCGGTGTCGTCGCGACGTCGGTGGCGTACGAGCTGCCCTATCGGTACCGCAGCGGACTCGGCGACGACGACCGTGCTCGCGTCGCCGACGCTGCCGCCAAGCTCGTCCAGCCGGGCCAGGTGATCGGCCTCAACGGCGGCACGACGACCACTGCGACGGCGCGCGCGATCACCGGGCGCGAGGACCTCGTGGCCGACGGGCGCGAAATCACTCTGGTCACCAACGCGCTCAACATCGCCACTGAGGCAGTGCTGCGGCCGCACGTCCAGTGCGTGTCCCTGGGTGGCGTCGCCCGGCCCGAGTCCTACGAGGTCACCGGCCCCCTCGCGACTCTGGTGCTGCAGCAGTTGCGGCTCGACGTCGCGTTCGTCGGGGTCAGCGGCCTGACGGCCCGCGAGGGCGCGACGTGTCGTGACGAGGAGGAGGCCGCGATCATCCGCACGATGATCGAGCGCTCCGAGCAGGTCATCTGTGTCACGACCAATGACAAGCTCGGCGAGCGCACCTTCGCGGCCATCTGTCCGGCCGAGCGGATTGACCTTCTCGTGACCACCGTGGGCGCTGATCCGGAAGAGGTTGGCGCCCTGCGCGATGCCGGCGTGCAGGTCCACCTGGTCTGAACAGCCACGCCCAGCCTTTCCGCGTGCGCGCCCGGTCAGACCACCTCGACAGTGACCCCGGCGGCGCGCAGGTCCGTCACGGCGGCGGGGTCGGCGGACTCGTCGGTGATGACCACGTCGATCCGGCTCGCGGGGCAGATGAGGGCGAAGGCGCGGGCGCCCAGCTTGTCACCCGTGGCGACGACCATCACCCGCTCGGCGCGCTCCACCATGAGCGAGTTGATGCTGGCCTCGCCCTCGTGCTGGCACGTGGCGCCCGCCTGGGCCGAGACCGCGTCGACGCCGATCACCGCGGTGTCGAGCCACAGTTCCCCGAGGACCATCGACGCCAGTGGGCCGGTGAGCTCGTACGACTCGGGCCGTGCCACGCCACCCAACGACACACATCGCACGAACGGTCGTAGCACCATCTCGGTGGCGATGTTGAGGGCGTTGGTGACAACGGTGATCGCGGGTCGAGTCGGCGACATCGCCAGGTCGGGTCGCGCTGCGAGGCGGCGCGCGACCGCACTTGTCGTGGTGCCGCCGTTGAACCCCACGACCGACCCCTCCTTCGGCAGGTCGGCCGCGTAGGTCGCGATGCGCTCCTTGGCGCTGTCGCTGCCGGCCGCCTTGTACCGAGCCGGCAGGTCGTAGGCGACTGCTGTCGCGACGATGCCGCCGTGGGTGCGAGTGGCCAACTGTTGCGCGGCGAGGTCGCCGAAGTCGCGGCGGATGGTGGCCTCCGAGGCGCCGAGCGACTCCGAGGCTTCGGCAACGCTCAGCCGGCCGCGCTCGGCCAGTAGTCCGAGCAGGGTGCTCCAGCGAGAGCCGCGGTCAGCTGCCCGGGGCTGCCGCGCGGTCATGCCCGCTCCAGGACGGTGATGAGGGCGGGGCGGCACCTCGGTGGCGGTGTGAGCGAGTCATGCGCTTCTCCCCTCTACCGATCAACGCAGGTCGGGCAATGCAGTCGGGACGGGTGGTTGTGCTCGTGCGGTGTGCCGCAGGGCACCAGTCATGCGGCGCCGCCTACTTGAGCGTGCCTTGGGAGAGGGAACCCTGGAGCTGTCGCTGGGAGAAGATGTAGACCGCCAGCACGGGGACGATGGTGATGACGACGGCCGCGAAGAGCTGGCCGAAGTCCACGGCATAGCCGGCCTGCGAGGCGAACCGCGCCATGCCCTGGGACAGCACGTAGTTGTCCTCGTTGGTGTTGAGGGCGACCGGGAGCAGGAACTGGTTCCACAGGCCGAGGAAGTTGAAGATGGCGACCGCCACGATCCCCGGTCGCGCCATCGGGAGCATGACCTGGGCGAACGTGCGCCACTCCCCGGCGCCGTCGAGCTCGGCGGCTTCGGCGATCTCCTGGGGGAGCGCGCGGAAGAACGGATAGAGGAAGAACACCGTGAACGGGAATGCGAAGGCGACGTAGGTCGCGGAGAGGCCGGGCAGCGTGTTGAGCAGCCCGATGTTCTTCAGCACGAAGAACAGCGGCACGATCGCGAGGAAGATCGGGAAGGTCAGACCCGCGAGGATGAAGTAGTAGACCAGGCGGCTGCCGCGGAATGGGTACCGAGCGAGGGAGTACGCCGCGGCCGAGCCCAGGGCCATGACCAGGATCAGCGCCGAGGTCACGACGATGACCGAGTTGAGCATGTACCGGCCGATGTGCGAGTCGGTCCAGGCGCCGGTGTAGTTGTCCCAGCTCCAGTGCTGGGGCAGCGCAAGGGGCGATTGAAAGATCTCACTGGTGGTCTTCCAGGACGACAGGAACACCCACACCAACGGCAGGATGACGACGATCGACCACAGCGTGAGGACGAGGTGAGACGCGACGGTGACGGCGCGGTCGCCCTTCGCCGCAGGGCTGGGCACCTGCTCGGGCGCCAGGGTCGTTGACGCGGTGCGGGGCGGGTTCGCGACGCTCATCAGCGGTCCTTCCCCTTGCCGAGGCGGTTGACGAGGAAGACGACGGCCGCGAACAGCAGCGTCAGGACCGCGAGGACCACACCCATGGCGCTCGCCAGGCCGAACTGCCCCTTCTTGAACGCGGTGTTGAACAGGTCCTGCGTCATCGTCAGGGTGGAGTTCTGGGGGCCACCGCTCGGGTTGAGGGCGGCCATGTAGACGAACGCGTCGAGCGCGAGGATGCCGAGGTAGATGTAGGCGGTCTGGATCGTCTCGCGCACCATCGGCAGCGTGACCATCATCGTCATCCGGATTCGGCCGGCGCCATCGACCCGGGCCGCGTCGTACAGCTCGGAGGGGATGCCCTTGATGGCCGCGATGAACAGGACCATGTAGAACCCGACGAAGCCCCAGATGATGACGAACATGGTCACCGGCATCGCGGTGCTGACCTCACCGAGCCAGGCAAACGACTCGAACTGGTCCAGGCCAATGCCGGTGAGGAGTGCGTTGACCAGCCCGCTTGACGGGTCGAACATCTGGGACCAGATGAGGCCGATGACGATCGCGGGGATGGTGTATGGGAAGAAGGACACGATCCGGTAGAACGACGACCGGGCCAGGCCTCGGACAGCGCCGGCGCTTGATCCACCCACCGTCACCATGGTGGCCAGCGCAAGCGCGAGCGTGATCGTCACGACTGGCACGACGATCGCCAGGAGCAGGTTGTTGCGAACAGCTTTGAGGAACGTCTCGTCAGTGATGAGCGACCGGTAGTTGGAGATGCCCACGAAGTCGAACGTGTCAGAGAACCCGCTCCAGTTGGTGAGGGAGTACACGAACGCCTGGGCGAACGGCCAGAGCACGAAGATCGCATAGAACACGAACGGGATGCCGAGCGTGACGAGGACGAATCCCCGTCGCGCCATCGGCATGCGTCGGCGACGCCGTCGTGGCGCGGTCGTGGTGACGGCCTGAGGAGCGACTGCGGTCATGGGCGTTGTTCCCTTTGCTGCTGGGGATCGGCTGGTGATGCGAGCGCCGCTGCGAGCCCTCCCGGCACCGACAGGTGGTGGAGACGGGTGTGCCCGGCCCGGCAGTGTCGCGCCGGGCCGGGCACGGCGTCACTTGACCTCGACCTTCTTGACCGAGGGGTCGTTCGCGACCTTGTCGGTGATCTTCTGCAGCTCGCTGGTGAGCGCTGCAGCGTCGATCTGCCCGGAGAGGAACGCGTTCCACGGGACCAGCTGGTCCTGGTTCATGCCGTAGACGTCGACGAAGTTCCACGTGAACACGTCGGTCCCAGCGTCCTGGAGCATCTTGCCCTGCGACTGCAGCGCCGTGGAGCCGAAACCGTCGGCGGGGACCGTGTCCTTGACGATCGTCGGCGCGAGCTTGGTCTTGGCGAAGTTGGTGGCTGACTCCTTGGACAGCATCGCCCGCAGGAGCTCCTTGCCACCGGCGACGTTCGGTGACTTGCTCGGGACGACGAAGGGCTCGCCAGCCGCCGAGTGCAAGGCGGTGTAGGGCATCTTCGAACCCGACGTGAGGGTCATTTCCGGCGCACCGGTCATCTTGAAGCCCTGCTTCGTCTGCGTCTTCATCTCGTTCTCGATCCACGAGCCCGAGGGGTACAGCAGTGCGGCCTGGTCGTTGCTCCACTGGGCCTGCGCGGCGGTGAACTGGGTGCCACCACCTCCGGGCTTCATGTAGCCGTTCTTGACGATCGTCTCGAGTGCCTTGAAGACGCCCTGGATGGCTGGCAGCTTCCAGCAGTCGGGCTTGAGGTTCTCCAAGGCGAGCCGCACCTCGTCGCCGCCCTCCTTGATGGCCGAGGCGATGGACAGGGTCTGGTAGTACGTCGCGGCCTCCTTGCCCCAGAGCATGAGGAACTTTTTCTTGGCCTTGGCCTGGGCGCCGAGCGCGATCGCCTCGTCCCAGGTCTTGGGTACGCTCCAGCCGTTCTCCTCGAAGAGGGCGGCGGAGTACCAGATGGCGTAAACGGTCTGAACGTAGTTGATCGCCGCGAGCTTGCCGTTGATGGTGCCGGGCGCCTCGACCCCGGGGTAGAGCGTGTCCTTGATGGTCGTGCCTTCGAGGTTCTTGGCCTCGAAGACGTCCTTGAGGTCCTCGAGCTGGTCGACGATGGTGTTGAGGCCGATCGCGTTCGCGCCGGAGTTGTCGATGAGGTCCGGCGGGTTGCCACCGACGAACCGCGGCTGGAGCTCCTGTGCGATCTGGGTCGAGGGCTTGACGCTCACCTTGGTGCCGGCGTGGGTCCGCTCAACCACAGCGGCCGCGAAGGTGACGTAGTCGTAGCCGTACCCACCGTTGAAGATGACCGCCTCGACCGTGCTGTTGGCGGCCATGCCGAACGGGTTCGTGTCACTCTTGGCGCCAGCCGCAGTCGTGTTGCTCGGGGAGCCGCCGCCACTGGTCGCGCAGCCGGCAAGGGAGAGCGCGGGCAGTGCCACGCCTCCAGCCAACGCCAGTCGCAGGATCGTACGCCGTTCCACCTGCTTGTTCCGAGGATCCATCCGGTCCCTACTTCCTGGGTCGCGCGGGGCCGGGTGCCCCGCCCGTGCATTGGCGACACGCTCGGTGCCGTGATGATTCCCACATGTTGGTGTCCCGTGATTGTTTGCGTCAAGGATCTTGACCCAAGCAATCACGATCAATCACACTCCCGTGATGACCGCGACCGGATCCGTGACCCGCGCGAGGCGCAGGTCCGTGGTCCTGACCGGCTCCCTCCCAGGCGCCGCGAGCCCCTTGCCGGCACTCACACCGGTGCGTGGGCCGAGCACCACCCGGGTGAGCGCCGAGGCTCCCCCGGACATGATGGAGCGTGTGCTGCGTGGCCGCATCTCGTCGCCGCTGCCCTATGGCGTCCTGAGCGATTACGACCGGGCGGACCGCCCCGTGCAGCTTCCGGCGATCGAGCTCGCCAACGACTACGTTCGCGCCTTGGTGCTCCCCTCCCTGGGGGGCCGCATCTGGTCCCTGGTCGACGAGGCGAGCGGTCGGGACCTGGTCCACCGGAACCCCCGGCTGCGCTGGGCGAACTTCGGCCTCACCGATGCATGGGTCGCCGGCGGCATCGAGTGGAACCTCGGGTCGACCGGCCACAGCGCCATGTCCAACCTGCCCATGCACGCCGCCGTCCTGGACACGCCCCTCGGCTCGGTGGTCCGTCTCTGGGAATGGGAACGGACCCGCGACCTCGTCCTTCAGATCGACCTGTGGCTCAGCGGTGCCCGACTGATGGCGTCCACGCGCGTCATCAACCCGGATCCCGAGCCCAAGCCCCTCTACTACTGGACCAACATCGCGGTGCGTGAGACGCCGCGAACCCGGGTTCTCGTGCCCGCCGACACTGCCTGGCGCACCGACTACGCGGGCGTGCTCGAGCGGGTGGGCGTGCCGTTGCCTGACGGCCCGGTCGACGTCAGCGTGCCCAGCGCCAGCCAGTATGCCGCGGACTACTTCTATGAGGTCGGTGACCAGCAGGGCCGTCTGGTCACCGCTGTGGAACCCGACGGTCGTGGGATCGCCCAGACGTCCACAGCCGCCCTGCGCGGTCGCAAGCTGTTCCTGTGGGGACACGGCCCCGGCGGCCAGCACTGGCAGGACTGGCTGGGGATGACGGGGACCCGCTACCTCGAGATCCAGGCGGGCGTGTGCCCGACCCAGCTCGAGCACGACCTGCTCGACGGTGACGCCAGCAGGACGTGGACGGAGGCGATCGCGGCACTCGAGCTCGACCCGTCAGTCGTGGCAGGGGACTACGGCGCCGCCGCGCACGCCGCTCGCGATGCGGTCCACGGAGCCACCCCGCCCACCTGGCTCGCCGAACAGCACGACCAGTGGCTCCAGGAAGTGGCCGACCTCCCTCCCGGCGAGCTCGAGCACACCGGCTCGGGCTGGGGCCGTGCCGAGCTCGCGCTCCGTGGGGCACCGCAGCTGCCGGGCACGCCGTTCCCGCCGGTCGAAGACGGCAGCCTGCCGCTGCTCCGGCTCGTCGAGTCGGACGACCCCACGGCCCTCGACCACATGGACCCGCAGCGACCCGCGCTGCCGGTCGTCTCGGACGGCTGGGCGGCGCGGTTGTCCGACGCCGTGGAGCGAGGGGCTGGCTGGTGGGCCCACTACGCCCTCGGCACAGCACGCCACCTGCGCGGTGACCTGGACGGGGCACACGCGGCCTACCGTCGCAGCGCAGAGCTGCACCCCACCGCGGTGGCCCTCCGCGGCGAGGCGCTGCTCGCGGGCGATGCGATGGAGCGAGACGCGCTGTACCAGCGCGCGTGCTCGCTCGCCCCGGACGACCGTCGGCTTGCGGTCGAGCGGCTCGTGGCCCTGCGCGACGCGGGACGCCCGGCCGACGTCGTGGCCGCGGTGGCCACGCTCCCCGCGGCAGTACGCGACCATGGACGGACCCAGATGCTTCTCGCCGAGGCGCTGGCTGCGCTCGGGCAGGACGTGGCGGCGCTCGAGGTGCTGAACCGGCTCGAGGTGCCGGACCTCGCCGAGGGCGACCGGACCCTGTCCGAGGTGTGGCAGCGGCTGCGCCCGGGGGAGCCGGTGCCCCGGCACCTGGACTTCCGGATGTCGCCGGGGGCCGCCCGCGACCGAGATGTGATGTAGTCCGACGATGGGAGAAACACACATGTGGCCCGAGGCCCTCGACGACGTCGCGGCATACGCGGCGGAGGTTCGCACGCGACTGGACTCGATCGCGCGGCTCGCCTCCGACGGTGGTATGGACCGCGCCATCACCATCCTTGCCGACTGCATCGAGCGCGGCGGGGTGATCCATGCGTTCGGCACCGGTCACTCCGAAGCGTTTGCGATGGAGATCGCGGGTCGGGCCGGCGGGCTCATCCCCACGAACAAGGTCGCACTTCGCGACACCGTCCTCCATGGGAAGCACACGCTCGCCGAACTGGGCGGCCGCCCTCCGCTGGAGCGGGACCCGCACATCGCCGAGGACCTGTTCGCCACCGTCAACCGGCAACCCGAGGACGTCTTCGTCATCGCGTCCAACTCCGGTGTCAACGGCTCGATCGTCGGCCTGGCACTCCTGGCGCGCGAGCACGACCACCGCGTGATCGCCGTGACCAGCATGGAGCACACCGCGCGCGTGTCACCGCTGCACCCCAGTGGGCAGCGACTGGCCGATGTCGCCGACGTCGTCATCGACAACCTGGCGCCCTACGGCGACGCCACCCTCGCCCTGGGTCTCGATGCCCGAGTCGGGGCGGTCTCGTCGATCACCGCCGCCTACATCGCGCAGCTGCTCACCATCGGCGTCGCCAGGACGCTCTCCCAGCGGGGAGCGCAGCCACCGCTCTATCTGTCCGCCAACATCCCTGGCGGCGACGAGCACAACAGGGCGCTCGAGGACCGCTACGAGGGCCGGATCCGGCGCACCGCCTGACCACTAGTCGACCACGACAGGAAGCCTGGATGAAGGAACCTGGAGTACTGCTGGCCATCGATGCGGGCGGGTCGCACACACGTGCGGTCGTGGTCTCCGCCGGTGCCGAATGCCTCGGTTATGGCGCGTCCAGCAGCGGCAATGCCACCGCGGTCGGCGCCGACCAAGCCCTGGCGGCCCTGGCTGAGGCGGCGTCGGGTGCCCTGGCCTCTGCATCGCTCGGGCCGGACGACGTGCGCCAGGTGGTACTGGCTGCCGCAGGTGAGGAGTACCTGCTCCATGGACGGGCCGTGGCACAGGCGCTCGCCATGCCGGCAGTCAAGTACACGAGGGCGCCCGACATCCTCGCGATGTACCACTCCTCGGCCGTGGAGCCTGCAGGCGTGGCACTCGTCGCCGGCACGGGGGCCATCGCCGCCCGCTTCCGGGACCTCGTCACTGAACGCGTCATCGACGGGACCGGATGGCTGCTCGGCGACCGGGGATCGGGCTTTTGGATCGGCCGCAAGGTCGCGCGGGCAGTCGCCGCGGACCTCGACGACACCGGCGAACCGACCGGCCTGACGCGGCTGGTGATCGAGGAGCTCGGCCTGCAACCGGCGGAGGGATACCGGTCGCCGCTGCTTCAGGCCCTGGTCGCCTGGGCCTACGACGGCCAGCCCGTGCGGCTCGCCCGACTCGCGCCGCTGGCGTTCCGTGCGGAGGCCACCGATGAGATTGCGGCGGCGATCACGGCGGAGGCGGAGGAGGTCCTGGCCAGGACCCTCCGCTTGGTCCGTGAGGGGCACGACGAGTTGCCGGTTGTCCTCGGGGGAAGCGTGGTCGTTAGGGGACTCCTCGCTCCCGGCCGAATGTCGGGCGGTGCCCTCACGAGAGAGCTTGCCGGTGCCGACGTCCGAACCGCCCACGACGGCGTGGCCGGCGCGGCGATCGTGGGTCTGCGGCGCAGCCGCGCCACCGTCGACAGCGACACCCTGGCCCGCCTCACACGGTCCATCGACGAGTTGAGGAATGGGGCCTGAGACCAGAGCGCGTCACGAGCAAATTCGCTGTGTCCGGAGTCTGTGGCCCGTCCACTCCTCGGCTGACGAGTTCGAGATCCGCCCAGCACCCGATCGCATCCCGGGGCTGGACTTCGTCCGCCTCGATGAGGCCAAGACGTCCAAGAGCCGACTACATCTCGACTTCCGGCCCGACGACCAGGACGCCGAGGTGGCTCGTCTCGCCCATGGCGCACAGTGCGTCGATGTGGCCAGGGTGACGCATCGTGGGTCGTCCTGGCAGACCCGGAAGGCAACGAGTTCTGCGTCCTTGCGGCGGGGTGACGCGTCCTCAAAGGACGGAAATCAGTTGCAGGAGGGGGCGCGAGCCAGCACGCGCTTTCTCAGGCGCGCAGCGAGCTGCGTAAGCCGAGCGTTGACGCCCGGGCGACGATCTCCGGAATGAACACGACGTGTTCATGGGTGTGTTCCGGGTTGTCGGCTTCATCGATCACGAGTTCTGCGGCTTTGGTGCCGAGTTCCTGCCGTGGCTGTCGAATCGAGGTGAGCGGAACTGCTGCCGAAGCCGCGAAGTCGATGTCGTCGTACCCGACGATGGCAATGTCTTCGGGAACGCGACGACCCGCAGTGATGAAGTTCTGGAGCAGTCCAAGGGCGAGCAGGTCGTTGGCGCAGAACGCGGCCGTTGGTCTGCGCTTTCTCGGTAGCCCAGACAGACGCTCTCCCGCGGATCGTCCTTCAGAGGCAGTCAGGGCGGACCCAGTGATGCAGATCAGCGCCGAATCTGGGAGTCCAGCGTCGCGCCACGCATCCTTCGCGCCCTCGTACCGATCGCGGACCTGGCCAATGCTCATGGGCCCAGCGACGAAGGCGACGGATGTGTGTCCCTGGTCGACGAGATGCTCGATGGCGAGTCTTCCGCCCAGGCGGTCATCGACCGCGACAGTGCAGAAGTCGGTATCACGACTGTGCCGGTCTACGACGACGAGCGGGGTTCCACGCTCCACCACGGCCTCGAGCTGCGGGGAGTCAGGCTCTACCGGCGTGATGAGAATGCCTTGAACGCGCTGTTGCTGCAGGGCGTCCAGGTACATGACTTCGCGGTTCTTGCGGCTGTCACTGTTGCACAGGTAGAGCGTGAGGTCGGCCCGCTCGGCCGCAATCTCCATACCAGCGGCGACGTCGGTGAAGAAGGGGTTCGTGGCGTCGAGCATGACGTATCCCAACGTGCGACTGCGGCCCGCGCGGAGCTGTCGGGCTGACTCGTTGCGGATGAAGCCCAGGTCGGACATCGCCTGCTCCACCCGTCGACGGGTGGCCT
Organism: Intrasporangium sp.; assembly: GCF_040414665.1. Taxonomy (GTDB): domain Bacteria; phylum Actinomycetota; class Actinomycetes; order Actinomycetales; family Dermatophilaceae; genus Intrasporangium. The sequence continues at coordinate 16,659 of NZ_JBEDUL010000086.1, forward strand.
CCCGGACCAGGTAAGGCCGGTTCAGCACGTTGCTGACGGTCCCCAGCGAAACCCCGGCGGCCGCCGCGACGTCCTTGACCGATGCTGACCGGCCGACGACCTCTTGCTGCCTCTTGCCGGTCATCGCTTCCTCCGTTGAAACGTCCGCAATTCGCGTCCAGCGCGTGCGATCAGCGTACCTTTACCGGCATCCACGAACCTCAAGCGAGTCATAGCCGGGATCCGTTGACACGCCTCACACGCGTGCCTACTGTATGAGCCGTACTGAAACCTTTCAATGAGGCAGGGTTCCATGAGCACGGATCCGTCAACGGCGGCAACGCTCGAGGTGAGGGACGTCTCGAAGTCCTTCGGCCCGGTCGTCGCGCTGCGCTCGGGGAGCCTGCGTGCAGAGTCGCGCTCGATCCACGCCCTGGTCGGAGAGAACGGGGCCGGCAAGTCCACGCTCGTCAAGATCGTCGCCGGCGTGTACCGCCGGGACAGCGGCACGTTCCTTCTGGACGGCGAGGCGGCGGACTTCGGGTCGACCGCCGAGTCCAAGGCTGCGGGCGTGGCCGTGATCTATCAGGAACCCACCCTCTTCCCGGACCTGTCGGTCACCGAGAACATCTTCATGGGTCGGCAGATCCTTGGTCGTGGCAGGCGGATTGACAAGGCCGCGATGTATCGCGAGGCGGAACGGCTCTTCAAGGGGCTGGGCGTCCACATCGACCCACGTCGACTGGCACTCGGTCTGTCGATCGCCGACCAGCAAATCATCGAGATCGCCAAGGCCATCTCACTGGACGCCAAGGTCCTCATCATGGACGAGCCGACCGCGGCCCTCTCCGGTGCCGAGGTCGAGCGCCTGTTCACGGTCGCGCGTCAGCTGCGCGACGAAGGCCGCGCCATCGTCTTCATCTCCCACCGGTTCGACGAGGTCTTCTCGCTGTGCGACAGCGTTACCGTCATGCGCGACGGGGCCTACATCGACACCCGATCCATCGCGCAGACCTCGGTCACCGAGATCGTCAACCTGATGGTCGGCCGTGAGGTCGGGAATCTGTTCCCCAAGGTGGCCACCGAGGTTGGCGAAGTCGTGCTCGAGGTCGAGGGACTCAACTCGAGCGGCACCTTCCACGACGTGTCCTTCACGGTCCGTCGTGGAGAGATCGTCGGGCTCGCCGGCCTTGTCGGCGCGGGACGGAGCGAGATTGCCCGAGCAGTCTTCGGCGTCGACCGCTACGACTCGGGGACCGTTCGCATGAAGGGGGACCGGGTCCCGTCGACGAGCCCCACGGCAGCGATCAAGTCCGGGATGGCGTTCATCCCCGAGGACCGCCGCAGGCAAGGGCTTGTCACCGAGGCCTCTGTCGCGGACAACGTCGCCTCGGTGATTCGCAGGATCCTCACGTCAGGGGGGCTGATCACCCGCGCTCGTGAGAACAAGGCAGCCGCACCCTGGGCGGCACGTCTCAACGTCAAGACGAACGCCCTTGACATGTCTGCGAACACGATGAGCGGCGGCAACCAGCAGAAGGTTGTCATCGCGAAGTGGCTGGCGTCGAAACCCGACCTGCTCATCATCGACGAACCGACCCGAGGCATAGACGTCGGGACGAAGGCCGAGGTGCATCGACTTCTGTCCGAACTGGCCGGTCAGGGGATGGCGGTCCTGATGATCTCCTCCGAGCTGCCCGAGGTCCTGGGCATGGCTGACCGGATCCTGGTCGTCTGTGAGGGTCGGCTCACTGCTGACCTGCCGCGCGAGGAAGCGACGCCCGAGCGCGTGATGCATGCCGCAACCGCCTCCCTGGAGGCCGCCTCATGACCCCGGAGACGCAGACCACGGCACAGGCGAGCGAGGAGACAACGCTTCTCCTGGAGCCGAGTGCCATGTCGGACCGGGAACGCCTCGTCAAGACGGTGCTTCGCTCCCGTGAGCTGTCGATCTTCATCGTCCTCGTCCTGTTGATCGCCGCCGCCACGATCAAGAACCCCACCTTCCTCTTCAGCGCCAGTGGTTGGCGAGATCTGCTCCTGACACCGGCGATGCTGATGGTGCTGGCTGTCGGACAGACCGTCGTCATCATCACGCGCAACGTGGATCTGTCGGTTGGCAGCGTCCTGGGGCTGACTGCCTACATGACTGGTCGACTCTTCATAGACCATCCCGGCCTGCCGATCATCGCAGTCTTCGCGATTGCCGTTCTGGCCGGCGGCGTGCTCGGGCTCATGAACGGCGTCCTCGTCGGCTTCGGCAGGGTGCCTGCTCTGGTCATCACCCTCGGCACGCTGTACATCTTCCGAGGCATCCTGTTGACGTGGGCCGGCGCGAGCCTCGTCTCGGCCTCTCAGATGCCTGCGGGCTTCCTCAACCTGGGCACGCAGCAGATCCTCACCATCCCGGTGCTGTTCATCATCGCCATGGTGATCGTCATCGTCGTCGGCTACTACCTTCAGACCGCTCGTAGCGGGCGGGAGCTCTATGCCGTCGGGTCTGATCCCGACGCCGCCGTCCTCTACGGCCTGCCCGTCCGGCGTCGCGTCATCGGTGCCTTCGTCCTCAGCGGCGCGTTGGCCGGGCTGGCCGGTGTCATCTACGCGGCTCGCTACGGCACGGTCTCGTCTGAGGCCGGGACAGGCATCGAGCTTCAGGCGGTCGCTGCCGCCGTCATCGGCGGGGTGGCGATCTTCGGAGGTTCAGGCACGGTATGGGGTGCCGCCATCGGCGCGGTCTTGCTCGTCACGATCAACCGCGCCCTGCCGATGGTCGGCATTTCCGACTTCTGGCAGCAGGCCCTCGTGGGTGCTCTGATCATCGCGGCGATCATCCTTGACCGCGTCCTGTCCACCCGCCAGGCACGGCGACTCATCGAGGCGAGGGACGGGTCATGAGCCCAACCGAGACGTATGCGGCATACGCCCATCCGCTGTGGCGACGGCTGCTCCTCAGCCGTGAGGCCGCGATGATCGCACTGGTCGTGGTTGTCTACCTGTGGGGCTACAGCAATGTCCCGTACTTCGGGGATTCCCTGACACTCACCTACCTCCTGCTCGACGTCACGACGATCCTGCTCATCGCCCTGCCGATGACGCTCGTCATCATTACGGGCGAGATCGACCTGTCCGTCGCCAGCGTGGTCGGGCTGTCGAGCGCCACGCTGGGGCTGCTCCATGAGCGGGGGGTCGGGATCGTGCCTTCTTTCCTCGTCGCCCTCGTCGTGGGGTTGATCTGCGGTGCGCTCAACGGATTCCTGGTGGGCTATGTGGGGCTGCCGTCGCTGGCGGTGACAATCGGCACGCTGGCGCTCTATCGCGGAATCGCGGTCGGCCTGCTCGGCACCAGCGCCGTTACAGGCTTCGCCCAGGACTGGACCCAGCGGGCGTCGCAGGTCATCGGCTCCACTGGCATACCCGGCGTGATGCTCGTATTCCTTGTGCTTCTCGTCATCTTCACCCTGCTGCTCCACTTCACGGCCTTCGGTCGGGGGATCTACGACACGGGTCTGAGCAGCGAAGCCGCAGTGTTCTCAGGGGTCAACGTCAAGCGCACCAAGTTCATCCTGTTCTGCCTCACCGGTGTGGTGTCCGCTCTTGCCGGCATCTATTTCACGCTGAGGTTTGGCAGCGCGAGGGGTGACAACGCCACCGGTCTGGAGCTGCAGGTCATCGCTGCCGTGCTTCTCGGCGGGGTGTCCATCTTCGGCGGCCGCGGCAAGCTCCCAGGCGTTGTCGCAGGCGTGCTCCTGATCGGCGTCATCTCAAGTGCACTTCGCCTACAAGGAGTGACGGTCAACGTTATCAACATCATCATCGGGCTGCTTCTCGTGTTGTCCGTCATCTCCACAACAGTCCTGGCGTGGGTCTCCGACGTCGCGGCCAGGCGTAATCGGGCCAAAGGCCCACGACAGACGCCGCAAAGCGTCGGATCACAATGAAAGGAACTCGCCAGATGCACACCGTTACACGTCGCGGCGCAATGCTCGGCGCGGCCGCCCTGTCGATCGCGCTCGCCCTCGTCGGCTGCGGCAAGGCGGAGACGCCGACGACACCGGCCGGTACGGCCGGCGGCACTGGGGCCAGCAAAGCCCTCAATGTCGTGTTCATCCCGAAGAACCTCGGGAACCCGTACTTCGACGCCAGCGACGCCGGTGGCAAGGAGGCGATTGAGTCGCTGGGTGGCACGTACTCCCAAGTCGGTCCGCAGACCGCCAGCCCCGACGCCCAGGTGCAGTACATCAACACGGCTGCGCAGCAGCATGTCAGTGCGATTGTCATCTCGGCGAACGACCCGAAGGCCATCGGCGACGCGCTGACGCAGGCGAAGCAGGCCGGCGTCAAGGTCGTCACGTTCGACTCCGACACCGACCCCCAGTACCGCGATGCGTTCGTCAACCAGGCCTCTCCCGAGGGCATCGCGAAGGCGCAGGTCGAGGGGATCGCGAAGGAGATCGGCGACTCCGGTGAGATCGCGATCCTGTCCGCGTCGGCCAACGCCACGAACCAGAACACGTGGATCGAGCTGATGAAGAAGGAACTGACCAACCACCCGAACATCAAGCTCGTCGACACCGTGTATGGGAACGACGACGACCAGACCTCGTTCGACAAGACGGCGGCCCTGCTGCAGACGCACCCGAACCTCAAGGGCATCATCAGCCCCACCACGGTCGGCATCGCGGCAGCCGCGCGCTACCTGTCCACCTCGGACAAGAAGGGCAAGGTCGCCCTCACGGGGCTCGGCACGCCGAACCAGATGCGGGAGTACGTCAAGAACGGCACGGTCAAGGAGTTCTATCTGTGGAACCCCACCGATCTCGGTTACCTTGCCGCGCAAACGGCGGCCGCCCTCGTCAACGGCCAGATCACGGGCAAGGAAGGCGACTCGTTCAAGGCGGGCCGGCTCGGTGACTACAAGGTTGGCGCGAATGGCGAGGTCCTCCTCGGTGACCCGACCGCCTTCAACTCGGACAACATCGACAAGTTCAACTTCTGACCGGATCCACCGCATCAGCCGGGGTCGACCACCCTCGTCACCGGCCCCGGCTGATGCCTGACAACCCAAGAAGAACGGAATGCACCGCGTCTGCTTTCAGCTCCAGGTAAGGACCGACCGGCTCGAGGAGTATCGGGCCAGGCATCGAGCCGTCTGGCCTGAGATGCTGCACGCCCTCAAGGCAACCGGCTGGCACAACTACTCCCTCTTTCTGCGTCCCGACGGCCTTCTCATCGGCTACTTGGAGACGCCGTCACTCGAGGCGGCCCGCGCTGGAATGGCAAGAGCTGAGGTGAATGCTCGGTGGCAGGCGGACATGGCTGAGTTCTTCGTGGATCTCGATGACGTGACTCCGGATCAGGGCTTCGTGCAGCTCGAGGAGATCTTCCATCTGGAGGACCAGCTCAACGCCCACCATCCCAACTCTGACGCAGATGTGAAGTGACGACATGACCAGCTTCGAATCGATTTCCGACCGCCTCGGGGAACTCGCCATCGAGGTGCCCTCGTGGGCCTACGGCAACTCCGGCACGCGCTTCAAGGTCTTCGGCTCACCAGGGACGCCGCGCACCGTGGAGGAGAAGATCGCCGATGCCGCAGCCGTGCACAGGTTCACCGGGCTCGCCCCGCGGGTGGCTCTGCACATCCCGTGGGACAAGGTCGACGACTACGGCAAGCTTCGCCTGTATGCCGCGGAGCACGATGTCGAGCTCGGAACGATCAACAGCAACACGTTCCAGGACGACGAGTACAGGCTCGGCAGCCTGACCAACGCCGACCCCTCGGTTCGGCGTCGCGCGGTCGAGCACAACCTCGAGTGCATCGAGATCATGCACGAGACGGGGTCTCGGGACCTGAAGATCTGGTTGGCCGACGGCACGAACTATCCCGGCCAGGGCGATATGCGTCGGCGCCAGGACTTGCTCGCTGAGGGACTGGCCGAGATCTACTCGCACGTTGGCGAGGACCAGCGCCTCGTGCTCGAGTACAAGTTCTTCGAGCCGGCGTTCTACCACACCGATGTGCCCGACTGGGGTACGGCCTACGCCCAAGTCGCGGCGCTCGGCGAGCGTGCGGTCGTATGCCTGGACACGGGTCACCACGCTCCCGGGACGAACATCGAGTTCATCGTGGCGCAGCTGCTGCGCCTCGGGCGGCTCGGCTCATTTGACTTCAACAGCCGGTTCTATGCCGACGACGACCTCATCGTGGGCGCGGCCGATCCGTTCCAGCTGTACCGGATCCTCGTCGAGGTGGTCCGCGGAGGCGGCTTCGGATCTGGCTCGGAGGTGGCGCTGATGCTCGATCAGTGCCACAACATCGAGAAGAAGGTGCCGGGCCAGATCCGCTCGGTGCTCAACGTCCAGGAGATGGTCGCGCGGGCGCTGCTCCTCGATGCCGCCGCGCTCGACGACGCGCGCGACGCCGGCGACGTACTCCTCGCCAACGAGATCTTCATGGACGCCTTCTACACCGACGTGCGGCCGGCGCTGGCGCAGTGGCGCGAGAGCCGCGGACTACCGGCCGACCCGATGCGCGCCTACCTGGCGAGCGGGTACCAGGAGCAGATCGAACGCGACCGGGTCGGCGGTGCCCAGGCAGGATGGAACTGACACGATGAGCCCCAACGCTGTTGTTGCGGAATTGATCTCGCGATCGAACCGGCTGGGCGGTGATCCGAGGAACACCAACTACGCCGGCGGGAACACCTCGGCCAAGGGCATCGGCATCGATCCGGTGACCGGCGGGGATGTCGAGCTCCTCTGGGTCAAGGGTTCCGGGGGTGATCTCGGCACCCTGACGCCGCAGGGTCTGGCGGTGCTGCGGCTGGACCGCGTGCGCGCCCTCGTCGACGTCTATCCCGGCGTCGAGCGCGAGGACGAGATGGTGTCCGCATTCGACTACTGCCTGCATGGCAGGGGTGGCGCGGCTCCCTCGATCGACACCGCGATGCATGGTCTCGTCGAATCCCCGCACGTCGACCACCTGCATCCCGACGCCGGGATCGCGATCGCGACCGCGGTTGACGGCGAGGAGCTGACCAAGCAGATCTACGGTCACAAGGTGGTCTGGGTGCCATGGCGGCGGCCTGGCTTCCAGCTCGGCCTCGATATCGCCGCCATCAAGGCGGACAACCCCGAGGCCATCGGGTGCATCCTCGGCGGCCACGGCATCACCGCCTGGGGCGCGAGCAGCGATGAGTGCGAGCGCAACTCCCTCTGGATGATTCAGACAGCTGCGGCATACATCGACGAACACTCGACGCGGCAGCCGTTCGGCGCGGAACTGCCCGGATATGCCGCCCTGCCGGAGGCCGAGCGCCATGCCAAGGCGGCGGCGATCGCGCCGACGATCCGCGGCATGGCGAGCACCGACCGGCCGATGGTCGGCCACTACACCGACTCCGACGTGGTGCTCGACTTCCTCGCGCACGCGGAGCATCCGCGGCTCGCGGAGCTGGGCACCAGTTGTCCCGACCACTTCCTGCGCACCAAGGTCAAGCCGCTGGTCCTCGACCTACCGGCGACGGCAGGCACCGATGAGATGGTCGCCCGGCTGAAGGAGCTGCACGAGACCTACCGTGAGGACTACCGCGGCTACTACGAGCGGCACGCCACACCGGACAGCCCCGAGATCCGAGGCGCCGACCCACTCATCGTGCTCGTGCCGGGAGTGGGGATGTTCTCCTTCGGCAAGGACAAGCAGACCGCCCGTGTCGCGGGGGAGTTCTACGTCAACGCGATCAACGTGATGCGCGGCGCCGAGGGGCTATCGACCTATGCGCCCATCGACGAGAGCGAGAAGTTCCGCATCGAGTACTGGGCGCTCGAGGAGGCCAAGCTCCAACGGATGCCCAAGCCGAAGCCCCTGGCCACGCGCATCGCGCTCGTCACCGGCGCCGCCTCCGGCATCGGCAAGGCGATCGCGAAACGGCTGGCAGCAGAAGGCGCGTGCGTGGTCGTTGCCGATCTCGAGCTCGCGAAGGCCGAAGGCGTTGCCACGGAGATCGGGAGCGGCGACGTCGCCATCGGGGTCCAGGCCGACGTCTCCGACGAGGCCGCTGTGCAAGCCGCCGTCGATGCAGCGGTCCTGGCCTTTGGCGGCCTCGACCTCGTCGTCAACAACGCCGGGCTGTCACTGTCGAAGACGCTTCTCGAGACCACCGTGGCCGACTGGGACCTGCAGCATGACGTCATGGCAAAAGGCTCGTTCCTCGTCTCCCGGGCGGCAGCCAAGGTGCTCATCGAGCAGGGGATGGGCGGCGACATCGTCTACATCTCGTCCAAGAACTCGCTCTTCGCCGGCCCGAACAACATCGCCTACAGCGCGGTCAAGGCCGACCAGGCCCATCAGGTGCGTCTCCTCGCCGCGGAACTCGGGCAGCACGGCATCAAGGTCAACGGCATCAACCCGGACGGCGTCGTCCACGGCTCTGGCATCTTCTCGAGCGGCTGGGGTGCCAACCGTGCAGCGGTCTACGGTGTCGAGGAGAAGGACCTGGGGGCCTTCTATGCCCAACGCACCCTGCTCAAGAAGGAAGTGCTCCCCGAGCACTGCGCCGCCGCGGTCTTCGCGCTCGTCGGGCCCGACCTGACCCAGACCACTGGTCTGCATATTCCCGTCGACTCCGGCGTCGCAGCCGCATTCCTTCGCTGAGGACACCGTGGAGCCGCGCGTCTTCGGCGCAGTGGATATCGGCGCCTCCGGCGGCCGGGTCATGGCGGGGGTCGTCGAAGACGCCAATGGCACTCCCACGCTGCACACCGTTCGGCGGTTCGCGAACGGAATGGTGCGACGGGACGGACATCTTCGATGGGACCTCACCCGGCTGATCGAGGAGGTGCTGACAGGTCTCACGGACCTCGCACGTGAGTTCCCGCAGGTCGAGTCGATAGGGATTGACACCTGGGCGGTCGACTACGCGCTCCTCGACTCGGACCTCAGGCTGTTGGCCGAGCCGATCTCATACCGCGACGAGCGAGGCGCGTCCGAGGTTTCCGGCGTGCACTCGCGCGTCACGGCGGAGGAGCTCTACGACATCAACGGGCTACAGCATCTGCCGTTCACGACGTTGTTCCAGCTGGCGGCCGAGAAGCGCTCCTCTCTTTGGGACAAGGCGGCGCACATAGTCCTTCTCCCCGATCTCATCGCGTACCGCCTGAGCGGTGTGTTGCGGACCGAGGCCACCAACGCGTCGACGACGGGCCTTCTCGACGCGCGCACCGGCGTCTGGTCCGAGCCGCTGATGCGGCGTCTCGGACTGCCCATGGGGAGACTCGCACCTCTGGTTTCGCCCGGTGACACGCTCGGCCAGATCACTCGTGATGTCGCTGCGCGCACCGGAATGCGTCCGGGAACAGTGGTCACCGCCGTCGGATCGCACGACACTGCCTCGGCCGTCGTGGCCGTGCCCGCGGCGACGCCCCACTTCGCCTACGTGTCGAGCGGCACGTGGTCCCTGGCCGGACTCGAGCTCGACAAGCCGGTCCTCACGCCGGAGAGCCGCGCCGCCAACTTCACCAACGAGGGAGGCGTCGACGGCCGAATTCGATACCTGCGCAACATCGGCGGGCTCTGGCTGCTCCAGGAGTCGCTCCGAACCTGGCCCGAACGGGGGGTCACCGTCGACCAGGAATCCGTCCTGCGACAGGCCGAGGAACTGCCCTCTGGGGGACCAGTCGTCGACGTCGACGACGAGTCGTTCATCGCACCGGGCGACATTCCCTCCCGAATCACGCAGGCTGCCGGAACGCCTGACATGAGCCCGGCCGAGACCGTGCGCTGTATCCTCGACTCCCTCGCCGCCGCGTACGCGCGCACGATCAACCAGGCAGCCCGTCTAGCCGAGCGAACGGTCGAGGTGATCCACATCGTGGGCGGGGGGTCCCGCAACGCGCTGCTGTGCCAACTCACCGCCCACCTGGCCGGCATACCCGTGACGGGAGGCCCGATCGAGGCCACTGCTCTCGGGAACATCCTGGTCCAAGCTCGTGCCCACGGTGCAGCGCCGGGCTCGCTGGAGGAGATGAGGGCGCAACTCAGCCGCACCGGGCTCGCTGCCGGTGTCGTCAAGGTCTACCTGCCTGACGGAACGCTCTCAACATGAGGCTCGTGGCAGGCCGAGCGGGGGTCTCGATCGGTAGCGTGTCCAACGTGCGCAACCGCCCCAAGCCAGCCCGGGCGACCGCCCGAGCCCATCCTGAGCTTGTGGCGCCCGAGCGGACATTCCGTGGACCTGCCATGGAAGGGTTGCGGTCATGAGGATCGCGCTGTTCGCCACCTGCCTCGGCGACGTCCTCTTCCCGGACGTGCCTCGAGCCACGACGGAGCTGCTCGAGCGGCTGGGCCACGAGGTGATGTTCCCGGACGCGCAGACCTGCTGCGGGCAGATGCACACGAACACCGGCTACCAACGGGACGCCGTGGGGCTCGTCGCGCACCACGTCGACGTGTTCGAGGCGGCTCTGGCCGACGGGTGCGAGGCGATCGTGGCGCCGTCCGGGTCATGCGTCGGGTCGGTGCGACACCAGCACGCCGAGCTCGCCTCGCGGGCGGGCGATGACACGCTGGCGGCGCGCGCCGCGTCGGTCGCTGAGCGGACGTTCGAGCTGTCCGAGCTGCTCGTCGACGTGCTCGGAGTGACCGACGTCGGAGCGTCGTATCCACACCGAGTCACGTACCACCCGACCTGTCACTCGCTGCGAATGCTGCGGGTCGGGGACCGACCGCTGGCGCTGCTGCGGGCGGTGCGCGGGATCGACCTCGTGGAACTGCCGGCCGCGGATTCCTGCTGCGGGTTCGGTGGCACCTTCGCGGTCAAGAACGCCGACACCTCCACCGCGATGCTGGCCGACAAGATGGCCGCGGTCGCAGCGACCCGGGCCGAGGTGGTCACCGCGGGTGACTCCTCGTGTCTCATGCACATCGGCGGCGGGCTCGCCCGACTGCGCACCGGGGTGCGGCCGGTGCACTTGGCCGAGATCCTGGCGAGCACATCATGAGCACCTTCCTGGGTATGCCGTCCGGCAGTGTCGGCGGGTACGGCAACCTCCCGCCAGGTTCCGGCAACCTCGCGGGCGAGGTCCCGTTCCCGGCCGCAGCGCGGGCCGCACTCGACAATGCGCGGCTGCGCCGGAACCTCGGGCACGCGACAGCGACGATCCGGGCCAAGCGGGCAGCGGTCGTCGGTGAGGTGCCCGACTGGGAGGCCCTGCGCGACGCCGGCGAGGCCATCAAGGCGTCCACGATGGCCCGGCTGCCAGAGCTGCTCGAGCAGCTCGAGGGAAACATCGTCGCGCGCGGCGGCCGGGTGCACTGGGCCCGAGACGCAGGCGAGGCCAACGAGATCGTGACCGGGCTGGTCCGGGCCACCGGCACGACCGAGGTGGTCAAGGTCAAGTCGATGGCCACCCAGGAGATCGGGCTCAACGAAGCGCTCGAGAGTGCCGGGATCACAGCGCACGAGACCGATCTGGCCGAGCTGATCGTCCAGCTCGGGCATGACAAGCCCTCGCACATCCTGGTTCCGGCCATCCACCGCGGCCGCGCCGAGGTCCGGGAGATCTTCTTGCGTGAGATGCCGGGGGTCGACCCGGCGCTGACCGACGACCCTCCGGTGCTGGCCGCGGCAGCGCGGGCGCATCTACGTGAGGTGTTCCTGCGGGCGAAGGTGGCGGTCTCGGGGGCGAACTTCGCTGTGGCGGAGACGGGAACGCTGTCAGTGGTGGAGTCCGAGGGCAACGGCCGGATGTGCCTGACCCTGCCCGACACCCTCATCACGGTCATGGGGATCGAGAAGCTCGTGCCCGCCTGGACCGACCTCGAGGTGTTCCTGCAGCTGCTGCCCCGCTCATCCACCGGAGAGCGGATGAACCCCTACACCTCGACATGGAGTGGGGTCACTCCGGGCGACGGGCCTCAGGAGTTCCACCTTGTCTTGCTCGACAATGGCCGCACCCGGGTCCTGGCCGACGAACACGGCCGGTCCGCGCTGCACTGCATACGCTGCTCAGCGTGCCTCAACGTCTGCCCGGTCTACGAACGGGTCGGCGGCCACGCCTACGGCTCAGTCTATCCGGGCCCGATCGGAGCGATCCTCTCACCGCAGCTGACGGGTCTCGACGGGCGTGACACCAACCCTAACGACACCCTCCCGTACGCCTCGTCGCTGTGTGGCGCCTGCTACGACGTATGCCCGGTCAAGATCCCGATCCCCGACCAGCTCGTCCGGCTCCGCGCCGAGCACATCGAGGCGCACAGCGACTCGGCCCACCTGCCGACGCCGGAAGGAGCTGCGATGCGCGCGGCCGCCTGGATCATGTCGGACGCCCGCCGGTTCGCACGGGCCGGGCGGGCGGCCCTCAAGGCACGCCGCGGCATACGGCGGGGCAAGCCGATCATCCCGCTGCCCCCGCCCCTGAACCGCTGGACGGCGTCACGCGATGTGCCCGACCTGCCCGACGAGACCTTCCGCGACTGGTGGGCCCGAACCCACCCGCAGGACGTCAACGCGGGCCCGGGTGAGCACGAATGACCACCGATAACACCATCGCACGGGACGTCGTCCTGGCCAGGATCCGCCAAGCCCTCGGCCGCACTGGGTCGATGGCAGCATCGGCCGAGCCAGTCGCCCCGGACGTGCCACGCCGCTACCGGCACGCTGGCGAGCACCCACCCGGCTCACCGGCTCTGGTCGACCTGTTCGTGGACCGTCTCGAGGACTACCGCGCCCGCGTCGCTCGTTCCGCCGACGACCACGCATCGATCGCGAGCACTGTCCGCGAGACAGTCGTACTTGCCTTATCTCCCAACGGAACCGAGGATCATGCCGACGGCGGCGAGGTCCAGGACGGCATACTCACCGCACCGGGCATACCCACCGCGTGGGTCAGCGGCATAGGGACCCGGCCCGACCTTGGCACCATGACCCCGGCCGAGCTCGACGCCGTGCCCGCGGTCGTCACTGGCTCGGTCGTCGCGATCGCCGAGACCGGCACCATCGTCCTCGACGGGTCACCGCTCTGTGGGCGGCGCGCCCTGACGCTCGTGCCCGACGTCCACATCTGCGTCGTGCGCACCGCAGATGTCGTGCAGACCGTGCCCGAAGCCCTGGCGCGCCTCGACCCGAGCCGGCCGCTCACCTTCGTCAGCGGCCCTTCGGCGACGAGCGACATTGAGCTCAACCGCGTCGAGGGCGTCCACGGCCCGCGGACCCTTGCCGTCATCCTCGCCGGCTGAGGACCATGAGGTTCGCCCCGAACCCAAAGAGGTCGACGACTATGGCATCGACGCGCTCTCGGCGTACCAGGCGTCGCGGACGGTGCGGCGCATGACCAACCTCTGCCGGGTCTGGGCGACGATGCCGATGAGTGCCAGCGCGAGCAGCAGCACGTACCAGACCCAGCTGGTCCGGACCGCGTCGACGAACGAGCCGTCCGTGAACTGCGCGGAGTCCAGGGACCCGACCAGCAGCATCAGACCGGCAACCACCCCGACCGCTCCGGCCAAGGAGCTGAGGACGGTGAGCACGATCATCGGCAGGTTGCCGACGACGGCCAGCAGGCCGAGGACGGCGCCGAAGGCCAGGCCCACGAGCACCGCGATCCAGTTCCAGTCGATCCCGAGCGCGACGATGAGCCCAGAGCCGATGGCGAAGCCGAACGCGGCCATGGCCAGAATCACGGCCACCGCGTAGAAGAGGTAGGCGAACAGCGCGAAGATGAGACCGAGAACCAGCCCGGCGACCCAGCCGAGCACGGTTCCGAGGAAACGCTCATTGGCCATCGCGGCGAACAGCCCCGCCCCGAAAGCGAACCCAGCGAAGAAGCCCCAGATGGGGAGCAGGAGCCGGAGCACGAACTGTCCGGCGAAGAGCATGGCGCCCCCGGCGAGGATCGCGAAGAGGCCCAGGACGATGTCTGCCATGTCTGCAATGTAGAACTCGTGGACCTCAATCGGTGGGAGAACACGAACGTTGCGTTCGCCGACTCTCTTGCCGAGTGGAACCCGAACGCACGCAGTAGTCGAATGACACTGCACAACAGCAAGACCCAGCCGTATGCCGGTGAGCTGGCTCAGCGGCATACGGCTGAGTTTGACGTGTGACTGGGTGGGCTGGAGTCAGTCCTTGAAGATCTGCTCCCGCATGGACTCCCGCGTGGCGAGCGCGTTCTCGATGCTGACCAGCTGCTCCTCGCTGGCCGGGAGGTCGAACACCGCGGAGATGAACCGCGTCAGCTCGGGCCGATAGTCATGGCCGAACGGCCGGTAGGCGCCGGGGATCTGGGCGTTCTTCATGTCGACCAACGTCTGGACGAACGTCGTGACCGGCCGCCACCGCATCCGCTGAGGGATCCCGCGAGGGCTCGCTCCCTTGACCACCTCGGGCCGCGGCCGGCTGGGCTCCAACCACGACGGGCGGCTGGTAATCAGGTCGAGCCCGAACCGCGCGACGCCGTCGTTGTCATGGCTCAGCAGCACGTAGCGCAGCTTCTTCCGGGCCTCCGGTGGGATCGCCATGAGCTGGTCGATGTCGTTGACGACGGTGACCAGCTCGGGGTCGACGTCGGGCCGCGGCGGCCCCGTCACCTGGTGCATCCACCCCGAGCCGTATGGCGTGCCGATCCACAGGGCGCGCTCGAGGCCGAGCGCCTGCGGACCGATCGTGCCCCAGTGCAGCAGCACGTCCTGGCTGGTGTGCGCCCCCAAGCTCTCGCCGAAGAGCACGACGCGAGGGCCCGACCCGTTGAGCTCCCGCAACCGGGCGCTCAGGCGCAGCCACAGGAGGCGGTTCTGCTCGCGGGCGTTCTTCACCTTCGTCAGCGACAGCGGCGAAGGGCGCTTCGAGTACTGCATGGTGACCATGGCGATGTCGCCCCGGGTCAGGTAGGTGGCGGCGGCACTCGCGCAGTAGTTGACGTAACCGCTCCCGGTCGGCGAGATGAGCATGAGGACGGACCGTTCCCACGCGTTCGTCCGGTCGAGCTCGGCGATGGCGAGATCGACGCGCTCCGAGACGGTCGGAGCGCTGTCGAGCCCGACGTAGACCTGGACCGGGTCGGCCACCGCCGGCTCTCCCATGATGGCGGGAATGCTGAAGTCGAGGTTCGCCGGTCGGTCCGGTGGGGGTTGGGCCCGCACGGAGAGCACCGCGTGCCGCCGCCCCTCCCGCCCCATCGTCGACCAGGCGACGAGGCTCTCGGAGGATCCGCTCACGTCCGGCTCGACCCAGTGGCGACCCCCCTCTGGGTCGTCGAAGACGGGGTCGACGATGGAGGCGCCGGCCTCGACCTTCGTCATCGCGCGGTGCCACAGGGCGTTGCCGCCGGCGACGACCGCGGCGAGGCACAGTGCGTGCCCGGAGAGACGCCAGAGCGCCGGCGGTCCCGGAAGCCTTTGGGCCAGACGGTCGCCCGCCTGCTCGGCCAGCCACATCTCGGCATAGGCCGCCCCCATGAGACCACCGGCGAGCACCGTCCCGAGGCCCGCCGAGCGGACGGGGTCGATGGCCTGGGGCTCGTCCGACTCAGGCGCCACGTCCCGGACGTCACGGAGCTGGCGGTGCAGGACGGCTCCGCCGACCGTCAGCCCGATCGGGACCGCGACCGGGAACCGGGCCAGGCGACCCTTGGCGCCGACGAGATCGTCGAGCGCGATGAGGCCCGCGCGCGAGGTCCCGAGGACGGCACCGCCCACCCCCGTCGCCATGAACCGCCAGCCAACCTGGCGGATGCCGCCGCGGAGCATGGCCTCGTTCGGCCGGCGCGAGACGAAGCGGTAGAGGCCGTAACCGACCGGAATCGCCAGCAGGTCGAGCGCCAGGGTCGCCACGGCCTGTTTGCGGATCTCGTTCCCGCCGGGCAGTCCCCGGGCGGCGATCGCCCCGAATGCCGCGACCGCGTCCTGGGTCGTGGTGGAGACGGCGTAGTTCAGGGCCATCGTCAGGCCGGTGATGAGCGCCTGGTCCTGGGTCGAGCGAGGCACGAGCGACGGCTCGAACGTGCCCGGCGCTGCCGCGCTGGCCATGACCAACCCGGTCTGCGCCGCAGTGGCCAGTGGTTGGGCCAGGCCGGACTCGTTGAGCGCCTGGCCCATGATCTGCTCGAAGGTCCGCATGTCTCTGTGCTCCCGCCGACCGGCCACAGCACCAGACACGGCCGTGGTGTGACCTCACGGTAACGAGGACGCACTTTCGTTGTCCGGGCTGCGCGCCGATCTCATTCCGCGCGGGTGAGACCGTGGATCGGCGGGCTGGCCGGTCAGACGTTGCGTGGCACGTTGCCGCTCAGTCCGAACACCCAGCGCATCATCTTGTGGCCGGTGTCCGAGGTCGGTTCGAACATGAGCGGGCAGCCGCCGTCGATGACCGTCATCCCGTGGGCGCGGCCCCACTCGGCGGCGTCCTTGGACACGCTTCCGCCGCCCGGCCCGCGGTGCATCCAGACCTGCTTGATGCCGAGCTCCGCGCACTCCTCCACCGTCGCCTGGGCGTGCTCCGGGCGTGTTCCGATGACGACCGTCTCCACACCGCCCGGGATGGACTTGAGGTCCGGGTACGCGGCGTCGCCCTCGACCTTCTCGGTGTTGGGGTTGACGGCGAACACCTCATAGCCGCGATCGCGGAGCCGCTGGTAGACGGCATTGCTTCCGTGCGAGGCGCCGTTGCGGGAGACGCCCGTGACGGCGACGCGCTTGTGGGTGAGGAAGTCGGCTGCGGCGTCCTTGATCGGTTGCATGGTGGATCCCCTTTCCATGCGGCACGTCGACGTGCCCCTGGTCGATGACGCCTCATCGTGGGTCCGCTGGCGGGCCACAGACAGGGCCGAAGGTCCCGCGGTTCGCCGCAACACGCCCGGTGCCTCGGAACTGACCATGGATGCTTCAGGGGTGCGTTTCGGGTTGCCGGGCGTGTTGCGGAAACTCTGGCCGTATGCCGCCGGGCTGGGTCCTCGTCGAGTGTGCAGTTCGCGCCGGGCTGGGTCCTCGTCGAGTGTGCAGTTCGCGCCGGGCTGGGTCCTCGTCGAGTGTGCAGTCCGCGTCGCTGCGGCCGGGCTTGGAGTGCACCCTCAACCCGGAAGGGGGCTGGCGTGGGGTGCACACTCGACCGGGGCAGCCCGGCGCGGCCACGTCAGTGGTCGTCGAGCTCCTGGGCGAGGTCGAGCAGCCGCTGGCGGAGCCACTGGTGCGCCTTGTCGCCGTCGGTGCGCTTGGTCCACAGCATGATCTCGGTGATCGGCTGCAGCCGTGGGATGGGCGGCTCCATGACCTTGAGCCCGGCCGTCTCGCGGACCTGGTCCGCGAGCCGCTCGTGGATCAAGGTGATCAGGCGGGTTCCCTTGAGCAGGAAGGGAGCCACGCCGAAGGCAGTCGTGATCTCGACGTTGCGGGGGACGCCGAGGAAGTCCAGCTGCATCTCGGCCAGGGACCGCAGGTGGCCCGACGAGGTCGCGAGGTAGGGCAGGGTGCTGAACTGCTCCGCGGTGATCGTGTCGCCGACGTCGGGGTGGTCCTCGTCGACGGCGACGAGGTAGCGGTCGCGGTAGAGGACGTGGTGGGGGAAGTCGGCGTGGACCTCCATCGCCTCGCGGGGCACGATGAGCAGGTCGACGAGGTTCCGGCGCAGCTGGTCGGCGAAGTCATCCCCGGTCGGGAAGATGTGCAGCCGGATGCCGGGCGCCTCCGACGTCAGGCGGGCCAGCAGCGGGTGCAGGAACGTCATTGTCACGTAGTCGTTGGCGATGACCGAGAAGGTCCGGTTGGCCGTCGCGGGGTCGAACTGCGAGCCCTGTGACAGCACGGCCTCGGCATGGGTGAGCAGGTCCCGGACCGGCTCGGCAAGGGACTCGGTCAGGGGAGTGGCGACGAGCCCGCGGCCCTCCCGGATGAAAAGCGGATCCCCGAAGAGCTTGCGCAGCCTGCCGAGGATTGCGCTCATGGCCGGCTGCCCGACCGACATGCGCGCCGCGGCCCGGCTGACGCTGCCCTCCGTGATGAGCAGGTCGAAGGCGACGAGGAGGTTGAGGTCGACGCGGCGCAGGTCCACGACGTCAACCTATCAAGACTGTTGATTCGGGACATCACCAATCATTGTTTGAACGCGGTGACTCCCGACATTAGCGTCCGCTGTGACGTTCGAGTCCGGTCCGTTCGGGTCCGCCTTTCGGGACTGGTTGGTTGAAGGAGACGAAGGTGTCGAAGCCGTTGATCACGCACTTGCGCCATGCCGCAATTGCCATGCCGGACCTGGACCGGCAGCTGGCCTTCTACCGCGACCTGTGGGGCCTGACCGAGGTCGCCAGCGACAACGGCGTGCGGTTCCTGGCCGCCGAGGGGTCGCCCGAGCAGTACGTCGTCCGGCTGCGCAAGGCGGACGACAAGCGTCTCGACCTCGTTGCGTTCGGCGCCGCGTCGATGGAGGACGTCGACACCTTGGCGACCCAGCTCGTCAAGCAGGGTGTGCAGCTCGTGCACGAGCCGCAGAAGATCGACACGCCCGGCGGGGGCTACGCCGTGCGGTTCTTCGACGGCGACGGGCGGGTCGTCGAGGTATCTGCCGACGTGGGAGTGCGCGACTACCGAATCATCGAACCGCGTGAGTCGATCCCCGTGCGGCTGTCCCACTTCGTCGTGAACTCGAACAACCCCGAGGCCACGGTCGCGTGGTACATCAAACACCTCGGGTTCAAGCTGTCCGACTCCCTGTGCCTCGGTGCGCGCGGCGAGTTCATGTGGTTCCTGCGCTGCAACGACTGGCACCACAGCTTCGCGGTGGCCCGTGGACCGCACGTGTCGGTCAACCACGTGTCCTTCGAGCTGCGTGGCGTCGACGAGTACCTGCGCGGTACCGGTCGGCTGCTGCGGGAGGGGATCCAGAAGGTCTGGGGCCCGGGTCGCCACCACGCGGGAGACAACACGTTCTCGTACTTCATGGACCGGGCCGGCAACACGGTCGAGTACACGACCGAGCTCGAGACCGTCGACTGGGACGAGCACCACCCGTCGGTCTACGACGTGACCAAGCCCGAGTTCATCGACCAATGGGGCACCGCGAACCAGATGAATGAGTTCGTCGCCCACCAGATGCACAACGACCCCGACCGGGGCGTCTTCGTCGCGCCCCCGATGTGAGCGCAGCAGCCAATACAAGGAGTCAACGATGACCATCACCTCTCCGTCCCCCAAGACCACCGCCGTCAGCCCGACGACGGTGGAGCCGAAGCTCGAGGCGCTGCTCAACCGGGTCGAGACCTCGCTCGCCGACGAGCTCGTGCCGGTCGACATCTTCAACGAAGAGACTGTCTTCCGCGCCGAGATGGAGCAGATCTTCACCCGCACCTGGGTGTTCGTGGCGCACGAGAGCGAGATCCCGCGCGCCGGTGACTTCGTGCAGCGCCGGATCGGCGTCGACCCGGTCATCGTGACCCGCACCGGTGAGGGCCGCATCAACGTCCTGTCCAACTACTGCCGCCACCGCGGCAGCCAGGTGTGCCAGACCGACAGCGGCAACTCGCGGTTCTTCAAGTGCCCGTACCACGGCTGGACCTACTCCAACGACGGCGAGCTCGTCGGGACGCCGATGATGCACCACGCCTATGGAGAGAAGCTCGACCCGAAGGACTGGAGCCTCATGCGGGCGCCGCGGGTAGAGAGTCGTCAGGGGTTCGTCTTCGCGTCGCTGTCCGAGGAGGTGCCCACCCTCGACGAGTTCCTCGGTGGCGCCGGATGGATGCTCGACCTCATCGTCGGGCTGCACCCGGACGGGATGAGGGTCGCCGGCCCGCCGGACCGGTACAAGGTCAAGGCCGACTGGAAGACCGCCGCGGAGAACTTCGCGGGCGACGTCTACCACGTCCCGAACCTGCACTGGAGCACCGAGGAGATCAAGGTCTCCCAAGGGCTCCAGGGAACGGCCGAGATCGGCCGCGCCTACGAGTTCGAGAACGGCCACAACTTCATGGGCCATGCCTGGACCAAGGCCATCCACCCCGGGTTCGTCCTCTGGGGCTACCCGCCGGAGATCACCGAGCAGTTCGACCTCAGCGGACTCGACGAGGCTGGTCGCTTCGTCGTCGACCACGAGCCGCCGACGGTCGGGACCATCTTCCCGAACCTCAGCTTCATCCGCTTCCTCACCCCGGCGACGCCCGGCGGTCCGGTGTCCGTGGTCACGAGCTTCCGCCAGTGGCAGCCCATCGGCCCAGGCGAGATGGAACTGTGGTCGTGGCAGTTCGTGTGGAACTTCGAGTCCGAGGAGTCGGCCCAGCAGGCTTACGTCACAGGCCAGTTCGTCTTCGGCTCGGCCGGGATCTTCGAGCAGGACGACACCGTTGCCTGGGAGGGCGTCCCCCGCGCGGCCGCCAGCCCGTGGATGCGCAAGGAGCAGATGAACTTCCACTTCCAGATGGGTCGCAAGTCGCCCGTCGACCAGAGCCCGGACCCGGACTGGACCGGCCCCGGCATCCACCGGAACACCGGCTACGGCGAGCACACCCAGCTCAACTTCTACCGGCACTGGCTCCGGGTCATGAAGGGCGGGGACGCGAAGAGTGCCCAGCCCGCCGAGAGCACGCAGCACATCGAGCAGAACGGAGGCCGGGCATGAGCACCACCGTCGAGGCACCCGCAACCACCGGCAGCACCGACCCAGCGATCCTCGCCATCGCGACCCAGTTCCTGGCGCACGAGGCCCGGCTGCTCGACGAGGGCCGTGAGGAGGAGTGGTACGAGCTGCTCGACGACGAGCTCCTCTACACGATCCCGATCCGGCAGGCCACCGAGCCGCGCTCGAACGAGATCGACCGCAGCGCCTTCCGGGTGCGCGACTCCAAGACGCACGTCCGGACGCGGCTGGATCGCCTCCAGACCGGTATCGCCTACTCGGAGGTGCCCCCATCGCGGACCCTGCGGGTGGTCGGCAGCATCGAGGTGCGTCCGACCGCTGATCCCGAGGTCATCGAGGTGCACTCCGCCCTGCTGGTCTACCGGCAGCGCGGCATCGACCCGCACTTCGACCTCATCCCCTGCCGGCGCAACGACCGGCTGCGTCTCACCGACCACGGGGCCCGGCTGCTCCGCCGCGAGGTCATCCTCACCGAGACGAGCTTGGGCACGCCCAACCTGGGAGTCTTCCTGTGAGCGCCCAGGCGCAGACACAGACGCACGTGCGGGTCGACGCGACCAAGTGCCAGGCGTACGGCCTGTGCGTGGGAATCAACCCGGACGTGTTCGACGTACCGCCGGGCAGCCCCGTCGCCGTCCTCCGGCGGGATGTCGTCGCCGGGGACGACCTCGAGGACGTCCTCGAGGCGGCGCGTGCGTGCCCCGCGCAGGCCATCTCTGTCGGGCAGGGCCCGTGATGGGTGGGCGCACACCTGGGGTCCTCGTGGTGGGGGCGTCGGCGGCCGGGCTCGCGGCCGCTGACGGACTCCGCGAGGGCGGCTACGAGGGGCCGATCACCGTCCTCGACGACGAGCTCACCCCCTCCTACGACCGGCCCATGCTGTCCAAGGGTCTGGTCGCTTCGAGGGAAGACGTCAGGCCGAGCCCGCTGCGCACCCCGGATCAGCTGGCCGACCGGCGCATCGACGTGCAGGCCGGGCACGCAGCCGTCGGACTGGACATCGACCGGCGGCTCCTCGTGACCAACTACGGCGAGGCGCTGCCGTGGAGCCACGTCGTCATCGCCACCGGCGCCAGGGCGCGTCCGGTCCTCACCACGGCAGGTACCGCACTGCCGACCCTGCGGACCGTCGCCGACCTCGAAGCGCTCCGCTCGCTGGTCACGCACGGCAAGGCGACGACCATCATCGGCGCCGGCTTCATCGGGCTCGAGGTGGCCGCGGCGCTCCGGTCCCGGGAGGTGCCGGTCACGCTCCTCCGGTCAGGCCCTCGCCCCCTCCGCCACGTGCTCGGCGACACCGTGTCAGACTGGCTTCTCGGGGTGCACCGATCCCACGGCGTCGACCTCCCGAGCGAGTCCAGGGCGGTCTCGGTCGAGGTGACGGAGACGGGCTACGACATCGTGCTCGCCGACGGCACCCGTCTGGCCGCAGGGCCGGTGCTGGCCGGGATCGGCGCGGAACCGGTCACCGCCTGGCTCGCGGGCTCTGGTGTCGACCTGGGTGACGGAGTATGGACTGACGCGGCGGGCAGGACCAACGTCCCGGGCGTGTGGGCTGCCGGAGACGTCGCCAACGCGGTCGAGGTCCGCACGGGGCGCCGCCGGCGCATCGAGCACTGGACGCACGCGATCGAGCAGGGCCGGCACGTCGGCCTGAACATCGCCAGGGTGGGCACTGGAGAGGGCGGCGCCGACGAGCCGGTGCCCTTCACCGCCGTGCCCTACCTGTGGACCGAGCAGTACGGCATCAAGCTCCACGTCCTCGGTGAGCGGCGGCCCGGCGACGAGGACATCGTCGTCGAGGGCGATCTGGACTCCGGTGACGTCGTCGTCGTCCACGGCGCCGGCGACGAGATGCACTCCGTCACGATCTGTGGGCGCATCAGGGCGCTGCGGAAATACAAGAACCTGCTGCGCTCGGGGGCCTCCATGGCCGAGGCCCTGGGCGCCGCCGCACCGGCCTGAGCGCCGGCGCACGAGACACAACTCAGACCAGTTAGGAACCCGACATGCAGCTGCTCGACGACCACGTGGTCCTCATCCTCGGAGGCGGATCGGGCCTCGGCCTCGGCGTCGCGCGCCACTGCCTCGGCGAGGGCGCCCACGTGGCCATCATGGAGGTCTCCGCCGACAAGCTCGTCGACCTCAAGGCCGAGTTCGGCGAGGAGGTGCTCCTTGTCCACGGCGACGTCACCAGCATCGAGGACCTCGAGGCCACCCGAACGGCCGTCCTCGACCGGTGGGGACGGCTCGATGCCCTCATCGGCGCGCAGGGCATCTTCGACGGGAACATCCCGCTCAAGGACGTCCCGCTCGACCGCATCGAGTCCCTCTTCGACGAGGTGTTCCACATCGACGTCCTCGGCTACATCCTCGCCGCCCGCGTGTTCGTCGGCGACCTCGAGCAGTCCCACGGGGCCATCGTCCTCACCTCCTCGACGGCCGCCTACGCCGCCGACGGCGGCGGCCTGTTCTACACCGCTGCCAAGGGCGCGGTCCGAAGCATCGTCAACCAGCTCGCCTTCGAGTTCGCTCCGCGCGTGCGCGTCAACGGCGTCGCGCCCTCGGGCATCGCGAACAGCCAGCTGCGTGGCCCGGCGGCCCTCGGCCTGGAGGGCAACAAGCAGTCCGACATCCCGAAAGAGGCGTTCCTCGAGCAGTTCCTCAGCCTGACGCTGATGCCGACGCTGCCCACGCCCGAAGAGTACGGGCCGCTCTTCGCCTATCTCGCCTCGCGCCACAACACGACGATGACCGGCCAGACCATCGTTGCCGACCAGGGCCTGTTCAACCGTGCCGTCATCAGCAACGGCACCGTCGACCGAGTCGGGCAGTAGCGATGTTCCGGTACTTCCCCGCCAACTACGTGTGGAGCCTCTCGGTCAACATCGCGATGAACTGCGGTGGCCAGATCGGCGAGGTCGACCGGATCTGTGCGCCCCTCGTCGACATCGCCGCCGAGGGTGACGACGCAGGCACCGAGAAGTTCTTTCAGTCCTGGTGCGACTTCGCGGACGGGCTCGTCGAATACGCCGAGCAGGACCTCGCCGAGGGTCACCCCCGTTCGGCCGCGGCGAGATTCGCCCGGGCTTCGATGTACTACCTCGTCGCCGAGCGCATGCAGAGCCGCCACTACGCGCCGCGCGAGGTGGCCTACCGCAAGGGCATGGACACGTTTCGGTTGGCCGTGGAGCACGGACGGGAGCGGGTCGAGCTCGTCGAGGTGCCCTACGAGGACACGTCGTACCCGGCGCTGTTCGTCCCGGCTGACGGCCCGGTCCCGGCCGGTGGCTACCCGGTCATGGTCTTCTGCAACGGCCTCGACTCGTTCAAGGAGATGGGCTACCGCGTGGGCATGGGGCGCGAGCTCGCTGCCCGTGGCATCGCCACCCTGTTCGTCGACCAGCCCGGCACCGGAACGGCACTGCGTGACCGCGGTCTCCACGCCGTGCACGACAGCGAGCGGTGGGCCTCGGCGGCCGTCGACTACCTCGAGACGCGCCCGGACGTCCACCCGGAGCGGATTGGGATGATGGGCTGGTCGCTCGGTGGCTACTACGCGCCCAGGGCAGCCGCCTTCGAGAAGCGGTTCGCGCTCTGTGCCGTCTGGGGAGCCAACTACAACTGGGGCGAGCTGCAGAAGCGACGCCTCGACCGTGAGGGCGAGAACCCGGTCCCGCACTACTGGGAGCACGTCCAGTGGGTCTTCGGCAAGGACAGCCTGGAAGAGTTCCTCGAGTTCGCGCCGCTCATGAGCCTCGAGGGGGTGTGCGAGCAGATCACCGTCCCCTTCCTCGTCACCCACGGCGAGGACGACCGCCAGATCCCGTTCGAGTACGCCGTCGCCGAGTACGAGCACGCGGCGAACAGCCCCGACCGGCACTTCAAGGTCTTCACCCGCGACGAGGGCGGCTCCTCCCACGCGGGAGCCGACAACGAAGTCATCTGCACGAACTACCTCGCCGACTGGATAGCCGACCGGCTCTGACCGGCTCTGTCCAGCCCTGCTCTGACCGGCCCTGCTCTGAACGGCCCTGACCGGGCGCACCATCACCAACCCGAAGGCACAACCATGCCCATTTCTGACTCACCTGCAACGGCCGCCTGGTCGATCGGCACCGACGTCGGCGGCACGTTCACCGACCTCTGGCTGCGCTCCCCGGACGGGCAGTCCTGGGTCTGCAAGTCGCCGACCACCCCGGACGTCGTCACCGGCGTCGTCAACGCCGTCCATCTCGCGGCCGGGACCGTCGGGCTCGATGTCGCGCAGCTCTGCTCGCAGGTCACCCGCTTCGGCCACGGCACCACGGTGGGACTGAACGCCCTGCTGACGGGGCGCGCCGCCCGGACCGGCCTGCTCACCACCCGGGGCTTCGGGGACGTCCTCGAGATCGGCCGGCTGCGCCGCGGCACCGCGGGCCTGACCGGTCTCGAGCTCGGCGACTACCACCTCCGGGGGCAGATCCCGCCGCTCGTCCCGCGGACCCTCGTCCAGGAGGTGGATGAGCGCATCGACGCCGACGGCCTCGTGCGGACACCGCTCGACCTCGCCTCGGCGCGCGGGGCGATCGAGCGGCTGGCCGAGGCCGGCGTCGAAGCGGTGGGCATCTGCCTGCTCTGGGCGACGGAGAACCCCGACCACGAGATCGCGCTGGCGGACCTCACACGCGAAATGCTTCCAGACGCGTTCGTCAGCGTGTCCCACGAGATCGCACCATCGGTCGGGGAGTACGCCCGCGCCTCGACGACCGTGGCGAACGCCGCCCTCGGCCCCATCGCCGGCCACTACCTGACTCGGCTCGAGACCGAGCTCGCTGCACTCGGCATGACCGCGCCGATCATGATGACGACGAGTGCCGGTGGGGTCGTCCCGGCGACCACCGTCACCGAGCGTCCGGTGAACGGTCTGCTCAGCGGTCCGGCGTCCTGCGTCGTCGCGGGCCAGAAGCTCGGCCAGGCCCTCGGCACATCGCATGTGTTGACCCTTGACGTCGGCGGCACGAGCTTCGACGTCGGTGTCGTCGTCGACGGGACTCCGCTCATCAGCGAGCAGGTGACCTTCGGCGGCGCCGACATGCGGGTCCCCAGCGTCGACATCGCGAGCATCGGAGCCGGTGGCGGCTCCATTGCCTCCATCGACGGCGGGGTGCTCACGGTCGGCCCTCGCAGCGCGGGCGCCAGTCCCGGGCCGGTCTGCTACGGCAAGGGGGGAACCGAACCGACGACCACCGACGCCGACCTCGTCCTCGGAGTGCTCGACCCGGAGCAGTTCGGCAGTGGCGGGATCGTCCTCGACCGCTCCGGCGCCGAGACGGCCATCACAGACGCCATTGGTATGCCGCTGGGCTTGGACACGTTGGCAGCTGCCCGAGCGATTCGCGTCGTTTTCGACTCCGCCATGGCCGACCTCCTGCGCGCAGTGACCATCGAGCGTGGCCACGACCCAAGGGAGTTCACCCTCATCGCGGGTGGCGGCAGCGGACCCTCCCACGCCTGGGCGTTGTGCCGTGAGCTCGGCCTCGATGGCTTCGTCGTGCCGCCCACGGCGACCGCCCAGTCCGCCTACGGCGCCGGCACGAGCGACCTCAAGACCACCGCGTCCCGCACGTCCTACGTGCGGCTGCCGAGTGGCGTCGAGCCCTCTGCCGACGACGTCGCGACGATCGCCGCCGCGGTCGCCGACACCCGGCAGCGGGCGCTCGCCACCATGCCAGGAGCGAGCCTGAGCGCGGTGAGCTTCACCGCGTCCGTGCGTTACCACGGGCAGGCGCACCACCTCGATGTCGCGCTCCCGGACGCTCCGGACGCCGCTGCGGTCGCCGACCTGCTCCGCCTCTTCGAGAAGGACTACGAGCAGCTCTACGGCAAGGGGTCGGGCTTCCGCGAGGCCGGCTTCGAGATCCTGTCCGTGCGCGCGGTCGCGACCCGCGAGTCACGCAGCTCCGAGGCCGGTGCGCAGGGTGAGCCGTTCGTTCGGCTCGGCTCCCGCCCAGTCGTGTTCGACGACCCCACCCGCCCCGAGGACACGGCGGTGTACTCGTCCCGCTGGCCGGTGGGGGACCAGGAGCTCACCGGTCCGTGCCTCATCCAGCTGCCTGGCTGCGTGGTCGTCATCCCACCCGGTGGACGTGCTCGCACCGACGACCTGGGCCTCATCCACGTGACTGTCGGTGCCTGAGCAGCACGAGCTTCCCCTTACCTGAGAACGGAGTTCCCATGACCGCCACCGCCGTCAACACGGCCTCGGTGCCGGATGACCCCACGACCGACCCGGTTGTCCGACAGGTCATCCGCAGCCGTCTCGTCGCGATCACCGACCAGATGCGCCTGGCCCTGCAGTCCGTCAGCGGGAGCCCCACGGTCACCGAGGCGAGCGACTTCTTCACCGGCATCTACCTCCCCGATGGCGAGTTCGTCACCATGGGCCATCAGGTGACCTTCGAGGCCCCGCCGGTGGGGTCGCTCATCCGGCACCTGCTGGCCTCGGGCACCCGGCTCAAGGACGGCGACCGCATCATCGGCAACGACCCGTTCGTCGGGGCCCTGCACCAGAACGACGTGCAGATGTGCGCGCCACTCATCGTGGACGGCGAGCTCGTCGGCTGGGCCGGGGTGATGGCCCACGAGACCGACATGGGGGGCATGGACTTCGCCTCCTGGTCGCCCAAGGCGACCGAGGTGTGGCAGGAAGGCCTGCGCATCCCGGCAGTGAAGCTCGTCGACGGGGGCGAGCTGCGCCAGGACGTCCTCGACATGCTGCTCGCGGCGACCCGTCTCCCCGCGCAGGTGGGGTTGGACATCAGGGCATTCATCGCCACCCTCAACGTGGCGGCGGAGCGGCTCACCGAGCTCTGCCACCGCTACGGGTCTCCGCTCGTCCTGTCCGTGATGGGGTCCATGGTCGATGACGCCGAGACCCAGCTCCGGGCCAGGCTCCGCGAGCTGCCCGATGGCGTCGTGCACACTCGCGACTTCCTCGAGCACGACGGCCACACCAACATCCTCTACGCCATCGACTGCGTCCTCACCAAGACGGGCGACCGGCTCGTGCTCGACTTCTCCGACTCATCCCCGCAGGCACGGGGGTTTGTCAACTGCTCCCGCGCGGGACTTGCCGGTGGAGTCGCCGGGGCGCTCATCCCGACCCTGGGGTTCGGGATCCCATGGAACGACGGGTTGCTCCGGCCGGTCGACGTCATCGCCCCTGACGGTCTCGTCTGCACCGCGGTGCCTCCTGCGCCCGTCGGCAGCGCCACGGTCGAGGCCGTGTGGGTCGTCAGCAACGTCGTCTCGGCAGCTCTCAACCGGCTGCTGCTGGCCTCGCCGAAGCACGCCCACCGGGCCCAGGCGGTCAGCAGCGGCACCATGGCGACCTTCAACCTCAGCGGCCTGGACCGGCACGGACAGCTTTTCGGCCTGCACCTCATGGACCCGCTGGCCGGCGGCTTCGGCGCGTTCGGTGACCACGACGGCCAGGACGCCGCCGGCCCGATCAACGCGCCCTGCCCGTCGATCGCCGACGTCGAGACGAACGAGCAGAAGAACCCGCTCTTCTACCACTACCGCCGCCTCGCTCCGGACTCCGGCGGAGCCGGCCGGCGTCGCGGCGGCGTCGGCGCCGAAGTCGGGCTGACGGTCTCGGTCCCCACGGCCGAGGCCCTGGTCATGACGCACGGCGCCGAAGTGCCCAACTCGGCGGGGCTCGGTGGCGGCCTGCCCGGCGGCACCATCCGCCAGGAGTTCGCCGAGGCCGGGCGGGAGGCTCGCAACCTCGGCCCGAAGCCGGGGGCCTTCCCGATCACGCCGGACGACCTCTTCCACGTGACGTGGCAGGGCGGTGGCGGGATCGGCGACCCACTCGACCGCGACCCGCTCCTCGTCGTCCAGGACGTCTGCCGCGGGGTCGTCACCCAGGCGGCCGC
The DNA here is from genome assembly GCF_040414665.1 of Intrasporangium sp. GTDB lineage: Bacteria > Actinomycetota > Actinomycetes > Actinomycetales > Dermatophilaceae > Intrasporangium. Next base: position 45,178 of record NZ_JBEDUL010000086.1, read on the forward strand.
GCTGACCACCTACGGTGTGGCACTCACGGCCACGGGCGACGTGGAAGCCAGCTCAGCGGCATACGGCAGAAGGAAGCTGCGGGCCGCCCGACTCGGCGTCGACGCGGACTCCATCGCGGACCCCACGCCTGTTGAGACCGAGGTTGCCGACGGTGCCATCCGACTCAGCGATCGGCTCGTCGCGATCCGCGACGACGACTCGGGTGACTGGCAGGTGCGCACCCTGGATGGTGCCGTCCTGTCGTCGGGGTCGACGCGCTGGCGCGAGGGCGCCCATCGTTTCGCCATGACGCTGCCGACCACGGTGGGGGATTCGCTCCACGTCGACCTTGCCGTGACCGGCTGGGCCTGCCCGCTCACCGGTGCCCTGCTCGCTGTCGACGTGCACCGTCGCGACGAAGAGCCCTTCCACGACATCGACCTCGACTTCGAGTCGATTGCTGCGCTCAACAGAAAGGACCAGCAGCCATGAGCCGCAAGGTGATCCTCACCATCGCGCCCACGGGCGGAATGGGCACCAAGGAGCAGACGCCGCACCTTCCCGTCACGCCGCAGGAGATCGCCGACGACGTCGTCGCCTGCTGGGAGGCCGGCGCGAGTGTGGCCGCCATCCATGCGCGGCGACCCGATGGTCTGGCCACCTGCGACCCGGCGGTGTACAGCGAGATAAACCGGCTCGTCCGAAAGCGAAGCGACATCGTGCTCAACAACTCGACGGGCGGAGGTGTCCATGGCGACCTGCCCGTCCAGTTGAACGATGACCTGTGGGAGCTCAACTGGCAGGAGCGGATCCGCGGACTCGACGGCGTTGGTGCAGAGATGTGCACCCTCGACTCGCACACGGTGACGGCGAGCTTCGGCGGCAGGGAGCTGCTCGTCACGACGACCCCGCGCCGGTCCCGGTGGCTCGCCGAGCAGATGCAGGCTCGAGGCATCAAGCCCGAGTGGGAGGTGTTCAGCCTCGCCCACATCCTGCAGGACCTGACGACGTTGTGCGCGGAGGGCCTCGACGTGGCGCCCTACTTCGTCAACATCGTCCTCGGCGGTGAGAAGGGGTTCCAGGGGGCGCTGCCGTACACCCCGAAGATCCTGCAGCTGATGGTCGACCACCTTCCCGCAGGGGCGATCTTCAACGTGTCCGGGATCGGTCCCGCGCAGCTGCCGGCGACGACGCACGCGCTCCTCCTCGGCGGCCACATCCGGGTCGGGCTCGAGGACAACCTCTACTACGCGCGCGGTGAGCTCGCCACCAACCTCCAGCTGACCCAGCGCGCCGTCCGCATCATCACGGAGCTCGGCCTCGAGGTCGCCACGCCCACCGAGGCCCGCGAGATGATGGGCCTGCGCCAGCTCGAGGCGGTTCCGGCATGACGGTCGCCATGGCCGCCGGAGTAGTGGCCTGGTCCGACACCGACGCCTCCGGTCGCTACCACTACACGGCCGCCTATCGCTGGGCCGAGAACGCCGAGCACGCGCTCTACCGCTCGCTCGACCCCGGTATCGACATCGGCCGGTTCCCACGGCGGACGACCTCGGCGGCCTACGAGCAACCGCTCGCGGCCGGCGACGAGTTCACCGTCGAGCTGGCCGCCGAGCGGGTGGGGAACAGCTCGATCAGCTACGCGTGGACGGTGTCCGGGACTCGGGGCGTCTGCGTTCGCGGTGCCCACACGGTGGTGCATCTCGACGAGCACGGCGTCCCGGCGAGGATCCCGGAGGCTGTCCGTGAACGGCTCATTGCGTCGGACCGAGTGAGCGAGGAGACATCCTGAGGCCGAGATCATCGTCTCGCCCGAGCCGACGGACTACCGCGAGACGCCAGTTCTGGCTAGTGGCGTGCTCAGCACTGTGTGACACCCAGTGCTGGTGGTAGTCCGTCGGCACAGTTGACCCAGCACAAGGTGACGCGAGATCTCGGCCCTTCGCAGGTGGTCAGGAATCGAGAAGCGTCGGCCTCGGGGACGCTTCTAGCGTTGCTGACATGACCTCCATCACGGCAATAACCCTCGAAACGGCCGACCCGGCAGCCGGCCAGCGTTTCTACTCCGACGCCTTCGGACTCAACGGGCAGGTGCGCCTGCGGGCGACCGACGCGCCCACGAGCGGCTTCCGCGGGTTCACCCTCTCGCTCACGACGTCGCAGCCGGCCAACGTCAATGCACTCGTCCAGGCCGCCGTCGACGGCGGCGCGACGGTGGTCAAGCCGGTCGCGAAGTCGTTCTGGGGCTACGGGGGAGTCGTCCAGGCGCCCGATGGGGCGATCTGGAAGATTGCGACCTCGGCGAAGAAGGACAGCGGCCCGCCGACCAAGCAGTTCGACGACCTGGTGCTCCTGCTGGGAGTGGCCGACGTGGCTGCGACGAAGCGGCTCTACGTCGAGCGCGGCCTTGACGTCGCCAAGAGCTTCGGCCGGAAGTATGTCGAGTTCGCCTCTGGCACAGGCGGCGTCAAGCTGGCCCTGTATGGGCGACGGGCGCTCGCCAAGGACGCCGGCGTGACGCCCGACGGGTCGGGCTCCCACCGGATCGCCATCCACAGCGACGGTGCAGCGTTCACCGACCCCGACGGCTTCGCCTTCGAGTCCCTGGCGAACTGAACGGCGAGCCCAGGTTCCGCACCCTCAGGGGTTGCGTGCCTGGGCCCACCCGAAGACGTCAGCGACCTCGATGCACGCGCCCCGTTCGTCGCGCAGGCGTCCCGACCACGATCCGAAGCACTGGTTCGGCTGCGTCTGCGTGACCTTGGGCTCGGCGACCGACGCGCGGACGTGCTCGGGTGTGAAGGTGAGGTCAACGGCGGCGCCGTGGACCCGCCAGGGAGCCATCCAGTTCTCCGGGTCGTAGTCCCACGCCAGCTCCTCGCTCAGCTTGCTCAGCCGGCCGCCCACGAGCAGCGCGTTCTCGACCGAGCCGGTGCCATTGGTCCAGCCGCCGCCCACGTGGAACCCGATGGCACCGCTGTCGTGGTCTCCCGAGCCGGTACCGCTGATCGACTGGGTCGTCCGCGGCCAGCGCCCTCGGCCGTGGTCGTGCGTCGCCCACGACCCACCGGTCGCGAACGGTTCGGGGTGCCCGTCGACGAAGACGGTGCCCTCGGCGGGGCGGGCGACGTCCTTGACGGCGTAGACGAAGCGTCGCCGGCTCCACGGCACGACCACCCCGAGACGCTCATGGCCCTCCGGTCGGTGCGCAAACAGGTCGACCCGCACGCGCTCGCCGACGGCGCGCAGGCGGGTGCCGTGCTCGACCTCGTCGATGTCGATCCGCACCGCGAGGGTGCGCGCCCGGACCGCCCCTCGCCCGAGGGTCCCCGGTAGCGTCGCGCTGCCGCCGAGCAGACCCACGGCGTCGTGCGCGATCTCCACGCCGGTGCGGCGGTCGAGCAGCCAGATGCCATGGACGGCGGCGTAGTCGAGGTCGGAGATGCTGAGCGTCACCACATGGGTCGACGTGGTCACCGTCCAGTTCTCCCACCGCTTGGTCCGGCCCCAGGCCCGAGGCCCGCGGCCGACGCCGTCGGTGATGACGAGGGGCGTCCGGGTCCAGCCCACGGCCTC
>NZ_JBEDUL010000087.1:0-11270 GCF_040414665.1 Intrasporangium sp.
GTGCCCGCGGGTGCGGCAAGGTCGTCGCCCGCGTGCAGCCGCCCCCAGCGCACTCCGTACGGCGAGGTGAACCGGTAGCCGTCATCCAGCGGCAGCACCCAGGCGTCCGGGGCCTGCTGGGTGAGCGTGGTGGTGAGGCCGCTGCTGCGGTCGTTGTCCCGGGAGGCCCGGTCGGCCGCGTCGGCCCGGGCCGCGAGCTGGGTGGCGGTCTGCGAGTCCACCCCGAGGTTCTTCAGGGCGGCGGGGTCGACGTCCTTGGCGTTCGGCATGGTGGCGCCGGCCACCCCGGCGACCACGCCCGCACCGACGAATGCCGTGGTGACGACCGCGGTGTACCGACCGCGCGAAGGGGAGGGGGCGCGTCGCCGGCCGCGATAGCGGTCATGCTCATCAGGCAAACGGTCCTGACGCACGCATACCCTCCGTCGTTGGTTGCATTGCGACCGCCTCCCGCCGGGTGGGGGTACCCGGGCGGCGGTGGCCGCGCCGTCATTCGGATGAAGCTCGAAAGACAACCGCTGGACACCGTAGCCAACCCGTAATGCGCGCCACAAGTCGCCTCGCCAAAAAGCCTCCGGCAAGTGTGACTGAGCGTTATGGATTGCCGGATTTAGTCATCATTTGTACGCTCGGTAGCAGTCACAATGAGTACGGTTGGCGGTACACCCTGTGGCGACAATATCTCACGCAAAGTCAGCAACTCGTTACTTTAGAGAACTGCCCGCGGTGCCTTCGAGTGGGTTACCGTTCGTTAAGGTAATTGCGGCCGGCTTCAGCACGGGTAGGTAGCGGCAAAGGTGGGATGCGGGTGAGCTCTCGGATTCGAGTAGTGGTGGCCAAGCCGGGGCTGGACGGGCACGACCGCGGGGCGAAGGTGGTGGCCCGGGCGCTGCGCGACGCCGGCATGGAGGTCATCTACACCGGGCTGCACCAGACGCCGGAGCAGATCGTCGAGGCGGCGATCCAGGAGGACGCCGACGCCATCGGCCTGTCGGTGCTCAGTGGCGCGCACCTGACGCTCTTCGCCCGGGTCGTCGAGCTCCTCAAGGAGCGCGACGCGAGCGACATCCTCGTCTTCGGCGGGGGGATCATCCCGGACGGCGACATCCCCCAGCTCGAGGAAATCGGTGTGGCCAAGATCTTCACCCCCGGCGCCACGACGCACGAGATCGTCGACTGGGTCCGCCAGAACGTCACCCCTGCCTGAGGCCCGGCAACCGAGAACCCCGCACGGAGCCGGCCAGGCGGACGAGGCGCGTCAGGGGCGGTCCCCGACCCGCTCGCCATGCCGGTCGACGCGACGGTTGAGGGAGAAGAGCCGCCCGAGCACCGGCATGAGCACGATGTTGAGGCCGTGCAGCACGCCGATGATGAGCAGGATCCCGCCGATCCGGGCCACCTCGTAGGTCAGCTGCTCCGCCGTCACGAGCTCCGTGATGGCGTTGCCCCAGTTCAACTCTGGCGCGAACCGCACGGTGAACATGATGTAAGCGGCGAAGATCAGGTAGTACACGACATCGGTCAGGACGATGTAGCTCTTCCCCGTGAGCGGGTTGTCGTGGAAGACGTCGGCGGCGTAGGCGCGACCGAACCGTTTGATGAACGGCCCGAGCCAGACGGCGATGCCGACGAGCGCGAGGTTCGTGGCGAGCTCGAGGATCCACCAGGGCATGTGCAGTTCTCCGTTCGAACGTGGGGTGAGGACGAGGACGAGCGTGGTTGCGGCCGCGACTCCGGCGACCCAGGCCGCGACGTCCCGGCGCAGCCGGCGCCGCCGCGCCTGGTCGTCGTGGACCGAGTCGAGGACCCGGGCGAAGAGGTCGGGGGAGGGCGGGGGAGGGGCGGCTCCCACGGGCCTGAGCGCATCCTCGATCAGGTGCTCGATATCGCTCATCGCTTCTCCTCGAGGATGGTTGCGAGGGCTTTCAGTCCCCGCTGCAGATGGGTCTTGACCGAGTTGACCGACAGGTCGAGGCCGTCGGCGATCTGGGCGGGCGACATGTCGTAGTAGTAACGGAGCGTCAGGCAGTCGCGCTGCCGGCCAGGCAGCTCGCGGAGCGCGTCGATGACGTCCTGCCGCCCACTCCGCCCCAGCGCCGCCTCCTCCGCCGACGGCTCGTCCTCGACGGCAGCCGGGTGGTGCCTCAGGGACACGAGGCCGCGCCGGTTGTGATCCCGGGCGAGGTTGATGACGATCGAGCGCAGGTATGCCGCTGACCTCGCTTCGTCGGTGATGCGCGCCATGTTCCGGCTGAGTCTGATGAACGCCTCCTGCACCAGGTCCTCCGCCGCCGTCTTGTCGTCGACGTAGAACCGGGCCAGGTGCAGCAGCGAGGGAGCCTCCGCGTTGAACAACGCGGCGGCTCGGCGCTCGAAGTGGTCGGTCTCCGTGGCCACGTGGCCCTTCACGGCACCCACAAGATAGGCATCCATCACCTCGACAGACGATCGACGAACAGGTCCGGGTGACAACGAAAGTCGAGGATTTCCTCACCCCCGGGCCTGTCACCCCCAGGCCGCGGACACTCGTCAGCCAAGTGTATGAACCACACCACGGAAGGGTGCAGAAAGCCATGAATCGCAACAGAATTCGTGGGGGGATGGCTGGACTGCTGGCGTTCTCAGCAGCCATGGCTGTCGGATCGACGGCCATCGCGGCGGGAGCGGTCATCAATCGGTTCTCCGACCCCCTTCGCGACTACGACACCACCTCGGCCGGCCCGTTCGACGCGGCGACGGCACGCCTCCAGCTCGTCGGCCACGGAGCCGGCACGACCGCGGTCCTCCACGTCCGCGGCGTCGACCGCAGCGTGTCGGGGCGCACGTTCGGGGCGCACCTGCACAACGGCGCCTGTGGAACGGACCAACCGCTCCTGGCAGGCGGCCACTACAACCACGATGCCCACTCCGGGGCCCCGAAGGTCGTCATCTCAGACCAGACCGAGGTCTGGCTCGACGTCACCGTCGACGCCTCGGGCGCAGGGAACTCGAACTCGGTGGTGCGGTTCACGCCGACTGCCGGGGCCCGATCGGTCGTCATCCATGCCAAGCCGACGGACCCGGCCACCGGTGGCGCCGGTGACCGACTGGCCTGCCTGCCGGTGGAGTGGTGATGCGCGCCCTGGTCGCCGGCTTCGGCCGCTGGTTCGTGATGGGCGTCGCCTGGGGCGCCTTCGCCCGGCTCTTCATGCGCCTCATCTCCACCTCGCCCGAGTTCTCCTGGGTCGGCACCGGCATGATCCTTGCCTTCGCCGGCCTCTTCTGGGGGCTCATCGGGGTCGTCGTCGCAGCCCGGGCCGCGGGCCGGACCCGGTGGTGGCGCCTCGCCCCAGTGCCCGGACTCATCCTCTTCTCGGGTGCGGGCCTGTTCCTGCTGCCAGGTGCGATCGCGGTCGGTCTGGCGCTGTTCGTGCGGGACCTGAGAGCGCGACTGGCCCTTGTCGCCGTCGTTTCGGCAGGGATGTACGCCGTCATCAAGCTGCTCGAGGACGACACTCTGCTCGGGCCCCGGACGCAGACGCTGGGCAACGTCCTCATCGTCGTCGCGACGGTCTGGGCCGGGGCCGGCTTCCACCTGTGGTGGCGGCGCTGGACGCCCGACTCGACGCCTGCCACAGCGACAGGAGAGGGGGCCGTGGCAGCAAGCCCAGCGGCATACGGCATCAGCTGAGCGCATCGGGGGGACGCAGCCGCCGGGTCCAATGGCCCGGCGGCTGCGGGCGTCCATGCTACTGCCCGGTCATTGAGATCGCGGTGTGATCTTCGTCCGGTCGGGACGTTGGCGGGTTCTGGCACCAATGTGCAGGGGTCTAGAGTCCGAGGGACACTCCGAATCGACGACGAGGACGGACTCACCCGTGGATCTCTTCGAGTACCAAGCGCGCGACATGTTCGAGGCGCACGGCGTCCCGGTTCTGGCGGGCGCCATCGCCACCACCCCTGACGAAGCCCGCGCTGCGGCCGAGCAGATCGGCGCCGGATCCGGTGGCGTGACGGTGGTCAAGGCCCAGGTCAAGACGGGCGGTCGCGGCAAGGCAGGGGGCGTCAAGGTCGCCAAGTCCCCCGACGAGGCGAGGTCGCACGCCGAGCAGATCCTCGGGATGGACATCAAGGGACACACCGTCCACCGCGTGATGATCGCCGGCGGTGCCCGCATCGCCGAGGAGTACTACTTCTCGATCCTGCTCGACCGAGCCAACCGCAGCTACCTCGCCATGTGCTCCAAGGAGGGCGGCATGGACATCGAGCAGCTCGCCGTGGAGCGTCCGGAGGCCCTCGCGAAGATCGAGGTCGACCCCAACGTCGGCGTCGACGACGCCAAGGCCCAGGAGATCGTCGACGCCGCCGGCTTCGACGAGGCCGACAAGCAGGGCCTCAAGGACGTCATGAAGAAGCTGTGGACGGTCTACCGCGACGAAGACGCCACGCTCGTCGAGGTCAACCCGCTCGTCAAGACCGAGGAGGGCCAGTTCATCGCCCTCGACGGCAAGGTGTCCCTTGACGCCAACGCTGCCTTCCGGCACCCGGACCACGCGGCCCTCGAGGACAAGGAGGCCGCCGACCCGCTCGAGGCGGCCGCCAAGGAGAAGGACCTCAACTACGTCAAGCTCGACGGCTCGGTCGGCATCATCGGCAACGGCGCCGGCCTCGTCATGAGCACCCTCGACGTCGTCGCCTACGCCGGAGAACAGCTCAGCGGATCAACGGGCGGTGACACCATCAAACCCGCCAACTTCCTCGACATCGGCGGTGGCGCGAGCGCCGAGGTCATGTCCAACGGCCTGCACATCATCCTGTCCGACCCCCAGGTCAAGGCGGTCTTCGTCAACGTCTTCGGCGGGATCACCGCCTGCGACGAGGTGGCCAAGGGCATCGTCGGCGCCCTCGACGCGCTTGGCGACGAGGAGGACCGCCCGCTCGTCGTGCGACTCGACGGCAACGCCGTCGAGGAGGGCCGGCGCATCCTGGCTGAGCGCAACCACCCGCGCGTCATCATCGAGGAGACCATGGACGGCGCCGCCCGCAAGGCTGCGGAGCTCGCCGCCGCCGCGAACTGACCGTTCGAGACAGCACAGACAACGAAGGAAGAGGCTTTCTCCATGTCGATCTTTTTGAACGCTGACTCGAAGGTCATCGTCCAGGGCATGACCGGGTCCGAGGGCATGAAGCACACGCAGCGCATGCTCAAGTCCGGCACGAACATCGTTGGCGGCGTCAACCCGCGCAAGGCGGGCACCAAGGTCGAGTTCGAGGACGGCGTCACGGTGCCGGTCTTCGGCACGGTCCAGGAGGCCATGGACACGACCGCCGCGAACGTCTCGGTCATCTTCGTCCCGGCCGCCTTCACCAAGGCCGCCGCCGTCGAGGCCATCGACGCCGTCATGCCGCTCGTCGTCGTCATCACCGAGGGCGTGGCCGTCAAGGACACGGCGGAGTTCTTCACCTATGCCCAGTCCAAGGGCACGACCCGGATCATCGGCCCGAACTGCCCGGGCCTCATCACGCCGGGGGTCTCCAATGCCGGCATCATCCCGGCCACCATCTCGGGCGGTGGCCGCATCGGGCTCGTCTCGAAGTCGGGCACGTTGACCTACCAGATGATGTACGAGCTGCGTGACTTCGGCTTCTCGACGGCCGTGGGAATCGGCGGCGACCCCATCATCGGCACGACCCACATCGACTGTCTCGAGGCGTTCCAGAACGACCCCGACACCGACGCGATCGTCATGATCGGCGAGATCGGCGGCGACGCGGAGGAGCGCGCTGCGGACTACATCAAGGAGCACGTCACCAAGCCCGTCGTCGGCTACGTCGCCGGGTTCACCGCTCCGGAGGGCAAGACGATGGGCCACGCCGGTGCCATCGTGTCCGGCTCGTCCGGTACCGCCCAAGCGAAGAAGGAGGCCCTCGAGGCCGCCGGTGTCAAGGTCGGCAAGACGCCGTCCGAGACCGCGGGCCTCATGCGCGAGATCATGCAGGGCCTGAGCGCATAAGGACCGCAGCACTGCATCCTTCAGGCGGCGGCCATCCCTTTTCGGGGTGGCCGCCTCCGTCATTGATGCCGTATGCCGCTGAGCTGGCCCCCGCACATCGCTCCCGTTGCCGGGGGCTGGGTCTGGTCAGCAGGCCATCAGCCCGAGGACATAGCCGCGGGCGCGGAGCCTCGGGATGAGCAGGTCAAGGGCCGCGACGGTCTGGGAACGGTTGCCGCCACCGTCGTGGAGCAGGATCCGCGAGCCGTCGCGAACGTTCGCCAGGACGCGGTTGACGATGGTCCAGGTGCCCGGGCGTGACCAGTCACGCGGGTCCACGGTCCAGAGGATGTGCCGCTGGCCGCGGTTGGCGATGATGGTCTGGATCCGGGAGTTCGTGGCGCCGTAGGGCGGTCGGACGCAGCGCGGCCGGTAGCCGAGCGCCGACTCCATCTTGTTCAGCTGCCAGATGACGGAGCTCGTCGACAGCGTCGTGAGGTCCGGGTGGCTCCAGGTGTGGTTGCCGATCTTCATCCCGTAGCTGCGCAGGTTCCGGGTGATGGACGGGTAGTAGGAGATGTTCTGCCCCAGCTCGAAGAAGACCGCCTTGACACCGTACTTGCGCAGGATCGCGAGGACCTTGGGCGTGTAGGTCGGGTTCGGGCCATCGTCGAACGTGAGGTAGACCGTGCCGGCGTAGGCGACATGCGTGAGGTCGACCTCGACCGGAGAAGCGGCCGACGGTGGGACCGTCTGCGGTGACGCGACGTTCGCCGGCATTGAACCGCCCAGGACAACGAGGAGCCCTGCGACAAGAGTCAGAACCAGACTGAATAGTCGGTTTCTCATGGCACCCCCCTCTCTCTGATATCTCCAGTGTGCGAACGCGTCGCGGAGTGCGGTAGGGCACTTGGTCCCGCCCAAAGCCAGGGCCGTGTCGCTCGGCGTGGGTGCTCGCTCCGGGGACGCCCTCTTGTGACGATGGAGGCACCGACCCGAGCCCCGTCTGGAGTGAGTCAGCTGTCCAACCCGCCGCACGTGTCCGCGACCTCGCGCGCCCGCTCGGCTGCGATCCGCCTGGGGGTGCTCGCCGCGATCGGCACGTGGGCCGTCGTCATCCTGCCCGCACTCGTCGGCTGGCTCGCGGCGCCGGAGGGGAGCCTCGGCTGGTTCTCGGCGGTGCAGGTCGGCACCGCAATCTGGTTCGCCGGCCACGGCCAGTCGATCGGCGGCAGCGGGGTGACCATCTCGCTGACGCCAGTCGGCCTCTTCCTCCTCTTCGTCTATGTCACGACCCGGTGGGGCCGGCGCCTCATCGGGACCGAGCGTGCTCGGGTATCCCGGCTGGAGTGGGCTCGGGTGGCGAAGTTCGGCGTCGTGCCGGGGTTCGTCATCGGCTACATCGGTGCGGCTGCCGTCTTCTCGCTCCTCACTCTCGGTGGGACGGTGACGCCCGGCGTCGCGGCCGTCCCCGGCACCGCGCTCGTCCCGGTTGCGGCCCTGGGCTACCTGCTGGTCCGACCTGGCGAGCCGGACGCACCGGGCGTGGTGCGAGGCTGGTTCAGGCGCGGCCCGGCATGGCTCTCCTCCGCCTGGGGGATCGGCTGGCGTGGGGCCGCCCTCCTCTTCGGCGTCGGGCTGGCGGTCGCCGTGATCCGCATCCTCGTCAGCCTGGGCGAGGTGCTGCGGATCCACGAGGAGTACGGGCTCAACATGGCTGCCGGGGCGATCGTCGTCCTCGCCCAGGTCCTGCTGCTGGGCAATGCCGCGACCTGGGCTCTCGCCTTCCTGGCTGGTCCCGGGTTCTCGATCGCGGTCGGCTCGGTCATCTCGCCGGCGGCCGCGCATCCCGGGCTCATGCCGCTCGTGCCGGTTCTCGCGGGCCTGCCTGACGAGGCTGACTATCCCACCGCGATGTACGCGGTCGTCCTCATCCCGTTCCTGTGCGGGGTGGTCATCGGCCGATGGGTCGACCGTGAGCTCGAGTTCTTCGGCAACACCCGTGCCCGGCTCCTCGCCACCTCGGTGTCAGGAGCCATCGCCGCGGGGGCGATTGGACTGCTCACCGCGCTCGGCAATGGGTCGATCGGCGTCGAGCGGCTCGCCGCTGTTGGCGCGTCCGTGCCTCTGGTCGTCGGCGCCCTCCTGGTCGAGGTTGTTGCAGGCGGCCTCCTCTGGGCCGGCTGGCGGGCCTGGCAGGAGCGAGGCGGCACGGCGGCGGTGACCGCTACTCGAACAGCAGGCGGCTCCCGATCGGGCTCTGCTCCCTGAGCTGCTCGCAGGCGCCTCGGGCCTGCTGCGTCTGGGCTGACTCGACGCAGCTCTCGTACGCGCTGACGTCGGCGTAGAAGACCAGCTGCATGGCCAGCGTCGACAGCATGAGCGCGACGATCCCCAGCGTGATGGCTGGCCAGATCTTCTCCCGGCCGCTGCGGTGGGCCAGGAAACGGAGCAGCCGGACCGTGAGCACGGCGGCGAGGACGAAGGGGATCGCGGCGACGAACCGCTTCGGCAACGGCAGGTACATCGCGATGATGCCGAGCAGCACGAGAACCGTCACGGGAAGGGTGCGCTTGGCCTTCTCACGGGCGAACCCGACATCCCGCCGCTCGTCTTGACTGCTCACCGTCCCATCCTCGCCCATGAGAGCTCGCGGTCACACGACGGGTCGCGGCTAGACTCCGCGCGTGGCGTTTGAGGTCCCCGCACCGAGCGGCCGAGTCGACATCGCCGTCCTCGTGTCGGGGTCGGGGACTCTGCTCCAGGCCCTCATCGACGCTGCGAGCGACCCGGCGTACGGCGTGCGGATCGCGGCTGTCGGCTCGGATCGGCAGTGCAGCGGGCTGGAGCGTGCCGACCGAGCCGGCATTCCGAGTTTCGTCTGCCCCCCGGCGCAGTTCCCGTCCCGCGCCGAATGGGATGCCGCGCTGGCCGAGCGGCTCCGCGAGGTGCGGCCCCGCTTCGTCGTCTCCGCCGGCTTCATGCGGATTCTCGGCGAGCGTGTCCTCTCAGAGCAGACGGTGATCAACACGCACCCTGCCCTGCTGCCGAGCTTCCCGGGCGCCCATGGGGTGCGCGATGCCCTGGCGTATGGCGTCAAGGTGACCGGGACGACCTGTCACGTCGTCGACGCCGGTGTCGACACGGGACCGGTCATCGACCAGCGCGTCGTGGCTGTGGCAGAGGACGACACGGAGGAGTCCCTGCACGAGCGGATCAAGGTGCAGGAGCGGGCCATGCTCGTCGACGTCGTCCGCCGGCTGGCCCACGAGGGCTTCACGGTGGAGGGACACCGGGTCCGCCTCGGCGTCACGCGATAAACTCGCCACACACGACTGGCGCAGGTGGGACACCACCAGGGAGTGAACGCCGGGGCATCGCCCGCCTGGGTGCTCCCGGAACCTGAAGCCCTTCCAATCAGCGCAGGAGTCAGCCATGCCCGACGGTCGCCGCCCGATAGAGCGTGCACTCATCTCCGTCTATGACAAGACCGGTCTCGAGGACCTTGCGAGGGCGCTGGACTCGGCCGGTGTCTCCATCGTCTCGACGGGATCGACAGCCCAGACCATCGCCGCCCTGGGGATCGCGGTCACGCCGGTCGAGGAGCTGACCGGCTTCCCCGAGTGCCTCGAGGGCCGGGTCAAGACGCTGCACCCCAAGGTGCACGCCGGGATCCTCGCCGACACCCGCAAGCCGGACCACGTCCAGCAGCTGGCCGACCTCGGCATCGAGGCGTTCGAGCTCGTCGTCGTCAACCTCTATCCCTTCCGCGAGACCGTTGCTTCCGGCGCGAGCGACGACGAGTGCGTCGAGCAGATCGACATCGGGGGCCCCTCGATGGTGCGGGCCGCAGCCAAGAACCACCCCAGCGTTGCGATCGTGACGAGCCCAGCGGCATACGGCCAGGTGGTCGACGCGCTGGGAGCCGGCGGCTTCACGCTGGCCCAGCGCAAGCGGCTGGCGGCGGAGGCCTTCGTGCACACGGCGAGCTACGACACCGCAGTCGCGAGCTGGATGCAGGAGTATGCCGGTGCCACGAGCGACGGGTTCCCCACGTGGATCGGTGGCGACTTCACCCTGGCCGCCTCGCTCCGCTACGGCGAGAACCCGCATCAGCGCGCCGCTCTCTACCGCGATGGAACTGCCGGCGTGGCCTCGGCGGAGCAGCTGCATGGCAAGGAGATGTCGTACAACAACTATGTCGACACCGAAGCAGCGGTCCGGGCAGCGCACGACCACGGCGACCAGCCCACGGTAGCGATCGTCAAGCACGCCAACCCTTGCGGGATCGCCGTCGGCGAGACGATCGAGCAGGCCTATTCGCGGGCGCACGCGACAGATCCGGTATCCGCGTTCGGCGGAATCATCGCGACCAATCGGACGCTGACCGCAGCCATGGCGCGCGAGGTCACGGAGGTCTTCACCGAGGTCGTCGTCGCCCCTGACTTCGAGGATGAGGCGCTGTCGATCCTCAAGGGCAAGAAGAACATTCGGATCCTTCGAATGCCCGCTGACGAGGCAGTCCGCACCGCCTCGATGGAGTCGCGTCCGATCTCCGGGGGGCTACTGATGCAGGGCGTCGACCGGGTCGCGGCCGTGATGCGGGACGAGACGGGGGCGATAACCGGCGGCGACCGCGCCGACCACTGGCGGCTCGTCTCCGGTGACGCAGCCGACGCAGCGACGTTGGCGGATCTGGAGTTCGCGTGGCGGGCCATTCGTGCGGTGCGGTCCAACGCCATTCTCCTGGCCAAGGACGGGGCAGCCCTCGGCATCGGCATGGGGCAGGTCAACCGAGTCGACTCGTGCTACCTCGCCGTGCGTCGAGCAGGTGAGGACCGAGCCCGCGGTGCAGTCGCGGCGTCCGACGCGTTCTTCCCGTTCGCCGACGGGCTGCAGATCCTGCTCGATGCGGGGGTGCGAGCCGTGGTGGCCCCGGGTGGTTCGGTCCGGGACGGCGAGGTCATCGAGGCAGCCCGGGCGGCGGGCGTCACCATGTACTTCACCGGAACCCGCCACTTCGCCCACTGACTCCAAACCCAACCCCCCTTCCTGCAACACACCGAGCAGGCGCCAACCCCACACGGATATTTCCGTCGAGGCTTGGAACCTGCTCGGTGTGAGGCGTCGGGTTCGGAGTCCGGCCGAGAGTCAGGTCAGGCCGATGGCGTCCATCGGTAGCCGGCCGGCTCGCCCTCGCCGAGGTCGACGATGGCCGCGACCGGCCCACCGCCATCCGGACCCTGGTGAGCAGCTGACACGGAGACGAACACGGCCGGGTCGCCCGTCACGGCGGCA
>NZ_JBEDUL010000088.1:0-27925 GCF_040414665.1 Intrasporangium sp.
CTCGCCAACCCCGAGGCGTGGGTCGCGCAGCAGAACATCGACCGCTACCACGCGACCGGCAAGCTCGACGTCGCCTACCTCTCCTCGCTCGGCGCGGACGCTGCCCCGACCATCCGAGCCGGCCTGCCCCAGCACCTCTCGGCCTGCATCATCAGCTCCCAGGGTCTGCCGTCGCACGATGATGCCCTCGGCTGGAACCTCGGGCGGGCCAGGGCCAGCGGCCTCGGATCGGACCCGCTGCCGGGCTTCGACCAGGCGACGTGCTCGACGGCGCTGAGCCAGGGCCTCGGTGGCTGAACGAGCCGCTGGACCGAGTGGGGCAGGATGACGGGGTGCGTGCCGATGTCGTCGACCTCTTCGAGCTCGACCCCGCCCTGACCCACCTCAACCACGGCGCCTTCGGCGCGGTCCCGCGCGTCGTCCGTGCGGCCCAGGACCGCGCCCGCGCCCGGATCGAGGCCGCGCCCATGAGAGCGTTCCGGGACGAGCTGCCCCGCCAGCTTGCGGCCGCCCGGGAAACGTCGGCGGCGTTCCTCGCAATCGCCCCCGACTCCGGCGCGCTGGTCCGCAACGTGTCGGAGGGTGTGGCCGTCGTGCTCCAGGCGCTTCGGATCGGACCAGGCGACGACGTCGTCGTGGGCAACCACGGCTATCCCACCGTGGCGCGTGCCGTGCGGGCCAACGGCGGAGCCGTCCGGGAGGCCGCCTTCGACCTGGCCGCGCCCGCGACCGACATCATTGCCGCGTTCACCGATGCGCTGACTCCCGACACGCGTCTGGTCGTCATCGACCAGATCACGTCGCCGACGGCGCTGCTCCTGCCCGTGGCCGAGGTGGCTGCTGCGGTGGCTCCGGTCCCCGTCCTCGTGGACGCCGCCCACGTGCCCGGCGCCCTGCCCGACCTCGACATCGAGGCGCTCCGGTGCGCCTACTGGGTGGGCAACCTGCACAAGTGGGCGTTCACACCGCGGTCGGCGGCCGTCCTGTGGGCGGCGCCCGACCGCCGCGACGGCCTCCGACCCCTCGTGACCTCGTGGAGCCACGGTGAGCCCTACCCCGCCTCCTTCGACCTCCAGGGCACCGTCGACCACTCGGCCTGGCTCGCCATCCCCGACGCCCTCGACTTCTGGCACCACCTCGGCGGGTGGGACCAGCTGGAACGCAACGCCGCGCTCCTGCGCCGTGGAGCCGACCACGTGGCCAAGGCGCTGGGGGCTGGGAGCGAGCTCAGCGGCATACCCTCTGCACCGTGCATGACGCTCGTGCCGCTGCCGGGCGGGGTGGGGGAGACGACGGAGGCGGCCGACGCGCTGTGGCAACAGCTGTATGCCGCCGGGTTCGTCGTCCCGCCCGTGTCCTTCGGGGGCCGCGGGTTCATCCGCCTCGCGGCCCAGGCCTACAACGACGAGGACGACTATGCGCGCCTCGCCGAGACTCTCGTCACGCTGGTGAGCCGCGGCTGAGCCGCCGATGCGGCTGGGGAGGCGTGGATGTGGAAGGATCGGGCGACCGCCGGAACGCTGCCACCAAGGAGGCTCCGTCATGACCGATGCCCGCAACACCCGGTTCAAGAGGGTGCTCCTCAAGCTTTCCGGTGAGGCCTTCGGCGGTGGCCGGGTGGGTGTCGACCCGAGCGTGGTCGCCGGCATCGCGAAGCAGATCGCGGAGGCGGTCGGGGGCGGCGTCGAGGTCGCCGTCGTCGTCGGCGGCGGCAACTTCTTCCGTGGAGCCGAGCTCCAGCAACGTGGCATGGACCGCACCCGCGCGGACTACATGGGCATGCTCGGCACGGTGATGAACTGTCTGGCCCTGCAGGACTACCTCGAGAAGCAAGGCGTCGAGACGCGCGTCCAGTCGGCGATCGCGATGCAGCAGGTCGCCGAGCCCTACATCCCGCGCCGGGCGATCCGCCACATGGAGAAGGGCCGGGTCGTCATCTTCGGCGCCGGGGCCGGCATGCCGTTCTTCTCGACCGACACGGTGAGCGCCCAGCGTGCGCTCGAGACCAAGTGCGACGCCCTGCTCATCGCCAAGAACGGTGTCGACGGCGTCTACTCTGCCGACCCGAAGACCGACCCCACCGCGACGAAGTACGACACCCTGACCTTCGACGAAGGGCTCGCCAACGGGCTGCGCATCGTCGACGCGGCAGCGTTCTCGCTCTGCAAGGAGAACAAGCTGCCGATGGTCGTGTTCGGCATGGAAGGGGCCGGCAACATCACACGCGCCCTCCTGGGTGAGAAGATCGGCACGCTGGTCACGAACGCGTGACCGACCCACGACGAAGCTGACGAGGAAGCTGAGCCATGATCGAAGAGACGATGTTCGAGGCCGAGGAGAAGATGGACAAGGCCATCGAGGTCCTCAAGGAGGACTTCGCGGGCATCCGGACCGGTCGCGCCAACCCCGGCCTGTTCAACAAGCTCCTCGTGGACTACTACGGGGCGCCCACGCCGCTGCAGCAGCTCGCGTCGTTCCAGAACCCGGAGCCGCGGACCATCCTGGTCATCCCGTTCGACCGGTCGGCGCTGCACGAGATCGAGAAGGCCATCCGTGACTCCGACCTCGGCGTCAACCCGGCCAGCGACGGCCACCTGATCCGCTGTGTCATGCCGGAGCTGACCGAGGAGCGGCGCAAGGAGTACATCAAGCTGGCCCACCACAAGGCGGAGGACGGCCGCGTCTCGGTCCGCAACATCCGCCGCAAGGCGAAGACCGACATCGACCGGCTCGTCAAGGACGGCGAGGTCGGCGAGGACGAGGGCACTCGGGCGGAGAAGGAGCTCGAGCAGCTCACCAAGAAGCACACCGACCTCATCGACACCCTCGTCAAGCACAAGGAGTCCGAGCTGTTCGACGTCTGAGGCCGATCAGGCCCCAGAGGTAGAGCACGTGTCCATGACCACGCCACCCAGCGCCGCGGCTCCCGATCCGCCGGAGCCGCCCGAGCCGCCCGAGCCGACAGAGCCGACCCAGCCCTCCGAGCCGGCAGCGCAACCGGTCTCCCGAGCCGGGCGAAACCTCAAGGCGGCCATCGGCGTTGGTGTCGTCCTTGGCATTCTCATCATCACGACGCTGCTCGTCAGGAAGGAGTCCTTCCTCGTCGTCATCGTCATCGCCGTCGGCATCGGTATGTGGGAGCTGCAGGCGGCGCTGCGCAACGTGGCCGTTCGCGCGCCGCTCGTGCCCGCCGTCGTGGGCCTGGTCGGCATGGTCTGGGCCGCCTACGTCCACGGGCCCGCCGGCCTCATCACCG
Organism: Intrasporangium sp.; assembly: GCF_040414665.1. GTDB lineage: Bacteria > Actinomycetota > Actinomycetes > Actinomycetales > Dermatophilaceae > Intrasporangium. The sequence continues at coordinate 3,257 of NZ_JBEDUL010000088.1, forward strand.
CCTGGGTGCTCACGTGCGCCGTCATCGTGCTGTGGCGCGGCAGCGGCCGCCTCGACGGGGCCGGTCGTGACGTCCTCGGTGGGATCTTCATCTCGACCTACCCGCCGCTCCTCGTCGGCTTCGCCGTGCTGCTGTTGGCCGCCCCCGATGGCGTCGGCCGGATGTTCGTCTTCCTCATCACCGCGGTGTGCAGCGACATCGGGGGCTATGCGGCCGGGGTCTGGTTGGGCAAGCACCCGATGGCGCCGACGATCAGCCCCAAGAAGTCGTGGGAGGGGTTTGCCGGATCGGTCATCCTCTGCATCGTCGCAGGCTCGCTCACCATCCACTTCTTCCTCGAGCACCCGTGGTGGATCGGTATCCCGCTCGGCGTCACCGTGGCCATCGCTGCAACGATCGGCGACCTCATGGAGTCCCTGATCAAGCGCGACCTCGGCATCAAGGACATGTCCAACATCCTTCCCGGCCACGGGGGCATCATGGACCGCCTCGACTCCCTCATCGTCGTCGTGCCGATCGTGTGGGCGGTGCTCAGTCTGCTGGCGGAGCGGGCCGTCGCCTGACGGCTCATCGATTCCGTATGCCGCTTGGCTGGCTCCCCGGGACCACTCACCCTTGGTCGAGTGTGCAGTTGGCGCCGGGCGCGGAGTGCACAGTCGGCGGGAGGCCGGCGGCGCGGAGTGCACAGTCGACGGGGAGGTCGGCGGCGCGGAGTGCACAGTCGACGGGGAGGCGGCTCAGCGGCATACGACTGGGGTGGAATGACGGGACCACACGGCTGCCCGCGGCGGGCGCCCGCACGCGGTGTGTGACCCATCCCGTCACTTGTCCCACCCATCGGTCGAGTGTGCAGTTGGCGTCGGGCGCGGAGTGCACACTCGACGGAGTGGGGGCGGCTTTGACTCCGCCTGAGACAATGGTCGGGTTATGACTGAGACCCCCGTGTCGCTGCCCGAGCCGACCACCACCCGTCCCGAGCCGGGCCAGCTGACCTTCCGGGCCCCGCGCCGCGGGAAGCCGCCGCGGCACCTGGCCGACTTCTCGCCCCAGGAACGCAAGGAGGCGGTCGAGGCCCTCGGGCACCAGGGCTTCCGGGCCAAGCAGCTGTCAACGCACTACTTCGAGCGGCTCGTCGACGACCCGGAGGCCATGACCGACCTGCCGAAAGCAGTTCGCGCCGAGCTCGTCGCCGACCTCCTGCCGACGTTGCTCACGCCGATCGTGCGACGGCAGGCCGACGACGGCCAGACGATGAAGTACGCCTGGCGCCTGCACGACGGGGCGATCGTGGAGTCGGTCCTCATGCGCTACCCGAACCGGGTCACCATCTGCATCTCCAGCCAGGCCGGGTGCGGGATGAACTGCCCGTTCTGCGCGACGGGCCAGGCCGGGCTGACCCGCAATATGTCGACTGCCGAGATCGTCGAGCAGGTGGTGTGGGCCGCACGGGCGCTGACAAGGGGAGAGCTGGCCGGCGGCGGCGACGCGGACCGCGAGCACCCGTTGCGCGTCAGCAACGTCGTCTTCATGGGAATGGGCGAGGCGCTGGCCAACTACAAGGCGGCGATCGGCGCGATCCGCCGCCTGACCGATCCGGCGCCGGACGGTCTCGGCATGTCCGCCCGGGGCATCACCATGTCGACCGTCGGCCTCGTCCCGGGGATCGACAAGCTGGCCGCCGACGGCATCCCGGTGACGCTCGCCCTGTCGCTCCACGCCCCCGACGACGAGCTGCGCGACGAGCTTGTGCCGATCAACACGAGGTGGAAGGTCGACGAGGCCATCGACGCGGCCCACCGCTACTACGAGACGACGGGCCGGCGCGTGTCCATCGAGTACGCCCTGATCCGGGACATCAACGACCAGGGCTGGCGGGCGGACCTGCTGGGGGAGAAGCTCAACCGGCGCGGGCGGGGCTGGGTGCACGTCAACCCCATCCCGCTCAACCCCACGCCGGGGTCGAAGTGGACCGCGAGCCGGCGGGGGGTCGAGCAGAACTTCGTCGAGCGGCTGCGCGCCCATGGGATCCCGACGACGATCCGGGACACGCGCGGTCAGGACATCGACGGGGCGTGCGGCCAGCTGGCGGCTTCGACCGCCTGAGGGGCGCTCAGGCAGAGTCGGCCTCGACGCGGAAGGTCCTGCGGTAGGCGAGTGGAGAGAGCCCGACCGAGGCCGCGAGGTGCTGGCGCAGCGACGCGCCGGTCCCGAAGCCCGACTCGGCGGCGATCCGGTCCACGGGCAGGTCGGTTGACTCGAGCAGGTGCCGGGCGCGGTCGACCCGGGCCCGGGCAAGCCAGGCGCCGGCGGTCTCGCCGGTCTCCTCGCGGAAGCGCCGCGTGAAGGTGCGCACCGACATGTCGCACCGGCGGGCGAGGTCGTTGAGACCGATGGGCTCGGCGAGGTGCTCGAGGGCCCACGTGCGGGCCGGGCCGGTGCCGGCGTCGGTCTCCTCAGGGATGGGGCGGTCGATGAACTGCGCCTGACCACCCGCTCGCCAGGGCGCGACGACGGCGCCACGGGCGACGCGGTTGGCAGCCTCGGCGCCGAGGTCGGAGCGGACGAGGTGCAGGAGCAGGTCGATGCCGGCCGCGTTCCCCGCGGAGGTGAGCACGTCACCGTGGTCGACGTAGAGCACGTCCGGGTTGAGCGGCACGTCGGGGAAGTGCCGGGTGAACGCGTCGACGTGAACCCAGTGGGTCGTTGCGACTCGACCCTGCAACAGGCCGAGCCCGGCGAGCACGAAGGCCCCGGTGCAGATGGAGACCCAGCGGGCGTCCGGCCGAGCGGTCTCAGCGAGCCGGTGGAGCGCCTCGGGCAGCACGCCGGTCTCGACAATGGGGCCGTTGAGGCCGGGCACGACGATCGTGTCAGCCTCTGCGAGAAGGCGGTTCGAGTCGGTCGGCTGAGCGGCATAGCCGGCCGACGTCATGACCGGCCCGTCGTCGAGGGTCACCATCCGGACGTCATAGGGTGGCATCGCCCCGGTCCTCGGCCCCGGCCACCCCGGGTCGAGCGACGACGCGGCGAGGAAGCGGTGTGCCAGGCCGAGCTCGAATGCGATGACGGTGTCGAGGGCGAGCACGACGACGAGGTGTGGCCTTCCACGAGGCGAGACGGTCGACGGCATGGCCGGATTCTTTCACATGATTGCCCGCGGGCCACTCGTTCGAGGGCCAATGATCGCCGAAGGTTGACCCGTGACCACGACTGACCAGCGCAGCGAGCGCACCCTCCCTCGGGCTACTTTCCGGGTCCACCCCGCCTGGTGGGTGGCCGCCGTCACCTTCCTGACGATCATCGGCGCTGCCGGCTTCCGCGCGACGCCGGGCGTCATGATGAACCCGCTCCACGACGAGTTCGGCTGGCCGATGGGGGTCATCGGCGGTGCGGTCTCGGTCAACCTCCTGCTCTACGGCCTCGTCGCCCCCTTCTCGGCCGCCCTGATGGAGCGACTGGGCGTGCAGCGCGTCGTCGCCGGCGCCCTCGTCCTCGTCAGCATCGGCTCGCTGCTGCCCATCTGGATGACGGCCTCCTGGCAGCTCGTCCTGTCCTGGGGTCTGCTCGTCGGCCTGGGCACGGGCGCCATGGCCATGGCCCTCGTCGCGACGGTGACCGGCCGGTGGTTCGTCACAAGCCGCGGGCTCGTGACCGGGCTGCTCACCGCCGCGGGGGCGACCGGCCAGCTCGTCTTCCTGCCGGTGCTCGCCTGGCTCGCCGAGCACAGCGGCTGGCGCTCCGCCGCCCTCGCGACCGGAGCCATGGCCCTTCTCGTCGTGCCACTCGTCCTATGGCGGCTGCACGACTACCCGAGCGACCTGGGGCTCACTGCCTACGGTGCCCCGGCCGGCACCCCGGTCGCCCGCCCAGTGCGCCCGGACGGGCGACCCGTCCGGCTCGCCCTCGAGGCCCTCCGCGACGCGGCGCGCACCAAGGTCTTCTGGCTGCTCGCCGGCGGCTTCGCCATCTGCGGCATCTCGACGAACGGGCTCGTCGGCACGCACTTCATCCCGGCCGCCCACGACCACGGTATGCCCCTGACCACGGCCGCCGGACTGCTCGCCCTGGTCGGCATCTTCGACATCGCCGGCACCGTCTTCTCCGGGTGGCTCACCGACCGCATCGACCCCCGGGTCCTGCTCGGCGTGTACTACACCCTCCGCGGCGCCTCGCTCCTGCTCCTGCCCTCGCTCTTCAGCGACGACCTGCACGTCAACATGCTCGCCTTCATCATCTTCTACGGGCTCGACTGGGTCGCCACGGTGCCGCCGACCATCGCCCTGTGCCGCCAGGCGTTCGGCGACCGTGCCCCGATCGTCTTCGGCTGGGTCTTCGCCTCACACCAGATCGGTGCCGCGATCGCCGCCACGGGCGCAGGACTCATCCGCGACCAGCTGGGCACCTACACGCCGGCGTGGTACATCGCCGGCGCCCTCTGTTTCGCGGCCGCGGTCATGTCGATGTCCATCCTCAAACGACGGGTCACGATCGACTCCCCGCTTGCCGATGGGATCTGACCACTCGGCTCGTGTGACGAACCCGGCACTTCCCCCGTCCAACGCAACGGGGCAGGGTGGGAGCATGAGCGACGGAGCGAGCCCAGCGGCATACCCCTCGACCTACCGAGCCACGTACGACGCGAGTCTCCACGATCCCGACGCCTTCTGGGCGGAGGCCGCCAACCTCATCGACTGGGTCACCCCGCCCACCCGCATCCTCGACGCGGACACCCCGCCCTTCTACCGCTGGTACCCCGACGGCGAGCTCAACGTCTGCCACAACGCCGTCGACCGGCACGTGGCCGCCGGGCGCGGCGACCAGCCCGCCATCCGCTACGACTCCCCAGTGACCGGCACCAAGGAGACCATGACGTATGCCGCTCTGCTGGCTCGGGTGCGCGCCGTGGCCGGGGGCCTGCGCGGGCTTGGTGTCGAGAAGGGCGACCGCGTCGTCATCTACATGCCGATGGTCCCGGAGGCGGTCATCGCCATGCTGGCCTGCGCGCGGATCGGCGCCGTGCACTCCGTCGTCTTCGGTGGGTTCGCGCCGCAGGAGCTCGCGGCGCGGATCGACGACGCGGCTCCCAAGGTGGTCCTGTCAGCGTCCTGCGGCATCGAGCCGTCGCGCATCGTGACGTACAAGCCGTTCCTCGACGAGGCGATCCACCGCTCGGAGCACAAGCCGGAGGCGTGCGTCATCCTCCAGCGCCCGCAGGAGCGGGCGGAGATGGGGGAGAGGGACATCGACTGGGAGGAGTTCGAGTCCGGCGAGGCGGCCCAGGCCGGGGCGGATCCGGTCACGGTCGCCGCCACCGACCCGCTCTACATCCTCTACACCTCGGGTACGACCGGGAAGCCCAAGGGGATCTACCGCGACAGCGGCGGCTACGCCGTGGCGCTGCGCTGGTCGATGGCCCACCTCTACGACGTCCAGCCCGGCGAGACCATGTTCACCGCGAGCGACGTCGGCTGGGTCGTCGGCCACTCGTACATCGTCTACGGGCCGCTGCTCACGGCGGCGACGACGGTTCTGTACGAGGGCAAGCCGATCGGGACGCCGGATGCCGGCGCCTTCTGGCGCGTCATCTCCGAGTACGGCGCCGTCTGCCTGTTCACGGCGCCGACGGCGTTCCGCGCCATCAAGAAGGAGGACTCGACGGCGTCGCTCGTCAAGGACTACGACCTGTCCGCCTTCCGTACGCTCTACCTCGCGGGCGAGCGGCTCGACCCGGACACGTACGAGTGGGCCTCCGCAGCCCTCGGCGTACCCGTCATCGACAACTGGTGGCAGACCGAGACCGGCTGGCCGATCGCCTGCAACCCCAAGGGGATCGAGCTGCTGCCGATCAAGCCGGGCTCGCCCACCGTCGCGGTGCCCGGGTATGACGTGCAGGTGCTCGACGGCGCGGGGGCCGAGCTCCCGGCAGGCAAGGAGGGCTCGATCTGCATCAAGCTGCCCATGCCTCCCGGCACGCTGCCGACGCTGTGGCAGGACGACGAGCGCTATGTCTCGTCGTACCTCGCGGCCTACCCGGGCTACTACCTCACCGGGGACGGCGGCTACATCGACGAGGACGGCTACCTCTTCGTCATGGGGCGGACCGACGACGTGCTCAACGTTGCGGGACACCGGCTGTCGACGGGGTCCATCGAGGCGGCGCTCGCCGGGCACGAGGCCGTCGCGGAGTGTGCCGTCATCGGCGTGCACGACGAGCTCAAGGGGCAGGTGCCCCGGGCGCTCGTCGTGCTCAAGGCGGGAATCGACGTGGAGGCGGAGGGCGAGCGGATTCGCCGGGAGCTCGTCGCCCGGGTGCGGGGGGAGGTGGGCGCGGTGGCGGCGCTGCACCAGGTCGACATCGTCCCCGGCCTCCCGAAGACGCGCTCGGGCAAGATCCTGCGCAAGACGATGCGCGAGATCGCCGACGGTGGGGACCCGGCCGTGCCGGCGACGATCGAGGACGCGACCGTGCTCGAGCGACTCGGCCCGGTGCTTCGGGGGAGCTGACCCGTCAGCTCGTCTGGGGGTCCGGGGTCCAGCCTCTCGGCTCGTAGACGCAGGTCGGATCGGACGCGAGCAGGTCGCCCGTCACGGCGTAGGCGTGCGACCGGCTTCCTCCGCACACGTCGCGGAACTCGCACACCCCGCACTTGCCATGGAACTGCGCGGGGTCGCGGAGGGAGCGCAGGAGTGGGCTCGTGCGATAGATCTCGCGGAATCCCGCGTCCTTGACGTTGCCGCACCGGTGGGGGAGGAAGCCGCTGGGGTACACCTCGCCCACGTGGTCGATGAAGGCAAAACCCCTGCCGGAGTTCACCTCGATCGGGGGCCTCGGGCGACGAGTTTGCGTATGCCGCTGGGCTCGCAGCCCGGCCACGGCGTCGGTGAGCTGCCGGTGGAGTTCTCCGACGGCGGGTGCCCTGCTGGGGGTGCCGACGACGCCGGCTCGGGCGCGCTGGATGGCGACTCTTCGGTAGTGGGGCGCCTCTGTGGTCTTGATGGCCACGAGGTCCGAGACGTCGTGGAGCCAGTTGAGGACGTCCTCGACCTGCTGCGGCTCGAGGGGCTGGAGCAGCTCGCCGCGACCGGTCGGGACGAGGAAGAAGACGCTCCAGAGCGAGGCGCCGAGGTCGATGACCGTGCGGAGCAGCTCGGGAAGCTCGGGCACGTTGGCCCGGGTGACCGTGGAGTTGACCTGCAGCCGGAAGCCGGCCTCACGGACGTCAAGGGCCGCCTGCAGGGTCGCGTCGAACACGCCTGGGACGCCCCGGAAGGCATCGTGCGTCTCTGCTCGGGCGCCGTCGAGGGAGAGGGACAGCGCACCGGCGCCGGCATCGTGCAGCTGCGCGAGGACCTCAGTGGTCAGGCGTGGCGTGACTGACGGGGACAGCGCCATGTGCAAGCCAAGAGAGGTGCCGTGGCGCACCAGCTCGGCCAGGTCGGGCCGCTCGAACGGATCGCCGCCGGTGAGGACGACGATCGGATGGGGCTTGCCGAAGGCGGCGATGTCGTCGAGGAGTGCCCGGCCCTGCTCCGTCGTGAGCTCATGCGGGTTGCGGCGGTGCTGCGCGTCGGCCCGGCAGTGGAGGCAGACGAGTGCGCAGGCCCGAGTCACCTCCCAGATGACGATCATCGGGCGCTCCTCGGGCGCGTGGCGCAGGCGGCGGACGGCGGTGCGCTCGGTGACGGCGGTCATGCGCCGACCTCCTGTCTCGCGGCGCGCGGTCTGGAGCGAAGGAGCCCGGCCGACACGGCGGCGGCGGCCGCCTCGCCCGAGGCGATGCAGGAGACGAGACCGAGTCCTTCGTAGGCGGATCCGGCCACGACGACACCGGGCAGCGCGCGTGCGAGGTCCGCTCGGAGGGTGGCGAGTCGCGCGTGGTGGCCCACCCGGAGCTGGGGCAGTCCGTCGGACCAGCGCTGGACGTGAAGCACCTCGGCCGGCGCGTCGAGGCCGGTCACGGTGTGGAACTCGGCGACCAGCTGTCTGACGAGCTCGTCATCGGTCAGCTCGTCGAGACGGTCGTCACCGCTCCGCCCTGCCGACAACCGGACCAGGCACGAGCCGTCCTCGGCGAACTGGGGCCACTTGCGGGACAGGTGGGTGGCCGCCTTGAGCAGCATTCCCGACGTCGAGGGCAGGAGCACCCCGGTGCCCCCGAAGACCCGGAGGTCCTTCGTCGCGGACCGGTCGAAGCCGAGCACGACGGTCGCGACCTTGGCGACCTCGGCGCACTCGAGGAGCCCCGCGGCGTGCGGGCTGTGTGGTGCGATGAGTGGCGCGGCAGCGCCTGCGGGGAGGGCGAGCACGACGGCGTCGACAGGAAGCTGTTCACCGGCTCCGGTCGCGTCCATGACCCCGCCGACCCCGACGACCCCGACCGTGTAGCCGGCCGGGGTCACCGTCAGGTCCCGGACCTGCGAGCCCATGCGCACGGTCACCGGGAGGTCTTTCAGCAGGGCGTCGGTGAGGGTGCGCAGCCCTCCCGTCCACGTGGCGAACATGGGCAGCGCCGGAGAGGATCCCCGATGGCCGGACGGCATGGGACGCCGGCGTACGAGGGACCGGCGCTGGGTGGCGGCGTCCACGAGACCCGGCGCACAGGCCCGGAGGCTGAGCCGATGCACGTCACCGGCGTGGAGGCTGCCCAGCAGTGGGTCGATGAAGCGCTGGGTCACCTCGGACCCGAACCGGCCGGAGACGAACTCGCCGACCGAAACGTCCTCGTCCGGGGCCAGCGCTGGGCGCACCCGCGCGACGATGGGCTCGAGGCCGGCTCGGCTCAGGCCCCGCACGGACATGACCCCGCTCGTGGCCACCGGGCGCAACCGGGTCGGGCCGGAGGGTGTGACGCCGGACGGCAGGGCGCGCAGGCCGCGTCCGGTCCAGAGCCAGCTCTGGCCCGGACGGCTGCCCACGACCGTGTCCGCGAGACCGAGCTCTTCGACCAGGTGGCGGGCCGTGGGGCCGCCGAGGTGCAGAGCTTCCGCGCCGACATCGACCCAACGGGAACCCACGCGGACGGTGTGGACCTGTCCACCCAGCCGATCGTCCTGTTCGACCACGGTGACCTCGTGGCCCGCGAGGGCGAGGCGGCGTGCGGCCACCAGACCGGTGATGCCACCTCCCGCGACGACGATGCGATCGGGACGGTGCGGTTCGGTCATGACATCACCCTGGGGTCGGCAGCAGGTACTACGGATCGTAGTACTTTGCGGGATGCCGTCCACATTCGGCAGGGGTGGTCAGCGGATCGGCAGTGGCAGGAACTGGAGTGCCTCCTCGAGGGTGTCGACGAGATGCAGGACCTCCGCCATCCGGCGTCCGGCGGCCAGCTGCTCCACAGCCGGCCAGAGAGGCACCGTCTCCGTCCAGTGCCGGTGACCGACGAGGATGAGCGGGGCGAGCGGCCTGTCGTCGGGCGCGTAGTAGAGGGGCGTGACCGCTTGGAAGATCTCCTGCACGGTGCCTGCCGCTCCGGCCAGGACGACCACCCCTCCGTTGCTCCGTGCAAGGATGCCGTCTTCCCGGATGGCGTTGGAGAAGTACTTGGCCACGACGTCACAGAAGACGTTGGGTGGCTCGTGCCCGTAGAACCACGTCGGGATCCCCACGGACGTGGCGGACGGCCCCAGGGTCTCCGGGGCCGGCAGCAGCTCCTCGCCGAGGATGCGCCGGCGCACCTCCATCGCCACCTGTGCCCACGGCGTGGTGTCGGGCCGGAAGGACGGGACGCGCGCCAGACGTGGCAAGACGTCAGCCAGGGCATCGCTGTCCGGGGCGAACGCCCCGAGGTTGGCGGCCTCCATGGCCCCGGGTCCGCCGCCGGTGACGACGACGTGTCCGGCGGCGGCGAGGCGCCGCCCCAGCTCGGCCGCCTCGACGTACTGCGGAGTGCCCCGCAGGATCGCGTGGCCGCCCATCACGCCCACGGCCGAGCGCCCTTGGACGAACTCGTCCAGGCCGTCGGTGACGGAGTCGTCGTGGATGGCACGGATCAGCGTCGTGTAGGCGTCGGTGCGCAGGCGCCCGTCGATCGACCACGCGTAGGCGCGGGCGTCCGGTGTCGTCTGGTAGCCGTGCTCGAGACCCTCGTAGAGGTCTTCCGGGTAGTAGAGGCCGCGCCAGGGGTCGATCGGCGCCCCGCCCACCTGGGGGAAGACGATGGCGCCGCCCCGGTGGAGGACCTCGTTGACCTCGGAGGGCACGACCCCGCCGAGGACGACGAGACCCGAGAGGTCACCGTGCGCGGCGTGTGCGGCGAGGGGGACGGCGTAGCCGGTGAGGTCGAGGTTCTGGAGGCGGAGGCCCCGCAGGCTGCCGCCGTCGGCGAGGTGGTCGTCCAGGGCGTCGAGGGACTCGATCTCCATGCCGCCATCGTGCCCGAACGCGAACCCCGAGATCTGGTGCGTACGGCCACCAACCGTGGCACGCTGCCGTCATGAAGAGCACGATGCAGTCGCCGCCCCTGCTCATCTCGTCCCTGCTGCGCCACGGGACCACGATCCATGGCGACAGCGAGGTCGTCACCTGGACGGCCGAGGGGCCGCGCCGGCTGTCCTACCGCGAGGTGGGCCAGCACGCAGCCCAGCTCGCCCATGCGCTTCGCAGCCTGGGAATCACCGGGGACCAGCGGGTGGGCACGTTCATGTGGAACAACGCGGAGCACCTGACCGCCTACCTCGCGGTGCCGTCCATGGGCGCCGTGCTCCACGCCCTCAACATCCGGCTCTATCCCGAGCAGCTGGTCTACGTCGCCCGTCATGGTGGCAGCGAGGTCGTCATCGTGGACAACACGTTGGCGGCTCCGTTCGCCCGGCTGGTCGAGCACCTCCCAGCCGTGCGGCACGTCATCGTCAGCGGTCCGGTGGACGACGCGACCCGCGAGGCGCTGGCGTCACCTCCGCACGTCGAGGCGGTGCACGACTACGCCACGCTTCTGGCTGACCAGCCGGCGACCTTCGACTGGCCGGAGCACCTCGACGAGAACGACGCGTCCTCGATGTGCTACACCTCGGGGACCACCGGCAATCCCAAGGGGGTCGCGTACTCCCATCGCGGCAATGTGCTGCACAGCATGGGCGTCGCTGGGACGCTGGGCATCTCGTCGAAGGATCGGCTGCTCATCGTGGTGCCGCTCTTCCACGCGAACGCCTGGGGCTTCCCCTACTGCTCCATGATCACCGGGGCCACGCTCGTCATGCCCGACCGGTTCCTCCAGGCCGAGCCGCTGGCCGCGATGATCGAGGCCGAACGCGTGACGGGCGGCGCCGGCGTGCCGACGATCTGGAACGACCTGCTCCACCACCTCGACGAGCACGGAGCGGACGTGTCGAGCTGCCGGATGCTCATGGTCGGTGGGTCCGCCGCGCCACCTGCGCTGATCCGGGCGTTCGCCGACCGGTACAACATCGACATCGTGCACGGCTGGGGCATGACCGAGATGTCCCCGGTCGGCTCCCTCGCCCTCCCGCCACAAGGTGTCGAGCCGGGCAGTGAGGAGTACTGGCGCTACAAGTCGAGCCAAGGGCGGCTGCTCTACGGTGTCGAGGGCCGGTTGGTCGGCCCGGACGGCAGCATCGTCCCGTCGGACGGCGAGTCGGTCGGCGAGCTCGAGGTCCGTGGGCCCTGGATCACCGACTGCTACTACGCCAACGGCACCGAGACGGCGACCGACCTGGCCGAGGCCACCGCGAAGTTCGACGACGGGTGGTTGCGCACCGGCGACGTCGGACGGCTGTCGCCCAATGGCTACCTCACGCTGACGGACCGGGCCAAGGACGTCATCAAGTCGGGCGGCGAGTGGATCAGCTCGGTCGACCTCGAGAACGCCGTGATGGCGCACCCGGACGTGCTGGAGGCCTCGGTCGTCGGCGTGCCCGACGAGCGCTGGGGGGAGCGGCCGCTCGCCTCGGTCGTCCTCAAGCCGGGCACGTCCACGACGGTGGCCGATCTGCGTGCCTTCCTCGAGGGCAAGGTTGCGCACTGGCAGGTCCCCGAGCGGTGGGCCGTCGTCGAGGAGGTACCCAAGACGAGTGTCGGCAAGTTCGACAAGAAGCAGCTCCGCAAGCGCTTCGCGGAGGGTGACCTCGAGGTGGTCACTGTCGACTGATGGGCGCAGTGCGGTCGCAGGTCGGACAGCAGGGAGCACCTGGCATCGGACCTGACAGGATCGCCCAGTGCTCGGTGTGCTCGAGGGTTTCGCGACGATCGCCGTCATCGTCGCGGCGGGCTGGCTGCTCGCGCACCTGCGCATCCTCGACGAATCCGCCCAGGTCAACCTGTCGCGGCTCGCGTTCTACCTGGCGTCGCCGGCCCTGCTGCTCACGGTCATGCAGCGCACGCCGCTCGATGCGGTCCTGTCGCGCAACCTGCTCACCTCGCTGTCGAGCTTCGTCGTCGTCGCGGGCCTGTACCTCCTGCTGGCGCGACTGCGCTGGCCGGACTCGGGAATGGGATCGCGCCTCATCGGCAGCCTCTCCGCCGGCTATGTCAATGCCGGCAACCTCGGCATCCCCATCGCGCTTTACGTCCTCGGTGACGTCGCCTGGGTCGCACCCACCCTGCTCATGCAGCTGCTCATCATCACGCCGGTCTACATGGCCCTCTTCGACAGCGATGCACGCGGCGAGCGCCCGACGCTGTTGCGGAGCGTGCGGCGGATGTTCAGCAACCCCATCACCATCGGTGCGGTGGCGGGACTGCTCATCGCAGTTCTCGACCTCACCCTGCCGCGGGTCCTGGCCGATCCGATCGAGCTGCTCGGGAACATGGCGGTGCCCTCGATGCTCGTCGCCTTCGGGATCTCGCTGCGGCGCGGCCCGCGGCCGGCGGCTGGCGCATCCGCGCCGCACGTGTGGAGCATCGTCTGCCTCAAGATCCTCGTCATGCCGGCGATCGCCCTTGGCATCGGAGCGGCCCTCGGCCTGACGGGGCAGCCGCTGTTCGCCGTGGTCGTCACCGCAGCGCTGCCGACGGCCCAGAACATCTTCACCTACGCCGTGAGATACCGGCGCGAGGTCAATCTGGCCCGCGACGCGATCTTCGTCAGCACCTTCGCGTCCGTCCCGGTGATCATCGTCATCGCCGGCCTGTTCCACCTCGTCGCCGGCGTCTGACCCCTCGCACCTGGCACCCAGCAACACACCGAGCACTCGTCAAGCCCTGACGGTTATTTCCGCCACCGGATGACGAGTGCTCGGTGTGATGCGGGGTCTGGGTCAGAAGTCGCCGAAGCCACCGAAGTCACCGAAGTCACCGAAGCCGCCGCCAGCGTCTGCTCCGCCGAGGTCGCCGCCAGGGTCACCGCCGCCGTCGGAACCCGCGTCTCCGCCGGCGTCACCGGCGTCGGTCGCCTCAGGCGAGGACTCGTAGCCGCCGAGCATGGAGTCAGCGATGGCCGAGCCGACGACGAAGCCGGCGATCGTCCCCAGCATGGACCCGGCGAACATGCCGCCCATGCCCATGCCCCCACGACCGCCACCGAACGCGCCCTGCAGGTAGCCGGGCTGGCGCAGCTCGGCGCGCGTCGCGCTGCGGGCCAGATCGGCCGGCTGGTCGGTGCGCGGCCTCTCCGACTCAGGCAGGTCCTCGGTCAGCCGCTGGAGCACCAGCTGCCGCTGCTCCGGCGAGAGCTGGGCGAAGGCCTCGGCGTGCACCTTCTCGATGTCCTCCGGGGGCGCAGTCCGCAGCAGGTACCGGTAGCGGGCGATGGCTCGCTCGTCCTCGCTCGACGCGCCACCACGCGGCGGCGGCATCTCGTACGGCTGTCCAGTCGACGGGGACGCACCCCACTGCTGGCGACCCTGGGGCTGGGGCTCCCGGCCCAGCAAACGGTCGAGGAAACCCATGACGACTCCTATGTTCGGCTACGGCAGGCGATGATCCGGTGTTCGCGCCTACAACGCCTGCCCTACCCGCGAGGGTTCCGACCACACCCTGCATGGCCTCGCCCCAATGATCGAACAGCTTTCGGGTCCGAGGTTGACGTCGCTTTCGAGCGTGACTACGGCATCGACGGCGTCCAAGCCAGAATCCGCTGGGCGCCGACGGACTACCACCACATCAGACCGAACCGCCTGATCATGCGTAGCGCGGTGGGGCCGGAGATCCTCATGGCAGTCGCTCGGCTCGCCCACCCGGGCGGGAGCGCGACTGAGCCTCGGGGCTGGGAGCAAGCTCAGCGGCATACGCCCAGAAGTTGTTCACTCGATCGGGGTCTTGATCGGGTCAGAGGTGGTTCTCGGCCTCCGTGAGCACGCCACGCAGCCTCGACTCGATGTCGTCGAACTGCTCCTGCCCGATGATGAGTGGCGGCGCGAGCTGGATCACCGGGTCCCCGCGGTCGTCTGCGCGGCAGTACAGCCCCGCGTCGAACAGCGCCTTGGACAGGAAGCCACGCAGCAGCCGCTCGGACTCCGCCTCGTCGAAGGTCTGGCGCGTCTGCTTGTCCTTGACGAGCTCGATCCCGTAGAAGAAGCCGGCCCCTCGGACGTCGCCGACGAGCGGGAGGTCGAGCAGCCGGTCGAGCGTCGCCTTGAAGGCCGGCGCCTCCGACCTGACGTGGTCGTTCAGGCCCTCGCGCTCGAAGATGTCGAGGTTGGCCAGGGCCACGGCCGCCGAGACCGGGTGGCCCCCGAAGGTGTAGCCATGGGGGAAGTACGTCGTCCCCTTCTTGAACGGCTCGAAGAGACGGTCGCTCGCGATCATCGCGCCGATGGGGGAGTAGCCGCTCGTCATCCCCTTGGCGCAGGTGATGATGTCGGGCTGGAACCCGAAGTCGATCGACGCGAACATCGAGCCGATCCGGCCGAAGGAGGTGATGACCTCGTCCGCGACGAGCAGGACGTCGTACTCGTCGCAGATCTCCCGGACCCGCTCGAAGTACCCCGCGGGTGGCGGGAAGCAGCCCCCCGAGTTCTGGACCGGCTCGAGGAAGACGGCCGCGACGGTGTCCGGGCCCTCGAACTCGATGGCCTCGGCGATTCGGTCCGCCGCCCACCGGCCGAACGCCTTCTCGTCCTCGCGGAGGTGCTCAGGCGCCCGGTAGAGATTGGTGTTCGGCACCTTGAACGCACCCGGGACGAGCGGCTCGAACATCTCCTTGGCGCCGGGGATGCCCGTGATCGACAGCGCGCCCTGCGGTGTGCCGTGGTAGGCGACGGACCGCGAGATGACCTTGTGCTTGGTCGGCTTGCCGGTCAGCTTGAAGTACTGCTTGGCGAGCTTCCACGCCGACTCGACCGCCTCCCCACCGCCCGTCGTGAAGAACACTCGGTTGAGGTCGCCGGGCGCATAGCCCGCCAGGCGCTCGGCCAGCTCGATGGCCTTGGGATGGGCGTACGACCAGAGCGGGAAGAACGCCAGCTCGCGCGCCTGCTTCGCGGCCGCCTCGGCGAGCTCCTCGCGCCCGTGGCCGACCTGGACGACGAAGAGACCCGCCAGGCCGTCGATGTACTCGTTGCCGCGGTCGTCCCAGACCTTCCAGCCGTCACCCCTGGTGATGATGGGGACCGCGTGACCGAGTCCGCCGGTTCCGGGCTCCTCGAACACGGAGTGGCGCGTGAAGTGCATCCAGAGGTGGTCCCGGGCCGCATCGGACAGCAGCGTCCCCTTGGGGGTGCGCTGGTCCGAGGAGGGCTCCCAGACGTCGTTCGGGTTGAGTGTCATCGTGTACCCCAGTTGTAGAGCTGCTTGTTCAGCTTCAGATAGACGAACGTCTCCGTGGCGGTGACGTTCGGGAGGACCCGGATCCGTTTGGTCAGCAGGTCCAGCAGGTGGTCGTCGTCCTCACACACGACCTCGGCCAGGATGTCGAAGCTGCCCGCGGTCGTGACGACGTAGTCGACCTCCTCCATCTCCGTCAGGGCGTCGGCGACCTGCGACATGTCCCCGGACACCCGCAGGCCGATCATGGCCGAGCGGAGGAAGCCCACCTGGAGCGGGTCGGTCACCGCGACGATCTGCATGATCTCCGCGTCGAGGAGCCGTTGGACGCGCTGCCGGACCGCAGCCTCGGAGAGGCCGACCTCGGCCGCGATCGACGCGTAGGACTTGCGTCCGTCGTGCTGGAGCTGCTCGATGATGGCCTTCGAGACGGCGTCGAGGTGAGGAGACTTCCCACGGCCGTTCGCGCCGGCACGGGCAGCGGACGGGCGCTCGGATCCGCCGTCCCGGGCGGTCAGTCTCGTCGGCATGGTGTGATCTTGACGGGTGAAACGCGCGCTTGGCAAGGCGGTCAACGACTGATTCCGAAGATTCACCTACGGATCTATTCCGAATCAGGAGGTTTCGTGGTTAGAGTGCGCGCATGACTTCCGAGGTTCGCCAGCTCCGCAACTTCATCGGTGGCCAGTACGTCGACAGTGACGCCGACACCATGACCGACATCGTCAACCCGGCCACGGCGGCCGTCGTCGCCAAGGCCCCCGTCAGTTCCGCGGCCGATGTCGACCGCGCCTACGGGTCAGCGGCCAAGGCCTTCGAGACCTGGGGGGAGGCGACGCCGAGCGAGCGGCAGCAGGCCCTGCTCAAGTTCGCCGATGCCATCGAGGCGAGGGCGGACGAGTTCGTCCGCCTCGAGGCCGAGAACACCGGCAAGCCGCACGCGCTGACGGCATCGGAGGAGGTTCCTCCGATGGTCGACCAGCTGCGCTTCTTCGCCGGGGCCGCGCGTGTCCTCGAGGGCAAGGCCGCCGGCGAGTACCTGACCGGGCACACCTCCTGGATCCGCCGTGAGCCGATCGGCGTCGTCGGCCAGGTCACGCCGTGGAACTACCCGATGATGATGGCGATGTGGAAGATCGCCCCCGCGCTCGCCGCCGGCAACACGATCGTCCTCAAGCCGTCGGACACGACCCCCGAGACGACGCTCCTGCTGGCGGAGGTCGCCTCCGAGTTCCTCCCGGAGGGCACGTTCAACGTCGTCACCGGCGACCGGGACACGGGCCGCAGGGTCATCGAGCACGACACGCCGGCCCTCGTCGCCATCACCGGTTCGATCCGGGCGGGCATGCAGGTCGCCGAGAGCGCAGCTAGCCGCCTCAAGCGGGTCCACCTCGAGCTCGGTGGCAAGGCCCCGGTCATCGTCTTCGACGATGCCGACCTGGAGGCCGCCGTCGAGGGCATCGCGGGTGCGGGCTACTTCAACGCGGGGCAGGACTGCACCGCCGCCACCCGGGTCCTCGCCGGTCCGCGGATCCATGACGACTTCGTCGCCGCCCTCGGCGAGTACGCCGCGTCCTCGGTCAAGGTCGGCATGCCCGATGACGACGAGGCCGCATTCGGACCGGTCAACAACCCGAACCAGGTGGCCCACGTCTCCGGCTTCATCGACCGGCTGCCCGACCACGCCCGCGTCGTCGCCGGCGGCTCGCGGGTCAAGGGGCTCGGCGAGGGGTACTTCTTCGAGCCGACCGTGCTCGCCGGGCTGCAGCAGGATGACGAGCAGATCCAGACCGAGATCTTCGGCCCGGTCATCACGGTGCAGCAGTTCACCGACGAGGACGTTGCGGTGGCGTGGGCCAACGACGTCCAGTACGGTCTGGCCTCGAGCGTCTGGACGAAGGACTTCGGCCGTGCCATGCGCGTCAGCAAGCGGCTCGACTTCGGTGCTGTCTGGATCAACACGCACATTCCGATCGTCGCCGAGATGCCACACGGGGGGTTCAAGCACAGCGGTTACGGCAAGGACCTGTCCATGTATGGGTTCGAGGACTACACCCGCATCAAGCACGTCATGGCCAACATCAACTCGTGACGCACGACCCAGTACTTTGACGTATGCCGCTGGGCTCGCTTCCCGGGTCACCTGACCTCGGGAGCCGGCTCAGCGGCATACGGCCTGACCCAACCCCTCTACCGCATTGACCCGGGAGCACATCTCATGACCGACAAGAACAGCCCGTCCGCGGGCAACGAGAACCTCGCCTTCCGTGCAGCCCTCGCCCGCGGACTGGTGAGCCGCCGTTCGGCGATGATGGGCGCTGCCGGCCTGGGCGCTGCGGCCTTCCTCGCCGCGTGCGGTTCGGAGGGGCGCAACCCGTCCACCCCCGGTGGAACCGGCGGTGCGGCTGCGTCGGCCAAGGCGGCCCAGGACATGAGCGACACGGAGAAGGTCGTCAACTGGTCCAACTGGACCGAGTACATCGATGTCACGGACGACGGCAAGTCCCGTCCCTCGATCGACGCCTTCACCAAGGCCACCGGGATCAAGGTCAACTACACCGAGGACTACCTCGACAACGACGAGTTCTATGCCAAGGTCCGGCCGCTGCTCGAGGGTGGCCAGGACACCGGTCGCGACGTCTGGTGCTCGACCGACTGGATGGTGGCGCGCCTCATCCGCCAGGGCTACGTCCAGAAGCTCGACATGGCCAACATCCCCAACGCGAAGAACCTGAACGACTCGCTCAAGAACGTCGAGTTCGACCCGGGTCGGGCACACTCCCTGCCGTGGCAGAGCGGCTTCGCGGGGATCGGCTACAACCTCAAGGCGACCGGCGGCAAGAAGGTCGAGTCCGTCGAGCAGCTGCTGACCGACCCCGCCCTCAAGGGCAAGGTCACGCTCCTGACCGAGATGGTGGACACGATGGGACTCGTCCTGCTCGAGCTGGGCAAGGACCCCGCGAAGTTCACGGACGCGGACTTCGACGCCGCGCTCGAGATGATCAAGAAGGCCAAGGAATCGGGTCAGATCCTGCGGTTCACCGGCAACGAGTACACGGACGGGCTGGCCAAGGGCGACATCGCCGCGTGCATGGCGTGGACCGGTGACGTCGTACAGCTGCAGTTCGACAACAAGGACGTCCAGTACGCGCTGCCGGACAAGGGCTTCATGCTCTGGTCCGACAACTTCGTCATCCCGGCGATGGCGCGGCACAAGAAGAACGCCGAGCTGCTCATCAACCACTACTACGACCCGGCAGTCATGGCGCAGGTCGCGGCCTGGGTCAACTACATCCCGCCGGTCAAGGGCGCCAACGAGGAGCTGGTCAAGATCGACCCCGAGCTCGGCAAGAACCCGCTCATCGCGCCGACCCCCGAGGTCCTGGCCAAGTCCCACGTCATCCGTGGGCTCAGCCCGGAGGAGCACGCGAAGTACTCCCGCGCGTTCAACGCCGTCGTCACGGGCTGATGACCGAGACCTCCGTCGAGCGGGGACGCGGCGACCTCAGGCTCGCCTCCCTCACGAAGTCGTTCGGCTCGTTCACCGCTGTCGAGCCGATGGACCTGACCGTCCCCCAGGGCTCGTTCTTCGCGCTCCTCGGTCCGTCGGGCTGCGGGAAGACGACGACCCTGCGCATGATCGCCGGGCTCGAGGCGCCGACCGCGGGGTCGATCCACATCGGGGACCAGGACATCACGGCGACGAAGGCGCACCAGCGCAACGTCAACACCGTCTTCCAGTCGTATGCCCTCTTCCCCCACATGACGGTGCTCGACAACGTCATGTTCGGGCTGAAGCGTCGCGGGGACAGGGACGCCCGACCGAAGGCCCTCGAGGCCCTCGAGCTCGTCCAGCTCGAAGGCCTCGGCGGCCGCAAGCCGAACCAGCTCTCCGGCGGCATGCAGCAGCGGGTGGCGCTGGCTCGCGCGCTGGTGAACCGCCCCGACGTGCTGCTGCTGGACGAGCCGCTGGGCGCGCTCGACCTCAAGCTGCGGCGGCAGATGCAGATCGAGCTGAAGCGGATCCAGCAGGAGGTCGGCCTGACCTTCATCCACGTCACCCATGACCAGGAGGAGGCCATGACGATGGCCGACTCCATCGCGGTGATGAACGAGGGGCGCATCGAGCAGCTCGGCGACCCGGCGACCCTCTATGAGCAGCCGGAGTCGACCTTCGTCGCCAACTTCCTCGGGCAGTCGAACCTGCTTCGGGCCAAGGTGGTCCCCGGCTCGGGCCGTGACGGGATCACCATGGTCCGCAGCCATGACGCCGACCTCGAGGTGGTGGCCGACCACGTGCCCCACGGCGTCAGCGACGTCTGGCTCGGGGTGCGGCCGGAGAAGCTGCGGCTCGGCGAGTCGGGCGGGCCGAACCGGCTGCGCGGCACCGTGCGCGACGTGTCCTTCACCGGCGTCGCGACGCAGTACATGGTCGCGATGCCCTGGGGGCGCGAGCTGACGGTGGTCCAGCAGAACGACGGTTCGGCACGGGCCGCGCTCGGTGAGCAGGTGACCCTGTCCTGGGCCGCCGAACACGGCTTCGCCCTCGACGCATCGCAGGACGCCGAGGCGGGAGCGATGGTGGAGGACGATGTCTGAGGCGACGCCTCGGGTTCGGATCAACCCGCTCGGCAACGCCATCCCGCCGAACCCCACACGGCGCAACTGGGTGCCGTACGCCCTGCTCCTGCCGGGCCTGCTGTGGCTGGTCATCTTCTTCGTGTTGCCGATGATCACCCTCGGCTCGCAGTCCTTGCAGGAGGGCAGCGTCGAAGAGGGGTTCGTCTTCACCGGCAACATCGGCATCTACGCCGATGCCTTCAGCCAGTACTGGCCGCACATGGTGCGCTCGCTCGTCTACGCCAGTCTCGCGACGGTCCTGGCCCTGCTGCTCGGCTACCCGCTGGCGTACTTCATCGCCCAGAAGTCCGGCCGCTGGAAGAACATCGTCCTCGTCCTCGTCATCGCGCCCTTCTTCACCAGCTTCCTGATCAGGACGCTGGCCTGGAAGACGATCCTCTCGGACAACTTCTTCATCACCCAGTGGGCCCAGAAGCTGGGCATCACGGATCTGCTCCAGGCGGTCGGCCTGACCTCGACGGACTCGCTGCTCTTCTCCCCGTTCGCCGTGGTCATGGGGCTGACCTACAACTTCCTGCCCTTCATGATCCTGCCGCTCTACGCGTCACTCGAACGGCTCGACCCACGGCTGCTCGAAGCGGCCGGTGACCTCTACGCCACGCCGTGGCAGGCGTTCCGCCGGGTCACCTGGCCGTTGTCGCTGCCGGGCGTGGTGGCCGGGACCCTGCTGACCTTCATCCCCGCGAGCGGTGACTTCATCAACGCGCGCCTGCTCGGCAACACCCAGACGTCGATGATCGGGTCGGTCATCGACACCCTGTTCCTGCGGGTGCTCGACTACCCGCTCGCGGCTGCCCTGTCGTTCATCCTGCTCGTCGTCATCGTCACCCTGGTCTCGCTGTACGTCCGCAAGGCCGGGACCGAGGAGCTGCTCTGACATGAACGGGATCATGAACTGGATCCGACGCCACCTCATCGCCTTCGCCGCGATCGCGGTGCTGGCCTACCTGCTCGTTCCGAACGTCGTCGTCGCGGTCTTCTCGTTCAACGACCCGGCGGGCCGCTTCAACTACAGCTTCAATGAGTTCTCGACCGAGGGCTGGACCAACCCGTGCGGCACCGTCGGCATCTGCGAATCCGTGGGCCTCAGCCTGCGGATCGGGATCACGGCGTCCATCGTCGCCACGATCCTCGGCACGATGATCGCGTTCGCGTTGGGGCGCTACCGGTTCCAAGGCCGGTCCTCGACGAACCTTCTCATCTTCATGCCGATGGCCACGCCGGAGGTCGTCATGGGCTCGAGCCTGCTGACGCTCTTCCTCATGATGGGCGTGCCCACGGGGCCGACCGCGATCCTCATTGCGCACATCATGTTCTGCATCTCGTTCGTCGTGGTGGCCGTCAAGGCCCGCGTCGCAACGCTCGACCCCCGGCTCGAGGAGGCGGCCGCCGATCTCGGGGCCACCCCGTTCCAGACCTTCCTGCGCGTGACCCTGCCACTGTCGGCCCCCGGCATCGCGGCCGGCGCCCTGCTCGCCTTCTCGCTCAGCTTCGACGACTACATCATCACGAACTTCAACGCGAGCCCGAGCTCGATCACCTTCCCGATGTACGTGTGGGGGGCGGCCGCTCGTGGTGTGCCGATCCAGGTGTACGTCATCGGCACGATGATGTTCCTCGTCGCCCTGACCGTGGTCATCGCCGGCCAGATCATCTCCAACCGGCGCAACAGACAGGTGGCCTGATCGTCCATGCGGGTGCTCATGATCGGCTCCGGCGGCGTCGGAGACGCCGCAGCGCGGATCGCTGCGGAGCGCGACTTCTTCGACCTGTGGGTCGTCGCCGACTACGACGTGGCGCGGGCCGAGCGCACCGTGCGGGAGGTGACTCAGCGGCATTCCGGAATGGAGCGTGGTGACGCTCGCAAGCTCGCGGACACCACCCTCCCCCGGCACCAGGCACAGGGTGTGCCCGGCGACCCGGGGCGGTTCGTCGCGGCTCAGGTCGACGCGTCGGACTCTGCTGCGGTCTCCGCACTCGCGCGCGAGCACGGGGCAACGCACGTCTTCAACGCGGTCGACCCGCGCTTCGTCATGCCGATCTTCGAGGGGGCGCGGGCGGCAGGTGCCGACTACCTCGACATGGCGATGAGCCTGTCGAGGCGACACGAGACGAAGCCCTACTCGAGGACCGGCGTCAAGCTCGGTGACGACCAGTTCGCCCAGGCGCAGCAATGGGAGGCGGAGGGTCGGCTCGCCCTCGTCGGCATCGGTGTCGAGCCGGGGCTCTCGGACGTCTTCGCCCGCTACGCCTCCGACCACCTCTTCAGCGAGATCGACGAGCTCGGCACCCGCGACGGCGCCAACCTCGCCGTCCACGACGACGACGGCAACGAGATCTTCGCGCCGAGCTTCTCGATCTGGACGACGATCGAGGAGTGCCTCAACCCGCCCGTGGTCTGGGAGAAGGACCGCGGCTGGTACACGACGGAGCCGTTCAGCGAGCCGGAGGTGTTCGAGTTCCCCGAGGGGATCGGGCCCGTGGAGTGCGTCAACGTGGAGCACGAGGAAGTGCTGTTGATGCCGCGGTGGGTCGACGCCAAGCGGGTGACCTTCAAGTACGGGCTCGGTGACGAGTTCATCGGCGTGCTCAAGACGCTCAACACGCTGGGGCTCGACCGCACGGAGAAGGTCCGCGTCGGCGGAGCGGAGGTGTCTCCGCGCGACGTCGTCGCCGCGGTGCTGCCTGACCCGGCGACGATCGGGCCACGGATGACCGGCAAGACGTGCGCCGGGCTCTTCGTCACGGGCACCGGCAAGGACGGCCGGCCACGGCGGACCTACCTCTACCACGTGGTGGACAACGAGTGGTCGATGCAGGCCTACGGTGCCCAGTGCGTCGTCTGGCAGACGGCCGTCAACCCTGTCGTCGCCCTCGAGCTGCTCGCCCGTGGGACGTGGAGCGGGAGCGGGGTCCTCGGGCCGGAGGCCTTCGACGCCCAGCCGTTCCTGGACCTGCTCGCCGCGCCCAAGCCAGCGGGCTACGCGTCGCCGTGGGGCCTCGAGGACCGGTGACGTCTGCCGACCGACTGGGGTACCAGCCCCGGTCGCGTGCCCATCGACCGAACTAGGCTGGAGCGCATGACAGCAGTGACGCAGCAGTCCGTCATCGACACGGTGCCCAAGGGCCTGTTCATCGCGGGGGAGTGGCGTGACAGCTCCGACGGGTCGACGCTTGCCGTGGACGACCCGGCGACGGGCGAGGTCCTCACCCACGTGGCCGACGCAACGGTCGAGGACGGCCGGGCCGCCCTCGATGCCGCCGTGGCGGCGCAGGCGGACTGGGCACGCACCGCACCGCGCGACCGGGCGGAGCTGCTACGGGCGGCCTACGAGAAGATCACCGAGCGGGCGGACGAGTTCGCCATGCTCATGACGCTCGAGATGGGCAAGACCCTCACGGAGTCACGCGGCGAGGTCACCTACGGCGCGGAGTTCTTCCGCTGGTTCTCCGAGGAGGCCGTGCGCGTCCACGGTCGCTACAGCACCGCACCGAACGGCGCCACGCGACTGCTCACGATGAAGCAGCCCGTCGGCCCGACCCTGATGATCACGCCATGGAACTTCCCGCTCGCCATGGGAACCCGCAAGATCGGCCCGGCGATCGCGGCCGGCTGCACGATGGTGGTCAAGCCTGCCGGCCAGACGCCCCTGACGATGCTGGCCCTCGCCGAGCTGCTCGACGAGCTCGGGCTGCCCAAGGGGGTGCTCAACGTCGTCACGACAAGCCACGGCCGCACGGGGGCCGTCATGGAGCCCATCATCCGCGACCCGCGTCTGCGCAAGCTGACGTTCACGGGGTCGACGGCGGTCGGGCAGCGGCTCATCGAGCAGTCGGCAGAGGGCGTCCTGCGCGTGTCGATGGAGCTCGGCGGCAACGCGCCGTTCCTCGTCTTCGCGGACGCCGATCTCGACCGGGCGGTCGACGGCGCCATGCTCGCCAAGATGCGCAACATGGGAGAGGCCTGCACGGCGGCGAACCGCTTCTACGTCCACGAGTCGGTCGCCGACGAGTTCTCTCATCGGCTCGCCAAGCGCATGGGCGCGCTGACCCTCGGCCGTGGCACGGATGACGGCGTCGACGTCGGTCCACTCGTCGACGAGAAGTCCCGCGACAAGGTCACCTCCCTCGTTGAGGACGCCGTCTCCAAGGGCGCCCGAGTCCTGGTCGGCGGCAGCGCGCGCGAGGGAGCGGGGTGGTTCTTCGAGCCGACCGTCCTGGCGGACGTGCCGGTTCACGCGGACCTGTCGCAGGAGGAGATCTTCGGACCGGTGGCGCCGGTCACGACGTTCCGGACCGACGACGAGGCGATCCAGCTCGCCAACAACACCCGGTTCGGCCTGGTCGCCTACCTCTTCACCCAG
>NZ_JBEDUL010000089.1:0-12609 GCF_040414665.1 Intrasporangium sp.
GCCCGGTAGACCTCGCCGGCGAAGGGACCGAACTTGTGCTTGTAGGGCATGTTCTTCGCGGTCAGCGCCATGGTGAGGTTGGTGCGCCCGTGGTAGCCGTGGTCGAAGGCGACGACCGCTTGCCGGCCGGTCACGTGACGGGCGACCTTGACGGCGTTCTCGACGGCCTCGGCGCCAGAGTTGAACAGGGCGGAACGCTTCTCGTGGTCGCCGGGGGTGAGCTCGTTGAGGGCGTCGCAGACGTCGAGGTATTCCTCGTAGGGCGTCACCATGAAGCATGTGTGCGTGAAGTCCGCGACCTGCGCCTGGACCCGCTCGACGACGCGCGGGGCGGCATTGCCGACGCTCGTCACGGCGATGCCGGACCCGAAGTCGATGAGCTGGTTCCCGTCGACGTCGACGAGGATGCCGCCGCCGGCGCGCTCGACGTAGACCGGCAGCCCGGTGCCCACCCCGGCGGAGACAGTCGCGGATTTCCGCGCCTGCAGTTCGATGGACCTGGGGCCGGGGATGGCGGTGTGGAGGACACGCTGTTGGGTGACGTTGGTCATGGGGGCACTCTAGATGCGGTCGTATGCCGCTGTGCTCGCTCCCGCTCGACGCGCCCTCCGCGCCGCCCCCCGTCCCCATCGAGTGTGCAGTTCGCGCCACCCCCTTCCCCCTCGAGTGTGCAGTTCGCGACGCGTGGAGGAGGTCGCGAACTGCACATTCGACCCTAGTGTCGGACCCGGTAGCGCAGGTGGACTGCTTGGGGCGCCTGCCGCGACTCCACGAGCTCGAACTGAACGTGCTCCCCGAGGTCGAGGCCCTGGAAGGCAGGAAGGCCCGTACCAAAGAGCACCGGCACCACATGGATCGACAGCTCATCGACGAGACCGGCCTCGAGGTACTGCTGTGCAACGTCTGCGCCGCCCATCACGGTGACCACCCCGTCACCGGCGGCGGCCCGGGCCTGCGACAGGGCAGACTCGATGCCGTCCGTGACGAACTGGTAGACGCCCTCCTCGGGAGCTGTCGCCGGTGCCGAGTGCGTCACGACGAAGACCGGTCGGCGAGCCGGCCCGGAAGGGCCATCCGCTCCCCACCAACGAATCGAGTCGTCGTAGTTGCGGCGACCCGTGATCACCGCACCCAGTGCTGCGATCTGCTCCTGGAGGTACTCGGTGTCCTGCGTCCACTCGTGCAGCTGCTCACCTCCGACGCCAAGCGGCTCGTCGGCGGTGCGGCCTCCTGCCGTCATGTAGCCGTCGAGGGAGATGCTCGTGTCAAAGACAACTGTGGCGTTCATGGTGCTTCCTTCTGTCGTCAGGTTTCGGCTCTCAGGTTTCGGCACCCTCGGCGAACCGACTGCGGTGCTCGTGCGGGATGAGCGGGGTCTCGCCGCGGGCCTTGAGCTGCTGCACCGCCCAGGTGTTGCCGTCCGGGTCGGTGAAGCCGAAGAACGTGCCGCCGTCCCGGGGGTCGATGACCTGGATCTCCGAACACTCCACGCCCCGGCTCACGAGCTCCGACCGGGCCGCCTCGGCATCGGCCACGCAGAGCTGCACGCCGTGCAGGGAGCCCGGCGCCATCTCGTTCTGCGAGGGCAGGTTGCCGATGACGATGGAGCATCCGGAGCCTCGCGGCGTCAGCTGGGCGACGTGCATGAACTCGTTCTGCGTCTCGTGGTCGAGGTGGAACCCGACCTGGTCCCGGTAGAACGCGGTCGACCGAGCCAGGTCCGAGACCGGCACGATGACGACCTCGAGGGTCCAGTCCATGGGCGTAGCCGTCGTCATGGCCGGGAGTCAGGCGTTCGCCGAGGCGGTCACGAGCTCGTCGAGGCGCTCGTAGCCCTCGCGCATGCCCGTCTCCATCCCGCTGGCGACCATCGCATCCCGGCCCTCGACGGTGCGCCCGATGGAGCGGCCCTCGAGCCGGCAGCGGCCGTTGCCCAGGTCGACGAACCGCATGAACTCGATGGCGACCTCGTCGGGCGCGCCCTCGAACTCGAAGGTCTGGATGGCGAGGTCGTTCTCGCGGACCGTGTGGAACGTGCCGTGGAAGCCGAACTCACCGTGATCGGTCTTGTGGACGTAGCGGTAGCCGCCGCCGGAACGGAAGTCCCAGCGATCGACCTCCATCACGTAGCCGCGCGGGCCGAGCCACTGCTTGACGAGCTCGGGGTCGCGATGGGCGTTGAAGACGGCCTCGACCGGCGCGTCGAACTCGCGGGTGAAGTCGATCCACGGGACGTCGGCGGGGATGTCGAGCCTCAGTTCGTTGCTCATTTCTGCTTCTCCTCTGGTTGCGGTGGGTTCTGCTGGGCGAGCAGCGCGTCCAGCGCACGGAACTGCTGCTCGTGGACGAGCCGGTAGCGGTCGATCCAGGCCGTGAGGGCCTCGAGCCGCCCCGGGTTGAGGTGGACCGGTCGGCGCTGGGCGTCCCGGGTCCGGGTGACGAGGTCGGCCTGCTCGAGCACCTGGATGTGCTTGCTGACCGCCTGCTTGCTGATCTGGAAGGGCTCGGCGAGCTCGTTGACCGTGGCCGGTCCGCGGGACAGCCGAGCAATGATCGCCCGACGGATCGGGTCGGCGAGCGCCGCGAACGCACGGTCCAGACGCTCCTCCGCCGCCCCGTCGTAGATCACTAATCAACCTCCTCCTTGATCAACCAATAAGTTGATTACACTCCCTTGCCCACGCCCCTGTCAACCCCTTCACCGCAACACGCCCGGAGATATGGAGCTCGAGCCTGAAATTTCCGGCGCGGGTTCCGCAGTGCCGGGCGTGTTGCGGAGGGAAGGGCGTGGTGCGAAGGAGGGGACGCTCGGGGGTCATGGCGGCGCAGATGCGGAGATATGCTTCGGCCCATGCCGCATCTGCGTATCAGCGAGGCAGCCGCCCTCCTCGGCGTCAGCGACGACACCGTCCGCCGCATGGTCGACTCGGGCCGCCTCGACGGGGGCCTCGACGAAGCCGGCCGGCGCACCGTCGACGGCGCCCAGCTGGCCGCCGTCGCCCAGGAACTCGCCCACCCCGCCGAGATCGGGACCATCGGCGGCGCGTCAGCGCGCAACCGCATGCGCGGCATCGTCACGGCGGTCACGAAGGACAAGGTCATGGCGCAGGTCGAGCTGCAGTGCGGCCCGTTCCGGATCGTCTCGCTCCTGTCCAGCGAGTCCGTCGACGATCTCGGCCTCGAGGTCGGGTCCGTCGCCGTCGCCTCCGTCAAGGCGACCAACGTCGTCGTGGAGGTCCCCGCATGAGAAGGGCAGGTCGGCGCGGACTCAGCTCAGCGGCATACGGCATCGTCGTTCTTGCTCTTGCCGCCTGCGGCAGCTCGCCCGCCGGAAGCGCACCGACGGCGACCAGCCACACCGTCACCGTGCTGGCGGCGGCCTCCCTCACCGAGTCGTTCAACCGGCTCACGGCCGACTTCCAGGCCACCCATCCGGGGATCACTGTTGCGGCGTCCTACGGCTCGAGCGCGACCCTGGTCCAACAGGTCAACCAGGGCGCCCCGGCGCAGGTCATCGCCCTCGCGGGCGAGGCTGCGGCCGAGCCCCTCGACACGAGCCTGGTCAAGAAGTCGAGCATCTTCGCCAGCAACGTCCTCGAGATCGCCGTCCCCCCGGACAACCCCGGCGGCGTCCACGACATCAACGACCTGGGCAGGGCCGGCCTCAAGGTCGTCCTCTGCGCCGAGACGGTGCCGTGCGGCAAGGCGGCCAATGCGACCTTCAAGAAGGCGCGGGTCGTCCCGTCGGTCGTGTCCCGCGAGGTCGACGTCAAGGCGACCCTGGCCAAGGTGAAGCTCGGCGAGGCCGACGCCGCGGTCGTCTACCACTCCGACGTCGTCGCCGCCGATGGCGCGGTCAAGGGCGTCCCGATCCGCGACCCGTTCAACACGAGCCTGCGCTACCCGATCATCACGCTCGCCGACGATGCCGCGACGGCCGAGTTCGTCACGTATGTGCTCTCCGCCGAGGGTCTGGCCACCCTGCAGTCCTTCGGCCTCGGGGCGCCGTGAGCCTTCGGGCGGCGTCTAGCGCCACCAAGCGCCCGTATGCCGCTGAGTGGCGTTCCAGGGTCGCCCTCGGCCTCCCTGCCGGGCTGGGTCTCGCGCTGCTCGTCCTGCCCCTCCTGGCCCTCCTGCTCCAGGCCGACTGGGGGCGGCTGCCCAGCGACCTGTCCGACCCCACGGCGCTGCTGGCCCTGCGGCTCTCGCTCCTGACCACGACGACGACGGTCGCCCTCTGCCTCGTGCTCGGTACGCCCCTCGCCTGGCTGCTCGCCCGCAGCGAGCACACCGCCGTGCGATGGGTGCGCGCGGTGGTCACCGTGCCGCTCGTCCTGCCGCCGGTCGTGGGGGGCGTCGCCCTGCTCATGACGTGGGGGCGGAACGGCCTCGTCGGCCAGCACCTGACGGCCTTCGGGGTGCAGATCCCGTTCACGACGGTCGCTGTCGTCCTCGCCGAGACCTTCGTGGCCCTGCCGTTCTACGTCCTGGCCGTCGAGGGCTCGATGCGGGGTCTGGACCCGCGCCTCGAGTCCGTCGCGCGGACCCTCGGGGCGAGTGACCTGCGCTACCTGCGGACCGTGGCGCTGCCCCTCATCCTGCCCGGCATCGCGAGCGGGGCGGCGCTGGCGTGGGCGCGGGCGCTCGGCGAGTTCGGGGCCACCCTGACTTTTGCCGGCAGCTTCCCGGGTCGCACCCAGACGGCGCCGCTGGCGGTGTACGCCGCCCTCGAGCAGGACCCCCAGGTCGCGATCTCGCTGAGCATCGCCCTGCTCGCGGTGAGCATCCTCGTCCTCGGGCTGTTGCGTGGCAGGTGGTTCCGATGACCGGCCCCGCCCCCGCGCCCCCCTCCCTTCCTTCCCGCAACACGCCCGGCAGCTCGAAACTCACCGCGCTGCAGCACTGGTCAGTTGCTCGTTTCCGGGCGTGTTGCGGATGAGTGGGGGGCTCGAGGCGCGGCTCCGGCTGACCCGCGGCACCCTCGACCTCGACGTCGACCTGCGGGCCGAGCCCGGACAGGTCATCGGGGTGCTCGGGCCGAACGGGGGCGGCAAGACCTCCAGCGTCCTCGCCCTGGCCGGCGTGCTAAGCGTGGAGTCGGGACATGTCCGGGTCGGTGCCGAGAGCTGGGAGGACAAGGGCCGCCGCCTGCCTCCCGAGGCGCGGCACGTCGGGCTCATGCTCGCCGACCCGCTGCTCTTCCCGCACCTGCGCGCCGTCGACAACGTCGCCTACGGTCCGCGCAGCCGCGGCGTCGCGCGCGGCACCGCTCGAGAGCGGGCCCTGGCGGAGCTCGACCGGGTGGGGCTCGCAGCACAGGCGCATGCCAAGCCACGCGAGCTGTCGTCCGGCCAAGCGGCGCGGGTCGCCCTCGCTCGCGCCCTGGCGACGGACCCGGCGCTCCTCCTGCTCGACGAGCCACTCGCCGCACTCGACCCGGACACGCGCGCGAGGACACGCTCCGAGCTGGGAGCCCGCTTGGCGGCATACGGCGGAGTAACGATCCTCGTGACGCACGACCCGCTCGACGCGCTCACGCTGGCCGACCACCTCGTCTTCATCGAGAACGGCACCGTCAGTCAGTCGGGGAGTCCCCATGACGTGCTCCGCGAGCCCCGCAGCGCCTACGTCGGCACGGTGGTCGGCCTGAACCTCTATGCGGGACAGGGCGACTCCCACGGGCACGTGACGGTCGACGGCAACGGCCTCCTCGTCACCACTGACCCGACCGAGGGACCGGTCTGGGCGGCGTTCGCGCCGAGCGCCGTGTCCCTGCACCGGCACCAGCCCGAGGGGTCGCCGCGCAACACGTGGCGCCTGCGGATCAGCGACGTGACGATGCAGGGGCAGTCCGCCCGAGTCGGCTTGACCGGAGCCATCGACCTCACGGCCGAGGTGACGCTGGAGTCCATCGCGGCCCTCGGGCTCCACGTTGGGCAGGACGTCTGGGCTGCGGTCAAGGCCACCGAGGTGCGGACCTACCCCCGATGAGCGAGTTTGAGGCACATTTCTTTGACGTCCTAGTATCTGGACCATGCCAGCGACGAGGCTGATGCCCACCGACGAAGCCGCCGACCTCATCGAGCTGACCCGCGAGATCTGTCGCAAGGACCTCGCGCCGCAGGTGGACGAGGCGGAGCGCAGGCACACCTTCCCGGAGCAGGTCTTCCGCACCCTCGGCGGGGCGGGCCTGCTGTCCCTGCCCTACCCCGAGGAGTACGGCGGCGGAGGGCAGCCGTATGAGGTCTACCTCCAGGTCGTCGAGGAGATCGCATCGGCGTGGATGAGCGTCGCCGTCGGCGTCAGCGTTCACAGCCTGACGGCCTATCCCGTCGTCACCTACGGCACCGAGGACCAGAAGCAGGCCCTCCTGCCCGAGATGCTCTCCGGCAACCAGCTCGGTGCCTACTGCCTCTCCGAGCCGCTCGCGGGGTCGGACATCGCGTCGATGACGACGAGGGCAACGGCCTCCGACGACCGGACGAGCTACTCCCTCAAGGGCACCAAGGCGTGGATCTCCCACGCTGGTCATGCCGACTACTACACGACCTTCGCCCGCACCGACGACACCGGCGGCAAGGGGCTCTCGACGTTCATCGTCCGCGCCGACGCCCCGGGCCTGACCTTCGCCGAGCCGGAGAGGAAGATGGGCCTGCACTGCGACCCGGTCTCGCAGGTCCTCTTCGACGGCGTCTCTGTCGACGCCACGCGCCGGATCGGCGAGGAGGGCCAGGGCATCATGATGGCGCTCTCGGCCCTCGACTCTGGGCGCCTCGGGATCGCCGCCGCCGCGACCGGACTCGCCCAGGCCGCCCTGGACCAGGCCGCCACCTATGCGAAGGAGCGGCAGCAGTTCGGGCGCCCGATCGGGAGCAACCAGGGCCTTGCGTTCCTCATCGCCGACATGGAGGCGGCCGTCACCACCGCACGGGCCGCTTACCTCCACGCGGCCAGACTCAAGGACGCCGGCCGCGCGTTCAGCAAGGAGGCGGCAGTCGCCAAGCTCGTCGCCACGGACGCCGCGATGAAGGTCACCACCGATGCGGTGCAGGTGCTCGGCGGCGCCGGCTACACCGAGGACTTCCCGCTCGAACGCTACCTGCGCGAGGCCAAGGTGACGCAGATCTTCGAGGGCACCAACCAGATCCAGCGCCTCGTCATCTCCAGACACGTCCTCGCCAACTGACCGGCTGACCCCGAAAGGCCTCTCATGCAGCTGAACTCGTCCTCCGTCGCCATCGTCACCGGCGGAGGCTCCGGCCTCGGCGAGGCGACCGCCCGTCGCCTGCACGCGGACGGGGCCTCGGTCGTGCTCCTGGATCTCGAGTCCTCTCGGGCCGCCGAGGTCGTCGCCGACCTGGGCGAACGGGCCGCTTACGTCGCGGCAGACGTGCGTGACGAGAACCAGGTCCTGCAGGCCGTCGAGGCCGCGAGGGCACTCGGTGAGCTGCGCGTGGCGGTGAACTGCGCGGGGGTCGCGACGCCGGGTCGAGTCATCGGGCGAAACGGCCCGCTCGCACTCGACACGTTCAGGACGGTCGTCGACATCAACCTCGTCGGCTCGTTCAACGTCATGCGCCTCGCGGCCGCGGCCATGCTCGACAACGAACCGCTCGATGGCGACCGCGGGGTCATCGTCAACACGGCGAGCATCGCCGCCTTCGACGGGCAGATCGGACAAGCCGCCTACGCGGCCAGCAAGGCCGGCATCGCAGGCCTCACCTTGTCGGCAGCACGGGATCTGGCGGACAAGGCGATTCGCGTCATGACGATCGCACCGGGCACGTTCGAGACGCCGATGCTCGCCGGCCTGCCGGAGGAGACCCGTCACGTCCTGGAGCAGCAGGTGCCGCACCCGTCCCGCCTCGGCCAGCCCGCTGAGTACGCGAGTCTCGTGCGCTACATCGTCGACAACCCGATGCTCAACGGTGAGGTCATTCGCCTCGACGGCGCGCTCCGCATGCCGCCTCGTTGACAGACCATCACGTATGCCGCTGAGCTGACTCCCAGCTGGACGTCGACCCCCGCACCTCCCGTAGTTTGGGCGATGCAACCCTTCAGCGCCCTCGCCTCGTCTTGAACTCGAGCGCACGGTGCGACGAGGGTGACGACAGGGGGAGACCGAGGATGCGACCGCCCGACGACGAGTTCGCTGCCTACGTCACGGCGCGGCAGGACGACCTCGTCAGGTTCGGCTACCTGCTCACCGGAGACCGGATGGCGGGCGAGGACCTGGCCCAGATCGCCTTGGCGAAGCTCTACCTCAGATGGGACACGATCCGGCAGGCCCAGTCCACCGACGCCTGGGTCCGCCGAGTCATGGTCAACGAGCACACCTCCTGGTGGCGGCGAGCCTGGCGACGCCGCGAGACCCTCGACGTCGACCCCACCCGTCAGTCCGATCGCCGCGGGGCGATCGACCCGCCGCCCGTCGACCGGGAACTCTGGGCGCAGGTGATGGCGCTGCCGCCGCGCCAGCGCGCCGCGGTCGCCCTCCGGTACTACGAGGACCTCACCGAGGCCCAGACCGCCGAGATCCTCGGCTGCTCCGTGGGCACCGTGAAGAGCCAGGTCCACCGCGCCCTCGCCACGCTCCGCACCAAGCTCGAGGAAGTGCCCGCATGAACGCCAACCAGGTCCCCCAGCGCTCGGACGTCGAGCGCGAGGTATCGGCAGTGCTGCACGGCCACCTCGATCCGATGGGGGCGTCGACGAACCTCAGCGACTCCGTGGTCGCGCGCTCCCGCACGATCCGACGCCACCGCCAGGTCGCGACCGGGGCCGCGGTGGTCGCGGCCGCCCTTGTCGTCGCCGCGCCGCTGACCTGGACCACGTTGCGCGGCGGAGCCGACCACGGGCTCCCCGCCGGTCCGTCCGTCGTCTCGACCGACCCCCCCACAACGACTGCGTCGACGAGCAGTGCCCCGGCTACCCCACGGGCGTCGGCGGCTGGCGACCCGACGACCGGCCCGACGACCAACGCGCCGCAGACGACCCCGTCACCGGGGACAGCGACAGCCCCTGTCACGGTCCCCACCTTCGCCATTCCCGACAGAGCAGACCTCACCGTCTCGGCGAGCACGCCGCTCCGGCAGGGATCGGCGGGCGACGTGATCTGGAGCGCCGGCAAGACCGTCCATCGCGACGGTCGCACCTTCACTCTCGAGGTGGGCGACGCGTGGCAGTACCTCCCGCTCGCAGGAGGAAACGGTCTGGTCATCGATGGCGCCAACGACAGGGAACGAACGGTGCGCCTACTCCGCCCTGACGGCAAGGTCCTGCGTGACCTCGCGAGGATCCCGGCGACTCATGTCGGGGTGTCCTCGGCTGCGAGCGCCGACGGCTCCACCGTGGCGCTCTATGCCTTCAGTCCAAACGGCCGCAAGCGCAATGACGCGATCATCTACGCCTGGGACTCGACCGGCCGGGAGCTCGGACACAAGAGCAACCTGGTGCACACCGCTCACCTCGCCGGCTGGTACGGCGACCGGGTCTTCCTCGGCAACCGCACCTCGAGCCACAGCTACACGTGGGACTTCGCGACGAACTCGATCGACAACTACTACAACGGTGGGTCCTTCGGCACCGTCAACGCCGCCGGCTTCGCCGCGGCCTTCACCCCGACCCGGGACGGATTCACCGGCTGCACCGAGATCCTCGATGTCACCGGGACGACGGCCAAACCGCTCTCCAGACACTGCGGCGACTTTCAAGCCTTCGGCCCGAGTGCACTCTCGCCCGACGGGCGCTACCTCGCCGGCTCGAACGCCTACCAGGACGGGTTCGCGGCCACCGCCGTCCGGGTGCTCGACACGCGCACCGGACACGTGGTCCTCCATGCCACGAAGGCGGCGTTCATGAACTTCGGCTTCACCCGGGACGGATTACTCGCGCTCGACGTCCTCAAGAGCGCCGGGGCGAGTGGCTCTGTCCAGGTGCTCGGCCACTGCAGGCTCGACGGGGCCTGTCAACGGTTCACCGACGAGGTCGCCACACCCGATGAGCTGGCTCCGCCCATGCGGGTCCACCTCCTGAACGCCCGCTGACCAGCACCCTGTTGAGTGTGCAGTCCGCGCCGCACCGCCCCGTCGAGTGTGCACTCCGCGCCGTCGCATGGCGGCGCGGACTGCACACTCGACGAGATGAGGGCCAGCGCGAAGTGCACACTCCTATGCCAATGGACGCGCTCATCGCTGCGGTCGCACTCGAGGCGGGAGCGACGCTCGCGACCCCAGACGTCAACGGCTTCACCGGTATTGGGCTCGACCTCATCAACCCCTGGGTCGAGGCCTGAAGTAGCCGCTGGTAGGGGTCGTATGACGGGACGACCTCGCCGTCTGCGCGCCCGGCCCAGCAGGACCCTCGCAGGTCATCCCGTCAGTTGTCCCCTCTCGTTCGGCGCGGAGTGCACACTCGACTGGGAGTCAGCCCGTCGCGGAGTGCACACTCCGCTGGGAGTCAGCCCGACGAAGCGGGGGCTCGGCCGGGTTTGGTGTTGAAGCGCGGACAACCTTGTGGGGCGGTGGGAGCGTATTGATGAGGTCCGCACCACCGACAGGGGAATCACAGATGGGTACCGAGGAGCGTGAGGCTGACTTCACGGCCTACGTCCGAGCCAGGCAGCGCCACTTCGTGCGCTTCGCCTACCTGCTGACGGGCGACCCCCACAGCGCCGAGGACCTCGTCCAGAGCGCGTTCGCCAAGGTCTACCGCAAGTGGGACTCGATCCATGGGTCGCCCGACGCGTATGTGCGCCAGACGATGATCAACGAGCACAACAGCTGGTGGCGCAGGACCTGGCGGCACAAGGAGGTGACGGGCAGCGACCTCATCACCTACGCCGACCCACCAGCGCCTGCCGACCGATACGCCGACGACGACCTTCGCGCGCACATCCGCAATCTGCCGGCGCAGCAACGAGCCGCGATCATCCTGCGCTACTACGAGGACCTCACCGAGGCCCAGACCGCGGAGGTGCTCGGAATCTCCGTGGGCACCGTCAAGAGCCACACGAGCCGCGGGCTGAACGCCCTCCGGATCACGATGAAGGAAGTCACGGCATGACCCCCAACGAGCTGGACCTGCGCCAGACCCTGCAGGAGGACGCCTCGCGGATCGACGCCACCGGGGACTTCGCCACTGCTGCCATCGGGCTGGAGCGTCGCCGGACCCGGCGCCGCACGACCCTGACTGCCGCAGCCGCTGCCCTGGCGGCCGTTGTCGTGCCATTCCTGTTCTGGTCACCGAACGGCCCCACGGGTGGTCTTGCCCCCGCGACGAGCCCCAGTGCCTCGGTCTCGCCGACGCCGTCGGCGACCGGGTCGGCCACACCCACTCCCTCCATGACCAGGTCGGCGGATCCCGTCCCCACGACGCCAACCGCCCCGACCACGGAGGCGCCGAGCACGAACGTGCCCGTCACCGCGACTGCGCAGAACACCTACGCCCTCGACGACACCATCGTCGTCGAGGGACGGGTCATCACGCTTGACCGCGGCACCGTCGTCAACAGGTTCTCGGTCCTCTCGAATGGGGGCTTCGTGCTCGAGTCACAGCTCGGCAGCAAACCGACAGAGCTCGAGATCCTCTCCCCCGCAGGCAGGACGATCACGACCGTCAGCAGGCAGGGCGGCTCGTACGTCGCGTCCCGCGACGGCAGCATCGTCGTCGCCGAGACGCGGTTCGAGGGGCCCGTGGTCGTGCTGTCCCCCGATGGCACGGAGCTCGCACGTCGATCCGGAGCGGGGAGCCCGGTCGCCGTCGTCGGCGAGTACGTCTACCTCGGCGGCCAGAGCGCGGAGCACACCACGGAGTGGAACTACCTCACCGGCGAGACCCGGAAGCTGCCGCGGTACATCACCGCGGTCAGCACGGATCGGAGGGTCGCCGCCCTCGATCGGCCGCTGAACGACGGCTACGACACCTGCTGGGCCGTCGTCGACCTCACGCAGGCGAGCTTCCCGATGGTCAGGGAGCACTGCGGGCGCCAGGGCAACCCACAGATCTTCCGCCCGCGGGAGTTCTCGGCGGACGGCACGTACCTCGTCGGCGAGAAGTACATCGACGGCGGCTACTGGTTCATCCCGGCGGTCTACCGGGTGAGCGACGGCACGGACATGCTCGGCGGCACTCCGGAGAAGCCGATCGCCGGATGGAGCTGGCGGCTCGACGACGACGGGACGTCGATCGTCATCTCGAGGGACACGGCCCCCGACGTCACCGTCGACCCGGCGATGAACACCCTGCAGCGCTGCACGCTTGCGATGGCCTGCACGACCCTCCAGCAGGAGCTCCCGCTGACCGACAGCCTCGGAATGCAGCCCCGCTACATCGTCCCGAGGTGATCCAGTGCGACGGAACCACCCACCGTGTCTCGCTGACTCGGAAAGCGAGCCCAGCGGCATACGGCCTGATCGGCACGGGAAAGCGAGATGCCGCCCCGTCGGCCGGCGACAGGGGGAGCGCCGGAACCGACGAGGCGGCATCAACTGCCACGAGATGGATCTCGCAGCGCCCGGCGGTGCGGTTGACCGCCACCGCCCGGCCCGGCGCGCACCCCTCCACGAATGCG
This sequence comes from Intrasporangium sp., assembly GCF_040414665.1. Taxonomy (GTDB): domain Bacteria; phylum Actinomycetota; class Actinomycetes; order Actinomycetales; family Dermatophilaceae; genus Intrasporangium. The sequence goes on from NZ_JBEDUL010000089.1 coordinate 12,572, forward strand.
CGCCGGGCGCCTTGGCAACCGTCTCCCAAGGAGACGGC
>NZ_JBEDUL010000090.1:0-44212 GCF_040414665.1 Intrasporangium sp.
GTCGTCGAGGTGCCCGTCGGTGATGTAACGATCGCGGGCAGCCCGGAGGGTCGCTCCCGGTGGCGCGGACAGCCCGAGGTCGTCGAAGTGTGAGATCAGCGCGTCCCACTCGATCTCGACGAGGTCCTGGCGGCTGATGGCGCGCCGCCGCCGCAGGGTGCGGACGACCCAGGCGGTGAGGGGCATGAGGAAGGTGCCGAGCACCACGACAAGAACGGCGATGAGGATGACGAGGTTGGTCCCCGTGAGCCACTGGTCGACCCAGGACGTCGCCGTCGAGGAGCCGCCATTCTCACCTTCCTGGAACTGCCGTGTGGACCGCGTCTGGGTGGCCGTGCCGGTGGCCGCGGTGCCGGAGGTGGTCTGACCATCTCCCGGCGTGACCTGGCCGGGCACCGAGTAGGCCGGCGGCCCGGATCGTGACGCGGTCGGCTCGAATCGCAACCAGCCGGAACCCTCGAAGTACAGCTCGGGCCAGGCATGCGCGTCCGAGGCCCGGACGACGTTGGAGCTGCCGTCACGGGTGCCCGGGATGAACCCGATGGCCATCCGCGCCGGGATGCCCTGTGCCCGGGCCAGCATGATCATCGCCGTCGCGAACTGGGTGCAGTAGCCCCGCCGGGTCTCGTAGAACGCCGAGATCGGGTCGAGCTCCTCGCCCTTGTCGTTGGTCGGTGGCTCGCCGAGATCGAGGCTGTAGGTGTACCGGGTCGTGTCGCGCAGATGCCTCTGGATCGCGACGGCCCGGTCGTAGTCCGTGGTTGCGCCCGCGGTGACCTCGTCGGACCACCGGTGGACCAGTCCGGCGGCGACGTCCGGGATCTCGAGGTCTTCGGGGAGGATGTCCGGAGACGTCGGCGCTCCGGCTGCGCGCAGCTTCGAGACCGGAGGATTCACGTCGGCATAGGTGACCTGGTACGAGTCGACCGTCCGGTCCACCCGGATGTCGCGCGTCACCGGGTCGATCCGGTAGGAGGTCCCCTCGATGTTCGGAGTCACCACCGGATACGGCGCGGCGAGCCGTGGCGCCTTGAGGGCGTTGTGGCTCACGGTCATGATGTACTCGCGGCGGTCCGACTGCGGGGGGAGTGGCACGGGCCGGTCGGGACCCTGCCCGCTCCGTCCGGCGACTCGCCACTCTCCGCGCGCGTAGAACGAGGTGGCGACCACGCGGAGCGGAACGTTGGCCGGCCCGGTCGAGGTGTACCGGAGGATCGGGGTCTGGTCGCTGTTCACGAGGCTGTTGCGCAGGTCGATCGTGTCGTTGAACCCGACGGTTCCCAGACCCCCGGATCCCGGCGAGCGACCGAGACCGTCCGTCAGGTAGTGCGGCGGGAAGTGCGGCACCAGCACGGGGATGACCAGGGCCGCGGCGACGGCGAGGGCGCCGAGCCGGGCCGCGCCCCCAGTCAGCGCGCGCAGGGCGGAGGCGTTGTCGGAGCTCGCTTCGCCTCCCGTGACGTCGCTGACGCTTGTCGTGCTCCACCGGCCAAAGGTCGCGCGGGCCGTCGTGTGCAGCATGATGAGCCAGACGGCCACGGGCACGACGAAGTAGCGCACCGCTGAGGCGGCGTTGCCGTTGGCTGCGGTGATGAGGTAGGCCGTGAGCAGGGGAAGCCCTGCCGCGGCCGGCGCGCGCCAGGTGGCCGCCATCGCGTCGACGAGGACGGCGATGAGAGCAACCGCCGCGACGAGGTAGAAGGCGACTCCAGCGGTGAGCGGCGCGGGCGCGGAGTTGCGCTGGATCGTCTCGATTGCCTCGAGCCCGAGCGCGTTGGCCAGCTCGACGGTCCGCGCCGTTGGGATGCCGTAGCTGAAGGTGTCGCCGGTGGAGCGAAGCAGCACGACGTAGAGCACGAGGAGGAGCTGCACGAGCACGATGAGCAGTCGCGACCGCGTCAGTCCTCGGAGCAGGAGTCCGACGGCGGCGGTCAACCCGATGACGAGCATCGCCTCCGGGAGCCATTTCGCGCTGGTGAACAGGCTCGTGATGGGGTAGACCGCTGCGAGCGTGGCCAGGGCAGCCAGGACGGTGATCCGCCAGCGGCGGCGAGTCATCGCATGCCTCCCACCGTTGCGGCGGTGAGCACCGCCCAGGCGCGCGGGACGTCCTCGTCGCGCTCGACGGCGATCGCGCGCCAGCCAGCGAGCCGCAGGGCGTCGACATGCGGTTCGACCTCGTCCGGACCGAGGGTGCCCCCGCCATCAGCCGTCACGGGGCTCTGCCCGAACGAACGGGAGTCCAGGACGAGGGCGAGACCGGTCGTGCCCGGCTGGCGCAGGCTGGCGAGCCGGCCCGTCACCTCGTGGCCGCGCGGCCCGACGATGGCCACGACGAATCCTCCCGTGGCGGCGAGGCCCTGGGCCGCGCGCAGGAGCAGGTCCTCGGTCGACTTGGGACGGAGCGCGGTGATGGCCAGCACGTCGAGGATCTCGTCGATCTGGAGGGTGTCGGCGACCCGCCCACTCTCGACGGTCTCCGGGCAGACGAGGTGAACGGCGTAGCCGGACTCGCACAGGTGCGCGGCGATGGACGCGCAGGCGGACACGGCCCACTCGAACGAGCCGGTGGCCCCGCTGCCGCCGTGGGCGTCGGGACGGGGGTCGAGCAGGACGACGGCGCGGCGCTGGGCGGGCCGGTCCTCCTGGCGCACCATGAGGTCTCCGGTCCGGGCCGTGGCCGGCCAGTGGATCCGGCGCAGGTCGTCGCCGTCGCGATACTCGCGGATGGTCACGTCGTCCTCGCCGTGCAGGGCGATGAGGTGGGCGAGCTCGCCTTCGGACCCGACGCCCGAGCTGGGCTGGCGGCTGGCGGACAACGGGTGGACCTGGGGGAGGATGACGAGGTCGGCGGTGCCCTCGAGGACCGCGTTGCGCGTGGCGAGGCCGAAGGGGTCCTGGACCTGCACGGCCAGCGGCCCGAGGTGATGGCGCCCGCGCAGGTGCGACCGGACGGTGTAGTCGATGATGCGGACCCGCGCGGGCGGGATGCGACCGACGACGAAGCGCGGCCGGTCACCGAGAACGTAGTCGAGCCGCTCTTCCGCGAGGAAGACGGGCGTCGTGGTCGTCGAGACGTTCTCGAAGGCGAGGGCGACATGTGCGTCCTGGCCGACGGTGATCCGGTCGGGCGAGATGTGCCGCTCGATGCGCATGCGCGTCTTCCGCGTGCGGACGAGAAGGGCGCTGATGTAGGGGAGCGCGACCGCCAGGACGCCGAAGCGGGTCAGGTCCCGGAACCCGAAGATGATGCCCGCGAGCGAGAGCGTGAGACCGGCCCCGACGAAGGCGCGTCCCCTCGTCGTGAGCAGTCCCCGAAGCGAACGCATCTCGGCCTCACCGCGTGCCGGACGGCACCGGCACCTGCCGGAGCAGGTCGGTGACGACCTCGGCGGTGGTCCGCCGGGCGAGCTGGGTCTCGCTCGAGGGCATGAGCCGGTGGGACAGCACGGCGACGGCCAGCGACTGCACGTCGTCCGGGATGACGTGGTCGCGTCCCTCGAGGGCGGCCTGCGCCCGGGCCGCCCGGAGCAGGTGTAGTCCCGCGCGCGGTGAGGCCCCGAGGCGCAGCGCCGTCGTCGAGCGCGACCGGGTGACGAGGTCGACGATGTACTGCCGCACCGCCGGGCTGGCGTGCACCTGCGTCACGGCGGCCACGACCCGGTTGATGGTGTCGGCGTCCGTGACCGCGCTGAGGTGCTCGAGCGGTGACTGCGCGCTGTGGCTGTCGAGCATGGTCAGCTCGGCCCGGGGCGACGGGTACCCCATCGAGATTCGGGCCATGAAGCGGTCGCGCTGAGCCTCGGGGAGGGGATAGGTGCCCTCCATCTCGATCGGGTTCTGGGTCGCCATGACGATGAATGGTGCCTTGAGCGGGTAGGTGGTGCCGTCCACCGTCACCTGCCGCTCCTCCATCGACTCGAGGAGGGCGGACTGGGTCTTCGGCGAGGCCCGGTTGATCTCGTCGCCGACGACGACGTTGGCGAAGATGGCACCGGGACGGAACTCGAACCGTCGGGCGTCCTGGTTGAAGATGCTGACGCCGGTCACGTCACTGGGAAGCAGGTCGGGCGTGAACTGGATGCGCCGGACCGACGCGTCGATCGACCTGGCCAGGGTCTTGGCGAGCATCGTCTTGCCGACACCGGGCACGTCCTCGATGAGCAGGTGTCCACTCGCGAAGAGGACGGTGATGGTGGTCCGGACGACCTCCGGCTTGCCCTCGATGACCCGGGTCATGGCCCCGAAGAGCCGATCCGCCACGTTCCTGACGAGGTCGAGATCCTCGGTGGTATCAGTTCCGGTGGTGTCCGTCGTCACGCTGTCCTCCGTCTGTCCCTGATGGGAACCGTCCATGGTCTGGTGCCCTGCCGCGTCATGTCCGCTTCGCCACGCACCAGAGTCTGCGTGAGGCGATGTGGACGTCACGTGATCTTCTCCCATCAGGCCGCGGCGCCGGAAGTGAGCGGACGGTCGTGACCGGATGGAGACGTTTGGCCCGACCGGCGTCGACGGGTGCACCACTTTCCTCCACCAGTGTCCCCCCGAGTCGTTGCAGGCGTCACGCAAATGGCCCCCGTGAGCTCCGTCAGCACGGGGGGTGCACCGAAAACGACCCTGCCGTATGCCGCTGAGCTCGCCCCGCGCGGACGCAACCGTGCGCGCGGGGCGAGCCCAGCGGCATACGGCTCCACTTCGCTCCACCGCCTTTGACGTGCGAAAACGCTGCCAGGAAGTCCCTCGAGCCGGGGTTTCCTTCGTTGACGGTGGGGGAAAGTGGAGTATGGTGGAGCACCAAGGAAGGCAGTGGGGACGCCGACGGGTCGACGTAGGGGAGGTGGCGGACCTGTGTTTCTCGGGACGCACACGCCTCGGCTCGACGAGAAGGGCCGGCTGTTCCTGCCGGCCAAGTACCGCGACCGCATGGCGGGGGGCCTGGTCGTGACGCGGGGGCAGGAGCGCTGCCTGTTCATCTTTCCGATGGACGAGTTCGTCAAGGTGGCGGAGCAGATGCACCAGGCGCCGATGACGAGCCGGAAGGCGCGGGACTACAGCCGCGTCTTCCTGTCCGGCGCGTCGGACGAGGTCCCGGACAGGCAGGGCCGCTTCACCATCCCGGCCAAGCTGCGCGAGTACGCGGGCCTGGACCGCGAGGTCACCGTCATCGGTGCGGGGTCGCGGCTCGAGGTCTGGGACACCGTGGCCTGGAACGCCTACCTCGAGGAGACGGAGCAGAGCTTCGCGGACACCGAGGAGGAGGTGATCCCCGGACTCTTCTGAGTGCACGACCGACGCCCTGCAGACCTGCGTGCCGGCCTCCAGCCGCTCCGCTCCCGGGACGACTTCCCCCGTCCCGGGCGGGGAAGCGGATGGGGACCAGCCCCCAGGTCGCCACCGACAGTGCCGTCACCGCCACCAACGCCGCCAGACGCTCGGCTCCCTCCCTCCACTCGCAGAGCGCAGACCCATAGTCACACCAGCACCACCAGAACCACTGGTCACACCAGCCGCCGAGGCGCATTCAGCGCCGAGGGGCACGCGAGAGAGGGACGAGCATGACCGACCGAGGACAGGCGCACGAACGCCACGTCCCGATCATGCGCGACCGCATCCTCGATCTCCTGGCGCCGGCCCTGTCCCGCGACGGCGCCGTCCACGTCGACGGCACGCTCGGCATGGGCGGCCACGCAGAGGGTGTCCTCGAGCGATTCCCCCGGTGCCGCGTCATCGGCATCGACCGTGACGGCGAGGCGCTCGAGCTCGCGGGGGAGCGGCTCGCGAGGTTCGGGGACCGCTTCACCGGCATCCACGCGACGAACGACCAGATCGCGCGGGTCGTCCTCGCTGCCGGTCTCCAGCACGTCGACGGGATCGTGTTCGACCTGGGGGTCAGCTCGCTCCAGCTCGACGAGGAGGACCGCGGCTTCGCCTACCGGGTTGACGCACCGCTCGACATGCGGATGGACCAGACGAGTGGCCTCACCGCGGCGCAGGTCCTCAACGAGTACCCCGTGGAGGAGCTGACCCGCATCCTGCGCGACTACGGCGAGGAGCGCTTCGCCCGCAAGATCGCGGCGGCCGTCGTCCGGGAGCGGGCGAGCGAGCCCTTCACGACGTCGGCGCGCCTCGTCGAGCTGCTTCGCCGGGTCATCCCGGCGGCCTCCCAGCGCCAGAGCGGCCACCCGGCCAAGCGGACCTTCCAGGCCCTGCGGATCGAGGTCAACGACGAACTCGGCGGGTGGGAGCGCGCGGTCACGGCCGCCATCGACGTCCTCGCGGTCGGCGGTCGCATGGCGGCGCTCTCCTTCCACTCGCTGGAGGACCGCCTGACCAAACGTGCGATCGCTGCAGGGACGACCTCGAGCACGCCGCCCGGGCTGCCGGTCGAGCTGCCGGAGCACGCCCCGTACCTGCGTGCCCTCACCCGCGGCGCCGAAGAGCCCGACGACGCCGAGGTTCTCGCGAACCCGCGAGCCGCGTCGGCCAAGCTGCGGGCGGCCGAACGAATCCGCGACACCGGAACCTCGGCGGCCACCGCCGTCCACAGCCAGGCAACACCAAGCCGCGCAACACCGAGCCGCGCCACCGCGAGCAGGCGCACACCCAGGAAGGGAGCCGTCCGATGAGCCAGGCCACCGCGCCCGCCAGGCCGCTCCGGTCCCCGGCGCGCGCCCCGCGGCGCGGTCCGACACCGGCACCGCTGCGAGTCATCCCCGCCCGCATCACGACGACGGGCAGCGGAGCCTTCGCGGCCATCTGCGTCACGTTGCTCGTCACCGGGCTCGTCGCCCTGCTCGTGCTCAACACCGCCCTGGCCAAGGGCTCGATCGAGCTCGGGGAACTGCAGCACGAGTCTCTCCTTCTCAGCGAATCGGCGGGTGACCTTCAAGAGCAGATCGACAGTGCGTCGGCGAGCGGCGCACTCGCCCAGAAGGCGAGCCAGCTGGGCCTGGTCCGGTCCAACGAACGTGCGCACATCGACATGGCGACCGGCAAGCTGTCCGGGACCGCGTACCCGGCGAGCCGGTCGCTCGCGTTCGGGGTCGTGACGAGCCCGACGCCGGTCGCCAAGCCCGATGCGACGAAGCGGAAGGCTGCGACGCGGGCCGCCACGCCGACGAGTCCGGCAGCCACGGCTTCGGCCAGCGCCACCGCGACACTGGGGACGGCGAGTCCGACCTCTGCCCCCACGAGCCAAGCCCCGACCACGCCGAGCCAGACCACGCCGAGCCAGCCCACGCCGAGCCAGACCACGCCCACGAGGTGATCCGTGACCACAGCTCGAGGACCAGCATCCGGGTCGGCTGGCACGCCTGGTCGCCCGGATCGTGCTGCTCGCGCCGGCCAGGGGCGCGGTTCCGCCGCCCGGGCGTCGGGGCGTGCCCGCACCTCGGCGGCGCGCCAACCGCAGGGAGGCGCGGCCCAGCGTCGCCCACATCCGGTGCAGCCCGGCGCCGGGCAGCGCACCACGGGACAGCGCCGTCCTGAACAGCGCCGTCCTGAACAGCGCCGTCCTGAGCAGCCCAGCCGGGCTCGCCAGCAGACCGCGGGTCGCTCGAGCCCGAGTCCCCGCGGTCGGGGCCCGGCACCACGGCGTGGAACGGCGCCGCCTGGACCGCGGCGGCAGCGGCGCCTGCGTATCGCGGTGGCCAATCCGCGGGGCCGCGCGCGCGCCATGTTCATTGCCGTGCTCTTCCTCTTCAGCGTCTTCGCCGCCCAGCTGCTGCGCATCCAGGCCTTCGACGCTTCGGCGACGCAGGCCGCGGCGCTGTCCAAGCGCCTGATCAAGCTGCACACACCGGCGATGCGCGGCCAGATCCTCGATACGAACGGCCAGGTCCTGGCCGACAGCGTCGAGCGCTTCACGGTCGCGGCCGACCCGGTGGCGATCCAGTGCTACGTCAAGGTGGAAGGCGAGTGCGGGTGGCAGGGCGTCCACCAGGCGGCGGCGGACCTGGCGCCGAAGCTCGGCCTCGACGTCGCTCGCCTGACGACGCTCTTCACCAAGCCGAACACCCGCTACGTCATCGTCAAGAAGGACGTCACCCCGAGCGACTGGCGCCAGATCCAGGCCCTGGGCGTGCCGGGGATCGCGGCGCAACGCACGGCCAAGCGCCTCTACCCGACATCGATGGCGCTGGGCCAGCTCGTCGGTTACGTCGCGGCGGACCAGACGGCAGGAGGTGGCGTCGAGCTCATGCTCGATGGGACGCTGGCGGGTCGGGCCGGCACGACCGTCGCCGAGCGGGCGCAGAACGGGGCCATGATCCCCGGTTCCCAGCGCGTGGACCAACCAGCGGTGGATGGCCGAAACGTCCGGCTCACCATCGACTCCGACATCCAGTGGTATGCCCAGAACGCGCTTGCCAAGCAGGTGACCGCGGTCAAGGCCGAGACGGGCACGGCGGTCGTCCTCGAGCTGGCGACCGGCAAGATCCGCGCCGCCGCCAGCTACCCGACGTTCGACCCCAATGACCTGTCCTCGGCCTCCTCGGCGGCCCTGCGCAACCACGCCTTCCAGGACGCCTTCGAGCCGGGCTCGACGGGCAAGCTCATGACGATGGCCGCCGCCCTGGAGCGCGGCGTGGTGACGCCTGATACCGGCGTCATCGTCCCCAACCGGCTGCCGCGGGCCGGTCTGAAGTTCAAGGACCACGAGAACCACGGCACCGAGCAGCTGACGGCCACGGGCGTCATCGCGAAGTCCTCGAACCTCGGCACCATCCTCGTCGGAGAGCGAGTCAAGCCGGACGCGATGGAGCAGATGTACCGGAAGTTCGGCGTCGGCCAGAAGACCGCGGTCGGCTTCGCCGGGGAGTCGAGCGGCGAGCTCGCCAAGGCGAGCGACTGGAACGCACCACAGCGGTACACCGTGCTCTTCGGGCAGGGCTACGCCCTCACGGCGGTCCAGGCGGCCAGCGTTTTCGCAACCGTGGCCAACAAGGGAATCCGGATGCCGCTGTCCCTTGTCGAGGGCACGTACAACGACAGCGGCACCTATGTGCCGGCCCCCTCGGGGCAGGGCACCCGGGTCATCTCCGAGCGGACGGCAACCCAGCTGAGCCGGATGCTCGAGGAGGTCACCGGCAAGAACGGGACAGCAGCCGACGCCCGGATCGCGGGCTACCGCGTGGCCGGAAAGACCGGCACCGCGGATCGCTATGACGAGCGGCTCGGCCGTTACAACGGCTTCACCGCCTCATTCATCGGCTACGCGCCGGCCGAGAAGCCCAAGTACGTCGTCGCTGTGTTCATCCACAAGCCGCAGGCCGGGATGTTCGGTGGGGCCCTGGCCGGCCCGGTGTTCAACCAGGTGATGACCTATCTCCTCGAACGGGAGAACACACCGTGGAGCGCGCCCTCGGACCTCCAGTACCACGTGTGGGCGGACAAGGGCCTTTCGCCGGATGACCCGGACGTGTTGAGCGACGCCCGGGCTCGCCGGGACGGCCTGTAAGTTGGGCTGACGTGTCACCTGACCTGATCCGGCCCTCGGCGCCGGGCGTATCCCTGCGCGCCCTCGCCGAGCGCAGTGGAGGCCTGCGCGCTGCCTCTGATGTCCCTCCGAACGTCACCGTCACGGGCGTCTCGCTCGACAGCCGAGCCGTCCGGCCGGGTGATCTCTATGCCGCCCTCCCGGGACAGCACGTCCATGGGGCTCGGTTCGCGGCTGACGCCGTGCGCCTCGGTGCCGTCGCCGTGATGACCGACGACGCAGGGGCGGCGGCGATCGAGGAGACCGGGGGGCTCGGCGTCCCGGTGGTCGTCAGCGACAGCCCGCGGGCCTGCCTCGGTCGCATCGCCGCGACCGTCTATGGCGACCCGGGCGCGGACCTGACGATGATCGGGATCACCGGCACCAACGGCAAGACGACGACGGCCTACCTCCTCGAGTCGGCCCTACGGGCGCTCGGCCACCGGACTGGACTCATCGGCACGGTCGAGACGCGCATCGGTGAGGAACGTCTGGACTCCGCCTACACCACCCCCGAATCGCCCGACCTCCATGCCTTTCTCGCGGTGATGAGGGAGCGAGGGGCCGACACGTGCGTCATGGAGGTGTCGAGCCACGCACTGCACCAGCACCGGGTCGACGGCGTCGTCTACGACCTCGCCCTGTTCACCAACCTCTCGCAGGACCACCTCGACTACCACCACTCGATGGACGACTACTTCGACGCCAAGGCCGGCCTCTTCACGTCCGAGCGCTGCCGCGCAGGGGTCGTGTGCATCGACGACACGTGGGGTCACCGCCTCGTCGAGCGGGCCACCGTGCCGGTGACCACGGTGACGACGACCGGCGCTGACGGCGCTGACGCAGACTGGGTGGTCGCCGCCGATCGGGCCGACGCCGGGCCTGCCGATGCACGGCCGGACGCGGCGCAGGGCAGGTTCTGTCTGCGAAACCGTGCGGGTGACGTGTCGCTCGACCTGGTGTCGCACCTGCCCGGATCCTTCAACATCGCCAACACGGCGATCGCGGCCGTGACGTTGATCCGCCTCGGGGTCGCGCCGGATCGGGTCGAGGCAGCGCTGGCTGTGCCCCCCGTCGTGCCCGGCCGGATGGAGGTCGTCGCCGTCGGCGACGAGGGCCAGCCCCGCTGCATCGTCGACTTCGCCCACACGCCCGACGCCATCGACGCTGCCCTGGCTGCGCTGCGGCCCTCCACCGGAGGGCGGCTCATCGCCGTCCTCGGAGCCGGCGGTGACCGGGACCGCAGCAAACGAGAGGCCATGGGGATGGCGGCGGCGAGGCGGGCGGACGTCGTCATCGTGACCGACGACAACCCGCGCTCCGAGGACCCTGCGACGATTCGAGCGGCCGTCCTGGCCGGTGCCCGGCGGGCCGTCCGCGAGGGCGGAGCGAGGGTGACCGAGGTGCTCGACGGCGGACGCAGGAGCCAGGCCATCAACGACGCGGTCGCGATGGCCGTCCACCACTCGAGCGAATCAAGCGGCCCAGCCGGCACGGACACCGTCGTCGTGCTCGGCAAGGGCCATGAAAAGGGACAGGAGATCCACGGGGTGAAGCACCCGTTCGACGACAGGGACGCCGTGCGGTCGGCGCTCAGCGCAGCCGTGGTCGGAGGAGCCCGGTGATCCCCGTGAGCCTGGCGGACCTCGTGCACGTCACGGGCGGGGCGCTCCACCACTGCGACGACCCGGCCGCCGTGGTCGTGGACGGGGTCGTGACCACCGACTCACGGGACTGCAGACCGGGAAGCCTCTACGTCGCCCGGGTCGGCGAGTTCGCGGACGGTCACGACTACGCACCCGCCGCCGTCGCGGCCGGGGCCGTGGCGGTGCTCGGGTCCCGCCCCGTCGCGGGTGTGCCCACGATCGTCGTCGACGACGTCCAGACGGCGTTCGGGCGGCTTGCTCGAGGCGTGCTCGACCGCGCGCCCGGGGTGCAGGTCGTCGCGATCACCGGGTCATCGGGCAAGACGACGACGAAGGACCTGCTGGCCTCCGTCCTGTCCACGGTCGGCGAGACGGTGGCGCCGGTCAACTCGCTCAACGGGGAGATCGGCGTGCCGCTCACCGTGTGCCGGATCACGCCGGCGACCCGCTACCTCGTCGTCGAGATGGGTGCCCGGGGGATCGGCCACGTCGAGTACCTGACCCACATCGCCCCACCGCAGGTCGCCATCGTCCTCAACGTCGGCTCCGCCCACGTGGGGGAGTTCGGTTCCCGCGCCAACATCGCGCTCGCGAAGTCTGAGCTGCCCAAGGCCGTGCCACCCGATGGCCTCACCATCCTCAACGCTGACGACCCCCTGGTGGCCGCGATGGCCGCCGGCCTGCAGTCCCGCGTCCAGCTCGTCGGTCGCTCGCCTGAGGCGGAGGTGCGCGCGGAGGACGTGGCCGTCGACGAGTGGGGCAGAGCGGCATACGACCTCATCGCCCCGCAGGGGCGTACGCGAGTATCGTTGCAGCTCAGCGGTGCTCACCAGGTCGCCAACTCACTCGCGGTGGCCGCGGCGGCGCTGGAGCTCGGGATGCCGCTCGACCGGGTGGCGGAAGCGCTCTCGGAGGCGACGCCGGTGAGCCGCTGGCGGATGGAGATCACCGAGCGTGCGGACGGTGTCGTCGTCGTCAACGACGCCTACAACGCCAACCCCGACTCCATGCGCGCGGCCCTCGACGCGCTCGTTGCCATCTCGACGTCGGGAGCGCGCTGGGCCGTCCTCGGCGGGATGCTCGAGCTCGGGCCGGACGGTGACCGTGAGCACGCCGCCATCGGGTCGTATGCCGCCACGCTGGGAGTCGACCACGTCGTGGCGGTCGGCGACGGAGCGAGGGCCTACGGCGCGGGCGAGTGGCTTCCGGACGTCGACGCGGCCCACGAGTTCCTCGCGGCGCGACTCCGGCCCGGTGACGTCGTCCTGCTCAAGTCAAGCCGCGACAGCGGGCTACGGTGGCTCGGTGACCGGCTCGCCGGCACCGGGGAATGGGCCGATGGCAACGAGAGGACGGTGGCGCCGTGAAGGGTGTCCTTGCGGCGGCCGCCTTCTCTCTGCTCTTCTCCCTCCTCGGCACTCCACTGTTCATCAAGTTCCTCGTCCGACGTGGCTACGGCCAGTTCGTCCGCGACGACGGGCCGACCACGCACCACACCAAGCGCGGCACCCCGACGATGGGAGGGGCGGTCATCCTCGCCGCCACCCTCGGCGCGTACGCGGCGGCGCACCTGGTCACCCTCACGCCGCTCACGGCGAGCGGCGTCCTCGTCCTCTTCCTCATGACGGGTCTCGGCATCGTCGGCTTCCTCGACGACTTCATCAAGATCTCCAAGCAGCGCAGCCTCGGGCTGCGGTCGCGTGAGAAGCTGTTCGGCCAGACCCTCGTCGGTGTCATCTTCGCCGTTCTGGCGCTGCAGTTCCCCAATGAGCAGTACCGGACGCCCGCCTCGCCGTTCATCTCCTTCGTGCGCGACACGAACATCAACCTCGCCTTCGCGGGCACGCTCGTCGGGATGATCCTCTTCGTCATCTGGGCGAACCTCATGATCGCCGGCACGTCCAACGGCGTGAACCTCACCGATGGACTCGACGGCCTCGCCACCGGGGTCTCGACGATGGTGTTCGGGGCCTACGTCCTCATCAGCCTGTGGACGTTCAACCAGAACTGTCAGACCAACCCGGGCATCAAGTGCTACGAGGTGCGTGACTCCCACGACCTGGCACTCGTGGCCGCCGCGGGTATGGGAGCGTGCTTCGGCTTCCTCTGGTGGAACGCGACGCCCGCCAAGATCTTCATGGGCGACACGGGCTCGCTCGCCCTCGGCGGAGCCCTGGCCGGCCTCGCCATCACGACCCGCACTCAGCTGCTCATCATCATCCTGGGCGGCCTTTTCGTCCTCGAGGTGCTCTCGGTGATGGCCCAGGTGATCTCGTTCAAGGCGACCGGCAAACGGGTGTTGCGGATGGCGCCGTTGCACCATCATTTCGAGATGGTGGGCTGGCACGAGGTCACCGTGGTCGTCCGCTTCTGGATCATCGCGGGCCTGTTCGTCGCGCTCGGGCTCGGCATCTTCTACGCGGAGTGGGTGGTGGGGACGCAATGACCTTCGATCCCGCCCACGAGCCCCGGCCCGGGCTCACGCATCGGGATGCCGACTGGTCAGGCCTGCGCGTTCTCGTCGTCGGTCTCGGCGTGTCCGGGTTCGCTGCCGCCGACGCGCTCGCCGAGCGAGGAGCAGCCGTCACGGCCGTGTCGCGTGACGTCACGGATGTCATCACCGAGCGGGCCGCGATCCTCGACATCCTCGGCGTCGACGTCCGGCTCGGCCCCGAACACCTGAGTGACCCTCCCTCCGGCACCGATCTCGTCGTGACCTCTCCGGGGGTGCCGCCACACGACGCCCTGATGCTCGCGGCAACCACCCGAGGGGTGCCGATCTGGGGCGAGGTCGAGCTGGCGTGGCGGATGCGCCCCCTCGAAGGCGCGGCTCCCTGGCTCACCGTCACCGGCACGAACGGCAAGACGACGACGGTCAACATGCTCGCCTCGATCCTGCGGTCGGCCGGCTTGCGTGCGACCTCGGCCGGCAACGTCGGCACGCCGATCCTCGAGGCCGTGTTGCATCCCGAGCCCTTTGACGTCCTCGCGGTCGAGCTGTCCAGCTTCCAGCTGCACTGGCAGCGATCGATCTCCGCGGTTGCCTCGGCGGTGCTCAACGTGGCCCCGGACCATCTCGACTGGCACGGGTCGTACGCCGAGTACCTGCGAGCGAAGGGGAAGATCTACGACAACACCCATCTGGCCTGCGTCTACAACGTGGCCGACATCCAGACCGAGCAGCTCGTCATGGAGGCCGAGGTCGTCGAGGGCTGCCGGGCCATCGGCTTCACGACGGGGATCCCGGCCCCGTCCATGATCGGGGTCGTCGACGACGTGCTCGCCGATCGAGCCTTCGTCGAGCAGCGACAGCACGCTGCGGCGGAGCTGTGCACCATGGACGACCTCCGCGGCGACGCGCCGTCGGTGGCGCCCCACTACCTCGCCAACGCGCTGGCCGCGGCGGCCCTCGCCCGGGCCTACGGCGTGGGACCGATCGCGGTGCGTGACGGGCTGCGAGCCTTCCGTCCCGACCCGCACCGGATCGCGCAGATCGCGACGGCGCGCGGGGTGCGGTGGGTCAACGACTCCAAGGCGACCAACGCGCACGCCGCCGCTGCGGCCCTCACGTCGTTCGACAGCGTCATCTGGATCGCCGGCGGGCTGCTCAAGGGCGCCGACGTCGACAGCCTCGTCGAGGAGGTGGCCTCACGGCTGCGTGGCGTGGTGCTGATCGGCGCCGACCGGGCCAAGCTCGCCGACGCGCTGGCCCGACACGCACCGGATGTGCCGGTCGTCGACGTCCCGGACACCGACACTGGGGTCATGGATCTCGTCGTCGCTCATGCTGCGCGCCTCGCCCAGCCCGGTGACGTGGTCCTGCTCGCGCCGGCAGCCGCCTCCATGGACATGTTCACCAACTACAGCGCGCGTGGCCTCGCGTTCGAGGAGGCCGTCCGGCGGCACGTGGAGGGGCGCGGGGGCGACCTGTGAGCTCGGTGACCACTGGCCGACGCGGAGCGGGCGCCGGCACCAGCCCGCCGAAGCGGCCCGCGAAGGGACCCGCGAAGGGACCCGCGGACAGACCCGGCGACCGAGCCGCGCCCCGGCGGAGACGCGGGGCGGCTGCCGGTGACGGCGGTCCGCCACTGCTGCACTTCGGCAAGCTCGAGTCGCCATTGACGACGTACTACCTGTTGCTCGGCGTCACGACGACGCTCGTCGTGTTCGGCCTCATCATGGTGTTCTCCGCGTCGAGCGTCGAGGCGCTCCTCGCCGACAAGGCGTTCTACAGCGACTTCGTGAGGCAGCTGCTGTTCGCCGTGGTCGGCGCCGCCGTGGCGGCGTGGGCGGCCAGGTGGCCGGTCCGGTGGTGGCGACGACTGGCCGGCGTGTCCCTCGTCGGGGCGGTTGCCCTGCAGGCGGCCGTCTTCGTGCCGGGTCTCGGCGTCAAGCACCAGGGCAACCTGAACTGGCTGGACCTCGGGATCGTCCAGATCCAGCCGTCCGAGTTCGCCAAGATCGCCCTCGTCCTGACCGGCGCCGCGATCTTCGCCAACAAGGGCGGCCTGGTCGGCAACTGGCTCCACGCCATCCTGCCGTTCGTCGTGCCGATCAGCGCCGTCGTCCTCGCTCTCGTCCTCGGCGGGAACGACCTGGGGACGGGGCTCGTCATGGGCCTCATCGTCGTTGCCGTCCTCTTTGTCGCGGGCGCCCCCAAACGGCTCTTCGTCCTCGGCGGGGCCGGCCTCGTCGCGGGCATCATCGTCCTCGTCACCTCCAGCAGCAACCGGACGACGCGTATCAGCAACTGGCTGGACCCGACCTGCCAGACCGACCCGGACGGCTGGTGCGGGCAGTCCGTCCACGGGCTCTATGCCCTCGCCGACGGCGGCTGGTGGGGTGTCGGCCTCGGCGGCTCCAAGGAGAAGTGGAAGTGGCTCGCCGAGGCCCACAACGACTTCATCTTCGCCATCATCGGTGAGGAGCTGGGGCTGCCCGGCACGCTGCTGGTCCTCGTCCTCTTCGGCGTGCTCGCCTGGGCGTGCTACCGCTTGGTCACCCGGACCCAGGACCGCTTCATCCGGGTCGCCTCCGCGGGGGTCATGGCCTGGCTCATCGGCCAGGCCACGATCAACATCGGCTCCGTCATCGGGCTGTTCCCCGTCGTCGGTGTGCCCCTTCCGCTCGTGTCCGCCGGCGGTTCCTCGCTCGTCACCACACTGCTCGCTCTCGGCATGCTGCTCTCCTTCGCGCGCAGCGAGCCCGGCTGCCGCCCCCTGCTCGCAGCCCGTCCGGGGCTCATCAAGCGGACGCTCAGTGTCCTGCCCTCCCGGCGGCCTTCCCGTCCGACCCCTCGCAGAAAACGGTGATCCCCGTGTCCTCGCCCACCTCCGTCCTGCTCGCCGGGGGAGGCAGCGCCGGCCACGTCTCGCCGCTGCTGGCCCTCGCCGACGCCCTGGTGCGTCGCCACCCGGGCATCTCGGTCACCGCACTCGGCACCGAGGTCGGCCTCGAGGCACGGCTCGTGCCGGCGCGTGGCTTCGACCTGCGCTACGTGCCGAAGGTCCCGCTGCCTCGTCGGCCTGGTGCCGACCTCGTGCGGCTGCCGGGTCGGCTCAGGGAGGCGGTGGCGGCCGCTGGACGGGCCATCGACGAAACCGGGGCCGAGGTCGTCGTCGGGTTCGGTGGCTACGTCAGCACGCCCGCTTATCTCGCGGCCCGTCGGCGCCGCATCCCGATCGTCATCCATGAACAGAACGCCCGGGCCGGTCTCGCCAACCGCCTCGGCGCCCGATGGACGCCCTACGTCGCGACGACGTTCTCCCGCACCCGGCTTCCGGGAGCGCGGCGGATCGGAATGCCCCTCCGCCGCGAGATCACCCAGCTCGACCGCGCTGCAACCCGTCCCGAGGCTCTCGAGCACTTCGGGCTCGAGGCCGACCGACCCACCGTGCTCGTCACCGGCGGCTCGCTCGGGGCACAACGGCTCAACGCGGCGTTCGCGGCCTCCGCCGAGCGACTGAGCCGGGGCGGCGTCCAGGTCCTGCACATCACGGGGCTCGGCAAGGACGTCACGCCCGAGGTGCCCCAGGGTGGCGCTCCCTACCGCGTCGTTCCCTACGCCGACCGGATGGAGCTGGCCTATGCGGCGGCCGGTCTCGTCGTGGCCCGGTCAGGCGCGAACACGGTGTGCGAGCTCACCGCTGTCGGCCTGCCCGCCGTCTACGTGCCCCTGCCGATCGGCAACGGTGAGCAGCGGCTCAACGCGACCGAGGTGGTGGCCGCAGGCGGCGGGATCCTCGTCGAGGACGCGGCGATGACGCCGGAATGGGTGCAGGCGCACGTGCTCCCGCTCGCCACCGACGACGAGCAGCTCGCTCAGATGACGCAGGCCGCGGCACGACTCGGGGAGCGCGCTGCCGACGATGCCCTCGCCGACCTCGTCGACGAGGCTTGGGGCTCGCGCCGATGAGCGGTCAGCCCACGGCTGGGCATCCTTTTGCGGCAGCCAGATTCGACTTCACTGCGGAGGTCCCGAGGGCCGAGGACCTCGGACGCGTCCACTTCCTGGCCATCGGCGGCGCCGGGATGTCCGGGGTCGCCCGCATCATGCTCGCTCGCGGGATCGACGTGTCCGGCAGCGATGCCAAGGACGTCCCGGTGCTCACGTCGCTGGCCAGCGAGGGTGCCACGGTCTGGGTCGGCTTCGACGAGGAGCACCAGGCGGGGGCTCCGACAGTCGTCATGTCCTCGTCGATCCGGGACGACAACGTCGAGCTGGTTGCGGCGCGCGCCCGGGGGGCCCTGATCCTGCACCGTGCGCAGGCCCTGGCCAGCCTCATGCACGGGCAGCGCCGGCTCGCCGTGGCGGGCGCCAACGGGAAGACGACGACGACCTCGTTGTTGGCGGTGGCCCTGCAGGGGTGCGGACTCGACCCGTCCTTCGCGGTCGGGGGAGAGCTCGCCAGGCACGGGACCAACGCGCACCAGGGGACGGACGACGTCTTCGTCGTCGAAGCGGACGAGAGTGACGGCTCGTTCGTGGTCTACCGTCCCGACATCGCCATCGTCACCAACGTCCAGCCCGACCACCTCGACTTCTACGGCAGCTTCACGGTCGTCCAGGCGGCCTACGACGCCTTCGTCCGAACCGTGCCGCCGGGCGGCCTCGTCATCACGTGCGCGGACGACGAGGGCGCACTGGGCCTGGCCGAGCGGGCTCGTGACGATGGCCTCCGGGTCCTCACCTACGGCTTCGACCCGGGCTCCGATGTGCTGCTGCGCGACTACTCCCAGGACGGTCTCACCTCCGCCGCGACCCTCCTGGACGGAGGCATCGAGCACCAGCTGCGCCTGGGCATCCCGGGCCGTCACAACGCCCTCGACGCCGTTGCCGCGTATGCCGCCGCTGTCCATGGCCTCGGCCAGGACCCAGCCGGAGTGCTTGCGGGTCTCGCGTCGTTCACGGGCACGCGGCGACGGTTCGAGCCGAAGGGCGGGGCGGGCGGCGTCGTCGTCATCGACGACTACGCCCACAACGCGGGCAAGGTCGCTGCGGTCGTCGAGACCGCGGTCCGCCTCGTCGAGCCGCCCGGGCGCCTCATCGTGGTCTTCCAGCCGCACCTCTACAGCCGCACCCAGGACTTCGCGACCGAGCTGGGGCGGGGCCTGGCACCAGCCGACATCACCGTCGTCATGGACGTGTACGCCGCGCGGGAGGACCCGGTTCCCGGCGTCTCCGGCCAGCTCGTCGCCGACGCCGTCGCAGACGCCCGGCCGGGCGCAGAGGTCCACTACGTCCCCTCGTGGTCAGAGGTACCCGGCGTCGTCGCCGGACTTGCGCGGCCCGGAGACCTCGTCCTGACGGTCGGCGCCGGCGACGTGACGATGATCGGTCCGGAGGTGCTCAGGCTCCTCGGCGGCGGGCCGCCATGAAGCAGGTGACCCGCTCGCGTCAACGCGGCCGGTACCGCGTCGGGCTCGCCTCTGCCCGAGGCCGGTTCGAACGTCGGGCCGCACGGGCGCGGCGTCGGCCGTGGGTCATCGCCGTCGTGGCCAGCCTGGCGGTGCTGCTCGTGGCAGGGGCCGTGTGGCTCGGGTGGTTCAGCTCGTTCCTCCTCGCGGAGCGGGTCGAGGTCAGGGGCGTCGGGTCATCGGAGGCGGCAGTGGTGCGGCAGGTCGCAGCCGTACCGCTCGGTGGGCCGCTGATGCGCGTCGACACCGCCGCCGCGCAGGACCGGATCGAACGAGACCGCCGCTGGGTGGGGGTGTCGGTCGCCCGGCGCCTCCCGCACAGCGTCGTGATCGAGGTGACTCCGCGGGTCGCCGTCCTCGTGGTGCGCAGCGGTTCCGGTGTGCTCGAGCTCTACGACCGCGAGGGCGTCGCCTTCCGGACCGTCGCCGAGGCGCCGGACGGGCTTCCCGTCGTGTCGTCGGCGACCGGTGCCGCCACCCCCGAGGGGGTCAAGGCCGTCCTCCACGCGCTTGCTGCGCTCGACCGTGCGCTGCGCGATTCCGTGACCGACGTGGCCCTGACCCGGGGGGATCGCGTGGAGCTCACCCTGGACACGAAGGCCGGCCGACGGACCGTGCTCTGGGGCGGGCCGGACGACGCGGCGGTCAAGGCGAAGCTCGTGGCCATCCTTCTCGCCGAGCCGGGCCGCACCATCGACGTCACGGTTCCTGAGGCGCCCGTGACGCGTTGAGGGCGCGGGAGGTTCGGACGGGACACGTCAGCGGCATTGTGACAATCGCCCTGCCGACACGCGGCGTGGTGGGTTGAACCGCCCCTCCCCGCGGCATACCGTCAGGGCACTGGTTCGTGACCAAACCGTAACCTTTAGGTCAACGTTTAAGGTTTGAGGGACTACCGGCTTGGCACGGGCGGCACGGTTCACACCAGTTCCAGACGAGTTCCACAGCGGTTCCGGCGCCGACCTGAACGTCGACCCGGCTCCCGGGAACCACCCAGCACGGCAGCACCTTGCACCACCTCCAGGAAGGCCCACTCCCGTGGCAGCAGCACCGCAGAACTACTTGGCCGTCATCAAGGTCGTCGGCATCGGCGGCGGTGGGGTCAATGCCATCAACCGCATGATCGAGGTCGGCCTCAAGGGTGTCGAGTTCATCGCGATCAACACCGACGCGCAGGCGCTGCTCATGAGCGACGCCGACGTCAAGCTCGATGTCGGACGCGAGCTGACTCGTGGCCTCGGCGCCGGGGCCGATCCCGAGGTGGGCAAGAAGGCTGCTGAGGACCATGCGGAGGAGATCGAGGAGGTGCTCAAGGGCGCCGACATGGTCTTCGTGACGGCGGGCGAGGGTGGCGGGACCGGAACGGGCGGTGCCCCGGTCGTCGCGCGCATCGCGCGTGGTCTCGGCGCGCTCACGATCGGTGTCGTGACCCGGCCCTTCACGTTCGAGGGCCGCCGGCGGGCGAACCAGGCCGAGGCCGGCATCGCGTCGCTGCGCGAGGACGTCGACACCCTGATCGTCATCCCCAATGACCGACTGCTGTCGATCAGCGACCGCAACGTGTCGATGATGGATGCCTTCCGGTCGGCCGACCAGGTGCTGCTCTCCGGTGTCCAGGGCATCACCGACCTCATCACGACACCGGGCCTGATCAACCTCGACTTCGCCGACGTCAAGTCGGTCATGCAGGGCGCCGGCTCGGCCCTCATGGGCATCGGGTCCGCCCGCGGCGAGGACCGCGCCGTCCAGGCAGCCGAGCTCGCGATCAGCTCGCCGCTGCTCGAGGCGTCCATCGACGGAGCGCACGGAGTGCTGCTCTCCGTGCAGGGTGGTAGCGATCTTGGCCTCTTCGAGATCAACGAGGCCGCCCGCCTCGTCCAGGAGGCCGCGCACCCGGAGGCCAACATCATCTTCGGCGCCGTCATCGACGATGCACTCGGCGACGAGGTCCGGGTGACCGTCATCGCGGCCGGTTTCGACGGCGGCGGACCCACGAAGCGGCAGGACGACCGGGCCCTGGGGCAGGTCATGGGACAGGCCATGGGGCAACGGCCCCAGCCCTCGCAGAACAACAACCACCACGTGGCCCCGACGTCCGTCCCGACCGCTGCTGCGCACCAACCGACGCAACCCCCGGCCCAGGCGGAGCCGGTTCACGTTCCGGTGCAACCTCAACCTGCGCAATACCAGCCGGTCAACCACGTCGCGTCCCAGCAGACCAGGTCGCCGGTGTCGGGACACGCGCAGCAGCTGCCGACCCAACAGCCGCCGCGTCAGCCCACCTACGAGGAGAGCGACGACCTCGACGTGCCCGACTTCCTCAAGTGACCTCCAGCACTTGGGTGAGTTGCACCATGACCGTATGCCGCTGAGTTTCCTTCCAGCGCAAGCGTGGTCCCTCGTCGGCCTTGGTCATCCCGGCTGACTGGCTCGCCCGGTCCACGGGGAAGGTAGGTTGGGGCGGTGTTCTTCTGGCGATCGACGATCCCCGCCGTCGACGGGGGGCGCGGCATCGAGGTGGCCTTCACCGGACGTGCCGCGGGCATCGGCGAGTCGCCGTACTCCGGCCTCAACCTCGGCGGCCACGTCGGCGACGCACCTGGCGCCGTCGAGGAGAACCGTGCTGGCCTGGCCGCCTCGCTGGGGGTGGCTCGAGACCGGCTGCTCTTCATGAACCAGGTCCATGGGACCGAGGTCGTCCAGGTCCATGGACCGTGGGCCGGGGACGCGCCCCGTGTTGACGGAGTCGTCTCTGCCACGTCAGGTCTGGCCCTGGCCGTGCTCGTGGCCGACTGCGTCCCGGTGCTGCTCCACGACGTCCGGGCCGGCGTCGTCGGCGCCGTGCACGCTGGGCGGCCGGGACTGCTCGACGGGATCGTGCCGCGCGCCGTCGCTGCCATGCATTCCGCTGGTGCGCACGAGGTCTCGGCCGTCGTCGGCCCCTCCGTGTGTGGGCGGTGCTACGAGGTGCCCGAGGAGCTGGTGCGCGCCGCGGCGGCGGTTGCCCCGACGTCCGTGACGAGGTCGTGGGCCGGCACCCCGGCGATCGACGTGGCCGCCGGGGTCGTCGAGCAGCTGACCCGGCTCGAGGTGCCCGTCGAGCGGGTCGCCCGGTGCACGCGCGAGGACGAGGAGTTCTACTCGTACCGTCGTGACGGAGTCACCGGTCGCTTCGCTGGCGTGGTCCTGCTGCACGCGGAGCGTGACGCATGAGCGAGGCGACGGCGCACCCGGCAGACGCGCGTCGGACCGAGCTGGCGACCTCGCTCGCTGCGGTCCGCCACCGGATCAGCGCCGCCTGCGCGTCGGCGGGACGGGATCCGGGCGAGATCACCCTCGTCGTGGTCACGAAGTACTTCCCGGCCAGCGACATCCTCCTGCTCCACGAGCTCGGTGTCCGCGCCATCGGCGAGAACAAGGACCAGGAGGCCGGGCCGAAGCTGGCGGAGGTGCGGAGGGAGCTGCCGAGGGACGCCGACCTCGAGCTGCATTTCGTCGGGCGCCTGCAGTCCAACAAGGCTCGCCATGTGGCCGAGTACGCCGACGTCGTCCACTCCGTCGACCGGATCAAGCTGCTGCGCGGGCTGTCGGCGGGCGCGGTGGAGCGTGGCCGACCACTGTCGGTGCTCATCCAGATGAGCCTCGATGGCGACACCGGTCGCGGCGGGGCCCTGCCAGACCACGTGCCCGAGCTCGCCGCTGCCGTCGCGGACGGGGCGGCTCTCGTCCTCAAGGGCGTCATGGCGATCGCCCCCGTCGAGGCCGACCCCGACGAGAGCTTTGCCGTCCTCCAGGAGGTGGCGAGCGGGGTCCGGGCCCTGCATCCCGGCGCCGACTGGGTGTCGGCCGGCATGAGTGGGGACCTCGAGGCGGCCATTCGGCATGGAGCGACACACCTGCGTGTCGGAACCGCAATCCTCGGCTCACGCCCGTCACTTCTGTAACGTCGAGGACAACGGTAATCCAACGCTTGGGAGTGGGCATGGCAGGGGCACTGCGCAAGACGATGGTGTACCTGGGACTCAGCGAAGAGGACCCGCGGCACGATCGCTACGAGGACTATGACGCCTACGACGACCAGGACCGCTTCGAGGCCGAGTCCGAGCACACCGCAGCTGTCACCCCGCTGCCCACGAAGCGCGCCGTGGCCGCGCTCGTGAACGAGCCCGAGGTGCACCCGCTCAACCGGATCACGACGATCCACCCACGGACGTACAACGAGGCGAAGAACATCGGCGAGTGGTTCAGGGACCAGGTGCCGGTCATCATGAACCTCAGCGACATGGATGACGCGGACGCCAAGCGGCTCGTCGACTTCGCAGCCGGCCTCGTGTTCGGCCTGCACGGCACCATCGAGCGGGTCACCTCGAAGGTGTTCCTGCTCTCACCCTCCCACGTCGAGGTCGCCGCAGACGAGCCGGAGGTCCAGACCACCTCCACGCGAGGCTTCTTCAACCAGAGCTGATCCATCAGGTCACACAGGTCACGACGTCGGGTCCTGCCGCGGCTCGCGGAGGGACCCGATTTCTGACCATGCCACCTCATCAGGGACACTGAGCGCATGGACCTGATCTGGACCATCTACGGCGTGGTGGTCTTCACCTTCTTCATCGCTCTCATTGCCCGGTTCGTGCTGGAGTGGGTGCAGGTTCTCTCGCGATCCTGGCGACCCAGCGGCCTCGTCCTCGTGCTCGCCGAGGCGGTCTACACCGTGACCGATCCGCCGCTCAAGGCGCTGCGCAAGGTGATACCGTCGCCGACCCTGGGCGGTGTGCGCCTCGACCTCAGCTTCCTCGTCCTCATGCTGCTGACCTCGTTCGCGCTCAACGTCCCGAACATCTTCTGAGAGGTATGTCCCGCACCCGGCCAAGCCGAGGCGCTGACGGATCTGTGCGACGATGCCGGCGCCACGGAGGCGGCGTGGCGCGGCTGCACCGGGCCTTCAGCTGTGAGTGGCATCATGTGGCTTTGGGTCGTGACCGGTTCGTTAGATAAGTTGGCCCCTGACCATTACATCTGTATCGAGGTGACACATGGCGCTTACGCCGGAGCAGGTGCTGAACAAGCACTTCCAGACCACGCAGTTCCGACGTGGTTATGAGGAGCGGGACGTCGACGACTTCCTCGATGAGATCGTCGCGGAGATGCGTTCGCTCATCGAGCAGCGCGACGACTACCTGAAGCAGCTCAACGACTGCCGCGCGAGCAAGAACCAGCCGGCCGTCCGGAGCGACGGCCCCACGCAGGCGATGCCGCCGGTGGGCCGTCCGGGTGACGACGCCAAGCTCGGGGCGCTCACGGCGAAGATCCAGGATGCCGAGCGGGCGTTCAAGGCCGCCTCGGACCGAGCCGCGAAGGCGAAGGCCGAGGCGGATGCCGCCGAGCGGGCCGCGCGTGAGCGCATCGAGCGGGCCAAGGCCGACGCCGAGCGGGCCGAGGCCGCTGCCCGGTCCGCCGTCGACGAGAAGGCGCTCAACGAGGCCCAGGCGAAGCTGAACGCCCTGAACAACCAGGTTGCGGACGCCGAGTCGAAGCTGACGAAGGCTCGCGAGCAGGCGAGGGCCGCAGAGGAGGCCGCCCGGACCGCAGAGCTGCAGGCCTCCCGGCTGCGGGCCGAGTCGGAGAGCGCACCGGCGGCATCGGCGGCGAGCACCGCTGACGCAGCCGGGGTCATCGCGCTCGCCCAGAGGCTCCACGACGAGCACGTGGCAGCGGGCGAGGCCCGTCGCAACCAGCTCGTCGGCGAGGCGGAGGCGCGCCACCGCGACCTCATCTCAACGGCCCAGACCCAGCACGACGAGGCGACCCGCAAGGCGGCCGAGATGACGAGCGCGGCGACGGCCCAGCGTGACCAGATGCTCGCCGAGGCGACGAGCCAGCGGGACAAGATCATTGCCGAGGCCACGGCGAAACGCGACGAGATGCTCACCGAGGCCCGCGAGCGGTCGACCGGGATGGTCGCGGAGGCGCAGCAGAAGAAGGCAGCCCTGATCGAGGAGCTCGAGCGGCAGAAGACCGCGCTCGATCGGAAGATCGAGGAGCTGCGCGGCTTCGAGCGCAACTACCGCACCAACCTCAAGTCCTACATCGAGGGTCAGCTGCACGACCTCGATGGCAGCGTCCAGGACGCCGCCAAGACAGGCAGTGCCCAGGGCTGAACGGAGCCCGTCACCTCAGCAGCGGAATGGCCGCCCGGTGGACCCGGGCGGCCATTCGTCGTCTCAGGGATCGAACCCCACCGGCGAGTTGTGCGTTTCACGTTTGTCTGCAGGCTCGTTGACGCCTATTGTCAGCGGCACTTGTCAAGGTGGACGGCCCCAGTGACGGAGGACCACATGGCAGCACCGAGGAAGGCACCGGCGAGAGCGGGCGCCACGACGACCCCTGCAACGAAGGCGGCGCCGGTGCGGACGAGCGCCGCTGCCAGGTCCGCGGCCAAGAAGGCGGCAGGGGTCTCCGGGGCACCGGCCAAACGTGCGGCCGCGACGACGTCGGCCAAGCAGCCGGCCGGCACGAAGGGTGCCGCCCCGGCGATGAAGAAGGCGACCGCCACGAAGGGTGGGGCGGCGAAGGCCGGGACGAAG
Organism: Intrasporangium sp.; assembly: GCF_040414665.1. GTDB lineage: Bacteria > Actinomycetota > Actinomycetes > Actinomycetales > Dermatophilaceae > Intrasporangium. The sequence continues at coordinate 25,623 of NZ_JBEDUL010000090.1, forward strand.
CCGGCAGCACCGAAGACGCCGACGAAGAAGGCAGCTGCCACGAAGGCGGCGCCGGCCACGAAGTCCGCCGCCACTAAGGCGGCGCCGGCCACGAAGTCCGCTGCCACGAAGGCGGCGCCGGCTACGAAGTCCGCCGCCACTAAGGCGGCGCCGGCCACGAAGTCCGCCGCCACGAAGGGAGCCACAGCCACGAAGAGGGCCACCTCCCCCGGGACTGCGGCCAAGCGGGCAACCGCCAGGAAGGCCCCGGCCAGGAAGGCCACCACCCCGACCTCCGCAGCAGCGGCTGCCCCGTCCAAGCGGTCTGCCGGCACCAGGTCCACATCGATGAAGAGGGCAGCACCAGTGAAGAGCACCAGCGCCACATCGACATCCGCAGCCAGGAGCTCCACCGCAGCGACTCGCGCGGGTCAGCTCGCCGGACGCCTCCGGGTCAAGGACGACGAGAGCCCATGGAGCGCGGCTGAGATCAAGGAGGTGCGCGCCATCCTGCTCGAGGAGATCGAGGTGCACCGGCAGGAGCTCGAGCTCGCCGAGCAGGAGCTGGACGACCTGCTGCGTGCGTCGAGCGACGGAGCGGGGGACGACCAGGCGGATGCCGGCGCCAAGACGGCCGAGCGGGTCCACGAGATCGCCCTGGCCGCCAACTCCCGGGCCGGCCTCGCGCAGGCCGAGCATGCCCTCGAGCAGCTGGAGGCAGGCACGTACGGTATCTGCGAGAACTGCGGGAACCCGATCGGCAAACTTCGACTCCAGGCCCGTCCTCGTGCGACCCTGTGCATGACATGCCAGGAGAAGCAAGCACGCCACTGACGCCCACCGAGACACCGTCGACGCCCCGTGTGGGCGTCGATGCCGTGTCTTCCGCCCTCACCACAGCACCAGGACCCGTGGAGAACGAAGCCCCGCCCGACCACCCGCCGGCTGCGCGCCGGAGGCGGCTGTTCGTCCTCCTGCTCGTCGTCGCGGTTCTCGCCTACGCGAGCGACCAGCTCACCAAGCTCATCGCCCTCGACGTCCTGGCGGACGGACAGCCGCGGCCGTTCATCGGGGACGTGATCCAGTTCAAGCTCATCGGCAATCCCGGTGCAGCGCTCTCGCTCGGGGCGGGGAACACGTGGGTCATGACGATCATCGCCGTGGTCGTGCTGGTGGCCATCGTGTACGTGTCGAAGGACCTGGGCTCCAGGGCGTGGGCTCTGGCCCTGGGCCTGCTCCTGGGCGCAGCCCTGGGCAACCTCACGGACCGCTTCGTCCGGCCGCCGGGTGGCGGCGAGGGTCACGTCGTCGACTTCCTCGACTACAACGGCTGGTTCATCGGCAACATCGCCGATATCTGGATCGTCGGCGCCGCGGGGCTGATCATCGTGCTCGCCCTGGTGGGACTGGGCGTCGACGGCCGTCGCGAGAGGAAGGCCGCGCCGGTCGCCCCGCAGCCGGAGGAGCACGAGGTGAGCGACGAGCCGGGGGAGCGGTCGGATGGTTGAGGTCCGGACGGTGCTCGTCCCCGAGGGCCTCGGCGGAGAGCGCGTCGACGCCGGGGTCGCCCGCCTGTTCGGCCTGTCCCGGACTCGTGCGGCAGACCTCGCGGGTGGGGGGCTCATCGTCGTCGACGGCAAGGTGGCGGGCAAGTCCGACCGGCTCGCGTCCGGGGCGATGCTCGAGGTGTCCCTTCCCGCGCCGGATCAGAGCCCCACGGTCACGGTCGTGGCGGAGCCGGTGCCCGGGATGCGGATCGTCCACGATGATGACGATCTCGTCGTCGTCGACAAGCCCGTCGGGGTGGCAGCCCATCCCAGCGTGGGCTGGACCGGTCCGGACGTCGTCGGTGGCCTGGCTGCCGCGGGATACCGGATCTCGACCTCCGGGGCACCCGAGCGCCAGGGCATCGTCAGCCGACTCGACGTCGGGACGAGCGGCCTCATGGTCGTGGCCAAGAGCGAGTACGCCTACTCCAGACTCAAGCAGGCCTTCCGGACGCGCGCGGTCGACAAGAACTACCACGCCCTGGTCCAAGGTCTTCCCGATCCGCTCGTCGGCACCATCGACGCACCGATCGGGCGGCACCCCGGCCACGAGTACAAGTTCGCGGTCATGCGCAGCGGCAAGCCGTCGGTGACTCACTACGAGGTCATCGAGGCATTCCGCCACGCGAGCCTCGTCGACATCCACCTGGAGACGGGACGCACGCACCAGATCCGGGTGCACATGGCCGCGATCAAGCACCCCTGCTGCGGCGACCCGCTCTACGGCGCGGATCCCGCGCTGGCGCGGAAGCTGGGCCTGGACCGGCAGTGGCTGCATGCCGTTGGGCTCGGGTTCGAGCACCCCGGCACGGGCGCCTACGTCCACTTCGAGAGCGAGTACCCGGAGGACCTCCAGCGGGCCCTCGACACCGTCGCCACCCTCTGAGGTCCACCCTCTAGCGAAGGGTGAACCCCTTGAGGTGTTCCCTTCCCGGGTCGTATGCCGCTGGGCTCGCGCCTGCGGTCGCTCGCACGTCCGCGGTCGCCGCCGTTTCTGACGACGACGCCTCGCGGCGTCGCAGGCGCAAGGACCGGCCGCACAGCGCGCCGAGGCAGAGCGAGAGAGCCGCAACGACGGCCAGCGCCGACGGCGGCACACCTGTGCCGGACGGCTCCGAAGGCGCCGCCTCCGAAGCGGTCACGGGGGCAACCGAGCCGGTCGTGGCCGGCGGCGAGGTGGCCGCGTCGCCGCCCAGCACTCCGAGGTCCGTCAAGGTTTCCAGGAGCAGTGCCGTGTTCGCCGGGCGGTGCCAGACTGCCTCGGCCGCGGACGTGGAGGTCGAGAAGAGGGTCTCGCCGCCCTGCATCAGCAGCGTGCTCACCCAGACGTCCGAGCCCTCGATCGTCAGGGCGTCCACACGCCACGGCTGCACGTCATGGATCATCCAGGTGAGGCGGATCGGGTTCGCCATGAAGCTGTCCGCCGACCGGCGTTCACCGGTCGGTGGGTCCCAGACGTCCAGGGCCAGGGCCAGGGAGTCGTAGGCGGAGCTGCCCGTCACCGCCCCTGCGGCATGCCCGCCACCGTGGTCCACCACGAGAACGGAGGTGGGTCCGCCCGCGCTGGCAGGGGGAGCCGGAAGCAGCATGAGGCCGACGGCTGCGGTGATGACGAGGACGATGAACCTGCGCATGGGTGTTCCTCCTGTGGTCGTGAGCCTGGTGACGTCGTTACACCGCCCGGCCCCGCATGGTTCCCTCCCGGCCCTCAGGGGACGGTCGTGGCGATGTCCAGCGCTGCAGCCAGGGTCGAGGGGCCCTCGAGTCGGTAGGTCAGCTCGCGTCCGTCAGGAGTGTGGGCGACCCAGACGAGAGTCGGCCCGGCCAGCCGGGGCGGGGCGGTCCGGGTCACCCCCCGGCGATCGACCCACTCGACCTCGTGGGTGGCGTCCAGCCAGACGGCCTCGCCACCCTTGACCATGGTCGGCGTGACCGCGGTCCAGACCCGTTTGAGGTAGCCCCAGTCCGGAGACCCCATGAACACGTCCAGCCTGGTCGTCCCGCCACCCTCGCCCCAGCTGAGCTCCGCGACCTGTCCCTCGTGAGACAGCGACACGGTCGCCGGCGGCCCGAGCGCCGCCGGGACACCAACGTCGAACCCGAGCACTCGCCTGGCCTCCTCGAGGGAGACCGCGGTCAATCCCTGGCCAAGGGTCGGGGAGGCGCCAGAGCGGGGCGTGGACGGCAGTGGACGTGGTCCCGGCTCCTCGCGGACGACGACTCCACCGATGTGGAGCAGCTCCATGACGGCGGCCCGGACCGGGGGGACGAGGGCGACGACCGCGACGACCATGGCGGCGATCGCCCAGGCCAGGCGGCGCGCCGGGCGGCTGTGCTCGGCCCGTCGGCGCTCTGGCGCGCGCCGGTGGGCCCCGGCGACGAGGGGGTCGTCGGCGATCCGGTCGAGGACGGCCGCAGCCAGACCGTCCGGGGGCGGGTCCGGCACGAGGTCGCGGCCGAGGCCGACGAGCTCGCGCTCGAGGGCATCGAGCTGGTCAGACATCGGCCATCACCTCCCGCAATGCGCCCAGTGCGCGATGCAGTCGGGACTTGACCGTGCCAGCAGGCAGCTCGAGCACCTTCGCGGTCTCTGCCTCCGACAGCTCGAGCAGGTAGCGGCAGGCGACGACGTCCCTCTGGTCGGCCGGGAGCTTGGACACGGCGTCGAGGAGCGCACGCCGGCGCGCCGCCGAGAGCGCCTCCGCGGCCGGGTCCGGCATGGTCAGCGACTGGGCGTCGAGCCATCCCGCTCGGCGCTCCCGCTCGGCCCTCCGACCGGAGCCGCGCCGATGGTTGTGCGTCTCGTTGAGGACGATCCGCAGCAGCCAGGGCCGGAAGCCGGATCCGTCGCGGAAGGTGGCGAGGGAGCGGTATGCCTTCACGAATGCCTCCTGCACCAGGTCGTCGGCATCGTCGCCAGCCCCGGCGAGCACGGCGACGCGCTTGGCGAGCGGGGCGTGCGCCACCACCAGCTCGGCGTACGCAGCCCGCTCACCGGCGCGCACGCGGGCCAGGATCTCTGACTCGCGGTCCTTCTCGATGGCTCCTCCGGCTCGCCCAGTGGCCCTGCACCCACTTGTACACCGTCGGTTCGGGATCGGTTCCAGGCACGCCGAGGGCCGACGAGCCGGCGGCCCTCGGCAGCCCGGTGCGACGGGCCGCGACACCCGCCGCGACACGCCCGGGGAGTGTCCCCGGCGAGGCTTAGACTCAACCCCGATGTCGACCCAATCCGCTCCGAGACCACACCAGAGCTTCGCGCACCTGCACGTGCACACGGAGTACTCAATGCTCGATGGAGCGGCCCGGATCACCGACCTCTTCTCGGAGGCGGCGCGGATGGGGATGCCGGCGCTCGCGACGACCGACCACGGCTATGTCTTCGGGGCCTACGAGTTCTGGAAGAAGGCCCAGGGCACCGGCGTCAAGCCGATCATCGGCGTGGAGGCCTACATCACTCCGGGCACCCATCGCACGGACCGGACGAAGGTCAGCTGGGGCGACGGCGGGCGCGACGACATCTCGGGCGGCGGTGCCTATACCCACATGACGATGCTCGCCGAGTCGACGGAGGGCATGCACAACCTCTTCCGGATGAGCTCGATCGCCTCGCTCGACCAGGTGTACACGAAGTGGCCCCGCATCGATCGGGAGCTGCTCGCCAGCTACGGCAAGGGCCTGATCGTCACGACCGGATGCCCCTCGAGCGAGATCCAGACCAAGCTGCGCTTCGGAAAGTACGACGAGGCGCGCGCAGTGGCCGGCGAGCTGCGCGACCTCTTCGGGCCGGACAACGTCTTCGTCGAGCTCATGGACCACGGCCTCGAGATCGAGCGGCGCGTCCAGAAGGACCTCCTCCGGCTGGCGCGCGACCTCGCGCTGCCGCTCGTCGCGACCAACGACCTGCACTACACCCGGGCCGAGGACGCCAAGGCCCACGCCGCGCTCCTCTGCGTGCAGTCGGGCTCGACCCTGATGGATCCCAACCGCTTCAAGTTCGACGCCGAGGACTTCTATCTCAAGTCTCCGCAGGAGATGCGCCACCGGTGGCGCGAGCTGCCCGAGGCCTGCGACAACACGCTGCTCATCGCCGAGCGGTGCGACGTGTCCTTCACCGAGGGGGAGGGGCGCTACATGCCGCGCTTTCCCGTGCCAGACGGCGAGGACGAGACCTCGTGGTTCATCAAGGAGGTCGAGGGCGGACTCCAGCGGCGCTTTCCCGACGGCGTGCCGGACTACGCGCGCACGCAGGCGGCCTTCGAGGAGGACGTCATCGTCTCCAAGGGCTACGCGGGCTACTTCCTCGTCGTCGCCGACTTCATCAACTGGGCCAAGCGCAACGGCATCCGAGTCGGACCGGGTCGAGGCTCAGGTGCCGGGTCGATGTGCGCCTACGCTCTGGGGATCACGGACCTCGACCCGATCCCGCACGGCCTGATCTTCGAGCGGTTCCTCAACCCCGAGCGCATGTCGATGCCCGACTTCGACGTGGACTTCGACGAGCGCCGGCGCGGCGAGGTCATCAAGTATGTGACGGAGAAGTACGGCGAGGAGCGTGTCGCCCAGATCGTCACCTACGGCACCATCAAGGCCAAACAGGCGGTCAAGGACGCGGCGCGCGTCATGGGCCACCCGTTCAGCGTCGGCGAGCAGCTGACCAAGGCGATGCCGCCGGACGTCATGGGCAAGGGCGTGCCCCTCTCGGAGATCTACAACCCGGAGCACAAGCGCTACAACGAGGGCGTCGACTTCCGCGCGCTCGTGCAGACCGAGCGGCACTTCGAGGAGGTCGTCGACACGGCCAAGGGCCTCGAGGGCCTGAAGCGCCAATGGGGCGTCCACGCGGCGGGCGTCATCATGAGCAGCGAACCCCTGCTGGACGTCATCCCCATCATGAAGCGGATGCAGGACGGCCAGGTGATCACGCAGTTCGACTACCCGAGCTGCGAGTCGCTCGGGCTGGTCAAGATGGACTTCCTCGGCCTGCGCAACCTCACGATCCTCGACGACGCGATCGTCAACATCAAGCAGAACCGCGATGAGGACATCGACCTCGACGCCCTGTCCAAGGACATGTCCGACACGGCGACCTACGATCTGCTCGGTCGCGGCGACACCCTGGGTGTGTTCCAGCTCGACGGCGGTGGCATGCGATCGCTGCTGCGGCTCATGCAGCCGGACAACTTCGAGGACATCTCGGCTGCCCTGGCCCTCTACCGACCTGGCCCGATGGGAGTCAACGCCCACACGAACTTCGCCCTGCGCAAGAACGGCAAGCAGGAGATCGTCCCGCTGGATCCGCAGCTCAAGGGCAAGCTCCAGCCGGAGATGGTCGACGCGCTCGAGCCGATCCTCAAGGACACCCACGGGTTGTGCGTGTACCAGGAACAGGTCATGTCCATCGCCCAGAAGCTCGCCGGCTACACGCTCGGCAACGCGGACCTGCTCCGTCGTGCGATGGGCAAGAAGAAGAAGGAGGTCCTCGACGCCGAGTACGTCCCGTTCTCGGAGGGCATGAAGGCCAACGGCTTCAACGAGGCCTCGGTCGCGGCGCTCTGGGGCGTGCTCGTCCCGTTCTCGGACTACGCCTTCAACAAGGCGCACACGGCGGCGTACGGTCTCGTCTCCTACTGGACGGCCTACCTCAAGGCGAACTACCCGGCCGAGTACATGGCGGCGCTGCTGACGAGCGTGCGCGACGACAAGGACAAGTCGGCGCTGTACCTGGGCGAGTGCCGCCACATGGGCATCAAGGTGCTGCCGCCCGACGTCAACCAGTCGGTCGCCAACTTCGCTGCCGTCGGTACCGACATCCGGTTCGGTCTCGCCGCGATTCGCAACGTCGGCCTGCCGGTCGTCGAGGCCATCATCCGGGCGCGCGACGAGAAGGGCGCCTTCGGCTCCTTCAAGGACTTCCTCTCCAAGGTGCCGGCGGTCGTCTGCAACAAGCGGACCATCGAGTCGCTCATCAAGAGCGGCGCCTTCGACTCGCTCGGCGAGAGTCGGCGCGGGATGGTCGAGGTCCACGAGCGCTACATCGACGCGCTCGTCGAGGTGAAGAAGCAGGAGGCCATCGGCCAGGACAGTCTCTTCGGCGCCTTCGACCTGGGCGACGAGTCGGATGGACCCGGGGGAGCGGGCGCCTTCGACGGCCTGCCACCCGTCCCCGTGGGCGAGTGGGACAAGTCCACCCTGCTGTCCTTCGAACGGGAGATGCTTGGCCTCTACGTCTCCGACCACCCGCTCTTCGGCATCGAGCACCTCCTGCAGACGCATGCGGACACTTCCATCGCCTCACTCATGGGCGACGACCCCAAGCCTGATGGCACCCCGGTCACCGTGGCCGGGCTCATCACCGGGCTCCAGCTCAAGCGGACCAAGAAGGGCGACCTGTGGGCCATCGCCACGGTCGAGGACCTCGACGGGGCCATCGAGTGCCTGTTCTTCCCCACCGCCTACCTGACGTACTCGACGATGCTGGCCCAGGACACCGTCTGTGCGGTCAAGGGCAGGGTGAGCGCGCGCGACGACTCGATCTCGATCTTCGCGCAGGAGCTGATGATCCCCGACATCAAGGAGGGCCCGCGTGGACCGGTCGTGCTCACTCTCCCGCTGGGTCAGGTCACCGCGGCCCGCGCGGAGCGTCTCAGGGAGATCCTCCGGGAGCACCCCGGCGCGACGGAGGTCCACGTGAAGCTCACCCAGCCTGGCCGGTCCGTGCTCATGACGCTCGACGACGGGTTGCGCGTCAACGCGACGTCGGCGCTCTTCGGCGACCTCAAGGCGACCTTCGGCGCCGCCGTGCTCGGGTAGCAGGCCGTATGCCGCTGAGCTGGGTCTCACCGTGAAGGCTGGCGACCGCCGTCGGTTGCGTCGGGCTCGCATGGCTGCGCTCGGGCTCACGCCCGCCCTGGGTACGGCCGCCGCCCCCGAGACGCCTCTGTCCGTGGCCCGTTGGATGGGCGCGCTTCAGGCACAGGACTATTCGAGTGGCGTGTGGTCGATCGGAGTGCGTTCCGGCCTGACCCTCGCCGAGATCGAGCGGGCCGTCGCTGACCGGCAGATCGTCCGGACCTGGCCGATGCGGGGGACGATCCACTGGGTGCCGGCCGAGGACGCCCGGTGGATGTGTGAGCTCCTTGCCGCGCGGGTGATCGCCTCCCTGGGCGCGCGCTACGCGCAGCTCGGCATCACCCAGGACGAGATCGACAAGGCAGGAGTTCTCTTCGAGGAGCACCTCGGCGAGCCGATGAGCCGACCGGACGTCCTCTCGATGCTCGCCGACCACGGCATCGATCCCTCCGGACAGCGGACCTACCACCTCGTCGGCCACCACTGCATGACGGGGCTGCTCTGCCAAGGCCCGCTCGCAGGGAAGCAGCCGACCTTCGTGCTCATCGACACATGGGTTCCCTTGAGCCGCAAGCCTTCCCGTGAGCAGGCGATGACCACGATCATCGAGCGCTATGTCCGCAGCCACGGCCCGGTGACCGAGAAGGACATCGCCGGCTGGATCGGGGGCACGCTCGGCTTCGTCCGTGCGGCCCTCGAACTCCTCGGCGACCACATCACGCGGGAAGACATCGGTGGCCAGACCTGGCTGAGCCACGTCGACGCGCCGACGGCGAGTGATGGGCCTGCTGGCGTCCATCTGTTGCCGCAGTGGGACGAGTTCCTGTTGGGATTCAAGTCGCGCGACGTCACCCTTCCGGACGAGCACGTCGCCAACGTCGTGCCCGGCCGCAACCTGGTGTTCCAGCCGACGATCGTCGTCGACGGCGAGGTGGTCGGCGTCTGGAGGCGGCAGGGCGGCAAGGACGCCGTCGTCCTCAGGGCGACGCCGTTGACCCGGCTGACGGCGAAGGCGCTGCGTGGGCTGGAAGCGAGCTCAGCGGCATACGCCCGCTTTCTCGGTCGTGACGTCGAGCTCCGGGTCGAGGGGGACTGAGTGGCACGAGGCGGCATTCCCGCGTCGCCGCTCCCGCCTCGGCACGGCGTTGACGCGCAGCGGATCCGGATGCCGCAGGGCGGGCCGTGGGAGACGCTGCGCGACCATCTCGTCGAGCGGCTCCGGGGGCTGACTCCCGCCGAGGTGGACGCCAAGCTCGTGGCGGGGGAGTTCGTCGATGCCGCTGGCGTGCCGGTCGCGGCAGACGCGCCGTTCGTGCCGCGCTCAGTCTGCTGGACCCATCGCGACCTGCCGGACGAGGTCGAGGTGCCCTTCCCGATCGACGTGCTGCACGAGGACGACCGGCTCGTCGTGGTGGACAAACCGCACTTCATGTCGACGATGCCCCGGGGCCGGCACGTCGCGCAGTCGGCGCTGGCCCGGACCCGAGTGCTGACCGGTCGGCATCGGCTGACCCCCGCGCATCGGCTCGACCGGCCCACCGCAGGGGTGCTGATGTTCACGGCGGAACAGCGGTGGCGGGGTGCCTACCAGCGCGCCTTCGCCGAGGGCCGGGTGCACAAGGAGTACCTCGCGGTCGCACCAGTGCGCGACGGACTGCGGCTGCCCACGGTGCGGCGCAGCCACGTCCTCAAGGAGCACGGGAAGCACCAGGCCCGAGAGGTCCCCGGTGCCGAGCCGAACGCCGAGACCCTCATCGAGCTGGTCGCCGAGAGGGATGGGCGGGGTCTCTACCGGTTGACGCCTCGGACCGGCCGCACCCACCAGCTGCGCTGCCAGCTCTGCGGGCTGGGCATTCCCATCGTCGGCGACGCCCTGTACCCGGCCCCGCGCGAGGTGCCCGACGGGGACTTCTCCGAGCCGCTCCAGCTGCTCGCCGCGGTTCTCGAGTTCGACGACCCGATCGACGGCAGGCGCCGGCGGTTCGAGACGCGCAGGCGTCTGGCGTCGTGGCCGGGCGGAAACGTGAACGACACGCAAAGTTAGTCGGCGTTCGGCCCCCTCGTTCACAGCTCCGCCGCTAGATTCGCGGTGGATCCGGGCAACTTCCTGCCCGTCGAGAGGGGAAGACATGCAGCAGTACCGTCATCTCCGGCGCCGAGTGGCCGCGGTGTGTGCCGTGGCCCTCGGGGTCGGTCTGGTCCCGTTCGTCGCCGCGCCGACCGCGCAGGCGGCGCCGACCGAGCTGTTCTTCAGCGAGTACATCGAGGGGTCGAGCAACAACAAGGCCCTCGAGATCTACAACGGCACTGGGGCGCCCGTGAACCTGGCCACCGGTGGCTACAACGTCCAGATGTTCTTCAACGGCTCTGCGTCGGCAGGCTTGACGATCAACCTCACCGGGTCGGTTGCCCCAGGCGACGTCCACGTGCTGGCGCACTCGGCGGCTGCCGCGGCGATCCTCGCCGAGGCGGACCAGACCAACGGTGCGGGCTGGTACAACGGCGACGACGCGGTCGTGCTGCGCAAGGGCACGACCGTCATCGACAGCATCGGGCAGGTCGGCTTCGATCCCGGCACGGAGTGGGGCACCGGCCTCACGTCAACCGCTGACAACACACTGCGCCGCTCGTCCTCCGTGACGGCGGGAGACGCCAATGCCACCGACCTCTTCGACCCATCGGCGCAGTGGATCGGCTTCGCCACGGACACCTTTGACGGCCTTGGCCGCCACAGCGTCCAGGACGCGCCGCCCGCCGTGGCCTCCACCGAGCCCGCGAACGGCGCCTCCGGCGTGACCGCGAACGCCAACGTCACGGTGACGTTCAGCGAGCCCGTCAATGTCACCGGGACGGCTTTCGAGCTGCGCTGCTCCCTCAGCGGGCCGAAGTCGGTGACGGTGACCGGGGGGCCGACGTCGTTCGTCCTCGACCCTGACGCCGACCTCGTTCCCAACGAGTCCTGCCGCGTGACCATCCGCGGCGACGAGGTGAGCGACCAGGACGTCCAGGACCCGCCGGACACGATGACCGCCGATGCCGTCGTCTCGTTCGCGTCGTCGCTCAGCACCTCGTGTGACGCCACCTACACGCCGATCGGGGCGATTCAGGGCTCCGGGTCGGCCGCTGACTACACCGGACCGGTGGTGACCGAGGGGGTCGTCGTCGGGGACCACGAGGGCCCGAGCCCCGCGCTGCGCGGCTTCTACCTCCAAGACCCCGTCGGGGACGGTAACCCGGCCACGTCGGACGCGATCTTCGTCTTCAACGGGAACGACGACGATGTCGCGCTCGGAGACCACGTCCGCGTCGTCGGCACCGCCGAGGAGTTCCAGGACCAGACCCAGATCTCGAACACGACGTCGATCACGCCCTGCGGGACGGGCACCGTCGAGCCGACCCCGATCAGCTTCCCCGTCGCGAGCCCGACCTTCCTCGAGCAGTACGAGGGCATGCTCGTCTCGGTCCCGGAGACCATGACCGTCACCGAGCACTTCCAGCTCGGCCGGTTCGGCCAGGTCGTCGTCTCGTCCGAGGGCCGGCTCCCGCAGCCGACCAATGTCGTCGCACCCGGCGACGAGGCGCTCGTCCTCCAGGCCGCGAACAACAACCGTCGCCTCATCATCGACGACTCGTCACAGGCCCAGAACCCCGACCCGATCGTCTGGGGCCGGGGCGGCGCGCCGCTGTCCGCGTCGAACACGCTGCGCGGCGGCGACACCGTCACCGGCGCGGTCGGCGTCATGACCTACACGTGGGCCGGCAACGCCGCGAGTGGCAACGCCTACCGGCTCCGCCCCGACGGCGCCCTTGGCGGTGACGCCCAGTTCGTGGCCGCCAATGAGCGGCCGTCGGATGCTCCAGTCGTGGGCGGCAAGGTGCAGGTCGCGGCGATGAACCTGCTCAACTTCTTCAACACGTTCGACGGGTTGCCGGATCGGGTGGACAACTGCAGCAACGGGGTCGGCGGGGCGGCGACGGACTGCCGCGGCGCGGACACCCAGACGGAGTTCGATCGGCAGTGGCCCAAGACCGTGGCCGCAATCCGCGGTCTGGGCGCCGAGGTCGTCGGCGTCAACGAGATCGAGAACGACGGATACGGCACGGACAGCGCCATCGCGTTCCTCGTCGACCGGCTCAACGAGGCCGACGGGGCCGGCACGTGGGCCTACGTGGACGTGGACGCCCGCACCGGTCAGACCAACGCCCTCGGCACCGATGCCATCAAGGTCGGCATGGTCTACCAGCCGGCCGCCGTGACGCCGATCGGAACGACGGGTGCACTCAACTCCGTCGAGTTCGTCAACGGTGGCGACTCGGCCCCGCGCAGCAGACCAGCACTCGCGCAGGCCTTCCGCGACCACGCCACCGGTGGCGTCTTCACCGTGGCCGTCAACCACCTGAAGAGCAAGGGCAGCGCCTGCGACGCTCCCGACGCGGGCGATGGGCAGGGCAACTGCAACACCGTGCGAAACAACGCGGCGAAGGCCCTGGCGACGTGGCTGGCGAGTGACCCGACGGGCACCGGGGACCACGACGTGCTCATCATGGGTGACCTCAACTCCTACGCCAAGGAGGACCCGGTCGGGACGCTCGAGGGGGCGGGTTACACCAACCTCATCGCCAAGCTGATCGGGCCGGACGCCTACAGCTACGTCTTCGACGGCCAATGGGGCTACCTCGACCATGCCCTCGCGTCGCCCTCGGCCGAGGAGCAGGTCACCGGAGTCGGCGAGTGGCACATCAACGCCGACGAGCCGTCGGTGCTCGACTACAACACCGACTTCAAGACGCCGAACCTCCAGTCGTCGCTCTACGCGCCCGACCAGTTCCGCGTGTCCGATCACGACCCGGTCATCGTCGGCCTCTCGCTGGACAACGACACCCCCGGGTTCGCGACCGGTGGTGGTTGGTACCGATCACCCGCGGGGGCGCTGGCCGCCGACCCGTCGTACAGCGGCAAGGCGAAGTTCGAGCTCGATGCCAAGTACGAGCCGGGCGCCGTCACTCCGTCCGGGCAGCTCACGCTCACCCTCGAGGGCACGACCTTCGTCATGGCGAGCACCTCCGTCGACTGGCTCGTCATCCACGACGACGAGGCCCGTCTCGGCGGCTCTGCGACGGTCAACGGCGCCACCGGTTACAGCTACCAGGTGATCGCCACGGACGGTGGCAAGAAGAACGACACCGTCCGCGTCGTGGTCCGCGACTCGTCCCAGGCCGTCGTCTACGACGGCGGCGCGACGGCCGTGACGGGGCAGATCGTCATCCACTGACGAAGGCCCCACCGATCGAGTGGACGACTCCTCCGCCCAGGACTCGTCCACTCGATCGCGCGTGGCGCTCCGTTCGTTCACGGCCAGTCCACAGCAGACACACAGCCAGTCACAAGGGCACAGCGTGATGGTCGAACCCATGGCCACCACCGCCGCCGATCGGCCTGCGGCGGCCTCGGGCCGGCCGCCAGAACACGCATCGGGCAGCCACCGGCGGCCCGCTCGCCCGGCGTCGCCCGGTCCCACGAGACACCTCGCTCCTCGAGCGCTCACTCTTGTGCTCGCCTTGGCCACTGCCGTCTCGGCGCTGCTGCTCGTCTTCCGACCGGTCCAGCCGATCCGGATCACGGTCGTGTTCGGGCTGCTCAACCTTCCCGTGGCAGGGACGTTCGCCTCCGTCGTCCTGCTCGCCCTGATGACGCGCATCCTGCTGGGACGCAAGCGGATTGGTCTGGCAGCAGTTGCCGCGTTCCAGGTGACCGGCATCTACGTCGGTCTCGCGGAGCTCTTCCCGGCCGCGCGGCTCCCGTTCGCCGAGGTCTGGAGCAGCCGGGGAGATCTCGGTGGCACGCTCGACGTGGCGGCCATGGTGATCGGTGTCGGCGCCCTGTGGTGGCTCTGGCGGCTGCGGCCCGCGTTCACGGCGCGGGTGCAGCCCGGCTCCTGGTGGGCCGCGCTCGCGGCGCTGGTCGTGGGTGGCGCGGTCACCTACGGAGTCACCTGGCTGCTGCTCGGCGCCTCCGGCGCCCAGGCGAATGTCGTCGTGGCGACCGTCGTCGCCGCGTTCGGTGGGGTGAGCCGGCACGCTCTCGGTGTGCCACGTTATGTCGTCGACGTGGCAGCCATCCTCACGGGTGCGACGATCCTGGGCGCCACGGTGCTCTTCCTCGCGTCGTCGCGACGGACCAGCAGATGGACCCCCGATCGAGAGGTCCGCCTGCGTCTCCTGCTTGCCGAGCATGGCGAGAGTGACTCGCTCGGCTACTTCGCGACGCGGAGGGACAAGGCCTCCGTGTTCTCGGCCGACGGTCGTGCTGCCGTGACGTATCGGGTCGTCAACGGAGTGTCAGTGGCGTCTGCCGATCCGCTCGGCGCCGGTGAGAGCTGGGGTGGGGCCATCGCCGCCTGGCTGAGTGAGGCACGCGAGTTCGGCTGGGTCCCGGCTGTGCTCTCAGCCAGTGAGGCGGGGGCCAAGGCGTACGCCGCCGCCGGCCTGCGGGTCGTGCTCATGGGTGACGAGGCGATTCTCGACCCGGCGCGGTTCGACCTGCGCCGGGGGTCCATGGCGCCGGTGCGCCACGCCGTGAAGCGAGCTCGCCGAGCGGGCGTCTCGGTACGGGTCCGCCGCCAGGACGAACTGACCCCGGAAGAGCGCACCGTGATGGCCTCCCGCGCGGAGCAGTGGCGCGGCGGCGAGCGCGAGCGTGGCTTCTCCATGGCCCTCGGGCGCAGTGGTGACCCGGCGGACGGCCGCATGCTCGTCGTCACGGCGCACCTCGCCGACGGCGGCATCATCGGACTGCTCAGCTTCGTGCCCTGGGGCCGCGGCGGGGTGTCGCTCGATCTCATGCGCCGGGCTTCCACCGCACCCAATGGCGTCACCGAGCTGATGATCTCGGAGCTGATGGCACGCAGCCGGCAGCTCGGCATCCGCCGCGTGTCCCTCAACTTCTGCATGTTCCGCGGGGTCTTTGCTGACTCTGCCCGGTTGGGCGCCCGACCACTCGTGCGTCTCAACGCCTCCGTCCTCGGGGTGCTCGACCGTTTCTGGCAGCTCGAGCGTCTCTACCGCTCGAACGCCAAGCTCGAGCCGGCGTGGGTCCCGCGCTTCCTCTGCTACGAGGACGTGGTCTCCCTGCCGCAGGTGCTCGTCGCAGCCGGTGCCGTTGAGGGCTTCCTGCCATGGCCCGGCGGACGGCATGCGGCGGGAGCACGGCTCGGTGCGGACGACCTGCTCCGTCTGCAGCAGGCGGCGGCTGCGGCGGAGGCCGCGGCCGACGCCACGTCGACTGAGCAACGCCGACGCGGCGAGTTCGGGCACCGGCTCGCGCGGCTCGAGGCCATGCGAGCGGAGGGGTTGGACCCCTACCCGAGCGGTGGCGGTGACCCGGTGACCTCGGTCGGCGAGCTGGCCGTTCGGCTTGGCGCGCTGCATCCATCGCCAGGGGACGTGCCCTCCGTGAGCGGACCCGCCGGCGGCGTGCCTCGGGAATCTGCGGGCGCCGTGTCGCTCGTCGGGCGCGTTCGCAGTGTCCGCGACCACGGCGCGGTGCTCTTTGCCACCCTGGTCGACGGTGGGGCGTCGGTGCAGCTCGTGCTCGACCCGGCCACCGCGCGATCACGCCGCGTCGTCACCGACTTCTCGCGCTTCGTCGATCGCGGAGACCTGGTGCGCGTCGAGGGACGCATCGGGGTGTCGCGCAACGGCACGCCCAGTCTGCTCGTGTGGACGTGGCGCACCGAGGCGAAGTGCCTGCACCCGATCCCCTTCGGGGAGTTGACCGATCCGGACGCCCGCCTCCGGCAGCGATCTGCGGACCTCATTGTCCATCCGGGTGTCGTCGACCTCTTCCGGGCACGATCGACGGTGCTGGCCTCGATCCGCCGCACCCTTCTGGAGCGCGGGTACACCGAGGTCGAGACTCCGATGCTCAACCTCGTCCACGGCGGCGCCACTGCCCGGCCCTTCCGCACCTTCAGCAACGCCTACGGCGTCGACCTGTCTCTGCGGATTGCCCCGGAGCTCCAGCTCAAACGCCTCCTCGTCGGAGGGACGGGTCCGATCTTCGAGCTGGGTCGCAACTTCCGCAACGAGGGTGCGGATGCCACGCACAATCCCGAGTTCACCTCGCTCGAGGTCTACCGCCCGCACGCCGACTACTCCGACATGCGAATGCTCGCAGAGACCCTCATCAAGGGGGCGGCGCGTAGCCTGCATGGTCGGCAGGTGCTTCCGGCCCCACGCCCGGACCAGCTGCGGAACGGGATGGACGGCGTGGAGCTCACCGACGTCTCCGGGCCGTGGCCAGTCGTTCGGGTGCTGCACGCGGTCTCCACGGCGGTCGGGCGCGAGGTCGGCCTCGACACGGACCCGGACGTGCTGCTCGGCCTCGCCCGTCGCCTCGGCGTCGAGGTGCGGCCCGACCTCGGGGCAGGTGGTGTCATCGAGGCTCTCTACGAGGCTCTCGTCGAGCCGAGGACCTCGGGTCCCACGTTCTTCGTCGACTTCCCGCGGGAGACCTCGCCGCTCACCCGGTCGCACCGGACGCAGCCCGGCCTCGTCGAGCGGTGGGACCTCGTCATCGGCGGCATGGAGGTCGGCACGGCCTACAGCGAGCTGACCGACCCGCTCCAGCAGCGTCGCCGGCTGGTCGAGCAGTCGACCAGGGCGGCGGCCGGTGACCCCGAGGCAATGGTGGTCGACGCGGACTTCCTGCACGCGCTGGAGAGCGGGATGCCACCGTCCGGTGGTCTCGGCCTCGGCGTCGACCGACTCGTCATGCTGCTGACCAACACGTCGATCCGCGACGTGCTCACCTTCCCGTTCGTCCGGCCACTCCAGCGACCCGGTGACCGCACTCCCCGAACGACCTGATGGACCTCACCGGGACCCGGTCATCGTGGTCGCCGGCGTCCTCGTCGTCGTCGGCTTCATCCGCCTGGTCACCGATGGCCCCAGGCCACGCAGGAGAGGGTGCGGATCATGACGCGCACCGCCGAGGTGCTCGCGCTCAACCTGGCCGTCCTCGCGCTCGCGGGCCTGCTCCTCAACGACCAGTACCTGTTCTACTCGAGCTGGTCGGACCTCTTCGGAGCCAGATCGTCAGAGTTCGTCACCCACGCAGGCGGCACGAGGAACGACGTGCTCGGGTCGCGGATCGCCGGTTCTGGGCTCGAGGCGCACGTGCCCCCAGGACCCCTGCCGCGGCTCCCAGATCCCGGCAAGCGGCTCCAGGAGTGCGTCGTCCACGACCGCTGGGCCGGGACCGGGCTGCCGGTGCTCGTCAGTCTTCCGGTCGGCTACAACTTCGCTCCAGCACGAGGTACCCGGTCATCGTGGGCCTGCACGGATCCCCGGTGCACCCGCCAGCTTCGCGCGCCTCAGCTTCCTCAGCGACGTCGACACGCTGACCGCCGAGCACGTGCTGGCGCCGTCGGTCGTCGTGATGCCGACGATCAGTCCCTCCGCGAGTCTCGACACCGAATGTGTCAACGGCGGGCCCGGGCAGCCGCAGACCGACACCTGGCTGTCGCACGACCTGCCCGCCTGGGCCGTGCAGCACCTCCGGGTGCAGTCGGCCCGGACGTCGTGGGCGGCCGTTGGGTACGCACTCGGCGCCTGGTGCGCCGCCTCGCTGACGATGCGCCACCCCGACGTGTTCGGTGGCGCCGTCGTCCTCGAGGGGTACTTCCGTCCGGACTTCAGCCCGGCATACGACCCGCTCAGTCCAGCAGCCCTCGAGGGCTACGACCTGATCCGGCTGGCGCGACACCGTCCTCCTCCGGTGGCCATCTGGTTGCTGACCACGAGGGAGGACCCGCTGTCCCACCCAACGACCACCCACTTTCTCGCCGCCGCCCGGTCGCCGCTCACCGTCACGGCGACGGTGCTCGCTCATGGCGGACACCGCGTCGCCGTCTTCAGCCCGTACATTCCCGCTGCCCTCAGGTGGCTCGCGCAGACGCTCCCCGGTTTCCATGCCTGACCGCCTGACCGAGCCCAGGCGACCTCACAGCGCGTCGCCCGCTCCGCGTCGGATGGGGCCTCATCAGGCACGCCGGCTCGGCGTTCCGGTCGCGGCCTGGCCCGCGCGAGACGGTTCCCGGTGGGTGCTGACCACGGCTCGGCCAACCTAGACTTCCCGCCATGGACCCAGCCCCGAAGGCGACGCGTCGGCTCGTCATCCGAGAGCACCACGGTGATCGCTTCGAGGACGGC
>NZ_JBEDUL010000091.1:0-14611 GCF_040414665.1 Intrasporangium sp.
CGACACCGGCGGCGCAGCACCGCAGTGCCCGCGTCGTCGAGTTCACCAGTCGCTCCCTCGGTTGACGTCAAATCCACACCCACACTAAGCCGTATGCCGCTGGGCGGGCTTCCGCGCGTCCGTGCACAGAGCACGTGCCCGGGACGGCGGGAGAACGCTTACCCACCCGCCGTCGTCTTGTTACCGTCGTCAGATGACTGAGCAGCCTGACGAGTCCGCGATCACGCATCGGGCCGAGCTTCTGCCGGAGGAGCGGGTCGCCGGCAGCGATGATGCCGAAGCGCAGGCGGAGGCGATCCTGGAGGAGTCGGACGAGCGCACCGAGCGTCCGGAGAAGACCCGCCGGGAGTCGACGCAGACGCCCGACTGAGTTCCCGGACCAGGTCCGCCCCGGCTCAGGACGTCAGAGCCTGGCGTAGCAGGGTCACGAGGGCGTCGAGCTGGACGGTATCGGTGCTCGCCACCTCGACGTCGCTGCCGTCGAGGGCCCGCAAGGCGAGGCCCTGCTTCGCGTCGATCAGCTCGGCGATCCGGGCGTCCACCGTCCCGGCGGCGAGGATCCGCCACGCCGTGACCGGTTCGTCCTGGCCGATCCGGTGGACCCGGTCGATCGCCTGTTGCTGCTCGGCCGCGGTCCACGAGAGCTCGGCGAGCACGACGTTGGACGAGGCGTGCAGGTTGACACCGACGCCCGCAGCGAGGAGCGAACAGACGGCGACGGACACCTCTGGGTCCTTCTGGAACGCGTCGACGGCGTCCTGGCGCTGCTTGGCCGTCTGGTCTCCCCGGATCGAGACGGTTCGTAGGCCGGCCTCGGCGAGCACCTCCTCGGTCTTGTCCATGACGTCGAGGTGCTTCGCGAAGAAGACGACCTTTCCGACCGAGTGGGACAGCTGCGCGGCGTAGTCGGCCGCGAGGGCGGCCTTCGCCTGGCCGATGCGGCGCACCAGGGCGAAGACGTTCTCGCCGGTGCCCTCGCCCGACGGTGTCTTGAGCTCGGCCATCGCGACTCTGCGCATGAGCGCTGCATCGGGCTCGCCATCGATCTCGTGCCCGTGTCCGTCGGCGAGCTGCGCCCGGTAGCGGCGCGCGAGCCGCTCGCCCAAGGCCCGCTCGGCGCGCTCGATCGAGCGCCCGGCTTCGTCGTCCAGCTCGACCGTGATGTCGGCGATCCGCTTGTCCGGCAGGTCGCTGGCGACATCGACCTTGCGGCGGCGAACGATGCCCATGTCGATGACGGCCTGCCTGGCCGCCGGGTAGAAGGGGCGGTCCATCGGTGTGTAGCCGGTCTCATCGAGCTGCCGGACGATGTCGCCGACCGGCTTGCCGTCCTTGATCCAGCCGAGGAAGCGCCAGATGGCGTCGAAGTCCTTGACGTCGTTGATCAGGGGCGTGCCCGTGAGGGCGAGGAGGAGCGGGTTGCCGCCCGGTGTCGTCTCCCGCAGCCGGTCGGCGAGGGCGAGGACCTGCTGCGACCGCTGCGACTGGAGGTTCTTGATGAAGTGCGCCTCGTCGACGACCATCGACCGGAACCCGAACGTGGACAGCCAGCCGTAATGGCGGTCGAGGATCGCGTAGTTGACGACGAAGACGTCCGCAAAGGCGTCGACGTCCTCACCGTCCCCGTGGATGATCGTGACTCGGCGCTGTGGAGTCCAGCGCTCGACCTCGCGAGCCCAGTTGATCTTCACGACATTGGGCACGACCGCGAGCATCGGATAGGCATTGGCCACCGAGGCGGCGAGGACGGACTGCGCCGTCTTGCCGAGGCCGGGCTCGTCGGCGAGCAGGAAGGTCCGGTGTCCCTGCTGCACCGCCTGGAGGAAGCGGGACTGGTGGACCATGAGCTGCGAGCCGGGTGGGGAGATGCGATCGACGCGGGGCTTGGGTGGCAGTTTCATGGTCGCGGCCTCGCCACCGGAGCCCTGTTCAAAGGCGCGGTACAACGGGCCGAGCAGCTCCCAGTTCGACAGCCGGCCGACGTAGTCGTGGTGGTTAGCCTTCGACAGGTCCGGAGCGAGGAAGGGGTTGGCGCGGGTGCGCGCCGGGACCGCCGGGGGAGTGACCTGCTTGGCCGCGAGCTCGGGAGGCATGACCTGCGCGACTGGCTGGGACCGGGTGATCACGAGGTCCTCGGGGGCGAGCTCAGCGCCAGACTCGAGGAGCCAGTCACGACGCATCTGTTGGGCGGCCGGGCCCGGCTTGGCGGCCGGGTCGAGCAGGGCCAGCAGACTCGTGTCCCGAGCGGCGATCTGGGCCAGGATTCCCGCGATGCCGTCGAGGCGCTTGAGCAGGTCGGCCCGCGTGCCAGCTGAGATCGAGGGATCGTCCTTGACCCGTGCTCGCTCCGCGCGCATGAGCAGGGCGACGACCTGGAACTTGGTCCGGTTCGTCGGGGTGGCGCGCCCCTTCGAGGCCACTCGAGCCTCGACCTCGCGCACTCGACGGGCGAGGATCGGGATGATGGGAGCTTGGTCGTCGTCCCGTTGGGTTGACCGGCCACCCCCGCGTGTGGAACGCGCGGCACCGTTGACGCGGTCGGCGCTGTCAGTGCCGTTGGCGCTCGCAGCTCGGTCAATACCATCACTCGAACGGTGACGGACTCGCGTGGGCATCTTCCTCCTGGTGATGCGATGTGCGGGCCGGTCCAGCGGGGGCCCCCGACGAGGGAGGTCGTGCGCATGGTCCGACTCTTCGGGCGCTCAGTGCGATCCCGATGTCCGCCCGTGCGTGGATGTCAACTTCAGCGACTGCTGCGGTCGGGCCGAGTGGCCGGAACTGCCGACGTCCACGCTGTTGGGACAGGTCGAGTTTACCGTACCCACAGGGCGACGGAAGACGCGGTACGTCGGCGCGTACTGCCCACTCGACTGAGAGGTGGGACGAGTGACGGGACGGACTTCCCGTGGCATGCAGGCATCCGGCCGGTCAGGGGCATCTGATCCCGTCAAACGTCCCCTCCCGTATGCCGCTGAGCTCGCACCGCACACCCGCGCGCTCCCAGCCCTCCCGACCGATCGGCTGTAGTCGACGGGACCGGGGCGCGAAGAGCGCCCGGCATCAGACGAGGGCGGTCCCGACGAGCGCGCCGATGAGGTAGGTAATGCCCATCGCCAGCAGGCCGCCGGAGACGGTGCGGACCATTGCCCGCCGGCGGGGACTGCCCCCGAGCTGGGCGCTCACCAGGCCCGTCAAGGCGAGGGCGACCACCACGCTGATGACGGTGACCCAGGTCCGCAGCCCGGCCGGAGTGAACGTGATGGTCAGGAGCGGCAGCAGTGCACCGACGGTGAAGGCGGCCATGGACGCCCAAGCGGCGTGCCAGGGATTCGTCAGGTCGTTGGGGTCGATCCCGAGCTCGGCCTCGGCGTGGGCACCGAGCGCATCGTGCGCCGTCAGCTCCCGGGCCACCTGCTCGGCGAGGGGCCGGCTGATCCCCTTGTCCTCGTAGAGCTGGGTCAGCTCCTCGAGCTCGCCCTCGGGGTCCTCTCGCAGCTCCCTGCGCTCGAGCCGGAGCACTGACCGCTCCGTGTCTCTTTGCGTGCTCACCGAGACGTACTCCCCGGCCGCCATCGAGATCGCTCCCGCGACGAGCGCCGCGATCCCGGCGATCATGATCGACCCCCGGTCCGAGGTGGCTCCGGCCACACCGACGACAACGCCGGCCGTTGACACGATGCCGTCGTTCGCTCCGAGGACGGCGGCGCGCAGCCAGTTCAGGCGGGTGCTCAGGCTCTCGCCGTGGGGCTCGTCGTGGTCGTCGATCTGGTCGGGCTGGCCGATGGGTGGGTTCGCCACGGCCCGATCGTGGCATCTCCGGTCCCCGATGTCACCGCAGACACGGGGACATCGGGGCAGGGCGGTCACACCTCGACAGCAGGCCCACAGGAATCGCACAGGAAGGTACTGGTCAAAGCACAGGGCACGCGCGTTCCATTGACTCCATGAGCAACGACAGCAAAACCGCCGCGCCCAAGCTGCAGCGCCTCGACGGCTCGCCCGTGCGGGTCCTCGTCGTGGACGACGAGGCCAACCTCACCGAGCTGCTCGGGATGGCCCTGCGCTACGAGGGCTGGGACGTCCGCGCGGCCGGTTCCGGTATGGACGCCGTGCGTACGGCGAGAGAGTTCGACCCCGACGCTGTCGTCCTCGACATGATGCTCCCCGACTTCGACGGCCTCGAGGTCTTGCGCCGGATGCGGTCCGAGAACCCCAACGTGCCCGTGCTGTTCCTCACCGCGAGGGACGCAGTGGAGGACAGGGTCTCCGGGCTCACGGCCGGCGGCGACGACTACGTGACCAAGCCGTTCTCGCTCGAGGAGGTCGTGGCCCGGGTTCGGGCACTCATGCGCAGGACGACGGTCGCCGTCAGCGCGAGCGACTCCGTCCTCGTGGTCGGGGACCTCACCCTCGACGAGGACAGCCACGAGGTGCGTCGGGCGGGGGAGGAGATCCACCTCACCGCCACGGAGTTCGAGCTGCTGCGTTACCTGATGCGCAACCCGCGCCGCGTCCTGTCCAAGGCCCAGATCCTCGACCGCGTCTGGAACTACGATTTCGGCGGGCAGGCCAACGTCGTCGAGCTGTACATCTCCTACCTCCGCAAGAAGATCGACGCCGGTCGGGATCCCATGATCCACACGATGCGAGGTGCCGGTTATGTCCTCAAGCCAGCAGTTTGAGGTCACGGTCCCCGAGCCCGTTCACGCGCCACGCACTCCCGGGCCGGGCGAGGGCCCGACCTCTTCTGTTCCGCCTCCGCCTCCTTCGCGGGTCGACCGCGCGAAGGAGGCGCTCGCGCGTGCCCGCGCGGACCTCCGGCCGCCCTCGTCGTGGACCCTGCGGACCAAGCTCGTCGCCTCGATGCTCGTGCTCTTCACGCTCCTCAGCGTCGCGACTCTGGTCTTCACCCTGACGGCCCTCAACCGCCAGATGACCGGCCAGCTCGACGAGCAGTTGCACGAGTCGGTGGCGCGGACCCTGACCTCCGGGGGCTCGGTCGCGCTGGGAGGCGACGAGGACACCACCCCTGGCCCCCGTGGCCCGGGCAACGAAGGGCTCATCGCCTTCTTCCCTCAGCAGGCCAGCACCGCACTGCCCGGGGCAGCCGGTGCCGCAACCGGGGTCAACGGCAACAGGGTGTCCCTGACCGCCAGACAGCTGCAGCAACTGCAGAAGGCCGGTCTGGGCAACCGGGCCATGCAGCTGCGCATGGTCGATGGCCTGGGCGCGTACCGACTCATCGCGGCCCCTGCGAGACTCCGCACCTTTCCCGTCCCCACGGACGGCGTCTTGGTCGTGGGCCTGCCGACAGAGCCGAAGGAACGCACTCTGCGTGCCGTCGCTCTGAGCGCCCTGGCGATCCTCGGGGCAGGTGTCGCACTCGCCGCGCTGATCGGCACCTGGCTCGTGAGGCGGAGTCTGGAGCCGCTGCGGCGCGTCGCCGACACCGCCACGCGCGTCTCGAAGATGCCGCTGCACACTGGTCAGGTGGCCCTGCCGGAACGCGTGGCACCCGAGTACACCGACACGCGCACTGAGGTGGGCCAGGTCGGGGCCGCCTTCAACGAGATGCTCGACCACGTCGACGAGGCCCTCAACGCCCGGCACCGCAGCGAGCAACGGGTCCGGCAGTTCGTCGCAGATGCCTCGCACGAGCTGCGCACGCCGCTCGCTTCGATCAAGGGCTACGCGGAGCTGTCCAAGCGCGAGTCGAATCCCGTCCCCGACACCGTGACCCACGCCATGGGGCGGATCGAGTCCGAGGCCGGCCGGATGGGCTCGCTCGTCGAGGACCTGCTTCTGCTGGCCCGCCTCGACGCAGGTCGCCCCCTGGAGACGGCGTCGGTCGACGTGTCGATGCTCGTCGTCAACGCCGTCAGCGACGCGCACGCCGCCGCGCCGTCCCACGAGTGGAAGCTCGACCTGCCACCGGAGCCCGTCGAGGTGCGTGGCGACTCCGCGCGCCTGCATCAGATCGTCACGAACCTGCTCGCCAACGCGCGCACGCACACCCCGCCGGGGACCCGCGTGACGACGTCCGTTCGTCCCGAGGGGGAATGGGTCCGGATCGAGGTTCACGACAACGGGCCGGGCGTGCCGATCGACCTGCAGCCCAATGTCTTCGAACGGTTCGCCCGGGGCGACAACGCGCGCAGCCGCGCTGGGGGCAGCACCGGCCTCGGCCTGTCCATCGTCGCAGCGGTCACTCGCGCGCACGGCGGCACCGTCGAGATGTCGAGCAAGCCGGGGGACACGACGTTCGCCCTCGTCCTGCCGACCGCCTGAGCCGCATCGCCAGCCCGCCGGTCGGAGGGGGGTGACCGGCGGTCCTGACTGCGCCTCAGCCATCCCACAGCGACGGCACAGTTCGCGGGCGGAGGTTTGGGGGCATGGACGTCATGGCCCTCACCTCGACCCAAGCCGCTGCCCCAACCGTGCCCGCCGGCGACAGATCTGGGCACACCACTGCGGCTCTCCCCTGGGTGCGCCCGGCGCTGCTAGGCCTGCTTGCAGCGACCCTCGCGCTGTACACCTGGAACCTCACGGCCAGCGGCTGGGCGAACTCCTTCTACACGGCCGCGGCGCAGGCCGGCAGCGAGAGCTGGAAGGCGTTCTTCTACGGCAGCTTCGACGCCTCGAACGCGATCACGGTGGACAAGCCGCCGGCCTCGCTGTGGGTCATGGCACTGTCGGTCCGCCTCTTCGGGCTCAGCTCCTTCGCCATCCTCCTCCCGCAGGCCCTGATGGGAGTCGCAACGGTCGGCGTCGTCTTCGCAACCGTCCGGCGACACTTCGGCCCGGCCGCCGGACTGCTCGCGGGAGCCGTGGTCGCATTGACCCCGGTGGCGGCGCTCATGTTCCGGTTCAACAACCCGGACGCACTGCTGACGCTGCTCATGGCGCTCGCTGCCTGGGCGCTCGTGCGGGGGGTGGAGAAGGCCTCGGCCCGATGGATGGCGCTCGTCGGACTCTTCATCGGCCTGGGCTTCCTCACCAAGACGCTGCAGGTGCTTCTCGTCGTGCCGTTCCTCGGCCTCGCCTACCTGGTGGCTGCACCGACATCCCTGCGGCGCCGCATCGGCCACTCGCTCGTCGCGCTCGGAGCTGCCGTGCTCTCCGCGGGCTGGTGGGTCGCTGTCGTCGAGCTCGTTCCAACGGATGCCCGTCCCTACATCGGCGGGAGCCAGACCAACTCCTTCCTCGACCTGACCTTCGGCTACAACGGCCTGGGCCGACTCAACGGTGCAGAGACGGGCTCGGTCGGCGGAGGCAACGGGTGGGGAGTGACCGGCCTCGCGCGGATGTTCGACAGCAGCAACGGCGGGCAGGTCTCCTGGCTCATCCCAAGTGCGCTCATCCTGCTCGTCGCCGGGTTGGTGCTGCGCGGTCGTCGGCCGCGCACGGATCTACGCCGGGCCGCCTACCTGGTCTGGGGCGGCTGGCTCGTTGTGACCATGCTCGTCTTCTCGCTCATGGCCGGCATCTTCCACGAGTACTACACCGTGGCTCTGGCGCCCGCGATCGGGGCGCTCGTGGGGATGGGAGCCACCGAGGCGTGGGAGCGCAGGGGTTCGTGGCTGGGCGCGACCGCCTTGGCCTTGGCGACCGCGGCCGCAGCGATCTGGGGCTTCATCCTCCTGTCCCGGACGACGGCATACGGAGACTGGTTGCGGTTCGGTGTGCTGTCGATCGGTCTCGCCGCGGCGGTGCTGCTCCTCGTGCTGAGGGGACTGCCGGGGAAGGTGCTCGCCGGGATCGCGGCGGTTGGCGTGGTCGCCGCGCTGGCCGGACCAGCCGCGTACTCGCTGACAACCGTCTCGGAGGCGCACACCGGCTCAATCGTCCTGGCCGGTCCGGCAGGCGCCACCCGTGGAGGTGGGCCGGGCTTCGGTCGGCCGCGTGGCGTACAGGGGTCCGGGGGCCAGGCGTTCGGTGCCCCGCCGTTCGGTGGTGGCGGTGGTTTCGGCCCGCCCCCGCAGGGTGGCCCTGGCGGCTTCGCGCCGCCGCAGCAGGGTGGCCGTGGTGGGGCTGGCGGTCTGCTCGACGCAGCGACGCCCAGCACCACGGTGGTGGCGGCGCTGTCCGAGGACGCCCAGTCCTACACGTGGGTAGCAGCCGCCGTGGGCTCGCAGAGGGCCGCCGGTCTCCAGATTGCGACCCAGCTGCCGGTCATGGCGATCGGCGGGTTCAACGGTTCGGATCCGAGCCCGACCTTGGAGCAGTTCCAGCAGTACGTCGCCGACGGCCGGATCCACTACTTCGCTGGTGGTGGCCCCGGCTTCGGCGGAGTGGGTCAGATGGGCGGCAGCTCTGCGAGCTCGGAGATCGCCGCGTGGGTCCAGGAGAACTTCCAGAGCGTCACCATCGACGGCACGACGTTCTACGACCTCACCCAACCGGTCAACGGTCCGGTAGCCGTCGACGCGGGGATGGCGACATGACCTCGGTCCGCGAGGCCGTCCCGGTCCGTCGGGGCGGCCTCGCGGGGCAGGTCGGCCGATTCGCGGTGATCGGGGCGCTGTCGACGGTGCTGCACCTCGGGCTGTTCGCGCTGCTGGTTGGGGCCGGAATGGGATCCCAGCTCGCGAACGGCTCGGCGCTCGTCATCGCCACGATTGCCAACACCGCCGCCAACCGAGCCTGGACCTTCGGCGTGACCGGACGTGAACGCATGGTCGCGCATCACGGTCAGGCGCTCATGGTCTTCGGAATCACCTATGCTGCAACCACCCTCGCGCTCGCCATCCAGCACTGGATCGCCCCGGACGCGGGCACGCTGGCCCAGACCGCGGTCGTCGCCGTGGCGAACGTCCTGTCCAGGTGCTGCGTTTCGTTGCGATGCGGCGCTGGATCTTCGCCGCTCGACCGTGAGGTGACTGGCCAATTCACTGCGCCTGTCAGTGGAGTGCCAGTAACGTGGGTGGGTCATGCAGGGGGCATGACCTCAAAGGGGAGGCTCCGATGGCCCATTCCACGCGCTTGATCCCGGTCACTCTCGCCGCCGCCATCGCGATGGCGACGCTCGCACTGGCTGCCCCGGACGCCGGGGCGGATGACTCCGGCAAGAAGAATGGCCGGTTCACCGCCGGTGCCGCCGGTGTCGGTGATGTGTACTACCCGTTGGCCGGCAACGGCGGCTACGACGTCAGTCACTACGACATCGCCGGCCGGTATGAACCGGCAACTGATGTCTGGTCGGCGACGACGACAATCCACGCCAGGGCCACCGCCGACCTGTACCGCTTCAACCTCGACTTCGACGGCATGGTCATCTCCAGTCTCAGCGTCGATGGGAAGAAGGCGGGGTGGAGACGGGAGGGCGCCGAGCTCGTCGTCGTGCCGCAGCACAAGATCAAGTCGGGCGCGCCCCTCACCGTCATCGCGACCTACTCGGGTGTGCCGAAGGAGTTCGTCCTTCCCGCCGGGGACTCCGAGCTGCGGACCGGCTTCATGGCAACCGACGACGGTGCCACCGTCGCAGGCCAACCCGACGTGGCCGCTGGCTGGTTCCCCGTCAACGACCACCCGCGGGACAAGGCCACCTACACCTTCCACGTGACCGTGCCGGAAGGACTGGGCGTCGTCGCCAACGGGTTCCTCGAGAGCCAGCAGACCGCCGGTGGCTGGACGACCTTCGTCTGGGACGCGCAGGAGGCCATGGCGAGTTACCTGGCCACGATCGACATCGGTGACTGGGACGTCCGGGAATGGACCACGGACTCCGGTCTGCCCGTCTATGACGCCGTCGATCCCGACCTGCTGGCCGACCCCGAGTTCGGGGAGTCCATCAACTCGTCGCTCGCGCGGCAGGGCGAGATCGTCGACGTGCTCTCGGACGCGTTCGGCCCGTACCCCTTCTCCACGGTCGGTGCGATCATCGACGACCAGGACGACCTGATCTTCGCGTTGGAGACGCAGACCAGGCCGGTCTACTCGAAGTACTTCTGGCCAGACGGGGACGGCGTCGTGGCGCACGAGCTCGCCCACCAGTGGTACGGCGATCACGTCGCCCTCGAGCAGTGGCAGGACATCTGGCTCAACGAAGGATGGGCCACCTACGCAGAGTGGATCTGGGCCGAGCATGAGGGCTTCTTCACGCCGCAGGATGCCTTCGACTTCTTCTACGCGGAGATCCCGGAGGACGACCCGTTCTGGTCGTTCGTCATCGGGCAGCCGCCGGCCGACGACCTCTTCGGGGGACCCGTGTACCTCCGTGGCGGGATGACGCTCCAGGCACTGCGCAACCGGGTCGGCGACGAGGCGTTCTTCGATATCGCGCGCAGCTGGGTCTCCGAGCGCGGTGGCGGCACCGGCACGACGGCGCAGTTCATCGAGCTGTCCGAGCGAGTCTCGGGTCAGCAGCTCGACGACCTCTTCGATGCCTGGTTGTTCACCGACTCGAAGCCGACGATCACGACGATCGCGGCAGGTGCTGCCGATCGGGGTGCGGTCTCGGGTGCGGCACGCACCGCTGCTGCCGACTCGACGCGAGCGGTCGAACGCTGGAGCGCCGCTGTCGAGAAGCGCCTGGCACACGGGAGGTACTGAGAAGGCGAGTGCCCCTGGCGCGCCGAACCGGTGACTGTTGCAGGATTCGGGAGCCGGGCAACGAGTGGTGCACGCGGTTGATCAGTCGTGGTCCTCAGCCGCCGCGCACGACTCCCACCACGGGTCGACGGCCGCAGTCGTCACTGCACCTGCTGCATCGTCCCCCAAGGGAACTCGAGTGCCGGGCCGTGGCGCCAGCAGGGGGACCGCGTGTTCAGCAGCGGCGCGGCGAGCCCAACGCATGGGCTCGCTCCACCAGTGCATCGCAAGGTTGAAGGTGGCCCAGTGGACTGGCAGGAGGACTGACGCCGTCGCGTCGCCGCGGTTCACGTCGAGGTGCGCCCGAACCGCCTGGGCGGGGTCGAGGTGGATGTCGGGCCAGTGGTCGCTGTAGGCGCCGACGGGGATGAGGGTCAGGTCGAACGGGCCGAGGTCGCGGCCGATGTCCTCGAACCGGTGAGTCGGACCGGAGTCGCCCGCGAAGAACACGGAGTGAGCGGGCCCCCGCATCGCCCAGCCGGCCCAGAGCGTCTGGTTGCGCACGAACCCGCGGCCGGAGAAGTGCCGGGCCTCGGTGCACGTCAGGACGACGTCGCCGATGGTCGTCGTGTCGCGCCAGTCGAGCGTGGTGATGCGCTCAGGCGGCACACCCCAGCACTCGAGGTGCAGGTCGACACCGATCGGCACGACGTAACGCGGCCGCAGCGTCCGCTCCAGCTCGGTGATGGTCGGCTCGTCGAGGTGGTCGTAGTGGTCGTGGCTGATGAGCACCGCGTCGAGGGGCGGCAGGTCAGCGACGCGGCACGGACTCGGGTGCAGGCGACGCGGCCCGACGCGGCCCGACGGCGAGACGCGCTCCCCGAACACCGGGTCGAGCAGGAAGCGGTGGCCGTCGAGCTCAACGAGGCTCGTTGCGTGACCGAGCCACGTGACGGCGAGCTCGGCCGCCACCTCGGGCCACTCCGGCCGCACGACCGGGATGGCACCGACCGGACGACCTCGGCCCCGGGAACGATAGGCCGCGACGGCCGGGTGGCCGAGGTCCTCGCCCTCCGGTGCCGCGACCCAGTGCGTCGGCTCGTGGGACCGGAACTGGCCGTCGCGGTAGTTCGGCGACCCGGCTGCCCGGGACCGCATCGCCGGGGCAGACGCACCGATCCGGCGCAGCAACGGGACATGGCTCGTGGACGCAGCCGCGGCGGCTCTCAGCGTGGTCACATGCAACGGTAACCCGGGTCCTCTGCCGCGGAGCAGTCCTCCCACCAGGGCTGGGCGTACGTGGCCGCGATGACATCGGGCTCGGCCTCCGTGAGGTCCACCCGTTCGCCGAGGCGGGGCGAGATCAGGGGCACGCCGGCCTCCTCTGCGGCGCGCCGCACCCGTCGCATCGGCTCGGCCCACCAGTGCATCGCCAGGTTGAAGGTTGCCCAGTGGACCGGGAGCATGACCGACGTCGCAGCCGCCGTCCTCGCCTCCCGCTCCGTGGGCGTCGCCTCGCCCTCCTCGTGGACCCCGCCCGGAGTGTCGATGCGCTGGTCGCCCTCGATGAACTCGTCGGCGACCCCGGCGCGGTCCGCAGTGACCGCCTCCCTGACGCTCTCGATCCGGTTGACGTCGCGATGGGCGGCCACCGCCTGCTCCGGCTCGAGGTGCAGGTCCGGCCAGTACGGGTCGTAGGCGCCGATCGGCAGCAGAGTGAGGTCAAAGGGCCCGAGGTCGGCCCCGATGTGGGCGAACCGCTTCGAGGTGCCCGAGTCGCCGGAGTAGTAGGCGGAGTGTCGCGGGCCATGGATGGCCCAGCCGGCCCAGAGCGTCTGGCTGTCGACGAGGCCGCGACCGGAGTTGTGCCGCGCCTCGGTGCAGGTGAGCCGAAGGCCGGCCACGTCCGTCGCCTCTCGCCAGTCCAGGGAGGTGATCCGGTCCGCAGGCACACCCCAGGCTCGGAGATGGAAGTCCAGGCCGAGAGGGACGACGTAGTGCGGCCGATGAGTGCGCTCGAGCTCGGTGATCGAGGGCGCGTCCAGGTGGTCGTAGTGGTCGTGGGAGATGAGCACCACGTCGACCCTCGGCATCTCCTCGATCCGACCCGGCGCCGGGTGAAGTCGCTTGGGGCCGAAGCGATTCGACGGCGACACTCGCTCACCGAAGACAGGGTCGATGAGCAACCGAGCACCGTCGACCTCGAGCAGGGTCGTGGCGTGGCCGTACCACGTGGCCGCCAGCGCACCCGCCTGCTCCGGCAGCACGGGTCGGACCCGAGGCACCTCTCCGACCGGGCGTCCGCGTCCGTGCACGCGGATCGCCGCGAGCAGTGCGCTCGTCTGGGCCCGAAGGCGCGGCCGCAGGGAGGGCTCGTCCGCCTCGAACCTGCGATTCCGGAAGTTGGGTGAGTCGCGGACTCCCGCCACGATCTCGGCCGGGTCAGCGCCCATGCGGTGCAGGGTCCGCAGCAGCTCTCGCACGCGGGACCGGCTCGAGACGACAGCGACGGCGCTCGACATCGCCCGGACGGAGGCTCGATCAGAGGTGGCCAGGCTGCGCATGTCACTCCTTGACGTCAGGGGTGGCGCAGCAGGTCTTGCGGCGCGTCTCCATGGTGTGCTGGGTTCCGTACCCGCGCAGGGAAGCACCATGCCGTATGCCGCTGAACCCGTCCCGCACCCACCGCGCCTTCCGCGTGCCCCTTCCCCTCAATCGAGTGAACAACCTCCGGCCCGGAAGTTGTTCACTCGATTGGGGGAGAGGGGGGCTGTCGCGGTGTTGTGATGTCGTCAAGGTGTTGACATGACGTCACTATGATGTCAGTGTGGTGCACATGGACATCACCGAGTATGTGGACGCACTGCGTCAGGACCTCGTGCGGGCGGCCCGCGCGATGGGCCAGGAGACGGAGCAGGCCGCGGAGCGGCTCGGCGTCGCACTGGACTCCAGCGTCCGCCTCGCCCTGATGGACGCGCTGTCCCACGCCGCGGCCGAGATCACCAACGAGCTCGACGGGGTCTCAGTCGAGGTCCGGCTCCAGGGCCGGGAGCCGGTCTTCGTCGTCGTCGGAGCCGGCCCGTCCGCCGTCGCGGACGACACGACGGCGATCCGCACCGACGACACCGCCGCCCTGCCTCTTGACGATGACGGCGAGACGGCGCGCATCACGCTGCGCATCCCCGAGTCGCTCAAGGCCAAGGCGGAGGATCTCGCAGCGGGGCGTGGACAGTCGCTGAACACGTGGATCGTCAACGCGGTCCGCATGGCCTCTCTGCCGGGGGTCAACATCAACATCGGCGGGCAGTGGGGGGCCGGTCCGGGGGCGCCCGGCCGGAACCGCTCGTCGAACAAGCGCGTGCAGGGCTGGGTCCGCTGAAGCGGCAGCCGACAACACCAGAGCAGCGAGGGGAACCAATCATGACCAACATCGAGAAGCGTTTCGAGACAACCGGCCCGATCAATCTCAAGGTCGAGCAGCTCGTGGGAGATGTGAAGCTGACCGTCACCGACGAGGCCGTGACGACCGTCCGACTCATCCCGCACGGCCGCTCGGGTGATGAGCTCGCCGAGCGCTACACCGTCGAGGCCCGGGGCAACGACGTCGTCGTCCTCGCGCCGAAGAAGGACGGCTTCCTCGGGCTCGGGCTCTTCAAGGGATCCGTGGACGTCGAGGTCGACCTGGCGGCGGGCAGCACCGTCGACAGCCGCACGGGGTCGGGGGACATTGCCGGCCGCGGTCGTCTGGGGGACGTCCAGGCAGCGACGGGGTCCGGCGACATCGTGTTCGACCAGCTCGGCGGCGCCGAGCTCAAGTCGGGCTCCGGTGACATCGCCGTCCAGGTCCTGTCCGCTGAGGGCCGCGCCAAGACCGGTTCGGGAGACGTCACCGTCGGCCAGGCCGGCGGGCGGCTCGACCTCATCTCTGGCAGCGGTGACATCGCCGTCCGCCGTGCCGACGCGGACGTCAAGGCCAAGACGGGTTCGGGCGACGTCACCGTCAGCGCATCCATCGCCGACCTGGAGCTCGTGACCGGCACGGGCGACGTCAAGCTCGGCGCCGTGCACGGCGGGGCCGTCA
>NZ_JBEDUL010000092.1:0-9458 GCF_040414665.1 Intrasporangium sp.
AGACAGCATGGCCGCTCCGCGAATACTCGCGCTTTTCACCGCAGCACCTGCTCGGACCCGGCCCCCGCTGAGGGGCCGACCCGGACGTCCACGTCGGCCCCGGTACAACCCTGCGATGACGACTTCTCTCATCTCCCTGTCCGAGCCCACCGCGACCGACCTTCCCTCACATCCAGCCACGGATCCCTGCGCTTGGCTCACCGACGACGACGCCGCCCGGATCGCCGCTGCCCTCGCCGCCACCTGCGCCGCGTCGACTCGCAAGGTCTACGCCTTCGCGTGGGGTCGCTGGATGCGCTGGTGCTCCGGCCGCGGGATCATGTCGTTCCCGGCCGAGCCGGCAGCGGTCTGCGCCTACCTGACCGAGTGCGCCGAGCAGCGTCTCTCCCTGGCCACGATCGACTCCGCCTGCTCCGCCATCGCGCACCAGCACCGCTCCCACGGCGTCTCGGACCCGATCGCCCACGACGCGGTCCGCCAGGTCCGCCGCGGACTGCGCCGGATCATCGGCCGTGCGCCCCGCCGCCCGGCCCGCCCGCTCAGCGTCGCCGAACTGCGCCAGATCGTCGCCGCCATCGACCGCGCCACCGACCGTGGTGTCCGCGACACCGCCCTCCTCCTGCTCGGCTTCGCCGGCGCCCTGCGCCGCACCGAGCTCGCCGCCCTCACCCTGGCCGACCTCGAGGCCAAGCCCGGCGGTCTGCTGCTGCACCTGCGCCGCTCCAAGACCGACCAGGAGGCGCGTGGCCAGGTTGTCGGCATCGCCCACGGCCAGCACCCCCTGACCGACCCCATCGCCGCCCTCGACGCCTGGCTCGCCCTCCGCGGCACCGCACCCGGGCCGGTCTTCACCAGCCTCCGACCCGGTGGCCCGCCGCTGCGGCCCCTGTCCGGAAACGCCGTCTCCACCTTGGTCAAGGAACGCGCACTGGCCGCCGGACTCTCCGGCGGCCGGATCAGCGGCCACTCGCTGCGCGCAGGCCACGCCACCAGCGCCGCCTTGGCCGGCGTCGGTGTCGACCGGATCGCCGCCCAGACCCGGCACCGCCGCATCGACATCCTCATCGACCGCTACATCCGCCCAGTCCAGGCCCTGCAGACCACCTCCGGTCGCGACCTCGGACTCTGACCGGCGCCGACCGCTGATCGCACTTGTGCGATGATCGCAAAAATGCGATCATCGTGCAGTGGCAGAGGTCGAGCTTCACGACGAGGTCGTCGCCTGGCTCGACACGCTGACCGACCACGAGTGGCAACGGGTCGTGGTGATCGTGGACCGCCTGGCCGACCTCGGACACCAAGCCCGGATGCCGCTGTCCCGCAGCCTGGGCGACGGGCTCTGCGAGCTGAGGTTCAGCCTCGGCCCGACCGCACGACGCATCACCTACCGGTTCACCAAGGACAGCCGGATCATCCTGCTGACCACGTTCCGCAAACAACGCAACAACGAACGCCACGAGATCGACCGGGCACGCACCGCAGCAGCTGAATGCGCTCTGCGCTACCCATGAAGCCGATGAAGGAGGAGACGATGGCCAACTACTCACGCTGGACCGACGCCAAGGACAAGCGCCCCGCGCCCTCAGCCGAGACCCGTGCCGGCATCGAGCAGGACCTGGCCCTCGGCCAGCTCATCTACGACCTGCGCACCGAGGCCGGCCTCAGCCAGCGCGAGCTCGCCGCACGCATGGGCACCACCCAGTCGGTCATCTCCCGCCTCGAAGAAGGCGGCGGCGCCCGGAACCGGATCGACACCCTCGCCCGCGTCGCAACTGCACTCGGCCGCCACCTCGTCGTGTCGTTCCCCGAGAAGATCCCTGCCAAGCTCAAGGACGCCGTCCAAGTCGCGTAAGCAGGTGACCCATATCGCCCACGATTGACGTGGGTCGCAGGCGAGGTTCGGGACTGTCCGTTGAACGGTGTTTCTGGCCGACACGCCGGCGTAGCCGGCGAGGAAGGCTGGTCACCTGATGACCGAGACACTCGAGGGCATGAGCTCGATGCCCAAGCAAGCGGTGAAGACCGCTGAGCCTGGTGAGGCTGAGCGGGCTGCGGTGCGTGAGCTGGTCAAGGCCGCTCGCGCCAGGGGTGAGGACCTGACCGGCCCGGACGGGCTGCTCAAGTCGATCACCAAGACGGTGCTCGAGTCGGCATTGCAGGAGGAGATGACCGAGCACCTGGGACACGAGAGGCGCCAGACGCCCGTCGAGGGCAGCGGCAACGTTCGCAACGGCACGCGCCCTAAGACGGTGCTCACGGACGCCGCGGGCGAGGTCACGATCGAGGTGCCGCGGGATCGGGCCGGCACGTTCGCCCCGGTCATCGTCCGGAAGCGGCAGCGGCGCCTGACGGACGTCGATGCGGTTGCGATTTCCTTGTACGCCAAGGGATTGACGACCGGTGAGATCAGCGCGCACTTCGCCGAGGTGTACGGCGCGTCGATCTCGAAGGACACGATCTCCCGGATCACCGACACGGTCCTCGAGGAGATGCAGGCCTGGTCCAGCAGGCCGCTGCAGGCCGTCTATGCGGCGGTCTTCATCGACGCGATCTACGTCAAGGTCCGGGACGGGCAGGTGGGCAACCAGCCGTTCTACGTCGCGATCGGGGTCGACCTGCAAGGGCACCGTGATGTGCTCGGGCTGTGGGCCGGGCAAGGCGGCGGCGAGTCCGCGAAGTTCTGGATGAACGTGCTGACCGACCTGCGCAACCGGGGCGTCAAGGACGTGTTCTTCGTCGTCTGCGACGGCCTCAAGGGCCTGCCGGACGCGGTCACCGCGGTGTTCCCTCGGGCCATCGTGCAGGCCTGCGTGATCCACCTGATCCGCGCCACCCTGCGATACGGCTCACGCAAGTACTGGGACCAGCTGGCGCGGGACCTGCGGGCGATCTACACGGCGCCCAACGCGGAGGCGGCGTGGGCGGCGTTCGAGGAGCTCGAGGAGAAGTGGGGCAAGCCCTACCCGGCCATCCCCAAGCTGTGGCGGGCGGCGTGGGAGGAGTTCACCCCGTTCCTCGCCTACGACGTGGAGATCAGGCGGGTTCTGTTCTCCACCAATGCTATCGAGTCCCTGAACGCCAGATATCGGCGGGCCGTCGGGGCGCGGGGGCACTTCCCGACCGAGCAGGCTGCGCTCAAGTGCCTGTACCTGGTCACCCGCGGGCTGGACCCCAAGGGGCTGGGGCAGGCACGATGGATCACACGGTGGAAGCCGGCACTGAACGCGTTCGCCGTCACCTTCGCCGACCGGATGCCGGCGGCGGAGAACCTGTAGGAAACAAGTGCCGGAAACACCGTTCGTCTGACACACCCCGAGGTTCTGTTCGGCGGCCAAGGCAAGCCATGTCTGTTGGCGGGGACCTCAAACGGGCTCTTCACAATCGAGGGTGTAGTCGCGGTCTGAATCCGCCTGTCTCCAGGAGCGATCGGGCGATGTAGTTGGTCAGGTTGCGGAAGCCCAGGGCGGAGCCGCGCAGGTGTTCGAGCCGGCCGTTGATGGCTTCGGTTGGTCCGTTGGACGTGCCGGGCCGGTCGAAGTAGGCCAGGACGTCGGCGGCTCGCTTCTTGAGCGTCCGCCCGAGGGTGATGAGCTCGACCAAGTCGGCTGGGACGCCGTGGCTGACCGAGGCGATGAGCTTGCGCATGAGCTCGCGGCCTCGGGTGCGGTCGGGTTCGCGGTAGGCGGTGATCATTCGCTGGTAGATGCCCCAGGTCGCCTCGACCTCGACGTGCTCCTCCAACGCGAACAGCTCCTGCAGGCGCTGGGTCTGCCCGTCGGTGAGCAGGCCGGCGCCGGTGTGCAGGGTCCGCCGCGCGGCATAGAGCGGGTCGCCCGTGCGGCCGCGGTGTCCGGTCAGGTCCTGTTGGACCCGGCGGCGGCACCGGTCCAGTGCGTCGCCGGCCAGGCGGACCACGTGAAAGGGATCCATCACGGCCACGGCATCGGGCAGCTCCTCGGCGGCCGCGGTCTTGAACCCGTGAACCCGTCCATCGCGACGACCTCGACCGCCGCGCGCCAGTCCTGGGGACGCTCGGCGAGCCAGGCCTTGAACGCCTGCTTCGAGCGGCCCTCGACCATGTCCAGCAGCCGCGCCGGACCGGTCCCGGCACGCACAGCGGTGAGGTCGATGATCACGGTGACGTACCTGTCCCCACGGCGGGTGTGCCGCCAGACGTGCTCATCAACACCAACCGTGGTGACGCCGTCGAACCGCCCGGGTTCCTCGATCAGGACGCGCCTGCCCTCGGCCAGCACCGCGTCGTTCGCGGTGTTCCAGGACACCCCGAGGCCCTCGGCGACCCGGCCACGGTCAGGTGCTGACACACGATCCCCTCCAGCGCCCACCGCAGCCCTCGCCGGGACAGCTTCGCCCGTGGCTCGGCCGCCAGGCTGGTGTCCTGGCGCCACACGCGCCCGCACACGGTGCACCGGTAGCGGCGGACCGTGACCAGCAGGACTGTTGGGCGCCAGCCCAGCGGCTCGTGCGCCAACAACCGGGTCACCGTGTCCCGCGCGACGCCCTCGCACCCGCAGCGACGGCACCAGTCGTCGGGCTCGACGACTCGGCACGCCAGAACCGCACGATCCGGCTCGAGACGCACGCCGACGGGCAGTTCGTGGGCACGGCGACCGTGGGACCGCCGGAACCCGATGCGGTGGCAACGGTCATCGTGAGGATCCTGCCCGATTACCGACGTCACAGCTGGCCCATGCGCCGTCGGCATGCCCTGTCCAAGCGTGCGTCTTTTCGGCTCCGTCAAGGCGCCCACTGGTGCGTCCGCGCCTGGCCGCCAAGCGTGCGTCTTTTCGGCTCCGTCAAGGCGCCCACTGGTGCGTCCGCGCCTGGCCGGATTCACCCGGTGTTGCCGAGTTGGGCCCTCTGGCAATCCTCCGCGCGCGTCGTGTCCTCTCCGGAGAGGGCCCCTGACGCCAGCGGGCCGTAGGCTCGCGCCATGAGCGAACGGGTTGCTGTCTACATCGACTTCGACAATGTGGTCATTTCCCGATACGACGACATTCACGGCAAGCAGGCGTGGCGACGCGACGATCCGCGCCTGCGTCGGCGATCCGCGACTTCAACCGACCCGATCGACGCGAAGTTGGCCGAGGCCCAGGTCGATATCGGGGCGATCATCGATTACGCAGCTTCCTTCGGCAGCGTGTCGCTGAGCCGGGCCTACGCCGACTGGTCGGTCCCCGCCAACGCGGCATACAAGGACGAGCTGATGGGACGAGCGCTTCACCTCGTTCAATTGTTCACCGCCTCTGGCGTCAAGAACGGAGCTGACATCCGGCTCGCCGTGGACGCTGTCGAGGACCTCATGCGCCATCCCGAGATCTCGCACGTGGTGCTTGTCGCCGGAGACTCCGACTACGTCCCACTCGCACAGAGCTGCAAACAACTCGGTCGCTACGTGGTCGGCATAGGCGTCGCTGGGTCAACCAGCAAGTCGTTGGTCTCAGCCTGCAACGAGTTCATCGACTACGCCCACCTCCCCGGTGTCACCCCGCCGGCGACCAAGCGGGCAGAGACGAAGGCGCCGGCCAAGAAGGCCGTCGCCAAGAAGACTCCGGCAAGGAGGTCGGTGTCTGCGGACCCCGCAGAAGAGGAGGCGACCGACCTCCTCGTCCGCGCAATTCGGGTCGGCCTCCAGAAGGGCGATGAAGACTGGGTCTACGCGGCCGGGGTCAAGAGCCAGATGCAGCGAATGGATCCGGCCTTCACGGAGAAGTCGCTCGGGTTCACAACGTTCCGAGAGTTCGTGGAGTCGCGGAGCGCCAAGGTGGTGTCCAAGCAGCACGCCAATGGACAGTTGACTGTGAGGCTGGCCTGAGCTGCCGCTCTGGCCGCGCTAGCGGCTTCGACAGTGCGTCACTCCGCCGGTGCGCCGCGAGGCGCTTGTTGATCGAGTTGAGGTGAGAGACCTGGACCGTGGTTCTGTCGCAGCAGGACTGCGAAGCTGAGGGCAGTCTGCCCCGGGAGGTGCCGGGGTGGCGGGAGCAGCCCTGACAAAGCCATGGCGTGCCGGTACTGCCAGACGACGCGGGTGTGGCGAGCGTGACGGAAAGGCATACGCGAGAAACCGACGTTTACGCCTCTCAAAGACGCACCGGCTCGAACCTGGCGGATCTGGGCCGGACGCGACGCGCACCCGTCTCCCTCATCACGGAGGCGGGGAACTCCCCGGAATGTCGGCGGGACTGAGGGGAGGCCGGGGTGACGTGCTGCGGGGTAGCCACGGCGAGGTCGCAGGGGCCGAGTCGGATGCCTCCTTCGTCGAGCGATCAACAAGTGAACACGGGAACCGTCCCTGGTCCGCCGGGTGGTCACGCGGCCAGCGTGGTCGCCGGGCTGGGCACACCGTCGGCCGATCGGTCAGGGACGGGACGGAGCCGCCGTAGTAGTCGCAGGAGGTCACGACCTGTCGTGGGGGCCGGGAGAGCCGGTCACAGGGCGAAGGGCGGCAGTGGTTTCGAGAAGTAACGAGAAGAGATTGGAGGCTGTAATGCCGAAAGATGCGCCACCGAACGGTGACGCCCCGATCGAGCAGGACCCATCCGGGCAGGATTGGGTGGGGCCGCGACGACGGGTATCGGAGATGCAGGCCAAGCTTCACCGTTGGGCGGCGGCTGATCCTGGCCGCCAGTTCGACGACCTGTTCAACCTCGTGCATGACCCGGCCACGCTGATCGTGGCGTGGGACCGGGTCGCGACCAACCAGGGGGCCAAGACCGCCGGTTCGGACGGGTGGACCGTCACCCGGATCGAGGAGGAGGTCGGGGCCTCACGGTTCCTGGACGACCTGCGGGACTCGTTGAAGACTGGCGAGTTCCGGCCCGAGCCGGTGCGGGAACGTAAGATCCCCAAACCGGGCGGGTCGGGGAAGGTGCGACGCCTCGGGATCCCGACGGTGACCGACCGGGTCGTGCAGGCCGCGTTGAAACTGGTGCTGAAACCGATCTTCGAGGCCGACTTCGAGCCGGTCTCTTACGGGTTCCGGCCCGAGCGGCGCGCACACGACGCGATCGCCGAGATCCACCACTTCGGCGCCAAGGGTTACCGCTGGGTGCTGGATGCGGACATCGAGGCGTGCTTTGACTCGATCGACCACGTCGCCCTGATGGATAGGGTCCGGTTGCGGGTCAAGGACAAGCGCGTGCTGCGGCTGGTCAAGGCGTTCCTCAAGGCCGGGATCCTCACCGAACTCGGCGAACACGAGAACACCGACGCCGGCACGCCGCAAGGCGGCATCCTGTCCCCGCTGCTGGCCAACATCGCGCTGTCGGTGCTCGACGAGCACCTGCATGCGCCATGGAAACCGGGCGGGACGATGGGCACCGCCTATCAACGCAGCAGCAGGCGGCGCAAGGACCTGCCGAACTGGCGCCTGGTCCGTTACGCGGACGACTTCGTGGTGCTGACCGACGGGACCGAGGACCACCTGCTGGGCCTGCGCGAGGACATCGCCCAGGTGCTCGCTCCGCTCGGGTTGCGGTTCTCAGGGGCCAAAACCCGGATCGTGCACATGAGCGAGGGGTTCGACTTCCTCGGCTTCCGCCTCCAGTGGAAGCGCAAGAGGGGAAGCAACAAGTGGTACGTCTACACCTTCATCGCCGACCGGCCGTTCCGGTCGGTGAAGGCCAAGATCCGTGCCCTGACCCCCAGGACGTCACAGCAGGACCTACGGGCCGTGCTGATCCGGATCAACCAGATCACGCGCGGCTGGACCAACTACTTCAAGCACGCCATCGCCAAGCGCATCCTCAGCAAGCTCCAACACCACACCTGGTGGCGGATCGTGCGGATGACGCGCACCCGGCACCGCTGGAAGTGGAAGGACGTCCGTCGCTGGCTCACCGACCACACCGGCCGGTGGCACCCCATCAGCGCGGACGGGATCGAACTGTTCAACCCCGAAACGATACCCATCACGCGGTACCGCTACCGGGGCAACCAGATCCCCAACCCCTGGGCCCCGGCTGCCTGAACCAAACCACGGCAGAAACCATGGAGAGCCCGTTGCGGTGAGAGCCGCACGGCGGGTTCGGCGAGCGGCCTGGGGAAACGGACCAGCAGCAATGCTGGCACCGCGCCCCAGGCCGACTCCACCGTCACGGGCCTGCTGTGAAGGGGTGTGCGCTGAGCGTCCACGCGCGATGTCGCTCCAGGACTGCCCCGTGCGCGCCAAGATGGCGGCATCGATCACAACATGAGCGATCTCGTGGCGCGAGCGTGTCAGGAAGCGGAGCCGATGAACGCTGAGCAACGAAGGACAGCCGAAACCCGACCGGGGGCAGCCGGGCTGCCTTCGGACTGGGCGAACGCACTGAGTGCTGAGCTGTCCAAGCCGTACTGGTCGAACTTGACGGCGTTCGTTGACGCTGAACGCACCGGCGAACACACGGTGTACCCGCCCGCCGATCAGGTCTTCCAGGCCTTTGAACTGTCCGCGTTCGACGCCACTCGCGTCGTCATCCTGGGCCAAGACCCATACCACGGACCTGGCCAGGCGCACGGATTGTGCTTCTCGGTGCCCGACAGTCTGCCCAACAAGCCACCGTCGCTCGTCAACATCCTCAAGGAACTCAAATCTGATGTTGGCGTCGACCTGCCGGACGGCAGCCTCGAAGGGTGGGCGCGACAGGGCGTCTTACTGCTCAACACGACCCTCACGGTCCGTGAGGGCAAGGCCGGTTCGCATCGGGGCCAAGGATGGGAGACCTTCACCGACGCTGTGATCCGCGCCCTGGACGAGAAGGACGATCGAGTGGTCTTCATCTTGTGGGGCAACGACGCCCGAAGGAAGAAGAAACTCGTCCAGAACCCGCGCCATAAGGTGATCGAGTCAGCGCACCCCTCGCCGCTGTCTGTCTACCGCGGCTTCATTGGCAGCAAGCCATTCTCGTCGACCAATGCCTTCCTCGCCGAGGCTGATCTGCCGCCGATTGACTGGTCCAACACCAAAATGGCCGAAAAGGATCAGGCGGACCTATAGTCCATCCACCGATGGATCGCCTTGGCCGGGCTCAGGTCGCCGGCCACAAGGCGCCGACGAACGCCGGCGCACGAACTGCCGCGTACCCTTACAGGCATCCTCGGCGGGCGCGTCATTCCGGCTCCAGTGACACGGGAGTCCGCGACCCGGTTGTGAAGTCCGCCTGATCCGCGTTTACTCCGCGGAATCGGCCCGAGGCACTCCGAGATCGTGCGTGCTGCTCGGGTAGTCTCGTGATCGGCAACGACACCGATGTCGGGTATCGGCTCAGGTCAGAGCAGGTGTCGCCGAGTTCTTCCGAGATCCGGCGAGAGACAAAGGCGACCTTCGCGGAATGAGAAGGTCAGGGGTTCGAATCCCCTCAGCTCCACTCTCACGAAACCCCGTCTGACCAGCGCCTCTGCGTGACGTCCGGCGGGGTTTCATTTGTTGTCATTCGGCCGACCCTTCCTCGGCAGTA
>NZ_JBEDUL010000093.1:0-36608 GCF_040414665.1 Intrasporangium sp.
ACCGCCTCATCGAGCTGCAGATGGAGGGTGCGGTCGGCTGACCGCCCCTCGTCGGTCGAGCCCTGTC
This sequence comes from Intrasporangium sp., assembly GCF_040414665.1. Taxonomy (GTDB): domain Bacteria; phylum Actinomycetota; class Actinomycetes; order Actinomycetales; family Dermatophilaceae; genus Intrasporangium. Next base: position 68 of record NZ_JBEDUL010000093.1, read on the forward strand.
GAGACCACGCCCGCCGTACTGGAAAGAGAGAACTTGGTGACAGCCGTTGCCGACGCGCTCGAGCTCGAGCGCGTGGAGTCCCACCTGCACCCCGAGGGGTCGTTCGAGGTCGACGACCACGTGGTGCCGACCGGTCGCGAGGAGATCTGGCGGTTCACGCCCCTCAAGCGGCTGCACGGCGTGCATGCGGACGCCGCCCTCGACGGCTCGGCGGTCCGCGCCGAGTACGACGCGCCCGAGGGCGTGGTGATCGAGAAGGTCGACGCGGGCAGCCCGGTCCTCGGCTCGAGCGGCTTCGTGCCGACCGACCGGATCGCCGCGCGGGTGTGGCACGAGGCCGGACAGCGGTACGCCGTCACCATCCCCGCCGAGGCCGAGCTCGACCGCCCAGTCATCGTCACCCTCACCGGGACCGACACCGAGCACGCCACGGCCACCCACGCCGTGATCACCGCGGGCGCCCACAGCCGGGCCACCATCGTGCTCCGCTTCGTGGGTTCGGCCACGCTGGCCGACAACGTCGAGATCGTGGTCGGGGACGGCGCCGACCTGACCGTGGTCAGCATCGACGACTGGGACGACGACGCGGTCCACGTGGGGCACCGTCACGCGAAGGTCGGCCGGGACGCTCGGTTCAAGCACGTCGACGTGACCTTCGGCGGCGACCTGGTGCGCCACGACACCACCGCGGAGTACGCCGGTCCCGGCGGCGACGTCGAGATGCTCGGCCTCTACTTCGCCGATGCGGGCCAGCACATCGAGCACCGGCTGTTCGTCGACCACACGGCTCCCAAGACCAAGAGCCACGTCACCTACAAGGGCGCCCTCCAGGGCGAGGGCGCGCACACGGTCTGGATCGGCAACGTGCTGATCCGCAAGGTCGCCGAGGGCATCGAGACCTACGAGGAGAACCGCAACCTCGTGCTGACCGACGGGTGCCAGGCCGACTCGGTGCCCAACCTCGAGATCGAGACGGGCGAGATCGAGGGAGCCGGCCATGCCTCGGCGACGGGACGATTCGACGACCTGCAGCTGTTCTACCTCCAGTCGCGGGGCATCCCCGAGGACGAGGCCAAGCGGCTCGTCGTGCGTGGCTTCTTCGCCGACATCGTCCGTGAGATCCCGCTCACGGACCTGCGTGACGAGGTCACCGCGGCGATCGAGGAGGAGCTCGCCTCCACCGCCTACGCGGCGCCCACCAGTGGCGCGAACCCCAGCCCAACCGACAGCAGCACCGACAGCACCAAGGAGAACTGACCCACGATGAGCACGCTCGAGATCAAGGGACTCACCGTCTCGGTCCACACCGAGGACGGCCCCAAGGAGATCCTGCGCGGGGTCGACCTGACCGTGAAGTCGGGGGAGACGCACGCGCTCATGGGTCCGAACGGGTCCGGCAAGTCGACCCTGGCCTACAGCGTGGCCGGTCACCCCAAGTACACCGTCACCGGTGGCACCGTGACGCTCGACGGCGAGGACGTCCTCGCCATGTCCGTGGACGCGCGCGCCCGAGCCGGCCTCTTCCTCGCCATGCAGTACCCGGTCGAGGTCCCCGGCGTCACCGTGAGCAACTTCCTGCGGACGGCCAAGACCGCGGTCGACGGTGAGGCACCGAAGCTGCGCACGTGGGTCAAGGACATGAAGGGCGCCATGGCCGACCTGCGCATGGACCCGTCCTTCGCCGACCGGAACGTCAACGAGGGGTTCTCCGGTGGTGAGAAGAAGCGCCACGAGATCCTCCAGCTGGAGCTGCTCAAGCCGAAGATGGCCATCCTCGACGAGACCGACTCCGGACTGGACGTCGACGCACTCAAGGTGGTCGCCGAGGGCGTCAACCGGGCCCGGGAGACCAACGACCTCGGGGTCCTGCTCATCACGCACTACACGCGCATCCTGCGCTACATCAAGCCCGACTACGTCCACGTCTTCGTCGACGGCCGGATCGTCGAGGAGGGCGGCCCCGAGCTCGCTGACCGCCTCGAGGAAGAGGGCTACGACCGATACGCGCCGGCCGCGGCCGCCGCGGATGCCTGAGCGGCCCGAGGGGACACCTACGAGGACACGTGAGAGGACACCCGAGAGGACATTGACCGAGATGCGTTCTGCCACCACGTCGCACGCCGACGCCTTCACGGACGAGGAGCTCGCAGCCATCCGCCGCGACTTCCCCATCCTGTCGCGCACGGTGCGGGACGCCAGGCCGCTCGTCTATCTCGACTCCGGTGCCACGTCACACAAGCCGACGCCGGTCCTCGACGCCGAGCGGGCGTTCTACGAGCAGCACAACGCGGCTGTCCACCGCGGCGCCCACCAGCTCGCCGAGGAGGCGACGAACGAGTACGAAGCCGCACGGGCCACGATCGCGGGCTTCATCGGGGCACCCTCGGACGAGGTCGTCTTCACCAAGAACGCGACCGAGGCGATCAATCTCGTCGCCTACGCCTTCTCGAACGTCGGCCCGACGGATGACCCGAAGGACGACCGCTTCGTGCTCGGCCCGGGCGACGAGATCCTGGTCACCGAGATGGAGCACCACGCCAACCTCGTGCCGTGGCAGGAGCTGGCCCGCCGGACGGGAGCCACGCTGCGCTGGATCCCGGTGGGCGCCGACGGGGCACTCGACCTGACCGGCCTCGCCTACCTGCTCACCGAGCGCACCAAGGTCTTCGCCGTCACCCATGTCTCCAACGTGCTCGGCACCATCAACCCGGTGACCGAGCTGGCCGAGCGCGCCCATGCCCTCGGCGCGCTCGTCGTCGTCGACGCCTGCCAGTCGGTGCCTCATCTGCCGGTCGACGTGACCAGCTTGGGCGCCGACTTCATCGCCTTCAGCGGCCACAAGATGTACGGGCCCATGGGCATCGGCGTCCTCTGGGGTCGGGCCGAGCTGCTCGAGGTCATGCCACCCTTCCTCACCGGGGGGTCGATGATCGAGCTCGTGACGATGGAACGGTCGACGTGGGCGCCCCCGCCGCAGAAGTTCGAGGCCGGCGTGCCCAACGCCGCCCAGGCGATCGGTCTCGCTGCTGCCGTCCGCTGGATCGAGCAGATCGGCATCCGGCGCATCCGCGACCACGAGGCCATGCTCGTCGACAGCCTGCTGGCCGGACTCGCCGAGCGCCCGTGGGTCCGCGTCGTCGGCCCGCGGCGCGGCACCCCACGCGGGGGTGCCGTGGCCTTCGTCGTCGACGGCGTGCACGCCCACGATGTGGGCCAGGTGCTCGACGACGCCGGTGTCGCCGTGCGGGTCGGGCATCACTGCGCCTGGCCGCTGCACCGTGCACTCGACGCGGCGGCGACCACCCGGGCGTCGTTCGCCGTCCACAACACCCGCGACGAGGTCGCCGCCCTGCTCGCGGCGCTCGACCGCGTGCCGGCCATCTTCGGGCTCGACGTGAGCAACCCGGCGAGAGCGAGCTGAGATGGACCTCTACCAGGAACTCATCCTCGAGCACTCGAAGCGGCCGCACCACGCGGGTCTGCGTGAGCCCTACTCCGCCGAGGTGCACCACATCAACCCCACGTGTGGCGACGAGGTCACCCTCAGGGTCTCCGTCGCCGGTGACGACGCAGACCCCGTCGTCCGAGACGTCTCCTACGACGCCAAGGGCTGCTCGATCTCGATCGCCTCGTCGTCAGTTCTCGCGGACGAGGTCATCGGCCGTCCGGTGTCCGAGGCCCTGTCCACCTTCGAGGCCATGCGGGAGATGCTCACCTCGAAGGGCACGGTCGCGGGCGACGAGGAGGTCATCGGTGACGGCGTCGCGTTTGCCGGCGTCGCGAAGTACCCGGCCCGGGTGAAGTGCGCGCTGCTCGGCTGGACGGCCCTCACCGACGCGCTGGCCCGCTCGGGCCAGGACATCAGCCGCGCCGCCACCGCCGCCCGCGCACAGTCCACGACAGCAGAGCCAACGACAGTCCAGCCAACGACAGCACAGCCCACGGGAGCGAAGTCATGACCACCCAGACCACCCCTGCCAACGTCGCGGACGTCGAAGAGGCCATGCGTGACGTCGTCGACCCCGAGCTCGGTATCAACGTCGTCGACCTCGGCCTCGTCTACGGGATCACCGTGGACACGCAGTCGCACGCGGTCATCGACATGACCCTGACCTCGGCAGCCTGCCCGCTGACGGATGTCATCGAGGACCAGACCGCACAGGCCCTCGAGGGGCTCGTCGCGTCCCACCGGATCAACTGGGTCTGGATGCCGCCCTGGGGCCCCGACAAGATCACCGAGGACGGCCGCGAGCAGCTGCGCGCGCTCGGCTTCAACCTGTGACCACCGCCGGCTGACGTGGGCTCGCGCGTCATCGAGGTCGACCCCGAACGGCTCGACCGGTGGCTCGCAGGGTTCGCAGATCGGCACGGTCCCGTCGAGTCGACGCGCGACGACACCGCGGATGGCGTGGTCGTCCGGGCGCGAGCGGCGGACGGCGCCTGCGTGGTGGCAACGCCTTTCGCCCACGACCCCCTCGGACTCGTCCTCGTCAGACGGGGTGGGTATGCCGCTGGGCTCGCCCTGGCCGGCACGCTGACTGCCGCGAAGGTCGGGTCCCGGCGGGTGCAGTCGCGTACGGCGGCGGGAGGCTGGTCGCAGCAGCGGTTCGCCCGTCGTCGCGACAAGCAGGCCGACGAGCTCGTCGACGCGGTGGTCCGGCACGCGCGACGCATCCTGCTGGCCGACGACGAGTCACCGGGACGGGACGCCGAGGGTTTGCCGAGGGGCCTCGTCGTCGGGGGCGACCGGGCACTCGTGCGTGAGGTGCTCGAGGCACCAGCGCTGCGCGCGCTTCGCGGCCTGCCGATGCGCGAGCTCTACGACCTCCCGGACCCGAGGCGCGACGTGCTGGAAACCGCCCTGCGCCGGGGCCGGGCCTACCGGATCACGCTCACCGAGGCCTGACGCTCGGCCGCTGCCGGATCAGGGGGTTCAGCTGACCCGCTCGACGCCGAAGGTGTTGCACTGGTTGATGTCACCGGTCTCGTAGCCCTGGTTGAACCAACTCATTCGGGCCTCGGCCGATCCATGGGTCCACGTCTCCGGGGTGACGCGCCCCTGCACCTTCTCCTGGATCCGGTCGTCACCGACCGCAGCAGCGGCCGAGAGTGCGTCCTTGATGTCCTGCTGGGTGATGGGCTGCAGCAACGGCGTGCCACCCGCATCGGTCGTCTCCGTCGCGTGCTTGACCCACGTGCCGGCGAGGCAGTCGGCCATGAGCTCGATCCGCACCGCGCCGGAGTTCGGCCCCTGAGGGTCCTGCTGGGCGCGGTTGAGGACGCCGAGCAGGTTCTGGACGTGGTGACCATACTCGTGGGCGATGACGTACTCCTTGGCGAGCTGCCCCCCGCTCGCGCCGTACTTGCTCTCCAGTTCCTGGAAGAAGCTGGCGTCGACGTAGACCTTCGAGTCGAGTGGACAGTAGAAGGGGCCGACCTGGGCGTTCGCGGTGCCACAGCCAGACTGCGTCTGTCCCTCGTAGATGACCGTCTTGGCCAGCTCGTAGTTCATCTGGTACTTGGGCAGGGTCTTGCTCCAGTAGTCGTTGGCGCTGTTCACCGTGGCGATGATGAGACAGACGTCGTCCTTGTTCGCGTCCGCTCCCGACTTGCACTGGGAGAACTCGGACTGCTGCACCTGGCCGCCAGCGGAGACCTGCTGTGGCTCGAGCTGCTGCGAGGGGAGTCCACCGGCGCTGCCGCCGCCCGAGTCGCCCCCGAGGATGCTGCCGCCTCCGAAGATGAGCATGAGGACGAGGAGGATGAGGCCGCCGATGCCGCCGCCGATCTGGATGCCGCCGGGGAAGTTGCCCCCGCCTCCGCCGCGCCCCATGCCGCCGCTCCCGCCGCTCTGCACCTGCGAGGTGTCGAGCTGGGCGTTCTCGTTGAAGCTCATGTCATGCTCCTGACGGCCTCCGCGCCGGGAAAGTCCCGGCAATCGCTATCACGAACCCTAGTCCGGCAGCCCATACCCACGGTGGTGCCAACTGACCGATTGTCGACGGTCGCCGTTTGGCGATCAGGTGCCCGCCGACATCTCGTCACTCAGTCGATGACCACGGCGTCCGGGTAGGCAGTGGTCAGCCGCATCCGCACCTGGACGGTGTCACCGATGGATGGGGGCGGTACCCCCGCGGGAAGCACGAGGAGGCTGCACTGCATGTGCGGCGGCTCGGCGAAGCGCGGCATGGTTCCGCTGATGGTGAAGGGGGAGCGGACCCGGTGGGCGGCCTCGAGCAGCCCCTCGGCGACGGCGATCGCCCGGCTGCGCGCCGTGGCCGCCGATGCAGGAGACTCCATGGCCACCCCGTGTGAGGTCCCCCCACTGACGACGACGAGGTGCCCGGCCGGCTGGGGGCGCTGCCGGTAGCCGACGCGGTCGCCCCGTGCCAAGGGCCGCACGTCCAGGACGTGTGCGCGTATCTCGTAGGCGGACCGATCCGCGAGCCACAGGTCGGTCCCCACGCGGGCCGAGAAGCGGTGCTCGGGGAAGCGTCTTCGCAGCTCGGCCACCTCGTCCGGGGTCGTGTGGGACACGAAGAAGGGACGGATCCCGCCGACTGCCTCGACGAAACGGCTGATCTCACCGATGTGTCCGGAGCCCAGCGGCAGGTGGAGGGCGACGCCCTCGCCGTAGCCCGCCGCCATCAGGTCGCCGACCCTCTCGACCGGTGCCCCGAACCGGCTCATCGAGGTGAGCCCCTCGACGACGACGCGCGCCCCGGGGTGGGCCGTGCGGAGCACATCCAGGTCCTCTCGAGCCGTGATGGTGTGCACGAGTCGGGGGTTTCCGAGGTCGGGAAGGGCGGAGTCGACGGAGCCGCGGAACGGCTCCATGACCAGGACGTCACGGGCGAACGTCGCGAGTGCCCCCGGAACCTCCGCGTAGGTCCCCACCGCGATGAGCGACACCCCCAGGCGGCCCGCCTCTGCGCAGAGCAGGTCCTGGCCGAATCCGTAGCCGTTGCCCTTGATGACGGGGACGAGGCTCGGGTTCGCGGCGAGCGCCGCATCCTGGGCGGCGCGCCACCTGGCACCGTCGACATGAAGGGTCAGGCTCATGACGTCACCGCACCTTCAGGTAGAGCGAGAACGCGGTGTAGAGCGCTCGGTTGAGCGGCAGGTCCCACTCACCGGCGAGGCGGACTGCCTCGCCGCCCGTCCCGACCTTGAACCGGATCAGCCCGATGTGCGGATTGTCCTCCGCCACCGTGTTCGTGATGCCACGCAGGTCGTAGACCGTCGCGCCGGCTGCGAGGGCGTCGCGCATCATCCGCCACTGGATGGCCGTCGACCCCTGCAGCTCTCGCTTGGCTGCCGTCGAGGCGCCATACGAGTACCACGCGTGCTGGCCGACCCGGATATAGATTGTCGCGGCAAGGACGTCATCCCCGTGCTCGGCCAGGTAGACGTGGATCCGGTCCGGGTCCTCGGCCGACATCACGCGGTACATCCGCTCGAAGTACTCGAGCCCGCGCGGCGTGAAGCTGTCGCGTTCTGCCGTCTCGAGGTAGAGCCGGTGGAAGGTCGTCAGGTCGGAGGCGTCCCCCACGCGGACGACGACGCCGTTCCTCTCGGTCTTCTTGATGTTCCGGCGCCACAACTGGTTCATCCCGGAGAGGAGGTCCGCCTCGGTCCTATCGGCGAGCGGGATCTGGAAGACGTACTCGGGTTGCCCCGCCAGGAAGCCGTCGTCCGCCGCGAGGTGCCGAAAACCCAGGCGCCGCAGGGTCGCCACAACGGTCGTGCCGAGCGGCTCCACAACGTCGGGTGTGGCTTCGTCGTAACGCCTCGTCGCAGGGTCGGCGATCGCCGCCTTGATCGTGGGTGCCTGCCATCGGTGGGTCTGGACAGGAGGGCCAAGGCGCAGTGCGAAGGCGCCGTTGGCCTTGAGGTGGTCGCGCAGGACCTTGAGCAACTCGACCAGACGCGGGGAGCCCCAGTCGATGCACGGCCCCTCCGGGATGTAGGCGAGGGACCGGCCGATCCTGGGCAGGCTGCGATGCAGGACGAGCGCTGCGCCCACCATGACATCGCCGTCGAACCAACCCACCGACTCGGCACGCCAGTCCGTCTTCACCTGACCCCAGGCGGGCGTCTGCAGGAAGCTCGCCGATGGCTGATCACGGAGCCACCGCCGATGCTCCTCGTCGGTGATGTCCCGGATGGAGATGGGGGCGCTGGCAGGCTGACTCACGGGGCATCACGCTACCGTCAAGGGATGGCGAAGCAGACTCCGTCCAGCTGTGTCGCCGACACCAGGGCCGCCCTCGACTTCTACGCCCAGGCTTTGCCAGCGGTGCTGCGGTGGCGGTGCACCTGCAGACCGAGGACGCGGGCGAGGGGCGAGTCGCCGTGCTGCGCGATCCGTTCGGCCACCGCTGGTTCCTCAACGACGAGTCGCCCTGACCGGCTACGCCATCTTCTCGGTCGAGAGCACGCTGCCGACGCTGGCAGAATGGTGAGGTAGCCAGGCCGCTGACGAGTGCGGCAAGAGGAAGGAACCTGCCGTGATCGTCGCCACCGGGATCGAGTTGCGCGCCGGAGCGCGGCTGCTGCTGGAGGACGCGAGCTTCCGCATCGACGCCGGGGACCGCATCGGTCTCGTGGGCCGCAACGGCGCTGGCAAGACGACGTTGACCAAGGTCCTGGCGGGGGAGGGGCAGCCAGCCGCCGGGACGGTCACACGGACGGGGGCCGTCGGCTATCTGCCCCAGGACCCACGGACAGGCGACCTCGAGATCCTGGCCCGGGACCGCATCCTGTCTGCCCGTGGCCTGGACGAGATCATGCGTCGCCGGGCGCGTGCCGAGGAGCGGATGGCGAGCGGGGACGAGACGGTGCGGAACAAGGCCATGGCGCAGTACGCGCGGCTCGAGGTCGACTTCGAGGCAGCTGGGGGCTATGCCGCAGAGTCTGAGGCCGCGGCCATCGCGGGTGCGCTCGGACTCGAGGAGCGAATCCTGACGCAGCCACTGCGGACCCTTTCCGGCGGCCAGCGCCGAAGGGTGGAACTGTCGCGAATCCTCTTCTCCGGCAATGAGACGCTGCTTCTCGACGAGCCGACCAACCACCTCGACGCGGACTCCATCGGGTGGCTCCGCGAGTACCTGCGCGGCTACAAGGGTGGGCTCGTCGTCATCAGCCACGACGTCGAGATGCTCGATGAGGTCGTCAACAAGGTCTATCACCTGGACGCGAACCGGTCCGCTCTCGACGTCTACAACATGGGCTGGAAGACCTACCTCCAACAGCGAGAGACCGACGAACGCCGGCGAAAGCGTGAGCTCGCCAACGCGCAGAAGAAGGCGAGTGCCCTGCTCGCGCAGGCGGACAAGATGCGGGCCAAGGCGACCAAGGCGACCGCGGCCCAGAACATGGCGAAGCGGGCCGAGCGGCTGCTGGCCGGGGTCGAAGGGGAGCGGGCGCAGGACAAGGTGGCCAAGCTGCGCTTCCCGAAGCCGGCGCCATGTGGCAAGACGCCGCTGCGAGCGTCCGGGCTGTCGCGGTCCTACGGCTCGCTCGAGGTCTTCACCGACGTCGAGCTGGCGATCGACCGGGGCAGCAAGGTGGTCGTCCTCGGCCTCAACGGTGCGGGAAAGACGACGCTGCTCCGGATGCTCGCCGGCATCGACGATCCCGACACGGGGCAGGTGGAGCCGGGGCACGGGCTCAAGCTCGGCTACTACGCGCAGGAGCACGAGAACCTCGACCTCGACCGAACCGTCCTCGAGAACATGAAGTCGGCCGCGCCACAGCTCGGGGAGACCGACGTGCGCAAGGTGCTCGGCTCCTTCCTCTTCTCCGGCGACGACGTCGAGAAGCCGGCCAAGGTGCTCTCCGGCGGAGAGAAGACGCGGCTGTCCCTCGCGCTGCTGGTCGTCTCGTCAGCGAACGTGCTGCTGCTCGACGAGCCGACGAACAACCTGGACCCGGCGTCCCGTGCCGAGATCCTGGGCGCCCTGTCGACCTACGAGGGGGCGGTCGTCCTCGTGACGCACGACGAGGGTGCGGTCGATGCCCTTCAGCCGGAGCGCATCCTGCTCCTTCCCGACGGTGTCGAGGACCTCTGGGGACCGGACTACAAGGACCTCATCGCCCTGGCCTGAGCAGGCTGAGGTTCTTCGGTCCGATCCCTGCCCAGGCACGCACCGAGTAAGAACCAATTATCGTCCACATAATGACAAGTTATTGCAGGTCGACGGTCGACTCAGGACACTGGATCGCATGCCGACGCACCGCCTCACCTGCCCGTACTGCGGTGGGGACGACCTGACTCCGTGGCCGGACCCGCTGCACGCGTGGTCATGCCTCGACTGCCTGCGGGTGCTGCGCGTCGAGCTGGTGCAGCCGGCTTCGGTGTCCGGATGGGGCGTCCTCAGAGCCGTGCGCCCGGTCCGCTCGGCGGCCTGAGAGGCAGACGGGCGGGAATCGTTGTCCCCGGCATGCGGTTTGATCGGAGGACGAAGGAGGGCCCGCCTTGGGGATGCAGCCGTGGATGATGATGCGGTCGATGTCGCGCGATCGCAGCGTGACCGAGCGCACCCTCGCCCCTGGCACTCGCCGCCGGGTGCTGTCCTATGCGGCTCCGTATCGCTCGTCGATCATCGCGTTCCTTTGCGTCGTCATCGTCGACTCAGTCCTCGTCGTCACCGTGCCGCTCCTGCTCAAGGCGATCGTTGACAACGGTGTCATCCCGAAGGACGCCAGCGTCGTGGTCCGGCTGTCCCTCGTCGTCGGTGGGATCGCCCTGCTCGACGCGTTGCTCACCACCGTCCAGCGCTGGTTCTCGGCGCAGATCGGTGAGGGTCTCATCAAGGACCTGCGCACCGAGGTCTTCGCCCACGTCCTGCGCCAACCCATCGCGTTCTTCACGCGGGCCCAAACCGGCTCGCTGGTGTCACGACTCAACAACGACGTGATCGGTGCGCAGCAGGCCTTCACATCGGTCCTGTCCAACGTCGTCAGCAACATCGTGTCGGTCGTGCTGGTCGTCGGCGCCATGCTCGCGCTGTCCTGGCAGCTGACCCTGGGGTCGCTCCTCCTGGTTCCACTCTTCCTCTTCCCCGCCAAACTCATGGGCCGACGACTCGCGGAGCTGGCTTCTCGCCAGATGTCGCTCAACGCCGACATGGGCACCCGGATGACCGAGCGCTTCAATGTGGCGGGCGCGCTCCTGGTGAAGCTCTTCGGGGACCCGAAGCGGGAGGAGTCGGAGTACGACGAGCGGGCCGCCCGCGTCCGCGACATCGGCGTCCAGATCGCCATCAACCGCACCGTCTTCATGGCGGCGCTGACTCTCGTCGCTGCGATGGCGACCGCCATGGTCTACGGGTTCGGCGGCGTCATGGCCGTCAACGGGACGCTCACCGTCGGAACACTCCTCGCCCTGGCCGCCCTGCTGGCCCGCCTGTACGGGCCTCTGACCTCGTTGTCCAACGTCCGGGTCGACATCATGACGGCGCTGATCTCGTTCGAGCGCGTCTTCGAGGTGCTCGACCTCAAACCGCTCGTCGACGAGCGCCCAGGTGCAGTGCCGCTGCCCGAGGAACCACTGGGTGTCGAGCTCGACGGCGTGTCGTTCCGCTATCCCTCGGCTGATGAGGTGTCGCTCGCCTCGCTCGAGGCGACCGCAAGTGGCGATCGCCGCGCTGGTGGAGAGGTGCTGCATGGGGTCAGCGTCACCGTTGAACCGGGCCAGCTCGTGGCCCTCGTCGGCCCCTCCGGTGCGGGCAAGACGACGTTGACCTCACTGGTCGGCCGCCTCTACGACCCGACCTCAGGGGCCGTTCGCATCGGTGGGCTCGACCTGCGCGACGTGACCCTGTCCTCGCTGCGCGACCGGCTCGGCGTCGTCACGCAAGAGGCCCACCTGTTCCATGACACGATCCGGGCCAACCTGCTCTACGCCCGCCCCGATGCCACCGAGGCGGAGATGGCCGCGGCGCTGCGGGCGGCACAGATCAGTGACCTCGTCGACGATCTGCCCGAGGGACTCGACACCGTGGTCGGAGACCGCGGCCACCGCCTCAGTGGGGGCGAGAAGCAGCGCCTGGCCATCGCTCGGCTGCTGCTCAAGGCGCCCGACATCGTCGTCCTCGACGAGGCGACGGCGCATCTCGACTCCGAGTCCGAGGTGGCCGTGCAGCGCGCCCTCGATGCCGCGCTCACCGGCCGGACCTCGATCGTCATCGCCCACCGACTCTCGACGATCCGCCAGGCCGACCTCATCGTCGTGCTCGATCACGGCCGCATCGTCGAGACCGGTCGACACGCCGACCTACTGGCCGCCGAGGGGCTGTACGCGCAGCTCCACGCCACGCAGTTCGCAGACTCCCCTCGAGCTGCCGTCGGCCTGTCGACCGAAGCGTTCGGAGCGGAGCCGGTCGGGCTGCCCGCAGCCCCTCCGCTGTCGTGACCAGCCCAGGTGCCTATGCTCCCCGATGTGGCAACCGACCCGCGCAGCCTCACACCGGAGGCGTTCCACGCGCCCATCAAGACGCAGCTCGAGATGTTCCTCGATGACCACCGCGCAGCCCTCAATGCGTGTGTGGACGGGCTGACCGAGGAGGAGGCTCGGCGCTCGCTGGTCCCATCACGGACGACGCTGCTCGGGCTCGTCAAGCACGCGACGTTCGTCGAGGGCGTGTGGTTCGACGAAGCGATCACCAGGCGGTCCCGGTCGGAGATCGGGATTCCGGCGAGCCCGGACGAGTCGTTCATCCTCGACCCGGCGGACACGATCGACAGCATCAGGGCCTCGCACCAGCGCGCCTGCGCCGCCTCTCGCGAAGCCACGACCGGACTGGGGCTGGAGGACATCGTCACCGGGAACCGCCGCGGCCCGCTGCCGCTCCGCTGGGTCTACCTCCACATGATCCGGGAGCTGGCGCAGCACTGCGGACACGCGGACATCCTGCGCGAGCAGATCCTCGCCGCACGCGGTCCCGAGAACTCCTGAGGCAGACGACCATTCGGCCGGCGTCGTCGAAGGGGTGCGGTCAGGCGTCCTCCTCGTCCCAGATCCGGACCTTCTTCGGCTTCACGGGGACCTCCTCCCGCGAGCCCTCGGCCGATTGGACCACCTGACGACGGATCGCGAACCACACGAAGACGAGGCCCGCTGGCATCGTCAGCCACCACTGGATGGCGTACGCCTGATGCGGGCCAAGCCCTTCGTCGGGGCGCGGAAGCGGGGCAACGGGGTGGCCACCCGCTGGCGCGCTCGGCGTCTGGGAGCCGAGCACGACGTAGGCGTCAACATCGCTCAGCTCGGGAGCACGCGCCCGCGCGTCCGAGATGCTGATGCTTGCGAGCTGGGGGGCCGGTAGGTCGCGGCCGAGATCGGGCTCACCGCTTCGGAGCCAGCCGACCACCTCGACCTGGCCCGATGGGGGAGGGTCGGCCGAGGGCGTGTTCTCGGCATCACGGGCATTGGGCACCCATCCCCGGTCGACGAGAATGGTCAGGCCCCCCGTGGTGAACGGTGTGAGGACCTCAAAGCCGACCGTCTGGTCCTCGGTGCGGTTGCGCACCATGAGGTCAGGACCGGGTCGGTAGGAGCCGTGCAGGATCACCCGGCTCCACTGCTCCTCGGCGGTCAGCCCCGCCCGGCTCCCGTCGCCATCGGCGGCTTGGCCGAGGAGGGTAGCGATCGGCACCGGAGCAGCTTCGTAGTTCTGTTCGATCGCCGTGACCTTGATGCGCTTCTCGACGTGTCGGCTCCACTGCCACGAGCCGAGCATCCAGCACGCCACGCCGAAGAGGATGGCGACGACGGTCATGAGCAACCATCGTCGAGTGAGCCAGAGCCGGAGCACACCACGACGCTACCCGGCTTAGAGTGGTGGTCATGACGCGCCTTCCGGATCCCATCGTCCGGCCCACCGACGCGATCAGCAGGCCGGCTGGGCAGACGGGTCTTGTCGACCAGTTCGGTCGGGTGGCCCGAGACCTACGGGTCTCGGTGACCGACCGCTGCAACCTGCGCTGCACCTACTGCATGCCCGCCGAGGGCCTGCCGTGGATGCCCAAGGCAGAGATGCTGACCGACGAGGAGATGCTCCGGCTCATCCGGCTGTTCGTCCGGGACGGCGTCACGCAGGTGCGCCTGACCGGCGGGGAGCCCTTGCTGCGCAGGTCCCTCGTCGAGCTCGTGGCCGGCATCGCCGGGCTTGACCCCCGCCCCCGGATCGCCATGACGACGAACGGCGTGGGCCTCGAGCGCGTCGCCCAGGGCCTGGCCAGCGCGGGTTTGGACCGAGTCAACGTCAGCCTCGACACGATCGACTCGGAGACCTTCACCCGTCTCACTCGCAGGGACCGGATCGCCGACGTGGAGCTCGGCCTCAAGGCCGCCGCGGGTGCCGGCCTCACCCCCGTCAAGGTCAACGCCGTCGCCATGCGCGGCGTCAACGACGACAGCGTCGCGGACGTCCTCCAGTGGTGTCTCGACCGCGGCTACGAGCTGCGCTTCATCGAGCAGATGCCGCTCGATGCCCAGCACGCGTGGGACCGCCGCGACATGGTGACCGCGGACGAGATCCGGGCACGGCTGTCCGAGCGCTTCACCCTGACGGCGCTGCCCGCGGAGGAGCGGGGGAGCGCGCCGGCCGAGCGTTTCCTCGTGGACGGTGGCCCAGAGACGGTGGGCATCATCGCGAGCGTGACCGCGCCCTTCTGTGCCGCCTGCGACCGGACCCGGCTGACCGCCGACGGCCAGGTGCGCAACTGCCTCTTCTCCCGCACGGAGACCGACCTGCGCACCCCCATGCGCGAGGGCGCCACCGACGACGAGCTGCTCGACCTGATGCGCGGCGAGATGTGGCGCAAGCGCCGTGGGCACGGGATCGGTGCGCCGGACTTCGTGCAGCCGGACCGTCCCATGTCGGCGATCGGCGGCTGACCCGAGATCCGAGGGCTGGTCCCGCCGGTTGCGGACCCAGGTCCCGGTCTGGCGGGGTTCGCGGGACCTGGCCCGCCAGCTGCGGAACCGTGGTCCCGCTCTGCCGGCGTCAGCCGTCCGCGTCGGTCAGTTCGCCCACGGGTATCACCTCGATGAGGAAACCACGCAGCCCGACGAAGTCCGCCAGTGACTGTTGGTGCTCGTCGCAGGCGAGCCAGACCTTGCGCCGCCCTTCGACATGCAGCTTCGGGTTGCGCCAGACGACGGCGTGGGTCGCCGAGGCGCGGCAGCCCTTCGCGCTGCACACGTGGTCCTCGGTCCTCGGAACCGGACCGGTGAGCGGCTCCGTCACTGCTCGAGCCGGTTGCGGTCCGCCTGGGGAGTCACCGGCTGAATCGTCCCTGACTGGCTCGGTCGCACGGCGTTGGCAGTGACGACGGCGAAGTACGGCAGCACGACCGCGCCGATGATCGCCACCCAGCGCAGCCAGCCATGGAGCACGAAGACAAGGCCGAAGCACGCGACGCGGATGCCCATCATCGTCAGATACCGCCGGATGCGCTGGGCCTGGTCGTCAGCGGGCGAGGTCTGCGCCGAGGTGACGGTGTGCACCACGGGTCGCTGCTTGCCTTCTGCCACCCATCCACCATAAGCCCGGTGCGAGCGGATGATCCGGGCGCCCCCGAGCAGCTTCGGCCTACCCATCGGTAGTCCACTAGGTTCGGGCTGACCCCGCGGCGCTGGAACCGGCCGCGTCGAATGATGGATCGTCCAAGGCGAAGGAGAGACCAGGTGGCAGACACGGAGCCGCGCAACGTGCTCGTGACGGGAGGCAACCGAGGCATCGGCCTCGCCATCGCCCGTGCCTTCGAGGCCGCCGGCGACAACGTCGTCATCACGCACCGGTCCGGAGTGCCACCAGAGGGCCTGCAAGGGGTCATCTGCGAGGTGACGGACACCGCCTCGGTCGACCAGGCGTTCACGGCGGCGGAGGAGATCTTCGGCGGCCCGGTCGAGGTCCTCGTGGCCAATGCGGGCGTCACTCGTGACACGCTGCTCATGCGGATGAGCGACGAGGACTTCGACACGGTCATCGACACGAACCTCGCCGGTGCCTTCCGCTGCGCCCGCCGCGCCGCCACGGGAATGATCCGCAAGCGTAGGGGCCGCATCATTCTCATCTCGAGTGTCGTCGGGCTCTACGGGTCACCGGGCCAGACGAACTACGCCGCCTCCAAGTCGGGCCTCGTCGGACTCGCTCGCTCGATCACCCGGGAGCTCGGCGGCCGCGGCATCACGGCCAATGTCGTCGCACCCGGGTTCATCGACACCGAGATGACCGCCGTCCTGCCGGAGGATCAGCGCAAGGCCTACCTCGCGAGCATCCCCGCCGGCCGCTTCGCCACGCCCGAGGAGGTCGCGTCCGTCGTCCGCTTCGTCGCCAGCGACGCCGCCGCCTACATCACCGGCGCCGTCATCCCCGTCGACGGAGGACTCGGCATGGGGCACTGACCCAGCTCAGCGGCATACGGCACGAGCGTTTTGCCGTATGCCGCTCAGCCCGCTTTCGCTCGCACGCCGCCTCCCACACGAGAAAGTCACGAGAAGACATGGGAATCCTCGAAGGCAAGAAGCTCCTCGTCACCGGAGTCCTGATGGACAGCTCCATCGCGTTCCACGTCGCGAAGATCGCCCAGGAACAGGGCGCGGAGGTCGTCCTGACCTCCTTCGGACGGACGATGAAGATCACCCGGACCATCGCCAAGCGGCTGCCCACGGCGCCCGAGGTGATCGAGCTCGACGTCGCGAACCAGGGCGACCTCGACTCGCTGGCCGATCGACTCGGCGAACACATCGACCACCTCGACGGCGTGCTGCACTCCATCGGTTTCGCGCCCCAGGGCGCCTTCAACTTCCTGGAGGGTTCGTGGGAGGACGTGTCCACGGCGCTCCAGATCTCCGCCTACAGCCTCAAGTCGCTGTCGGTGGCGGCGCTCCCGCTCATGTCGAACGGCGGAAGCGTCGTCGGCCTCACCTTCGACGCGAAGTTCGCCTGGCCGGTGTACGACTGGATGGGCGTGGCGAAGGCGGCGTTCGAGTCGACCAACCGCTACCTGGCCCGGGACCTCGGCCCCAAGCGTGTCCGGTGCAACCTCGTGGCTGCCGGGCCGATCCGCACCACGGCGGCCAAGTCGATCCCGGGTTTCGAGCAGTTCGAGCAGGTGTGGGATGAGCGGGCGCCGCTCGGCTGGGACGTCAACGACCCGGTGCCGGCTGCGCAGGCGTGCGCGGCGCTGCTCTCCGACTGGTTCCCCGCCACAACGGGCGAGATCGTCCACGTCGACGGGGGCGTGCACGCCATGGGGCAGTAGCGTCAGGGGCGAACCCCGGGCACCGGCGGAGCGGCGGTCGGGGTCCCGTCGTCCAGGTCCGCCTCCTCGATCTCCTCGCGCGTGATGCCCAGCAGGTAGAGCACCGAGTCGAGATACGGCACGTTGACACTCGTGTGCGCCTGCTCGCGGACGAGCGGCTTGGCGTTGAAGGCGACGCCCAGGCCCGCGATGTGGAGCATGTCCAGGTCGTTCGCGCCGTCACCGATGGCCACGGTCCGGCTCAGCGGCAGTCCCTCCAGCGTCGCGAACTCCCGCAGGGCGGCCGCCTTGCCGGCGCGGTCGACGACCTCGCCCACGAGGCCACCGGTGAGGACGCCGTCGCGGATCTCGAGCCGGTTGGCACGCGCATGGTGGATCCCGAGCTCGGCCGCCAGGCCGCCGACGATCTCGATGAAGCCACCGCTGACGAGGCCGACCGTGAACCCGAGGCGCTTGAGGGTCCGCACGAGAGTGCGGGCTCCCGGCGTCAGGACGATCTCCTGCCGCACCTCGGCGAGCACCGACTCAGGGAGGCCCGCAAGGGTAGCCACCCGAGCGCGGAGCGATTGCTCGAAGTCGAGTTCGCCGGCCATGGCACGAGCGGTGACGGCAGCCACCTCGTCCTCGCGCCCGCAGTGGGCCGCGAGCATCTCGATGACCTCCTGTTGGATCAGCGTCGAGTCGACGTCGAGGACCACGAGGCGCCGTCCGCGTCGGGCCAGCCCGCCGGGAGCGACCGCGATGTCGATCGCCGACGACGCTGCGACGAGGGCCAGCTCGTTGCGGAGCGCGGGCACGAAGGCGCCGCTGATGTCGAACTCGACCGTCGTGACCGGGTAGCGCGACAGCCGCCGGATCCGGTCGATGTTCGCGCCGTGGTCGGCGATCTGCGCCGTGACGAGGCCCACGGCGTCGGCGAGCAGGGGAGCGCCGAGGACCACGACGGCGGCGCGGCCCTGTCGCGGTCGTGCGTTGTCACCGCTGCCCTCGAGCACGGTGAGGGAGAGCCCGAGCCGGTGTGCCGCGACCGCCGCGGCGTCGCGCAGGTCGTCGGAGTGGTCACCGGGATCGAGGAGCAGGGCGAGGGTGAGGTGCCCGTGCACGGCAACCTGCTGGATGTCGAGGACCTCGGCACCGGTCCCGCTGATCGCCCCCAGAATGGTGCTCGTCACACCTGGTCGGTCGTCTCCCGTCAGCGTCAGGCTCAGGGTCTGGACGTGCTCGCTCGCCACGGTCGAAAGGCTAGCCAGCCGGGCTCCCGGGCGACGCATCGATCCGGCATGCGACCGGTCACACCGCGTTGGTCTCGTCCCGCCACTGGAGCAGGTCCCGGACCCGACTTAGGTCCGGATCAGTCGCGGAGATGCTGGCGGTGAACAGGCGAGTGCCCACGTCGTACAGCCGCTGAGCGTTGCCGGCGTAGTCCGCCCGCTGGTCCGGGTTGCGGCCGGGCACGAAGGCAACGCCGGCGGACCGCTCGATGTCCAGCGGGTCGCGCCCGCGCCTCCGGCACCACTCGTCGAGCACCCGGTGCTTGTGAGCGATGACGTGGTCGTCGCCGAAACCGTGCCAGATCGTCGCGTGCTCGGCGACGATCCGCAGCGTCTTGCGCTCACCCCCACCGCCGATGAGGATCGGGATGTCGCGCGTCGGCTGGGGGTTGAGCCGCTCCCACCGCCGACGGATGACCGGCAGGTCCTTGGCGAGGTCGTCGAGACGGCTCCCTGCGGTCCCGAACGCGTAGCCGTACTCGTCATAGTCACGCTGTGCCCACCCGGACCCGATCCCGAGGATGAGGCGCCCACCACTGACGTGGTCAACGGTCCGTGCGACGTCGGCGAGCAGGTCAGGGTTCCGGTAGGAGTTCCCCGTCACGAGGCAGCCGATCTCGACCCGTTCGGTGACCTCCGCCCAGGCCGCGAGGATCGTCCATGCCTCGAAGTGGGCCCCATTGAGGTCGCCATTCAACGGGAAGAAGTGGTCCCATGTGAAGAGGATGTCCGCCCCGAGCTCCTCGAGTGTCACTGCGAGAGAACGGATCTGCGACCACGAGGCATGCTGTGGCGGGATCTGGAACGCGACCCGCGCCGGCCTCGGGTCCGTCACGCTGGTCGGTGCCGTCGAGCTCATGTCTCCTCCACGGATGGGATCGTATGCCGCTGGGCTCGGTTGAGTGGTCAACCGTGCCCTGCGCCGTCGGCCCGGAGCACGCGGAGGGTCTGCAGGGTTGGGTCGGAGGCGTACGCGACCCGGGTCCCGTGCCTCTGGGCCGTTCTCAGCGCCTCCACCGCTGCTGTCGTGACCTGTTCGCCGGGTGCCAGCACCGGGACTCCCGGCGGGTAGGGCGCGACGAGCTCGGCGCAGGTGCGCCCCACCGCAGCGTCCGTCGGGACCGTCTCGTGCGGTGCGAAGAACGCCGCTCGCGGCGTCGTGACGACGATCGGGTCGACGTTCCACGCCGCTGCGGGCGCGACAGGACGTGGCGCGCCGCGGTGGCGCTCCAGAGCCGTCATGAGGCGGTCGGCGAGCCGACCGACACTGAGGTCGTCATCGGCCATCGTGACCAGCGCGACGATCGTGTCCCGGTCGGCCATCTCCACCGGGAGACCTTCCGCGATGAGGTCCTGCTCGACGCGGATGCCATCGGCTCCCGTTCCGCCGAGGACGAGCGTCAGCTTGGCCGGGTCGACGTGCGGCCCGTCAAGGACGACGAGGCCCGGGATGACCGAGAACCGGGCCCGGGCGCGAGCCACGCGATCGACGAGGGCGCCGAGCAGCTCGAGACCGTCCCGGGCGAGCAGGGCGCGGGCCGCGTCGGCGCTGGCCAGGATGGCGCCGGCCGGGCTCGTCGTATGGGTTGCCTCGACCGCCGCGTCGAGCCGTGCCGGGTCGATCCGGTCGGTGCGAGCGAGCAGATAGGCCGCCTGCGACCACGCTGGCAGCGTCTTGTGCGCCGAGGTCACGAGCGCGTCGGCGCCGAGCGCGAGGGCGTGCTGGGGCAGCGCCGGGTGGAAGCCGAAGTGGGCCGCCCACGCAGCGTCGACGATGAGCGGCCGGCCGTGTCGGTGCGCCACCTCGGCGAGCCCGGCGACGTCGCCGACCGTCCCGACGTAGGCGGGGTCACCGACGAGGACGGCGACCGCGTCCGGTGCCCGGCGGAAGCCGTCCGCCACAGCGGCAGGACTCACGCCGAGGGGAAGGCCGGTCGCTGCGTCGAGGTCCGGCCGGAGCCAGACCGGCTCGAGCCCGGCGAGGACGAGACCGAGGAGCACCGATCGGTGGAGCGTGCGCCCGACGAGGACCTGGTCGCCCTCGGACCCGATGGCCAGCGCGAGGGCCTGGTTCGCATGCGTGGAACCGCCGACCGAGAAGCGGCACACGTCGGCACCCCACAGGTCGGCAGCCCGCGCTTCCGCGTCGGCGAGGACGCCGCTCGTCAGCTTCACCGTGTCGAGGCCGCCGTAGAGCGGCACGTCCCCGGCCACGACATCGCCCACCAGGTTGGTCCGGTGCTTGTGGCCGGGAATCGTGAAGGGGGTCGGCGCCTTCTCCGGGAAGCGCAGCCACGCGTCGAGCAGGGGCGCGTCGTCACGCAGACCCCGTGGATCAGTGGGCATCGAACCCCTCCCCGAGGGACTCGACGGCCGCGACGATGGCCTCGGGGAAGGCGCGGACCTGTCGCAGGTCGACCCATTCGTCGACCGAGTGCAGCCCTCCTCCTGACGGTCCACAGACGAGCGCGGGGATCCCGTTCTCCTCGAAGAGCGGTGCCTCCATCCAGTAGGGCGCCGCGAAGTCCGTGCCCGTCCGGCCCGGAGTCGTGACGAGCCGTTCGTCGAGGACGGTCGCAAAGGTCCGCGCCGGCCCCGCTGGCTGCAGCATCCACGACTCACGGGCGACGACCAGCTGCGCGGTGGCCGTCACCGTCGGGTCCTCGTCGCGCAGCCGCGCCAGGAGCGTCTCGACCTCGGCGAGCGTCCCCGTCGACGACTCGGCGGAAGCGGTCCGGCGCTCGATGATCGCGAGTGCCCGGTCCGCGACGGTGAAGGGAGCACTGCCGCCGCGGACCACGCTGACGAGGAGCTCCCCAC
Organism: Intrasporangium sp.; assembly: GCF_040414665.1. Lineage (GTDB taxonomy): Bacteria > Actinomycetota > Actinomycetes > Actinomycetales > Dermatophilaceae > Intrasporangium. Next base: position 21,436 of record NZ_JBEDUL010000093.1, read on the forward strand.
CGCGGGCCCGGATCGGCGCCCGTGCGGCCGCGACGGCGCCCAGGAACCGTCCCAGGTGTGCCACCGCGTCGACCCCTTCGTCCGCCTGGGACGCGTGCGCCGCCCGTCCCGCGAACTCGACCTCGACGACGGCGAACCCGCGCAGGCTGACGGTGAGGTCGAGGTTGCTCGGCTCGGCGACGAGAGCCAGGTCGGGTCGCAGACCGGTGGCCTCCAGCTGGGCGAGCACGGTCTCGGTGCCGAGACTCCGGTCCTCCTCGTCCGCGACGAGCGCGAGCACAACAGAGGTGCGCCCGCGCCGGGCGAGCTCCTCGGCGGCGACCACGATGCCAGCCACTCCGCCCTTCATGTCCGCCGCGCCGCGGCCGAGGAGACGGTCACCGTCGATCCGCGGACTGAACGGCTCGGCCATCCCGGCGACGCCGACGGTGTCGAGGTGGCCGTTGAGCAGGAGGCAGGGACCCGGCGCCGAACCGTGGTGCCAGGCGAGCAGGCTCGGCCTGTCCGGATGGCCGTCCGGGGTCACGACGAGCGTGGTGAACCCGGCCCTGTCGGCCCGCCGCCGCAGGTGCTCGACGATCGCCGACTCCCCGGGCGCTCCGTCGACGAGCCCGGGGTTGACGGAGTCGATCGCGAGGAGCTCCTCGAGCAGCTCGACCGCCTGCTCACCCAGGTTGCGTGGGGCGGCACTCACCGGACGACGGTCTGGCCCTTGCCGATGACGACGATCCCCGTCTCGGTGACGTGGAAGCCCCGGGCCACGTCGTGGTCCCGGTCGAGCCCGATCTGCGCGCCCTCCGGCACCACGACGTTCTTGTCGATGATCGCGCGCCGGATCTGGGCATGGCGGTGAATCTGCACGCCGTCGAGGATGACCGACCCCTGGACGCTGGCATACGAGTGGACGTGGACGAGCGGAGACAGGACCGACGCGTAGATGTGGGCCCCGGACACGACGACCCCGGGGGACACCGCCGAGTTGAGGGCCTCGCCGATCCGGTCGCCGCTGCCGTGGACGAACTTGGCCGGGGGATAGGGCTGGTGCTGCGTGTAGATGGGCCATTCGTAGTTGTAGAGGTTGAAGACCGGGTGGATCGACACGAGGTCCATGTGCGCGTCGTAGTAGGACTCGATGGTGCCGACGTCGCGCCAGTAGCCGCGGTCGCGGTCGGTCGCACCCGGTACGGGCGTGTCCTTGAAGTCGTAGACCGCGGCGTCACCGCGAGAGACGAAGTCGGGCACGATGTTGCCGCCCATGTCGTGCTTGCTCTCCGCGTTGTCGCGGTCGCGCGTGACGGCGTCGATGAGGGCCTCGGTCGTGAAGACGTAGTTGCCCATCGACGCGAGGATCTCGTGGGGGGCGTCCGGCAGTCCACGCGTCTCCGTGGGCTTCTCGAGGAACGCGGCGATCTTCGTCGGGTCGCTCTCGTCCACCTCGATCACGCCGAACTGGTCGGCGAGCGAGATCGGCTGTCGGATCGCAGCGACGGTGCACCCGGCACCGCTCTCGATGTGCTGCTCGACCATGTGGCTGAAGTCCATGCGATAGACGTGGTCTGCCCCGACGACGACGACGATCTCGGGCTTCGCGTCGTCGATGAGGTTGAGGCTCTGGTAGATCGCGTCCGCGCTCCCGAGGAACCAGTTCTTGTCGACCCGTTGCTGGGCCGGCACGGTCGTCACGTAGTTGCCCAGGAGGGTGGACATGCGCCACGTCTTGGTGACGTGCGCGTCGAGGCTCTGGGACTTGTACTGCGTCAGGACAACCACCTGGAGGTAGCCGGAGTTGACGACGTTGGACAGGGCGAAGTCGATCAGGCGGTAGATGCCGGCGAACGGGACCGCCGGCTTGGCCCGGTCAGCGGTGAGCGGCATGAGCCGCTTGCCCTCTCCTCCTGCCAAGACGATCGCGAGCACCTTGCGGTTGGAGTTCGGGCTTCGGCGCGCCATGTCCACACCCTAGGCGGGAATGCCCCGGCGGGGGAGGCTTGCCCGGATCGGGGCGCGTCGCGTCCGCACCAACCACGACATTCCGTATGCCGCTGGGCTGGCGCAGCACGGGAGGCCAGTTTCAGCCGGGTATCGGCCGCCGTGCGGGCTAGGCTCGAGCGGTGCGCGTCGACATCCTGAGCAAGGAGTACCCACCGGCGATCTACGGAGGAGCGGGCGTCCACGTTGCCGAGCTCGTGCGTGCCCTGCGCGTCCGTGGAGACCTTGACGTGCAGGTCCGGTGCTTCGGAGCCCCACGGGACGAGCCGGGCACCCAGGTCTACGGCGACCTCGCGGAACTCGCCGATGCGAACGCCGCGATCCAGACCCTCGGGGTCGACCTTGCCATGGCGGGTGACTGCGTCGGGGCCGACCTCGTCCACTCGCACACGTGGTACGCCAACCTCGCCGGCCACCTCGCCGCACTCCTTGGCGGAATGCCGCACGTCGTGACCGCCCACTCGCTCGAGCCCCTTCGCCCCTGGAAGGCTGAGCAGCTGGGAGGGGGGTACCGAGTCTCCTCGTGGGCGGAGCGCACCGCCTACGAGGCGGCAGCAGGTGTCGTCGCGGTGAGCGCCGGCATGCGGGAGGACATCCTCAAGTGCTACCCGTCCCTCGACCCCGACCGGGTCCACGTCGTGCACAACGGCATCGACTCGCAGCTCTGGCTGGCCGACCGTTCGCCCGACGCCCGCGCGATCGTCGAGCGGCACGGCGTCGACCCGGACCGCCCGTCGGTCGTGTTCGTCGGTCGCATCACCCGCCAGAAGGGCCTGCCCTACCTCCTGCGTGCGTGCGCTGAGCTTCCACCGGATGTGCAGCTCGTCCTCTGTGCGGGTGCGCCCGACACTCCGGAGATCATGGCGGAGGTCGAGGGCCTCATGGAGTCGCTCCGCACCCAGCGACAGGGAGTCGTCTGGATCGCCGAGATGCTGCCCCGGGCCGAGGTCAGCGCCCTCCTCTCGCACGGCACGGTCTTCGCCTGCCCGTCGGTCTACGAGCCCTTGGGCATCGTCAACCTCGAGGCCATGGCCTGCGAGCTCCCGGTGGTCGCGACCGCCACCGGAGGGATCCCGGAGGTCGTCGTCGACGGCGAGACGGGGTGGCTCGTGCCCATCGAGCAGGTCCAGGACGGCACCGGGACGCCGATCGACTCGGATCGCTTCGTCGCCGACCTCGCCGCCGCACTCATCGACGCGGTGTCCGACGTGGACCGGGCCCGCGCCTTCGGCGCAGCCGGTCGGCGTCGCGCGGTGGAGTCCTTCTCGTGGGCGTCGATCGGCGACCGCACCCTCGACGTGTACCGCGCGGTCCTCGGGGGCTGACACCGCCATCCCGTATGCCGCTGGGCCAGCTCCCAGCGCAGCGTCGCTTCCACGTGCGACTGGCGACGTCGAGCAGACCCACGCTGCCGTTCTGGCCCGAGAGGAACAGCCGCAGATCGCCTCGCTCAACCCGACGACGCTGACGCCGACCACCGGACGGTTTCGCCGGGTTCCGACGAGCTCCAGGTCGTGAGCCTCTCCATGGTCGTTCCCTCGCTTCAGCGCCCCCCTGTCCGAACTGACGCATTCCACCGTGGGTGCGCGGGTATCACGTCGGTATCGCGAGCACGCGACTGGCGCGGGATCCCGCTTCGGGCCACTCCCAAGCAGTACAAATGACCTGACGGGACGCCGGGCCCGAGACGGAGGTCGGCAGTGGTCGAGATGCTCACGGGCATGGGACTGTCCGCCGCTGCGGGGCTCAACGCCTACATCCCCTTCCTCGTCGTCGCCATCGCCGCGCGTTTCACCGACGTCATCACCCTGCCGGCCAGCCTGACGTGGATCGAGAGCGGCTGGGCGATCGGCATCGGCTCGGTGCTCCTGCTGGCCGAGATCGTCCTCGACAAGATCCCCGCAGTCGACACGATCAACGACGCCGTGCAGACCCTCATCCGGCCGAGCATGGGTGGGCTGATGGTCGCCGCGACCTCTGCCGCGGAGAAGGCCGACCAGTCGACCTGGATGGCGGACAACCCGTGGGTCGGGGTCGTCCTCGGCGTCGTCGTCTCCGGACTCGTCCACGCCGGCAAGCTCACCGTCCGGCCCGCCGTGGACGCCGGCACCCTGGGAATGGGCACTCCCGTCGTATCGACGGCAGAGGACTCCGCGTCGCTCGGACTGAGCGTCATCGCGATCCTCGTGCCCGTCCTCGTCATCGCGGCGCTCATCATGCTCGCGATCGTCCTCGTCGTGCTGGTCCGGACGGTGCTTCGGTGGCGGCGCCGACGTCGCCGAAGCAGCGGCCCCGACGTCCGGGTCAGCTGACGAGGCGGCCGGTCAGGGCGTGTTCGACGCCGAGGTGCTCCGCCGGTCCACCGAGGATCTGTTGGAGCAGGTCCCGCGGCTTCGGGTAGTCGGGTCCCAACGCCTCGAGGTAGCGGTCATGGGCCGACAACGACGCGACCGCAGCATCGAAGTGTCCGGAGACGTCGACCCAGTGGGTCGGCACGGGGTCCTGGACGATGAGCACCTGCCTCACCTGCCATGGGTCAAGCCCCTCGTCGACCAGGCCGGGGAAGATCCACCGGTTGCCGGCGTCCGCCCTCGCATCCAGGGTGGCCAAGCCCACCGCACGATGGTCGGCCTGGTTCAACCAGCCACCGGCGCCCGTCTCGGCATGGGTCAGCGTCACGACCAGGTCAGGCCGGCGAATCCGCATCTCGCGGGCGATCGCGCGGCGCAAAGGTACCCCGTACTCCACGACTCCGTCGCGGAAGTCGTCGAGGAACTCGACCACGGTCACGCCGACCTCCTCGGCGCCGTCCCGCTCCTCCTGCTCCCGGACCGGACCCGCCTCGTCAGGGGCCATCGTGTCGATGCCGGCCTCGCCCCTCGTCACGAGCAGGTAGGTCACCGTCTTTCCGGACCTCACCCACTTGTCGACGGCGGCAGCCGTGCCGTACTCGAGGTCGTCGGGGTGGGCAGCGACGCAGAGGATGCGCTCGATGCGCGACTCGTCCAGGGGTTGCAGCTGAGGTAGTTCGGCCATGGCCCCACTATGCACGGCGCCACCCCGCGAGGCTCATCACCGCGACGTTCGCGGCGTCGGCCAGGGCGTCGTCCGCGTCGGCAGCCAGCGACCGCACGAGCGACTCACGTCGAGCGGACGTGCCCAGATCCAGCCCGTCGGACCCGAGGCTGGTGAGCCGGCGAGCACGCTCCGCAAGCACCGCTGCCGTCGCCGCCACCGACATGACCCGCAAGGCCTTGGCCGGGGTGTCGTCCGGCAGGCCCCAGGGGCGAGTGTCGAGCGCGGTTTCGGCCTCTGCTCTGGCTGACGTCCCCCACGGCCTCCCGCCCACTCGCTCGAAGGCGTCGGTGTGCTCGCGAAGGCGGGTGACCAGAGTGCGCTCGACATCTCGCAGGTCGATCATCTCCAGCCGATGCCGTGGCACCGGCTGCGCGTCCAGGGCCGTCCAGTCGACCCGCCATCCGGTGTCGCCTGACGGCCCGAACTCCGTGAGCCGGGGGACGAGCAGGCCGCCGACCGATGGGACGAAGACACACTCACCCGCCTCGGTAGCAAGCGCTGCGGCTGGGAGCGAGCACTGCGGCATACGGCTCACGTCTCCCGGTCGGGGGAGCGCGACGAAGAGGGCGCGTTCCCCCAGGTCACGCCACACGTCGAGCCGACCCAGGTCGCCGGCGACATGGTCGACGTCGGGGAAGGAGCGGGCCAGGGCGGCGCGGAGAGAGACCTTGTCGTTCCACGCCGCGGTGACCCACAGCGCAAGCCGCACGGATCCTGGGAGCTCGGACATCAGGCGCCATCGTAGGCCGCGGGCCGCGGGCGGGTCGGCCGCCACGGCGCCTCCGGGGCCCGCGGGAGGTGGCATAGGGTCATGCCCATGAGCGATGTCCTCGCGTTGGCCGGCGTGACCGTCAGACGAGGCACCACGATGCTGGTCGAGGACGTGAACTGGGACGTCGAGGAGGGGGAGCGCTGGGTCATCCTCGGCCCCAACGGAGCCGGCAAGACGACGCTCCTGCAGATCGCCGCGGCCCGGCTGCACCCGACGAGCGGTGTTGCGGGAGTCCTCGGCGAGGTGCTCGGGGCGGTCGACGTCTTCGAGCTGCGGCCGCGGGTCGGGCTCGCGAGCTCGTCGATGGCCGAGCGGATTCCCGGCGATGAGCTCGTGGGAAACGTCGTCGTCACCGCCTCCTACGGCATCCTCGGCCGGTGGCGCGAGCAGTACGACGACCTCGACTACGTGCGCGCGATGGAGCTGCTCAAGGCGATGGGCGTCGACCACCTTGCGGACCGGCACTACCGCACGCTCAGCGAGGGGGAGCGCAAGCGGGTCCAGATCGCCCGGGCGCTCATGACCGATCCGGAGCTGATGCTGCTTGACGAGCCAGCGGCGGGGCTTGATCTCGGCGGCCGTGAGGACCTCGTCCGACGGCTGGGAGAGCTGGCCGCCGACACCGACGCGCCGGCTCTCGTCCTCGTGACGCACCATGTCGAGGAGATCCCGCCGTCGTTCACCGATGTCCTCCTGCTCCGCCGGGGCCGGGTCGTGGCGGCGGGGCCCATCCCGATCACCCTCACGGAGGAGAACCTGTCGCAGACCTTCGGGCTGCCCCTCGTCCTCGAGCAACACGGCGACCGGTGGTCGGCTCGCGCGCGGTCGTGACTGGACCGTTGCCTCACCCGAGTCCACAACGACGGAACTGAGGCAGAATCGAATACGTCACATGTGTGACGAACGAGACGTCGCCCCCGGGTGGTGGCGACACGGACGAAGGCTGGGTGCATCGTGTTCGAGGGTTACGTGTGGATCGTGTGGCTCGGAGTCTCGCTCCTGCTCGTCGCCGTCGAGGCCGCAAGCGGCGACTTCACGTTCCTGATGCTCGCCGGCGGAGCGCTCGGAGGGTCGGTGGCGGCCGCTCTCGGCGCACCCGTTGCCGTCCAGTCAGTGGTCGCCGCCGTGACCGCGATCGCACTGGTCTTCACCGTGCGGCCGTGGCTGAAGCGTCGGTTCACGGGGGTGCACGAGCCGATGGGAGCCGAGGCCAACCTCGGCAGATCGGCGTACGTGCTCGACCGCGTGACGACCGCCAACGGACGGGTCAAGCTCGCGGGAGAGACGTGGAGTGCCCGCACGACGGGCGACAGCATCGAGCCGGGCGAGGAAGTCGTCGTCGACAGGATCGAGGGCGCAACGGTCGTCGTCAGCCGCGCCCGGATCCTCGGGAGCTGACTGCCACCGGCACCTGTTTCGCCAACATCGTCTTCTGCGGGCGCCGCCCGCAGCCAAACCCGCGCGACCAGTAGGGACGCGCGCTCACCAGAACAAGACAGGGAGTAGGTCGTGGACCCCGTACTCATCATCCCGATCCTGATCGTCGTCGTGGCGCTGATCATCGTGCTGCGCACGGTGCGGATCGTGCCGCAGCAGACGGCGCAGATCGTCGAGCGCCTCGGCAGCTACAACAAGACGCTGACGGCGGGGATCCACTTCCTCGTGCCGTTCGTCGACAAGGTGCGCGCCAACATCGACCTGCGTGAGCAGGTCGTGACGTTCCCACCGCAGCCGGTCATCACGTCCGACAACCTCGTCGTCAGCATCGACACCGTCATCTACTACTCGGTGATCGACGCCAAGGCTGCCGTCTACGAGATCGCCAACTTCATCACCGGCATCGAGCAGCTCACGGTGACGACCCTCCGTAACGTCATCGGCTCGCTCGACCTCGAGCAGACCCTGACCAGCCGCGACCAGATCAACGGCCAGCTGCGTGGCGTCCTCGACGAGGCGACCGGCAAGTGGGGCATCCGCGTCAACCGGGTCGAGCTCAAGGCCATCGACCCACCGCACTCGGTGCAGGACTCGATGGAGCAGCAGATGCGTGCCGAGCGCAACCGGCGTGCGGCCATCCTCACGGCCGAGGGTGTCAAGCAGTCCGCGATCCTCGAAGCGGAGGGTGAGAAGCAGAGCCAGATCCTGCGCGCCGAGGGCTCCGCCCAGGCCCGGATCCTCGAGGCACAGGGCCAGGCTCGCGCCATCCAGCAGGTCTTCGGGGCGATCCACCGCGGCAAGCCGACCCAGAAGCTGCTCGCCTACCAGTACCTCCAGGTGCTTCCGCAGATCGCCAGGGGCGACTCCAACAAGATGTGGATCATCCCGTCGGAGCTGACCGACGCCCTCCGCGGCATCGGGGGTGCCCTCGGCGCCAACGAGGCCAGGTCCGAGCTGGCTGTTGACGAGTCGTTCGAGCAGAGCCCGCCCGAGGACGACGCGTTCGCGGAGCCGATCCTCGAGGACCCGGCGAAGGCCCTTGCCGAGGCGCGGGGCCAGGCCGCCCAGGCCAGCGCCGAGTCCACGGAGCACGCGGCGCCGGTCAGTCGCCAGCAGCCACCCATCCAGCCTCCTGCCGACCAGGTGCCTCCGGCTCCCTCCGCGCCCCCGCAGCAGGTGGCGCCGCCCATGACGAACCCCGGCTCGGTGGACGGTGATGGTGCGGGGCCGGCCGGTCCCGAAGCGCCACAGAACCCGGGGACGGACCTGCCCGAGGACGGAGACGGCTCGCCCGCTCGCTGAACGGACGACGCCACACCCGGCCACCCCCTGCTCTAGGGTGGCCGGGTGTCGTTCTGGTCAGCCGTCGCCATCGCGCTGGCCGGGACCGCCGCGGGCATGATCAACACGATCGTCGGCTCCGGCACGCTCATCACCTTCCCGACGTTGCTCTTCTTCGGGGTCAACCCCCTTGCCGCCAACGTGTCCAACACGGTGGGGCTCGTGGCGGGCGGCGCGAGTGGTGCCTGGGGCTATCGGCACGAGCTGACCGGGCAGGCACCGACGGTGCGCCGCCTCATCCCGCTGTCCTTCATCGGGTCCGTCATCGGCGCGGCGCTGCTGCTCATCCTCCCGCCCAGTGCCTTCAACGCGATCGTGCCGGCCCTCATCGGCATCGCCCTCGTCCTCGTCCTCGTGGGGCCGCGCATCCAGGCCTGGGCATCCAGGGACCGTCACGAGCAGCCGGCCTGGCATGCGCCGATCATGGGCGTGGGCGTGCTCGTCGCGGGGGTGTACGGCGGGTACTTCGGCGCGGCCCAAGGCGTGCTGCTCATGGGTCTGTTCAGTGCGCTCAGCTCAGAGCCCCTGCAGCGGCTCAACGGCTACAAGAACGTCCTCGCCCTCGTCGTCAACCTCGTCGCGGCCGTGCTCTTCGTCGTCTTCGCCCGGGAGCACATCGACTGGCTCGTCGTCGTGCTCATCGCGGCCGGCAGCGCCCTCGGTGGAGTTCTCGGTGCCAGGGTCGGGCGACGACTGCCCCCGAACGCCCTCCGGGCCGTCATCGTCGTCATCGGCATCGTCGCGGTGGTCAAGCTGATCTGGTTCCCGTGATGGGAGTGCACGTCGCACTCGGGCTCGCCGTTGCACTCGGTGCCTTCGTCCAAGGGTCCATCGGCTTCGGGATCGCAGTCGTCGCCGCACCGTTCATCATCGTCTGGGCGCCGGAGCTCATGCCGGTGGCGATGCTCGTCGCCAGCCTCGCCGTGCCGGTGGTCCAGCTCGTCCATGGGCCCCGCGAGATCGCCTGGCGGCCCCTGACGTGGGCCATCGTCGGTCGCGTCCTCTTCACGCCGGTGGGTGTGTGGGTCGTCGCGGCCTTCTCCGTCGACCTCATCGCGGCGCTGGTGGGCGTCCTGCTGCTTCTCACCGTCGCGGTGTCGTTGAGCCGCGTGAGCATCCACGCAAATGCCGGCAACGCCTTGGCCTCGGGGGCCGTGGCGGGGATCTCCGCCACCGCGGCCTCGATCGGCGGTCCGTTCTTTGCCCTCGTGCTCCAGCACGAGACGCCGGCGCGCATCCGTTCCACGCTGTCGTGGTTCTTCCTCATCGGCTCGTTGATCTCGCTGACCGGTCTCTCGGTCGGAGGGAGGGTTGACGGGGCGTCGCTGCGCGCGGGGCTGCTCTGGATCCCGTTCGCCGTCGCCGGCTACGCGGCGGCCGGGCCGGCTCGCCGACTGCTCTCCAGCGGCCGGCTCCGGATCGCCGTCCTCGCCTTCTGCACGGTGGCCGGAACGCTGGTCATCATCCGTGCCCTCGCCGCCTGAGGTGCACCTCCACCGCAACTACCCTTGGCCCGTGCCGATCGTCATCACCGACCACGCCGACCCGCGGCTCGAGGACTACGTCTCGCTCACCGACGTCGCCCTGCGGAGGCGGGCCGAGCCGGAGCGCGGCCTGTACATCGCCGAGAGCGAGAAGGTGATCCGGCGGGCCCTCGCGGCGGGTCACCGTCCCCGCTCCTTCCTCATGGCACAGCGCTGGCTCGCGGACCTGGCCGACGTCGTGGCGGATGTGGAGGCGCAGGGGATCCCGGTGTTCGTGGGACAGCACGACGTCATCGAGCGGCTCACCGGCTTCCACCTGCACCGGGGGGCGCTGGCGTCGATGCAGCGGCCCCGGCTGCCCGACGTGGCTGCGCTCGTCACCGGAGCGCGCCGGGTCATGGTCCTCGAGGACATCGTCGACCACACCAACGTCGGCGCGATCTTCCGCTCGGCTGCCGGCCTGGGCGTGGACGCCGTGCTCGTCACGCCGCGGTGTGCTGACCCCCTCTACCGACGCTCGATCCGGGTGTCGATGGGCACAGTCTTCCAGGTGCCGTGGACGCGCATCGACCCGTGGCCCCGGGGAGTCGACCTGCTCCGCGGGCTGGGCCTGACGGTGGCGGCGATGGCGCTGTCGGACGACTCGGTGACCTTGGACGAGTTCGCTGCGGACCCGCCCGGGCAAGTCGCCATGGTGCTCGGTACCGAGGGCGACGGGATCGGCGCGCGCACCGTGGCAGCCGCCGACCTGACGGTCCGCATCCCCATGGCCGGTGGGGTGGACTCACTCAACGTCGCAGCCGCCTCTGCGGTGGCGATGTGGGCTCTACGCGTGCGTGAGGACGCCTGAGGGCTGGGGGGATCGGCCTCGGTCAGGGCTGCGGCACCCGGACGAGGCGGTCGACGAGCCGATCGAGCTCCGCTGCCGGGTCATCGGTCAGTCCGCCGTGCACCGGCCCTGGCTGGATCACCGTGGACCGCGGGGCGATGATCCAGCCGAACCGCTGGCCCGGCTTGTCGAGCGTGGGCAGTCCTCGTCCGGTCTCGCCCCGGCACACCGCCTGGACGCGACGGAGCATGGAGCGGACCCCGTCGAGATCGCAGTGCGGAGCGAACGAGGCGATGCGGTCCCCGTCGAGCTCCCAGGCCGCTTCCAGGAACTCGGCGTCCTGGGAGTAGAGGACGACGCCGACGTTGAGGAACTCCTCGCGGTCGACGCGGGGCACGATCCGGAGCACGACGTACTGGTAGGCCTTCATGCAGCGGCCCTTCCCGGCACCCAGGCGGTGCTGTCCAGACGCGCCTCGAGCAGCGCCCGGTAGGCCGCTCGGACCGACCGGGCGTCGGGCAGGTCGGGGGTCGTCTCGAGCCATTCGTCGGGGACGTCGTCGAGTGCCGCATCGATCCGCTCGCGCGTGACCCGGGCCGCGAGCTCGCCGTGGCGGACGGCGACGTCGCCCGCGACGTCTCGCAGGACGTGCCGACTCGCGTCGAACGACTGGGCCGCGAATCGCTCGGGCGACGGCGGCCGGCTGGGCCAGGAGTGGTGGAAGTAGAGGGCGGCGCCGTGGTCGATGGTGTACGTCTGCCGATGCCACACGAGGAGGTTCGGGTTGGACCACGTGCGATCGACATTCGCGGTGAGGGCGTCCAGCCAGATGATGCGCTCGGCCAGGTCCGCGGACGGTGGCTGGGAGCCGTCGTAGCCGAGGGAGCCGGGCAGGAAGTCGACGCCGAGGTTGGTCCCCACAGATGCGGTGAGCAGGTCCTGGACCTCTTCGTCCGCCTCGTACTTCGCGATCCGCTCGTCCAGGGTGATCACCGCGAGGTCGGGCACGGGGACGTCGATGGCCCGCGCAAGACCGGCGACGATGATCTCGGCGACGAGCACCTTCAGGCCCTGGCCTGCGCCGCGGAACTTCATCACGTAGGTGCCGTCATCGCTGGCCTCGACGATCCCGGGGAGCGAACCGCCCTCCTTGAGCGGGGTGACATATCGAGTCGCCGTGACCTGGGGCAGCACGCCGTCAGCCTAGTGTGCCTGCAGGGATCCTCCGACCGTCTAGGTGCCGCTGCCCAGCGGGGCTCGCGCGTCGCTGGCGGACGCCCGGCGCCAGAGTCCGGGAAGAACCAGCGCCAGCACGCCCAGAACCGCCGCCACGACGAAGAACGGCCACGTCGTCGCGCCTCCCGGCGGCAGGGTCCAGGCAGCGAGGGTGGCCGCAGCGACCAGGCCGAAGTTGTACATCATGTCCTGGAGCGTGAACGTGCGGCCCAGGAGCGCGTCGGGGACATGGGCCTGCAGCAGGCTGTCGGTGCTGATCTTGACGGTCTGGGCCGCGAAGCTGACGACGAAGTTCGTCGCCGAGACCGTCCATGGGGTGAGCCAGGGCGCCAGCGCGACGGCAGCCAGCGCGGACAGGGCCAACAGCCGCGCCGAGTAGGCGATGGGGTGCCATCGTTGCGTCAGCCACGGCGCCACGACCGCTGCCAGGCCGAACCCGGCGGCGGCAGCAGCAGCGGCAAGGCCGAAGCCGAGTACGTCTCCGACCGCCTGCCCCGGCCGCGCGAACGGACCCCGGAAGAGCAGGAGGGTGTGCAGCAGGACATAGCCGAAGGGCAGGCGCGAGACGAAGACGAGCGCCAGCAGGAGCCGTGCCCGCCGGGGAAGGGTCCGTGCCGCCTCGGCGAGCCCGCGTCCGACTTCAGCGAGCACGTGTAGCGCGCGAGGACCGGCGCCCGGCTCATCGGGCCCGATGAAGGGCAGTCGCCGGGCCGCCCAGACGGCGGAGAGCACTCCAGCCGCCGCGGCGAGGACGACGAGGGCGTCCGGCCCGAGCGCCCGGACAACGCCGCCCAGCACGCCCCCGAGGAAGTAGGCGACCGACCCGGACGTCGGCGCCACGGCGTTGCCGCTGACGAGATGCTCGCGGGCGACGACATGAGGCAGCGCCGCTGAGAAGCCGGCGAGGATGAAGCGGTTCACGGAGAAGACGAGGAGGACGGCCAGGAAGAACCCGAGGTCGGTGACCTCCAGCACGATGAGCCCTGCGACCGTGAGCATGGCGGCGAGGCGGACCAGCTGGCTGACGACGATGACTCTCCGGCGCGGCCAGCGGTCCAGCAGCGTGCCGGCGAAGGGCCCCAGGATGCTGTAGGGCAGCAGGACGACGGCGAAGGCGAAGGCGATCAGTCTGGGGTCGGTGTTCTGCTCAGGGTTGAACAGGACGTGGCTCGCGAGGGCGACCTGGAAGACGCCGTCGCTGCCCTGCGACGTCACCCTGGCGAGGAACAGGCGCCGGAAGCCATGGAGCCGGAGCAGCATGACCAGCGCACGCACGAACGTCACGGCGCCAGCGTAGGGGCGCCACGGCACGGGTAGGACGTACTCATGAGCTCGTCCTCGTCGATCGCAGCCGGCCGCGGCACCGCACCCGCCGAGCTGGTTCTCGTCCGTCATGCCGAGAGCGTCGGGAACGTCGCGGCCGAAGCGGCGCGGCGCGAGGGACTGAGTCGTCTGGACCTGGACACTCGGGACCCGGACACCCCGCTGTCCGACCTCGGGCGAGAGCAGGCCGCCGCCCTGGCCCACCACCTCTCCGGTCTGGACGCCCGCAGTCGCCCTGACATCGTGCTCAGCTCACCGTATGCGCGGGCCGCCGACACGGCCGAGATCGCGTTGGCGGAGTTCAGCGACCTGGAGGTGCTGCGGGACGAGCGGCTGCGCGAACGGGACCTCGGCGCCTTCGACCGGCTGACCGGGAGCGGGATCAAGGAGGCATTCCCCGAGGAGGCCGAGCGACGGGGTGCCATCGGCAAGCTCTACTACCGGCCCCCGGGCGGCGAGAGCTGGACGGACGTGGCCCTGCGCATCCGGAGCGTGCTGTCCGACATTCGCTCCGACTACGCGGGCAAGCGCGTGTGGGTCTTCACACACCAGGCCGTCATCATGAGCTTCCGGCTCATCATCGAGGGCCTGGACGAGGCCAAGCTCCTCGAGATCGACCGGGAGATGCCGCTCGGCAACTGCTCCCTCACCACCTACCGCGACCGCGATGGGACTCTCGAGCTCGAGTCCTTCGGCGCCGCCGACCATCTGGAGGCTCGCGACGTGTCGAGGACACATGAGCAGCCGCATGCACCGGCGACGGGCGAGCGGGATGGCTGAGCGTTCGCCCGGGCAGCCGAGCCCCATGAGCGAGACCGTCGTCACCCCGAGCGTGCTGCGGGACTGGCCGCTCCCGGACCCGTACGGCGACAAGTACGACAAGGGCGGGATGCTCATCCTCGGTGGCGGCGCCCAGACGCCAGGTGCGGTGTTGCTCGCCGCCGAGGCCGGGCTGCGGATGGGAGCGGGAAAGGTCCAGGTGGCGACCGTTCTCAGCACCGCGCGCCTGGTCGCAACGGCGGTGCCCGAGTCCCTCGTCGTGGGACTGCCCGAGGAAGAGGGTGGGGACATTGCTCCCGAGGCCGCCGAGCAGGTCCTCGAGCTCGCCGGTTCCGCGGACGTCGTGCTCGCGGGGCCGGGGATCATGCGACCGGAGGTGGCCTTCGGGCTGCTCGAGCGCGTAGTGCCGCACCTCGACACCGTGCTGCTCATCGACGGTCTCGGCATGGCGTACCTGACGGAGAACCTGGACGGCGTGCAGCATCTTGCGGGTCGGGCGCTGCTGACGCCCAACGCCCGGGAGCTCGCACAGACGCTTGGTCGGGAGGGGGAGGCGCGAGACGGCGGCGAGATCCGGACCCGGGCTGCGGAGCTGGCGCGCAAGAGCATGGCAGTCGTCCTCGGCGGTGCAGCGACGTCGTTCGTGGCCCGGCCGGATGGGACCATGTGGCGGAACGAGGCCGGGGCGCCGGGGATGGCTGCCGCGGGGTCCGGGGACGCCAAGGCCGGGGCCATCGCCGGACTGCTCGCGCGTGGCGCCGCGCCGGAGCAAGCCGCCGTCTGGGGCGCGTTCATCCATGGCCGCGCCGGGGAGCGGCTCACCGCAGCCGTGGGCCGGGTCGGTTTCCTGGCCCGGGAGCTCGTCAGCGAGCTTCCAGCCGCGCTGGCCGAGATCGAGGTCTGA
>NZ_JBEDUL010000094.1:0-3680 GCF_040414665.1 Intrasporangium sp.
GGGCCGCCTTCGCCGCGACGTCACCGTTGACGCCCACGGCCGCGGCGATCCGTAGCCGGCCAGCCGCGTCGACCGCAGGCGTATAGAGGCCCGACCGCACGGCACCCTCCTTGGTGAGGATCCCGACTAGGGTGCCGTCCGCCCCCACGACGGGCGCAACTCGGCGACGCTCCGCGGTGAGCCGCTCGAACGCGTGCCGCGCGTCGACGTCCTCCGGCAGGACGACCATCTCCCGGAACATGACGTCCTGCACCTGGGTGAAGCGGTCCACGCCAGTCAGGTCCTTCTCCGTCACGATCCCGACCGGGCGCCGCCCCTCGACGACGATCCCCGCGCCGTGCGCGCGCTTGCCGAGCAGGATGTGCGCCTCGCCGGCCGTCATGTGCGGGTCGAGCGTGATCGCGGTGTCATGGACGAGGTGACGCTCCTTGACCCAGCCGATGACCTCGCTGACGACCTCGACGGGGATGTCCTGAGGGACGACCGCGAGCCCGCCGCGACGCGCCACCGTCTCGGCCATCCGTCGCCCAGCGATCGCGGTCATGTTGGCCACGACGATCGGGATGGTGGTACCCGTGCCGTCCGCCGCTGCGAGGTCGACGTCGAGGCGGCTCGACACCGAGGAGCGGCTCGGCACCATGAAGACGTCGTCGTAGGTGAGGTCGTACTGCGGCTGGAGCCCGTTGAGGAAGTGCACCCAACGACCTTATGCCGTATGCCGCTGGGCTCGCTCGTCGTCGGATGCGCAGTCAGTGCCCGGCCGCTCAGACGTCGACGACCTCGCGCTCAGCAGGCAGCCAGACCCGACCGCTCGGCGCGCGGAAGACGATCGGCAGCCCTCGGGTCGTGGCCCAGTCGGTCGAGTCGGTCACCTGCACATGGACGTGCGGCTCGGTGCTGTTGCCGGAGTTGCCACAGGCGCCAATGACGTCCCCGACCCTGAGTAGGTCGCCCGGCCGCACGGAGACGCTCCCGTTCCGTAGGTGGGCGAGCAGGACAAATGGCCCACTCGGCGCGAGCGCGATGACGACATGGTTGCCGGCGATCGCGTTCGGACCGAGCCGCACCCGTCCAGCCTGGCTCAGCGCATAGGACAGGAGCGCCGGTTGCGAGCGCCGTGCCTCGTGGTCCGGCTCCCCGTCGTGGACCGCGACGACGGTGCCGGCCGCGGGCGCGAGGACCGGCCGACCGAAGCCGACGAAGATCTCCGGCGGCTCGACCGAGACCAGCGAACGCCAGGTGTGAGGTGCAGATCGACCCCTCTCGTCCACCGGCACGAAGTCGATGGCGTAAGTCGTCCCGAAGAGGTGGGTGCCGTGGCTCGGGACCCGGCGGTCGGGGCTGTTCTGCACGAGCCAGCGGCCGCGGAACGGGAAGTCGAGCTCGACGGGCACCGCCGTTTCAGGTCGGCTCGTAGCGCCCTGTCCGTCCATGTCGACGACGGTAGGCAGACGCCGTGGCGAGCGCGACTCGGGGACAGCCCTGATCCGCCCCTGAGGCGATCCCCCAATCCCCCGTAATTGCGATGACGGACCCACGCCCGGTCCCTACGGTCGAATGGTGGTTGCCGCACGAGGCGGCTTCTGGTTCAGGGGGAAAGGCACTCACCATGACAGAAACACGCATAGGGGACGTGGGGCGGCTCGCCTGGCTGCCGTCGTCGCGCGTGACGAAATGGCTCGTCGTCGGCTTCTGGCTCGTCATCCTCGCGGTGTCGTTCGGCCCGGCCGGCAAGCTCCAGGGGGCACTGAACAACGACGCCACGTCCTGGCTTCCGGAGAACGCCCAGTCGACCCAGGTCGCCAAGGAGCTCGAGGCGTTCCAGAGCAGGAACGAGGCGCCAGCCGTCCTCGTCTACGAGCGTCCTGACGGTGTCACAGCGGCCGACCTCCACGCGGTCGCAGGACACGTCACGGCGTTCGACGCCATGGAGCCCGTCAAGAAGGACGCCGTCGGGCCCATCCGGTCCGAAGACGGCAAGGCCATCCAGGTCATCGTCCCGATGGACATCGGTGAGGACGGCTGGGAGAACCTCCCGGCGATCACCGACCAGCTGCGCTCGATCGCAGCCGACCGTCCGGCCGGACTGACGATGCACGTGACCGGCCCGATCGGCTTCGGCGCCGACTCGTCCGAGGCCTTCGCCGGCATCGACGGCAAGCTGCTCTACGCCGCGATGGCCGTCGTCATCATCATCCTGCTCATCACCTACCGCAGCCCGATCCTCTGGCTCATCCCGCTCATCTCCGCGGGCACCGCACTCTTCATCTCGCAGGCGGTGATCTACTACCTCGCGGACAGTGACACCCTCACCGTCAACGCGCAGAGTTCGGCCATCCTGACCGTCATCGTCTTCGGCGCAGGCACCGACTACGCACTCCTGCTCGTCGCCCGATACCGCGAAGAGCTCCGGCGTCACCAGGACCGTCATGAGGCGATGGCCTTCGCCCTGCACCGGGCCGGGCCGGCCATCGTCGCATCGGGCTCGACCGTCATCGCGGGCATGCTGTGCCTCCTCGTCGCGACGATGAGCTCGACCAGCGGCCTGGGACCGGTCGCCGCCATCGGCATCGGCGTCGCCCTGCTCGTCATGCTGACCCTTCTCCCGGCCCTGCTCGTCGTCTTCGGACGATGGATCTTCTGGCCGGTCCGCCCGACCTTCGGATCGGCCGACCACACCCGCGACGGCTTCTGGGCTCGCACGGGCAACCGGATCTCGCACGCCCCGCGGCGCACCTGGGTCGTCACGTCGGTCGTTCTCGCCATCGCCACCCTCGGTGTGCTCCAGCTCAACGCGACGGGCTTGGCAAACAAGGACGCCTTCTACACGACGCCCGAGTCCGTGGTCGGTGAAGAGGTGCTGGCCAAGCACTTCCCAGCCGGGTCCGGGTCACCCGTCCTCGTCCTGGCGAACACCGACCAGGCGGCGGCCGTGCAGGACCGGCTCAAGACCGTCGAGGGCGTCAGCTCGGTGGCGGACCCGATCGCCCGCAACGGTCGGTCGCTCATCCAGACGACGCTGAGCGACGCGCCCGACTCCGACGCGGCCACGAAGTCCGTCGACCGGATCCGCGACGCGATCGCCGAGGTGCCCAACGCCGATGCGATCGCCGGTGGTGACACCGCTGCACGCGCCGACACGCTGCGGGCCTCGGACGAGGACAACAAGCGGACTATTCCGCTCATCCTCGGCGTGGTGCTGCTCATCCTCGTGCTGCTGCTGCGCGCGTTCACGGCGCCGCTGCTCCTCATCGGAACGGTCGTGCTCTCCTTCGGCGCGGCAATGGGCTTGAGCGCACTGATCTTCCGGCACGTGTTCGGCTTCGCCGGTGCGGATCCATCGCTACCGCTGTTCGTCTTCGTCTTCCTCGTCGCACTCGGGATCGACTACAACATCTTCCTGATGACCCGGGTCCACGAGGAGTCGAAGGAGGTCGGCACCTGGCGCGGCGCCCTCACCGGGCTGGCCGCAACCGGTGGCGTCATCACCTCGGCCGGGCTTGTCCTCGCAGGCACGTTCGCGGTCCTCGCGACCATGCCGGTAGTCGCGTTCGCCGAGGTCGGCTTCGCCGTCGCGCTCGGAGTTCTCCTCGACACCCTGATCGTCAGGTCGGTGCTGGTGACGGCACTGAACCTCGACCTCAAGGGACGCATGTGGTGGCCGAGCCGCCTCGCCCGCA
>NZ_JBEDUL010000095.1:0-44597 GCF_040414665.1 Intrasporangium sp.
CGCGGGCGAGATCGGCGTCCTGGAGCAGTACGACGTTCAGCGCCGACGCTCCGTGGTCTCGACAGGCTCGACCGACGGAGACCGCTCGACCGACGGGGACCGCCCGTCCGACGGAGACGGGGACCGGTGGGCCGACGGAGAGGGGGGCGCTTCGGTCGGCGCGGTGGGCTCCTTGGCCGGCAGCACGAAGCGGTAGCCGACGTTGCGCACGGTGCCGATCAGCGTCTCGTGCTCGGGCCCGAGCTTGGCCCGGAGGCGGCGTACGTGGACGTCGACCGTGCGCGTGCCGCCGAAGTAGTCGTAGCCCCAGACCTCCTGGAGCAGCTGGTCGCGGGTGAAGACACGGCCGGGGTGCTGGGCGAGGTACTTGAGCAGCTCGAACTCCTTGTAGGTCAGGTCCAGCGGCTGGCCGCGGAACCGCGCCGAGTAGCTCCCCTCGTCGATGACGAGGTCACCCGAGGTGATCGGTGCGTCCAGGTCGCCCTCCGCGCCCTGCCCTCGCGTCATGGCCAGGCGAAGGCGCGCGTCGACCTCCGCCGGACCAGCCGTGTCGAGCAGGACGTCGTCCAGCCCCCACTCGCCCGTCAGAGCAGCAAGGCCGCCCTCGGTGAGGACGGCCAGCAGAGGAGTCGCGATCCCGGTGGTGCGCAGCACCCGGCACAGGGACTTGGCGCTCGCGAGCTCTCGCCGCGCATCGACGATGACGACGTCGCAGTCCGGCGAGTCGACGAGAGCGGTGGCCTCGGCCGGCAGGACGCGGACCGGATGGGTGAGCAATCCGAGCGCGGGCAGCACCTCGGCACTCGGGGCGAGTGCATTCGTCAGGAGGAGCAGCCGGGCCATCCCCTGCAGGATAGGCGACACTGGACCTGCGCCAGAGGGACTGGATGCACGACGAGACGCGAGGAGACGGGAGCGAGATGGGCGAGGTCGGCTCGGCCGAGCAGACGGTGACGGTGCGCTACTGGGCCGCGGCGCGTGAGGCTGCCGGCGTGGACAGCGAGCCGCTCGCCCTCGGCGCTGACGCCACAGTGTCCGACGCGGTGACGGCAGCGGTGTCGGCGCACCCAGACCTCGCGCGCGTCGCGAGCGTGGCGACGTTCCTCATCGACGGGCGGGCAGCGGGCCGGGACGCCGTGCTGGCGTCCGGTGCGACGCTCGAGGTCCTGCCGCCGTTCGCGGGTGGGTAATGCACAATGACGACCGTGCCCGACGCCACCGATGTCCCTGATGCGAGCGGCCCGCCCGTCGGAGGCACCGATTCCGCCAGGGATTCCGAAGCGTTCCAAGGCGGTTCGCTCCGTCTCCCGCTCTCTCCAACGGGTGCTGACCACGTGCGCCCGGTGACGATCGGCTCCGTCGTCATCTCGGCGGGGGCGTTGGCGGTGGCGACGGCAGGGGGATTCTCCCTCGTCCTCGTTGCGGCGCTGGTCCTGGCTCTCGTGCTGGCCTGGTCGTGGCCGGTCCTGGGCGGCTCACACACCGCGCAGACGACGTCGATCGTCCTGCTTGTCGCGGCACCGGCGATCGTGTTCACCGCGCTGAGCGATGACCTCCGGTGGACGGCCGCCGCGGTCGCACTCGGCATCGTCCTGTCCTTCATGGGCCAGCTCATCCGCAGGACGGGACGGGAGGGGCTCGTCCTCACGCTGCTCGCCTCCTTCGGGGGCCTGGTCCCGATGGCCTCGGCCACCCTGGCCGTCGGGTCGGCAGACGTGGCGCGCGGTCGCGCCTATCTCGTCGTCACGATGTCCGCTGCCATCGCCGCTGTGGTCGCCGACCTGCTGGTCCGGAAGCGGCGCCTCGCTCCGTTCCTCGGCCTCGTCGCCCTGGTCGCCGCAATCGTCGGCGCGGCGATCGCCGGGTTGTTCTTCGACGAGGTCGGCGGCTGGGCGGCGGTCGGGGTGGCCGCTGGTGCGGGCTCGTTGTCATGGTCCTGGCGGCGGATCTTCGCCCTCCAGCCGGCGATGCTCGGGGTGCGTGGTCAGGTCGCCGCGGGGGTCGGTTCCGTGCTGATGCTCGGCGTCCTCGTGCACGTCTTCACCATCGTCTCCTGACCAGGGACCCGCCGCGCCCGTCAGTACACGAGGGCCTGGGCGCCCGGGGCCATGACCTCCTCGACGAAGGCCGCCGCCCCGCGGATCGTCGCCCCCGCCACCAGCGCGTCCTCGGTGAGGTCCCGCCGCGCCGCGCACTGCGTGCAGACGGTGAGCCGGCCACCCGCGATCACGGCGTCGCGCAGGGAAGCGAGGTCAGCGGCATACGGCAGCTCGAACTCCTCGGCCCGCCCGGGAACGGCCATCCATGTCGCCTCCCCGGTGAGCCACAGGCTCACACTGACCCCGCTCGCCACGGCGGTGGACGCCACGGTGAAGGCCTGCGACAGGCGCTCCGGCGCCTCGACGCCCGAGGTCAGCTTGACGATGAGGGACCGTTCGGGTGCGTCCATGCGCTCAGGTTACGATCACGAGCATGTTCCACCTCGATGCGGACCTCGCCGAGCCGGTGCGACCCCTCGCCTGGCTCATCGGTCGCTGGGAGGGGGCCGGCGTGCTCGGCTACCCGACGATCGAGTCGGCCCACTTCGGTCAGGAGGTCGAGGTGACCCATGACGGACGGCCCTTCCTGAAGTGGGAGAGCCGGTCCTGGATCCTCGACTCGGAGACCGGGGCGCGGGTGCGCCCCGCCGCGATGGAGTCCGGCTTCTGGCGACCTCTGCCGGATGGGGAGGTTGAGCTGCTCCTCGTGCACCCTTCGGGGATCCTCGAGCTGTACTACGGCACGATGGAACCGGCGCGCATCCAGCTCAAGACCGATGGGGTCATGCGATCCCCCCGTGCCAAGGAGTACAACGCGGCGACGCGGATGTACGGCCTCGTCGAGTCGCAGCTGATGTGGGCGATGGACATGGCCGCGGTTGGCCAGGAGCTCCAGAGCCACCTGTCGGCGACCCTCAAGCGGGTCGGCTGACGAGAGGTGCCGGGATGACCGTGGGTGAGAAGGGCGTTGCACGAGGGTGACCGACATGACTGAGCTTCCCGTCCTCCACCGCAGCGCGCTGCTCGACCGACCCGGAGCGGTGGCGGGCGAGGGCGATGCTGCGGGCGTCGCGATCCACTACGGCGACCCGATGCGGGAGCAGCGGGTCCTCGAGGAGGGGCTGGCCGTCGTCGACCTGTCGCACCGGTCGGTCCTCACGGTCAGCGGTCCCGACCGCCTGTCGTGGCTGCACTCCCTGACGACCCAGCACCTCGTTGACCTCGGAGTGCGGAAGTCGCGCGAGGCACTGGTCCTCACCCCCAAGGGGCACGTCGAGCACTCGCTCCACCTCGTCGACGACGGCGAGACCACGTGGATCACGACGGAGCCGGGCGCGGGCCATGCGCTGCGTGAGTGGCTCGAGAGGATGCGCTTCATGCTGCGCGTCGAGGTCGCCGACGTGACGGCGGACTGGGCGGTCCTCGGTGAGCCCCACGGGGTCGAGTCCGCCGCCGGCGAGCCGCTGGCCTGGCGTGACCCGTGGCCCGAGCTGGTCGGGGACACGACCGCGTACGGTCCGGTCGAGGACCACCCCGGCACGAGGTGGTCCTGGCGCGAGGTCATCGTGCCGCGGGCATCCCTTGAAGTGGCCGTCGGTGACCGCCCACTGGCTGGTCTCTGGGCCGCCGAGGCCCTCCGGATCGCTGCCTGGCGGCCGCGGCTCGGCGCGGAGACCGACCACCGCACGATCGTGCACGAGGTCGACTGGCTGCGCACCGCGGTGCACCTGCACAAGGGCTGCTACCGCGGGCAGGAGACCGTCGCCCGAGTGCACAACCTCGGCCGCCCACCGCGGCGTCTCGTCTTCCTCCACGTCGACGGCTCCGGTCACGTCCTCCCGTCAGCGGGCGCCGAGGTCC
Source organism: Intrasporangium sp. (assembly GCF_040414665.1). Classification (GTDB taxonomy): domain Bacteria; phylum Actinomycetota; class Actinomycetes; order Actinomycetales; family Dermatophilaceae; genus Intrasporangium. Next base: position 3,900 of record NZ_JBEDUL010000095.1, read on the forward strand.
GCGCGGGCGAGCGTGTCGTCGGCCACGTCACCTCGATTGCCCGGCACCACACCGACGGTCCGATTGCGCTTGCCGTCGTCAAGCGCAACACCGATCCCGAGCTGGTGCTGGACGTCGAGGGCGTCAGTGCAGCCCAGACGGTGATCGTCTCGCCCTGACCGCCTCCGGGTACGGGCCGCTGGCAGGATGGCGCCATGACGACCGCTCCCGCACGCAGTGCCGCGCGCACCCTGATCACCGTCGCCCCGACCGGGGCCGAGACCGCCAAGGCCGACGTCCCGGCCCTCCCCACGACCCCGGAGGAGCTCGTCGAGACAGCCGTCGCCTGCGAAGCGGCAGGGGCAGCCCTGATCCACGTCCACGTCCGCGACTCCGACCACCGTCCGACGCTCGACCCGGTCCTGCTCAAGGAGGCGGTCGTCGCCGTCCGTGAGGCCACCGACCTCGTCGTCCAGCTCTCGACGGGAGGGGCGGTCACCGACCCCCTCGAGAAGCGCCTCACCGTCCTCGATGCGGATCCGGACTCGTGCTCGCTCACCTGCGGCACGACGAACTTCGGGGACGACGTCTTCCTCAACCCGTGGGGCTTCATGGTCGACCTCTACCGCCAGGCGCAGGAACGCGAGGTCGTGCCGGAGTTCGAGCTCTTCGAGCTGGGGCACGTGCACGCGTTGCGCCGCCTCATCGACGAGTGCGGGCTGCCCTATGGCGGCAGGGTGCACGTCGACTTCGTCCTGGGCGTGCCGGGAGCGATGCCCGGCACACCGCAGACGCTGCTGGCCGGGCTGGCGTTGCTGCCTGCCGAGGTGACGTCGTGGTCGGCGACGGGGATCGGCCGCACCCATCTCCCGATCGCCGCAACCGCGCTGTCGGCCGGCGGCCACCTGCGGGTCGGCATGGAGGACAACCTCGTCTTCGCCAAGGGTCGGCCGGTCACGCACAACAAGGAGCTCGTCGCTCGCGCCGCGGAGCTCGCCACCATCCTGCAACGCCCCCCGATGTCCACGCAGGAGGCGCGTCAGCTGCTCGCGGTCAAGGACCGTCGCGCTTCCTGACACCCACAAGTCCTCGTGGCGTTCCAAGGTTCCTGCGCACGGGCGAAGATGTGACAAGCGACGCGTGGTTTCTGGGCAGGGTATGCCAGTGAGCGCGTTCGTGGACGGACGTCACACTCGTGCGAAACACCGGACCCGAAGTCGCGTACGTCACACCGGTCGTAGCGTCAGAGGGCTCCCGAGAGGACCTGCCATGACCCGTCTCCGCCACTCCTTTGCCCTTGCAGCTCTCATTGCGGGCTCCATGGGACTTGCCGCCTGCGGCAGCGGGGGCGAGCCCAGCGGCGGCGAGGCAACTGGCGGCGACCTCAAGATTGCTGCGATCTTTTCGGGGCCGACCAACGACGCGGATTACAACGCGATCGGCCTCGCTGCCCTGAACGCCGCAAAGGAGGGCGGTGCTGAGGTCAGCTTCAGCGAGAAGGTCGCCGTTCCAGACGTCGAGGCGAGACTCAACGAGGCGGTCGGTGACGGCAACACGGTGATCTGGACGCACGGTTCGCAGTTCGCCGACGCAACGGTCAAGGTCGCCAAGGACAACCCCGACGTCAACTTCATCGCCGAGTACGACGGTGAGTACAAGGACCTGCCGGCCAACGTCTGGACCATCGACCGCCAGTTCCACCTCGGCTTCTACGGCATGGGGATCTTCGCCGCGAAGCTGTCGAAGACGGGGACCGTCGGCTACGTCGGCGGCCTGTCGCTCCCGTTCTCCTTCGCTGAGGTGCACGCCATGGAGCAGGCGTTCGAGGAAAGCGGTTCCAGCGTCACTCTCAAGCCCGTGTGGACGGGTGACTTCAACGACGCTGCTAAGGCGCAGCAGTTCACCACACAGCTGCTCGACAGCGGAGCGGACGTCATCGTGGGGTCCCTGAACCAAGGTGCGACAGGTACGTTCCAGGCTTTCGAGGGCAAGCCCGCGGGTGCCGGCTGGGTCACGGCGAAGTACACGGACAAGTCGGCCGCCGCAGGAGAGCACTACGCCGGCTCGCTCGAGTACGACTTCACCAAGCCGCTTGGCGAGGTCCTCGACAAAATCCAGGCCGGCACGACTACCGGTCGCTACCCGCTGGGTTTTGAGACCGGGGTCACGATCAAGGTGAGCGACAACGTGCCGCCAGAGGTGAAGAGTGCCGTCGATGAGGCAATGGCCAAGGTCAAGGACGGCACCATCACCGTCAAGCTCGACACCAGCAAGGTCGGCTGACCCAGGTGCCGCTCAGCCTCGGAGACGCGTGACGTGACAGCAGTTCAACCGGCGGCGGAGGGCGCCGTCCCGCCATCCGTGCGCATGAGCGGCATACGCAAGACGTTCGGTTCCGTCACCGCGCTCGATGGAGTCGAGTTCGAGGTGGGACATCGGCAGGTTCACGGTCTGCTCGGCGGAAACGGCGCCGGCAAGACGACCCTGATGAACGTCCTCTACGGCCTTTACGCACCTGACAGTGGGTCCATCGAGATCGACGGGCGAGGTGTGACCATCGCCTCTCCCCGCGACGCGATCTCGGCCGGAATCGGGATGGTTCACCAGACCTTCCTGCAGGTCGACGTGTTCACCGTGACCGAGAACGTCGTCCTCGGGACCGATACCAAGAGTGTCGACGCCAAGGGCCGCATTGCGGAGCTGTCCGAGCGGTTTGGTCTCGCCGTCGACCCGACCGCCAGGGTCGCGGACCTACCTGTCGGCGTTCGTCAGCGCGTAGAGATCCTCAAGGCCCTGTACCGCGGTGCGAAGGTGCTGGTCCTCGACGAACCCACGACCAACCTCACCCCTCAGGAGGTGGATGCGCTCTTCGGCTCGATGCGAGCCATCGTTGACGAAGGCATGTCGGTGGTTCTCATCACGCACAAGATTCGCGAGACCATGGCGGTCTGCGACGAGCTGACGATCATGCGCGACGGCGCCGTTGTCGGGACGGTCGCCAAGACGGAGACGACCGCTGATGAGCTGGCCGCCCGCATGGTCGGCGACGTTGACGCAGTGTCCGAGTCCGCAGCCGTTGCGCTCGGCGAGACGAAGTTGGGCCAAGCGAGGATCGAGCTGCCCGATGTCGAGGTCACCGAGCAGCCAGTACGAGTCAGCGTCCGAGAGCTCACGGTCCTTGGGCCTGGAGATGCTCCGAGACTCGTCGATGCGGTCGCCTTCGAGCTGCGCCAGGGCGAGGTGATGGGCATTGCCGGTGTGGCAGGCAACGGCCAGGTCGAGCTCGCGGAGGCGCTCACCGGCTGTCGTCCCACGACCGGGTCGTTCATCCTGGACAGCACGGAGCTCGTCGGGCGTCCCACAGCGCACTGGCTCGAGTCCGGCGTCGTCTACGTCCCGGAGGACCGTCAGCGAGACGGAATCCTGCCGGGAGGGGACATCACCGAGAACCTGGTCCTCGGTTCGCATCGCTCGCGTGCCCGCCGCGGTCTCATCCCTTGGGGAGACGCCCGTGAGCAGACGACAGCTGCCATAAGGGAGTTTCGAGTGAAGACTCCCAGTGCCTCGACGCCATGCGGTCAGCTGTCAGGAGGCAACATCCAGCGGGTCATCCTCGCCCGGGCCTTCGCACGCGATCCGAAGGTCCTTGTCCTCCACAACCCGACTCGCGGCCTGGACATCGCGTCGACGCAGTTCGTCTACGAGCGGATCCGGCGGGCGGCCGCGACCGGCGCAGCCGTCATCGTCATCTCGGAGGACCTCGACGAGGTCATCGCCCTCGCGGACCGCGTCCGCGTCATCTACTCGGGTCGACTCGTCGGAGACATTCCGCGCGGCGAGACCGACCCGTACGAACTCGGACGGCTGATGACGGGAGTCGGCGCATGAGTGTCGCCATTGTCGTGCGCCGAGCGGTCCCCTATGTCCTCGCGGTGCTCGCTGCATTTGCCGTCACTGCCGTGATCATCGCGCTCCTGGGGCATGATCCACTCGAGGCATTCCGCGCCGTCCTGACGAACTCGTTCAGGAACACCTTCGGCATGGTGCAAACCCTGCACAAGTGGACGGCACTGACCCTCCTCGCGCTTGCCTTCGCGATCCCGCTGGCGGCCGGCCGCTTCAACATTGGCGGCGAAGGCCAGCTGATCCTCGGCGCAGTCGGCGCAGTCGCCGTTGGCATTACCTTCAGCGAGCTCCCTCTTCCGGTGTTGCTCCCGCTGCTTCTCGTGTCCGCCGTGCTGGCTGGAGCCGTGTGGGCGTGGATTGCGGCATGGCTCATGGACCGCTTTCGGGTCAACGAGATCCTGTCGACGGTGCTGCTGAACTTCGTCTCGTTCGAGATCCTCGACTACCTCGCCTCGCACACCTGGCCCGACGTGGGAGCAGGCGGGGCGGTCACCCTGCCGATCGGTACAGGGGGTGAGCTACCCACCATTGGAAGACCGCCCATGCACGCCGGCGTCGTCCTGGTGGTGATCCTCGTGGTCGCCCTCGCGTTCCTCGCCAGACGCAGCGTTCCCGGCTTCGAGCTGCGCGCAGTTGGTCTGAACGAGCGGGCTGCCGCACTCCACGGCATCCGCACGAGAGGGGTCGCGGTCGGGTCGATGGTCGTCGGCGGCGCGCTCGCCGGCCTGGCTGGTGGCATCGAGGTCGCTGGAGTCCACCACCGGATGCTCGAGGGCATCCAGTCCAACTACCTCCTGCTCGGGATCATCATCGGCCTCATCGCCCGTGGGTCGCTCGTCGCACTTCCGTTCGTTGCGTTCGGCATTGCCGTGCTCGAGGTCGGCGCCGGCTCGATGCAGCGCGTCTCCGGCGCCCCGGCCGAGCTGGTTCTGATCCTGGAGGGCCTGATCCTGCTCTTTATCCTCATGTCGGACGTCGTCGTGGGGCGGGTGTCCGCACGACGCGCGAGAGTGGCGGTGACCTGATGGAGTTCCTTGCACTCGTGATCACGGCGATGGTCCCGTTCCTATTCGTGGCCCAGGGCACGATGCTGTCTGGGCGGGCCGGCATCTTCAACGTGTCACAGGAGGGCCTCATGCTGCTGGGAGCAGCCGTGGGCTACCTGGTCTCGCTCGAGTTCGGCTCCAACGCATTGGGCCTGGTCGTCGCAGCGCTCGCCGGCGCCCTGTTCGGTGCCCTGCTCGCCTGGGCGACCACCTATCTGCGGATGGACCAGTTCGTCGTCGGCTTGGCGCTGTTCTTCTTGTCGGGGGGCCTGGCCTCGCTGCTGTACCGAGTGGTCATCGGCCAGAATCAACCACCGCGAATCAAGCCGCTCCCGGATGTCATCTTCGGCCAGGACGTCCTGGTGATCATCGCGATCGCCCTGTCCATCGCACTCTGGTGGTGGCTGTATCGGACGGACTCGGGAACCCGGCTGCGATCGGTCGGTGAGAATCCCAAGGCGGCCGATTCGTTGGGCATCGACGTCACGCGCACTCGTATGCTCGCCGGGACAATCGGTGCGGCCCTCATGGCCATCGGTGGCGCGTACCTGCCCATGGCCTTCTCGGGCGTCTACGCCGATGGGATCGTGGCAGGCCGCGGCTGGCTCGCGATCGCTCTCGCCTTCTTCGGCGGCTGGCGGCCGCAGTTCATCCTTGCCGGCTCGGCCTTCTTCGCCGCCATGGACGTTCTCGCACAGCGCGCCCAGGTCGTCGGCATCGGGATCCCGCACCAGTTCGTGTCGATGTTGCCGTACGTCGCGACGTTGCTCGTCATGGTCTTCGCCTTCCGGTGGGCGCAGGCGCCCATGTTTCTCGGCAAGAACTATGACCGGGAGTCCCGAATCGTCGGTTGACGGGTCTGATCGTCCTTCGATGCCGTATGCCGCTGGGCTCGCTCTGCACTCACGCGGCCGGAGCGTTGGGCTGGGACGCAGCCCAGCGGCATACGGCAACACGCCCGACACCGTTGAACGCACCCTGTTGCAGCGCTGGTGAATTGGGAGATACCGGGCGTGTTGCGAATGTGGTCGGGCTCACGCTGTCTGGAGTTTGCATTCTGCTTGCTCTAGTTAGCATAATGGAGTTGTGAGCAAGCTTCCCGATCTCGGCGCCTACTTGCGTGAGCAGCGCGAGAGTGCCCAGCTGTCCCTGCGGCAGCTCGCCGAGATGGCCGGAATCTCGAATCCCTACCTGTCGCAGATCGAGCGGGGCCTGAAGAAGCCCAGCGCCGAGATCCTGCAGCAGATCGCAAAGGGGCTCGAGGTGTCCGCGGAGTCGCTCTACGTCCGGGCGGGAATTCTCGACGAGCGGGTCCTCACCAACGGGAACCCGGCCACCGTCCCGGGCGTTCTCGAAGCCATCGCGGCCGACTCGGTCCTCACCGATCGGCAGCGCGCGGTGCTTGTCGAGATCTACGAGTCGTTCGTCGGCCCGAAGTCGCGCCGGAGCGGGACGGCACCCAAGACCCATGGGAAGCGCAAGGCAACCCAGAAGGAGAACTGAGATGGCTCTCAACCAGAAGAAGATCAGCAAGGCCGTCAAGGATGCCCAGAAGCAGGCGGAGGCGGCAGTCAAGGACATGCGCAGCCAGATCGACGACCGCCTCCCCGACCTGACCGTCGACCCGACACCGTTCTTCGCGGTCGTCGGTGCCGCGACCATCGCGGTCGACACGGTCCGGCACGCCCGTGACGAGCTCCAGGTCGCTGCCCGGGAGGCCCGGACGGCGGACGTTCGCAAGGGTGCCAAGAAGGAGGCGAAGCAGCTGCAGAAGGACCTCCAGAAGCGGCTCGACGAGCTCCAGGCACGCACCGCGGAGCTCCAGAAGATGGCGACGGAGTACGCCGACCGCTTCATCAAGGAGGCGCAGGAGCTCCCCGCCCAGGTGCTCAACCAGGGTCTCGTCCTCGCGAGCAACGCCAAGGACCAGTACGACGCCGCGGCAGCGCGCGGTGAGCGGGTCGTCGCCGACCTGCGCACCGAGGGCACCAAGGCAGCCGTCGGGCTGGCCGAGCGGTCCGAGTCCGTCATGGCTCGTGGGCGCAAGGTCGCCAAGACGGCGCGGACCGAGAGCGAGAAGGTCGCCAGGACGATCGCCGACACGGTGTCCCACGACGCCGGGAAGGTCGCGGCCCAGGTCGAGTCCTCGGTCCAGGCCGTCGAGGAGGCCGCAGAGCCGGTCCCGGTGAAGCGCACGCCGGCTCGCAGCTCCGCCGTTCGCTCGGCAGCGGCTCGACAGGGTGCGGCGACCCGCAAGGCCGCCCACGTGGAGGGCACGACGACCCGCAAGGTCGCCGCGCGCAGCGCCGCCGCCAAGAAGTCCACGGGGACGACCACGGGGACGACCACGGCCAAGAAGGCTCCGGCCAGGAAGACCCCCGCGAAGAAGTCCACTGCCAAGCAGACCGCGGCCAAGAAGTCCGCGGAGTGACCTTCAGGGCACACGATCGGGCCGTCACCCCACGGGGTGGCGGCCCGACTGCCGTCCTGCGGCATACTTCGGGGCGTGCCCGCCGACGCCCACTCGTCCCTGCCCGTTGACGCGAGGTTTGCCTCGTCGGCCCTGACCAACGCGCCCGTCGTGGCGCACGTGGTCAGGGCTGGCTTCGTCGAGTCGGTGCATCACGGCTTGGCCGTGGTCACGGCGCCGGACGGAAGTATCGAGCTCGAGGTGGGTGAGTCGGCAGGCCCGGTGTTCCCTCGCTCGTCGAGCAAGCCCATCCAGGCCTTGGCCATGGTGCGCCACGGACTCGACTCGGAGGGTGCGCTTCTCGCACTGGCCTGCTCGAGCCACTCGGGCGAGCAGTTCCACGTCGACGCTGCTCGGGAGATCCTCGCGCGGGCGGGCCTCTCCGAGGCGGACCTGCAGAACACTCCCGACTATCCCCTGGACGACGGCGCTCGGACCGCGTGGATCGCCGCCGGGCTGCCCAAGCAGTCCATCGTGCAGAACTGCTCCGGCAAGCACGCGTCGATGCTGGCCACCTGCGTCGCCAACGGCTGGGACACCGCGACGTACCGCGAACCCGGCCACCCGCTCCAGGTGGCCGTCTCCGAGACGGTCGCCGAGCTGGCCGGGGCGGTGCCGTCGGCAGTCGCCGTCGACGGGTGCGGGGCACCGATCCATGCCATCCCCCTCGCCGGGCTCGCGCGATCGTTCGGCCGGCTGGCCGCGGCGCAGGCGGGTCCGGAGGCGCGGGTGGCGCAGGCGATGCGGGACTTCCCCGAGTACGTCGGCGGCACGCGACGTGACGTGACCACCCTGATGCAGCGCATCCCGGGTCTCGTCGCCAAGGACGGCGCGGAGGCCGTATATGCCGTCGGGCTGGCCGACGGCCGCGGCATCGCCGTCAAGATCACCGATGGCGGGTCGCGGGCGCGCGGGGTCGTCGTCGGGGCCGTCCTCCGCAGGCTGGGTGTCGACGACGCCGAGGCACTCACCGCCCTCGAGCATCAGCCCGTGCTGGGCCACGGCCAGCCGGTCGGCGCGGTCGTCGCAGTCGAGATCTGAGACCGCCATGCGCGCGGTGCTCCAGCGGGTCACCTCGGCGAGGGTCGAGGTCGACGGCGAGGTCGTCGGAGAGGTCTCCCGGCCGGGACTCGTCGCCTTCGTCGGCATCACGCACGACGACGGGCCGGAGCAGGTCGAGCGGCTGGCGCGCAAGATCGCCGAGCTGCGCATCCTCCGAGACGAGCAGAGCCTCGTGGACGCTGCCGCACCTGTCCTCGTCGTGAGCCAGTTCACTCTCTACGCCGACACGCGCAAGGGTCGGCGGCCCTCCTGGTCGGCGGCGGCGCCCGGGCCGGTGGCGGAGCCACTCGTCGACGCCGTGGTGGCTGCCCTTCGCGGTCGAGGGCTCGAGGTGGCCACCGGCCGCTTCGGCGCGATGATGGCCGTGTCGCTGACGAATGACGGACCGGTCACCCTCGTCGTGGACGCGTGACACCCGATCGTCACGGCGGCGTGGTGGTTCCGGCCGCGCAGGCGGTTACGCTTTGCGCATGCAGCTGTTCTACGGCTTCCAGAGCGCCGTCCAACTCATCATCGGGATCGTCGCCTTCGTGGCGGAGGTCTTTGCGTTCGTGGATGCCCTGCGCCACCCCGAGCGGGCCTACCTCGCGGCCGGGAAGCGCACGCGCACCTTCTGGCTCGTGCTCCTCGGAGTGGCGGTTGCGATCGGCTTCGTGACCATGTTCAACCCGCTCTCCATCTTCGGACTGCTCGCGATCGTTGGTGCGGCCGTCTATCTCGCCGACGTGCGTCCCGCCCTGCGCCAGGTGCGCGGGATCGGCGGGTCGCGCGGCCAGTGGTGACCGTCGCGAGAAGTGCGCCCGAGCACGGCTGGGATGCGGCACACTGGGCAGTCACGAGCCAAAGGGGAGGGCATGAGCAACAACGAGGCCGCCGGGTCGACCGCGACGGAGCTGCCGGACGTGGATGACGGTGCTGGCCAGCCGCTGTCGTCCTACACCCCCGACGACTACGTGCTGGGCGACCGTGATCCGACCGACGACATCTTCGTCGCCGAGCGTCCATGGGGCGCGTTCCAGCAGTTCGTGTCGAACGAGCAGGTGACCGTCAAGATCATCACGGTCGAGCCCGGCCATCGGCTCTCGCTCCAGCGGCACAACCACCGGGGAGAGATGTGGCAGGTGCTCGACGTGCCCATCGACATCAGCGTCGACGACCGGGCGTGGACGGCCGAGGCCGGCGAGACCGTCTGGGTGCCGCGCGGCTCGACACATCGCATGGGCAACTCGGGGTCGCGGCCCGGACGCCTGCTCGAGGTGGCGTTCGGCCACTTCGACGAGGGTGACATCGAGCGACTTCAGGACGACTACGCCCGCTGAGGGCGCTCCGCCGCGTCAGTGACGCGGCGCCACGGCCTCCCACGCGACCGTGATCTCCCCCAGACGCCACCGCGCCGGGCCGTCGAGCAGGGGCCAGCGCTCACCGACGTCGGCTGCCGAGGCGAGGAACCGCTGGCGCGCACCCCACGACGAGTGCGGCGCGCTCCGTGCCCACGCCTCGTCCAGCTCGGCCAAGAAGGCATGGATCCGCTCACCGGCGACGTTGCGGTGGATCAGTGCCTTGGGCAGTCGCTCGGCGACGTCTGAGGGCCGCGCCAGTCCTCCGAGTCGTAGCGAGAGGGTGAGGGACACCGGCCCGGTCGCGTCCACGGCGACCCACGTTGCCCGCCTGCCGATCTCGTCGCACGTGCCATCGACGAGGAGTCCACCCGGTGCGAGCCGCTCCTGGACCCGCGCCCAGGCAGCCGGCACCTCGGCCTCTCCGTACTGTCTCAGCACGTTGAAGGCGCGGACGACAGTGGGACGAGCCCCGTCGCGGAGCGGTATCTCGAAGCCACCGCGTCGGAAGGCCAGACCGTCGCGCTCCAACGGCTTGGCCACCGCGACGCGATCGGGATCGATCTCGAGGCCGACCACGTGGACGTCGTGCCGCACGCGGCGCATCCGGCCGTGCAGCTCGACGGCGGTGACCGGTGATGATCCGTAGCCGAGGTCGACGACGATGGGTCGGGTCGGACTGCGCCGCAGCCGCCAGGCCTGCGGTCCGGCAAGCCAGCGGTCACATCGACGGAGCCGGTTCGGGTTCGTCGTGCCCCGGGTAATCGTCCCGACGGGGCGAGCTCGGCCGGACACGGCGCGCAGCATAACCTCCGGGGGCGACGAGTCGTCGCCGGTGACCACGGCACGAACGGCGGAATACATCAATTCGACGGTGTGGTTGTGTCAGGAGAGACAGGGGCGAGGAGAAGGACGCAGATGTCGGACGACCCCAAGCGCGTGGCGATGATCAGCGTCCACACGTCCCCGCTGGAGCAGCCGGGCACCGGCGATGCGGGCGGCCTCAATGTCTACGTGGCCGAGACGGCGAAGGAGCTGGCCCGTCGCGGGATCGAGGTCGACATCTTCACGCGGCGCACGACGGGGGAGACGCCGATCATCGGCGGACTCGTGCCCGGCGTCCGGGTGCTGCACGTGACCGCCGGTCCCTACGAGGGCCTGCCCAAGGAGGAGCTGCCGGGGCAGCTGTGCGCGTTCTCCGCCGGGATCATGCAGGCCGGCCTGTCCGTGCCCGAGGACCACTACGACCTCGTCCACTCGCATTACTGGCTCTCGGGCCAGGTGGGCTGGCTGGCCGCCGACCGGTGGGGTGTCGCCCTCGTCCACACCATGCACACCATGGCTCGCGTCAAGAACCTGCACCTCGCCGACGGCGATCGGCCCGAGCCACGGGGGCGGGAGATCGGCGAAGCACAGGTCGTCGACGCCGCCGATCGGCTCATCGCGAACACCGACGGTGAGGCACGCGACCTCATCGATCTCTATGACGCGCCCGGCGCCAAGGTGTCCGTCGTGCCTCCGGGGGTGGACCTGACGACCTTCACCCCGGGCGACAAGCACGGGGCGCGGGCTGAGCTGGGGCTGCCCGCGGATGTCGACCTGCTCCTCTTCGTCGGGCGCATCCAGCCCCTCAAGGCGCCCGACCTGCTCCTGCGCGTGGCCGCGGAGCTGCTGCGGCGTGACCCGGGTCGGCGGTCGACGCTCACTGTTGCGGTCCTCGGGGGCCCGAGCGGGACCGGCCTCGCCAGGCCCCACGAGCTCGAGGACCTCGCCGAGCAGCTCGGCATCGCGGACGTCGTCCGTTTCGTGCAGCCGGTCGAGCGTCCGGTCCTCGCCCAGTGGTACCGGGCAGCGGACCTCGTGCTCGTCCCGAGCCACAGCGAGTCCTTCGGCCTCGTCGCCATCGAGGCACAGGCCTGCGGCACGCCGGTCGTCGCAGCTGACGTCGGCGGCCTGCCCACCGCCGTCGGGGACGCGGGCGTGCTGGTGGGGGGCCATGACGTCGGCGTCTGGACCGACGCCGTCCACGGGCTGCTCGACGACGCTGAGCGCCGCGCCGAGCTTGGGCGACGGGCCATCGAGCACGCGTCGGCCTTCGGGTGGGAGGAGACGACCGATCGCCTGTTGGCCGTCTACCGGCAGGCAATCCACGACCGGACCCACTCTCCGATCGAAGAGGGTCAGGGGCTGGCAGGAGTCCCGCGCGCGGTCATCCCCTGAGCCCGCACGGCTCGGCACCGGAGGTCAGGCCCCACCGAGGGTTGGCACAATGGCGGCGTGAGCGAGCCTGAGACCCAGCCAGCGACGGACCCGGTGACGGCGGCGGGGGAGCGGCTCGCGGCCTACCTCCGATCGGTCGACCTCGAATGGGAGCTCGGTGGGCGGGAGGGGGAGTACGTCGTGACCCTCCCTGGGGAGAAGAAGCTCCGGACGGTCGTGTCGCTCCTCCTCCGGCCCCGGACCACGAGTGTGTCGGCCTTCGTCGTCCGCAACCCCGACGAGAATCACGAGGAGTTCTACCGGACGCTGCTGCGCAGGAACCTTCGCCTCACCGGCATCGCCTATGCCATCGACGCGGACGGCGACGTCTACGTCCGCGGGGAGGTTCCGACCAGTGCCCTAGGGGCCGAGTACCTCGACCAGCTCTTCGGTGTCGTCCTCGCCGCGAGCGACGAGGCCTTCAACGAGCTGCTCGCACTCGGCTTCCTCGGCTCGATGAAGAAGGAGTGGGCCTGGCGCATCTCTCGAGGAGAGTCGACCCGCAACCTGGAAGCGTTCCGTCACCTGTTGGAGGAGCGGGCCGACGGCTGAGCGGGCGTCGCTAGGCTGGCGCCATGACCTACACCCTTGTCCTCGTCCGCCACGGGGAGAGCGACTGGAACGCCAAGAACCTGTTCACCGGCTGGGTCGACGTCGACCTGACGGAGAAGGGGCGGGCCGAGGCCATCCGCTCCGGTCAGCAGCTCAAGGAGGCGGGCATCCTGCCGGACATCGTCCACACCTCCGTGCAGCGGCGCGCCATCACGACGGCGAACCTCGCGCTCGACGAGGCCGACCGCCACTGGATCCCGGTGAAGCGAAGCTGGCGGCTCAACGAGCGTCACTACGGCGCACTCCAGGGCAAGAATAAGAAGGAGATCCTCGAGCAGTTCGGCGAAGAGCAGTTCATGCAGTGGCGGCGCTCCTACGACGTGCCGCCCCCGCCCATCGACCCCGACGACGAGTTCGCCCAGACGGGGGACCCGCGGTATGCCGGCCTCGGCGCCGCCATGCCCCGCACGGAGTGCCTCAAGGACGTCGTGGCGCGGATGCTGCCGTACTGGGAGCAGGAGATCAAGCAGGACCTTGCCGACGGCCTGACCGTCATGCTCGCCGCGCACGGCAACTCCCTCCGGGCGCTGGTCAAGACGCTCGACGAGATCAGTGATGAGGACATCTCGGGTCTGAACATCCCGACGGGCATGCCGCTCATCTACGAGCTCGACGACTCCTTCGCGCCGCTCTCCCGCGGGGGTCGCTACCTCGACCCCGAGGCCGCCCGGGCTGCCGCGGACGCCGTGGCCAAGCAGGGACGCTGATCCGCTCGTCCGCATGATCGAAAGAACACTTTTAGGGGGGTCCAGACCCCGCAAGGTGTTCTTTCGATCGTCTACGCCGGTGTCGTATGCCGCTGAGCCGGCTTCCCGGGGAACCCGGGCTCCCTGAGCGGCCAGGGTCCGTGCGCCAGACCTCTTGCTCGAGTGTGCAGTTCGCGCCACACCCTCTTGGTCGAGTGTGCAGTTCGCGCCGCGGGGTCGACCAAGGCTCAGCGGGGCCGCGAACCGCACACTCGACCGAGGCTCAGCCGGGCGCGAAGTGCACACTCGACCGAGGCTCAGCCGGGCGCGAACTGCACATTCGACGAGATGCGAGCCCCGGCGGCATACGTGCGCGTCGTTCCCCAGCCCAACCGAAAGAACAGCCCTGGGGACCCTCCCCGGCCCGAAGTCGTTCTTTCGATCCGGGAATCAGCCGTTGCGCTCGATCTCCGCGATGACGTCGGCGTCCTCGGCCTCCTCGTGGTCGTAGCTGACCTCGGAGTCGTACTCGCCGGTGACCAGGTAGATGACGCGCCGGGCCACCGACACGGCATGGTCCGCGAACCGCTCGTAGTAGCGACCGATGAGGGCCAGATCGAGCACGGTCGCTCGCGGCAGGGCGCTGTCCTCGTCGAGGAGCACCGCGAAGAGATCGCGGTGCAGGTCGTCCATCGCGTCGTCGTCCTTGTCCAGCGCCGCCGCCGCCTCGATGTCCTTGCTCGCGATGATCGACCCGCACTTCGCCACGATGGCCTCGGCGACCTGCCCCATCTCGAGGACGTGCGACCGCAGCGCCGCGGGCACGGCCGAGTCGGGGTGACGCAGCCGGGCCACCTTGGCCACGTGGCGAGCCAGGTCGCCCATCCGCTCGAGGTCCGAGCTCATGTGCATCGACGTGACGACGATCCGCAGGTCGGTCGCGACGGGCTGCTGCTGGGCGAGCAGGTTGACCGACAGGTTGTCGAGGTCGATCCGGATCTCGTCGAGCTTCTTGTCGGCCTCGATCACCGACTCGGCGAGGTGCACATCGGCGTCGAGCAGGGCAGTCGTGGCACGAGAAATGGCGGATCGTGCGAGCCGGGTCAGCTCGACGAGCTGGTCAGTGATCCGGTCGAGGTCTTCGTGGAACTGGTCGCGCAATGTCATTCCTCGTCTCGTGCGGGCGTGCGGAGGTTCAGGGGCCGAGGGTGCCAGTCGCGCGTAAATGGAACGCGGCCGGCAGGTGAACTCTCGGTTCTGGCCATGCGTGGCAGGGCGGCGCCTGGTCAAGAGCCTGCCACAGGGTGCGTAACCTGAGGTTGTGGATCCGACGACCGCGGCAACCTTGGGCGGCATCGCCGGTTTGGCCCTCGGCGGCGTCGCGGTGGTCGCCGTCCACCTCTCGGATCGAGACCGGCGAAACGAGGTCGTCATCGCCCCGACGCCGGCCCTGCCCCCCGGTGTCGCGGAGGTGCTCGCGGTCCTCCGCTCGAGCGGCATCGTCGTCGACACGTCGGACCGCGTCGTCAACAACTCGCCCGCTGCCGTGGCGCGGGGCCTCGTGCGCGGCCAGGAGCTCGTCCACCCGGAGCTGCTCCAGCTCGCCCGGGCGGTCCGCCGCGACGGGGAGATCCGCGAGGTGGAGCTGGACCTGCGCAAGGGCATCGGTGAGGCGCGGGTCGTCGTCGCGGCCCGGGTCGCCCCCCTCGGCGCCGACCACGTGCTCCTGCTCGTCGAGGACATCTCACAGGCTCGCCTCGTCGAGGAGGTTCGGCGCGACTTCCTGGCCAACGTCAGCCACGAGCTCAAGACTCCAGTCGGCGGGATCTCCCTGCTCGCCGAGGCCCTGCTCGACGCCGCCGACGACCCCGAGGCCGTCCAGCGCTTCGCGACCCGCATCGGCATCGAGTCGCGGCGCCTGACCAATCTCGTCAAGGAGATCGTCGAGCTGTCGCGCCTGCAGGGCACCGATGTCGTGACCGACCCGGCCCTCGTCGACGTCGGCAAGTGTGCCGAGGACGCGGTGGAGCGAAACCACCTCGTCGCCGAGGAGAGCGGTATCGACGTGGCCATCCACACGGAGCCCGACTGCCAGGTGTGGGGTGACGGCGAGCTCGTCACGACCGCGATCGCCAACCTCATCGGCAACGCCATCTCCTACTCGGACTCGGGCACCCGGGTGGGGGTGTCGACCCGTCGGCGAGACGGAGGCCTCGTCGAGGTGGCGGTGACGGACCAGGGTCTCGGGATCTCGCCGGACGAGCAGAAGCGGATCTTCGAGCGCTTCTACCGGGTGGACGCCGCCCGGTCGCGGGCGACCGGGGGCACGGGTCTCGGACTCGCCATCGTCAAGCACGTCGTCGAGAACCACGGGGGAGCCGTCACCGTGTGGTCGCAAGTGGGGCGTGGGTCCACCTTCACCATCTCCCTGCCGGCGGCACCTCCCGACCGTGCGA
Source organism: Intrasporangium sp. (assembly GCF_040414665.1). Taxonomy (GTDB): domain Bacteria; phylum Actinomycetota; class Actinomycetes; order Actinomycetales; family Dermatophilaceae; genus Intrasporangium. The sequence continues at coordinate 19,713 of NZ_JBEDUL010000095.1, forward strand.
AGTCCGCCTCTGCCCCCCAGCCCGGACAGGTGGACCCATTTCCGGAGGGGGCCGTCGGCCATGCTCCAATTGAGCCACATCCGGCTACTGCAGCCAGAGCCACGAGAGGTCAGTCTTGAGTCGCATCCTGATCGTCGAGGACGAGGAGTCGTTCTCCGACCCGTTGTCCTACCTGCTCCGCAAGGAGGGCTACGACGTCGCCGTGTCGGAGACTGGTCCGGACGGGCTGGCGGAGTTCGACAAGAACGGCGCCGACCTCGTCCTCCTCGACCTCATGCTGCCCGGCCTGTCTGGCATCGACGTGTGCCGGACCCTGCGCCAGCGGTCCTCCGTCCCCGTCATCATGCTGACCGCCAAGGACAGCGAGATCGACAAGGTCGTCGGGCTCGAGATCGGTGCCGACGACTACGTCACCAAGCCGTACTCGAGCCGTGAGCTGCTCGCCCGGGTCAAGGCCGTCCTGCGCCGGCTCGCCGAGCCGGAGGACCTCCTCCCGTCGACGATCGAGGCCGGCCCGGTCCGGATGGATGTCGAGCGGCACACGGTCACGGTGAACGGGAAGCCCACGGCCCTGCCGCTCAAGGAGTTCGAGCTGCTCGAGATGCTGCTGCGCAACGCCGGCAGGGTGCTGACCCGCATGCAGCTGATCGACCGGGTCTGGGGCAGCGACTACGTCGGTGACACCAAGACCCTTGATGTCCACATCAAGCGGCTTCGCGCGAAGATCGAGCCCGATCCGGCGCAGCCCGTGCACATCGTCACCGTTCGGGGCCTCGGCTACAAGTTCGAGACGCGCTGATCCGCCCCTGCCGGGGCGACGGCTCGGGTTCGCCCGAGGCCAGGCAGGTCGGCTCAGCTCGTCGTGGGCGACGAGGTCGGCGTCTCCGTCGGTGTGCCCGTGGGCGTGGCAGTGCCAGTCGCCGTGGCAGTGGCCGTCGCCGTGGCAGTGGGCTCGGGCGTGGCTGTGGAGGTGGCCGTCGCAGTCGCTGCGGCCGGAGCCGGGGTCAGCGTCGCGTACGGGCCCTGAGCGGCGAGAACGGGGACGTCGACGATCGTGGTCCCACCCGGCTGCGCCATCACGGCGACGGGGACGAGCGTGCCCGGCTTCGCCGTGACTCCCCCGAGCTGCAGGCCCTTGTCGGCCAGGTTGACCTGCTGGCGGGGGCCCACCTCGACCTCCGACCCGCCGCCGCCGGAGCCCGCCTGCTCCTGCGGCACGAACTGGACCCTGATCGGCTCGTCACCGAGGTTGACCACCCCGCCGGAGACGACGGCCGCCTGGCCGCCACCACCGACGAGGAGCAGGTCCCGGACCGCGAGGTTGCCGACCTCGGCCGAGATGCCGTCCGCCGGCTGGTAGGGCACGTCCGTCTGGACCGGGTTGAAGACCATGCAGCCACTGGCGAGGGCGGCGACGGCGACACCGCCGATGACGGCGGCGGTGCGCCGGGAACGCGAGGCGGGCGCGGCGGTCTGAGCGAGGAATCGGCGCATCACGGGCGACAGCCTACCGGCGAACGCACGCCCTTCGTGGGCGACCCGGTTGGCGACGTGCGGATCGTCGGCGGATCGCCTCAGATCGCCTGTCGGCGAAGGTCCTCGGGCGCGCGCGGAAGCACGCGCGGCGGCCTGTTGTCAAGACGTGAGGGATCGGCAATGCGAGGGTGACAATGGCTCTGACCTGCGCAGATGCGGCCGCGCCAGATCGCCGCACCCGCTGTTTCGTGATAATCTGGAGGTCGCGAAAGGGGAAAACAGCACATGGTTTTCAAGGTCGGCGAGACGGTCGTGTACCCCCACCACGGGGCGGCACTGATCGAAGAGATCAACACACGCACGATCAAGGGAGAGGACAAGCTCTACCTGAAGCTCAAGGTCGCGCAAGGCGATCTGACCATCGAAGTTCCTGCAGAGAACTGTGACCTCGTCGGCGTCCGCGACGTCGTGGGTCAAGAGGGTCTGGACCGGGTGTTCGAGGTCCTGCGGACCCCGCACACCGAGGAGCCGACCAACTGGTCCCGCCGCTACAAGGCGAACCTCGAGAAGCTCGCCTCCGGCGACGTCATCAAGGTGGCCGAGGTCGTCCGTGACCTGTGGCGTCGCGACCAGGACCGTGGCCTCTCCGCCGGTGAGAAGCGCATGCTCGCCAAGGCCCGCCAGATCCTCGTGTCCGAGCTCGCGCTCGCCGAGAAGACGGACGAGGACAAGGCGGAGTCGATCCTCGACGAGGTTCTCGCCTCCTGATGCAGCCCGCGTCGGCGGTGGTCGGCCTCATCGTCGTCGCCGCCGGCTCTGGTAGCCGTCTGGGTGCCGACGTGCCCAAGGCCTTCGTGCCCCTCGCGGGCGTGCCCCTTCTGGGGCATGCCCTGCGGGGGGCGCTGGCTTGTCCGGACGTGGCTGAGGTGGTCGTCGTGTCGCCCACCGGGTGGCTGGGTGAAGCCGATGCCGTATGCCGCTGGGCCCGCTCCCGATCGTGCGAACCGTCTTCGGGGGCACCAGTGAGAGTGGTGCCCGGTGGGGCGGAGCGCGGTGACTCGGTCGCTGCCGGCCTGGCTGCGCTCTCCGACCGGGTCGGCGTCGTGCTCGTCCACGACGCCGCGCGGTGCCTCACCCCGGCCAGCGTCTTCGGCCGCGTCGTCGCGGCGATCCGCGGTGGTGCGGCGGCCGTGGTGCCAGGCGTTCCGGTCGTCGACACCATCAAGCAGGTCGACTCGGCGGGGCGGGTGGTGGCCACGCCGGAGCGGTCGTCGCTCCGCGCGGTCCAGACTCCTCAGGGCTTCCGGAGGGACGTGCTCGAGCGTGCGCACGCGGAGTCGAGCGAGGCGACGGACGACGCCGGGCTCGTCGAGCGTCTCGGTGAGTCCGTGCTGGTCGTCGAGGGCGACCCGCGGGCGCTCAAGGTGACCACGCCGGCCGACCTCGAGGCGGCGGCCCGTATCCTCGCAGGGTGAGTGCTGACGAGTCATCCCAGCCGGCGGCCCTGATCACCGGTGGTGGGACCGGAATCGGCGCGGCGACCGCTCGACGCCTGGCCGCCGACGGTTTCCACGTCGTCATCGCCGGCCGTCGCCGCGAGCGGCTCGACGAGACGGCCACGGCGATCAACGTGGACCTGCCCGGCGCGGCGTCCGTCCTCGTCATGGACGTGACGTCGGACGTGTCGGTGCGTGATGCGGTGGCCGGCCTCGGCCGCTGCGACGTCCTCGTCAACAACGCCGGAGGGGCGCTCGGCGTGAGCCGCGTCGAGGACGGTGACCTCGTCGAGTGGCAGCGCATGTATGACACGAATGTCCTCGGCACGGTTCGCGTCACCCAGGCCGTCCTGCCGCTCCTCCGCCGGTCGCCGAGGGCGACGATCGTCAACATCAGCTCGGTTGCCGGCGAGAGCGTCTACGAGGGTGGCGGTGGCTACACCGCCGCCAAGCACGGCACGTCGGTCATCTCGGAGACGCTCCGCCTCGAGCTCAACGGGGAGAACGTCCGGGTCGTCGACGTGCGGCCGGGACTCGTCCACACGGAGGAGTTCTCGCTGACCCGCCTGCACGGTGACCAGGCGGCCGCGGACCGGGTCTACGAGGGCGTCGACCGACCGCTCGTGGCTTCCGACGTCGCGGAGTGCGTCGGCTTCGTCGTCGGCCTGCCGCAGCACGTCAACATCGACACGCTCGTCGTCAAGCCGGTCGCCCAGGCCGCGGTCCACAAGCTCCATCGGGCGCCCATCGACTGGAAGACGGCCGACTGACGTGAGTGGCCTCCCCAGGGTCGGAATCGGCGTCGACGTCCATGCCTTCGCACCCGAGGGCGCTGACCGCGAACTGTGGATCGCTGGACTGATCTGGCCGGGGGAGCCGGGACTCGAGGGCCACTCGGATGCGGACGTGGCCGCGCACGCGGCGTGCGACGCGCTCTTCTCCGCAGCCGGGATCGGTGACCTGGGGGCGCACTTCGGGACCGACCGTCCAGAGCTGGCCGGGGCCGCGGGCGCCACGCTGCTGGGCGAGGCGGCCCGGCTCGTGCGGCGAGCCGGGTTCCAGATCGGCAACGTCTCCGTCCAGGTGATCGGCAACCGGCCGAAGATCGGGACCCGGCGCGAGGAGGCCCAAAGGCTGCTGACCGAGGTCGTCGGAGCGCCTGTCTCGGTGAGCGGCACGACGACGGACGGTCTGGGCCTCACGGGTCGCGGAGACGGGATCGCGGCCATCGCGACCGCCCTGGTGGTCTTCCGTCCCTGACAGAGCCGGCGCGTTCTGCACACTCGACGAAGGGCGCGGCAGGGCTGGGAGCAGGCGTTCGGGCGGAGGCGAGCTCAGCGGCATACGGCCACCGGGTTGAGACGACGGAGAAGGGCCCGCCCCCCGGAACGGGGGACGGGCCCTCTGGTCAGCCGGTGACCGAGTCAGCCACTCACGGGGTGGGTGGGGTGATCTTGATCTGTGCGGCCTGGTTGTTGAACAGCGACTTCGCGACGGTCACGGTGGTGCCGTAGCCGACGCCGTCATCGGCCGGGTTGCCCGAGCCCATGGGCGTCATGGCGCCGATGTCGGCTCCGTAGTACTGCGTCAGCGCCTTGCCGTTGCTGTCGACGAAGCGCGTGCTGTACGGAGCGTTGCCCTTCGAGGGAACGACCACCGAGGCGTCGGCGTCGCGGTAGAAGATGCGGCCATCGGATCGCAGCTCGAAGCCCGGGTACCAGCCCTTGTTGTCCGTGAAGGTCTTCACGGGCGCCTGCGCCGGGAAGCTGTTGCACACCTCGGCGCCGGCCCCGTTCAGCTGGCACTCGTTGAACGGGTACGTCGCCTGGAGGCCGAACGCGGCGTTCGAGGACTGCGGACGAGACGGCAGGTTCTTCAGGGTCGACGGGTCCGCGGCGGCGTTCGCACCGGAGCGACGCAGCGGCTCGTAGTTGCTGTCGACGATGAGCAGACCACCCTTCGAACCCTCACTCGGAAGCGAGGTCAGGTTGTTGAGGACGTGGTTCGCGTTGCCGAAGGCCGTGTCGCGGTAGGAGACCAGCGCGCCCGGGGCGTTGTACTTGATCTTCTCGACCTTCCACTGGCCTTCGCCGTCCTGGTAGGTCGTGTCGTAGGCGTACTTCAGCCCCTCGTCGAAGCCGTCGAAGTTGCGCCATTCGACCATGTAGTACTGCGCCCGCGAGCTCGTGCCGGAGTCGGTGACCCAGCCGGCACCGACCGGCGAACCGGCCACGTACGTGTCCGTCGCCGCGGTCCAGCCGTTCGCGCCGCCCTCGACGTCGTCGGACCAGGTCGTCGCCCCGCCGCCGGTGACCGAGAAGTCATCGCCGAACCAGCCACGCGCGACGAACGCGGCGTCCGTCGCCTGGAGGAGCCGGACCTGCACCGTCTTCCCGGCGTAGGCCGACAGGTCGACGTACTGGTGCTTCCAGCCATCGCTGGTCCCGGTCAGGCCGTACTTCTTGGGACCGGCGTCGCCGCCGTAGTCCTTCATCCGGCCGTTGGGGTCGGCGTAACCGTCACGCGTGGTGACCTCCTGCCCGGCCTCGTTGTAGACCTTCTGCTCGGTCCACGTGGCACCGCCGTCGGTCGAGAGCTCGACGAAGCCGAAGTCCCAGTCCGCCTCGATGTCGTAGTTGTTCCACATCCAGAACTTGGCGTCGGCTGCGTTCGGGACGTCGACCGAGCGGGTCAGGGTGTTCTTGGCCCAGTTCTGGTCGTTGTTGCCCCACCACATGTTCCCGCCGCTGTGCGGGGTGGCCAGCGTCACGACCTTGTTCGGCAGGTTGATCTTGACGCCGTCAGCCGTGCCCTTGAGCGGGCGCGAGTTCTGTCCCACGATGACGGCCCGCGGGTCGTCGCCGGGGTTCAGCACGACCGGATCGGCCCAGCCGAGGACCCACTTGTCCCACAGGCCCATGTGCGTCGGCATCGACTGGAAGACCGGGCCGGAGTGCGAGCCGGACGACATGAGGTCCCAGAAGTCGATGTCGGAGTCACCGCCGCTGCCGGTGTCGTAGAGGTCCGGCAGGCCCAGGTCGTGGCCGTACTCGTGGGCGAAGACGCCGACGCCGGAGTCCTCCGGCTGCACGATGTAGTTGGACAGCCGCAGGTTGGTGCCGGGGATCGGCGCGCCGCCTGCGACGGCCGACGAGTGCGCCCAGATCGCGTTGGTGCCCTCGGCACCGCCGCCACCGGACTTGTCCGCACCGGCGTGGACGAGCACGACGTGGTCGATGATGCCATCGGGCTCGTAGAGGTTGCCGTCACCGTCGACGTCGCCCTGGTCCTCGATGTCGTAGTCGGCCCACGGGAAGTCGGGCTGAGCCTTGGCGAGCGCAGCGACAGCGTCGATCGGGAGCTGGCCGGGGCCGAGCGGGTTGTCCGGGTGGCCCTGCATGTCCTGGATGGCGCCGTACTGGTAGACACCCTCGTCGTTCTTGTGGCAGACGGTCGCGCCGTACCAGGCCTCGGAGTGGTCCACCGTGACCCACGGCGTCGCCTCACCGGTGACGGTGTAGGCGCCGTGGGACATCTCCTCGTACATCGACTTCATCGTGTAGCCGGAGATGTCGATGCCCGGCTTGCCGTCGGGGCCGGTCAGGTCGGGGCGAACCCGCTCGGTGATGCCCTCGTCGGTGAAGAGCATCTTGTTGAAGTGCTCCGACGAGAAGTCGTCCAGCCAGAACGAGTTGTTGTCCTTGCTCTTGCCCTCGGCCGGGTTCGGGATCTTGTTGTGCATCGGCCCGTTCTGGACCGAGCCCGGCATGCAGGACTCCGCTCCGAAGGCGGTGGGGACCTGCACGCCGGTGAAGTCATCGTTGGCGTTCTCGTTGAACTCCACGAGGATCGTCAGGAGCTTGGCCTCCTGCGTCGACTTCGCACCCTTGTAGCGGTTCTTGATCGACTTCGGGCTCTCGCCCGACTTGATCGCCTGCGCCTCGAGCTTGGCCAGCCCGCGGGCGGTAACCGGGTTGCCCTGGGCGTACTTCGCGTCGAACGCCTCCGCGCGGGCGACGACATCCTTGACGTCGACCTTGCCCTTGGCGATCGAGCCGACGGCCTGGTCGTTCGCGTAGGCCCGCTCGACCTGTGGCGCGGCGTAGTTGATGTAGTAGCCGCCCGAGGCCGACACGCCGGTGGGCGCCTCGGCAGGTGCCGCTGTCGCAGCCCCGGACACCGACATCGCAGCCAGACCAGCGGCTGCGAGGGCGATGGTGGGGACGACAGCGACGGCGCGCCGGTGATGGCGCGCGACCGTGCTGATCCTCATGGATTCTCCCTTGATTCCTACATAAAGGGACGGCGCCCCCCGAGCGCCGCCGAAGTGACTGCGAGGTCTCCACAGTCGCGCGGTGATTCTGCCAACTCGGCAGGACATTTGGGGAGATAGCGCGAAGTTTTTTTCTCAGCCCGTATGCCGCCGGGCTGGCTCGCGTGTCCAGGAGCAGTCGGGCGCCACCTCCCGGCGCGTACTGCACGCTCGACGTCCGGAGCACTGGGGACCCGCCGATAGACTTGCGCGGGTGAGTCTGCATCTGTTCGACACCGCCACCCGTGAGCTGCGCGAGTTCGTCCCGCGCGAGAGCGGCCAGGTCGGGATGTACATCTGTGGGCTCACCACGCAGGGTGCTCCGCACATCGGGCACATCCGCTTCGCCGTGGCCTTCGACGTCCTCCGGCGCTGGCTGGAGACGGGCCACGACTACCGGGTCACGCTGATCCGCAATGTCACCGACATCGACGACAAGGTGCTGCGCAAGGCGGCCGAGGCCGGCGAGGACTGGTTCGCCCTCACCTACCGCAACGAGCGCCTGACGACCGAGGCCCTCGACGCGCTGGGGGTCAAGCCCGCGACCTACGAGCCGCGGGCGACGGGTCACGTGCCCGACATGATCACCCTCATGGAGACGCTCGTCGACAAGGGCCACGCCTACCCGGCGCCGGACGGCTCCGGGGACGTCTACTTCGACGTGCGGTCCTGGCCGGAGTACGGCTCGCTGTCCAACCAGTCCCTCGACGACATGGTGGCCGCCGAGGACGCCGACCCGCGAGGCAAGCGGGACCCGCGCGACTTCGCCCTCTGGAAGGGACGCAAGTCCGACGAGCCGCTCAACGCATCGTGGCCGACTCCGTTCGGGGTCGGTCGCCCCGGGTGGCACCTCGAGTGCTCCGCCATGGCCCGGCGCTGGCTCGGCGACGAGTTCGACATCCACGGTGGCGGCATCGACCTGCGCTTCCCGCATCACGAGAACGAGCAGGCGCAGTCGCGGGCCGCGGGGCTGGGTTTCGCTCGCTACTGGCTGCACAACGCGTGGGTCACCGTCAAGGGCGAGAAGATGGGCAAGTCGCTCGGCAACGCCCTCGAGGTGCGACGACTCCTCGAGGCGACGCGGCCGATCGTGTTGCGCTACTACCTCACCGCGGCCCACTACCGGTCGACGATCGAGTACCACCCCGGATCCCTCGACGAGGCGGCCGCCGCAGTGGATCGGATCGAGGGCTTCCTCGAGCGGGCGGCGCGACGCGGCGAGATCGCCGTACCCGCTGACGGGCAGGCGGCGAGAGCCCTCATGCCGACGGAGTTCGTCGAGTCGATGGACGATGATCTCGGCGTGCCCGGGGCGCTCGCCGTCATCCACGAGACCGTCCGGGCCGGCAACGTCGCGCTCGACGAGGGGGATGACGAGGCGGCGCTCGCGGCAGCCGCCCGGGTCGTCGCCATGAGCGAGGTGCTCGGCGTGAACCCCCTCGCGCCGCAGTGGTCTGCGAGGGGCGACACGTCATCGCCGGCCGCCGAGACGGCGCTCGACTCGCTGGTGCAGGCACGGCTCGAGGAGCGGCAGTCGGCGCGTCAGGAACGAGACTTCGAGCGGGCCGACGCGATCCGGGACGAGCTCGCGGCTGTCGGCATCGCGATCACCGACACCCAGTCGGGCGCCGAGTGGTCGCTCGTCCGGACGGGCGGCTCGGTCTCACCGACCGGCGCAACAGGCGAGGAGGCCTGACATGGCAGGCAACTCACAGCGCCGAGGCGCGGTGCGCAAGGGCGGCAAGAAGGCCACCGTCGGGTCGGGTGGGCAGCGACGTCGTGGACTCGAGGGCAAGGGGCCGACCCCCAAGGCGGTCGACCGCGAGTACCATCCGGCCCACAAGCGAGCGAAGTCCACGGCCAAACGAGCGAGCGCGACCGGCACGCACCGGGCGGCTGGAGCGGGTCGTTCCCAGCGGCGCGCCAAGGGCTCGAGCGAGATCGTCGCCGGCCGCAACTCGGTCGTGGAGGCGCTTCGCGCCGGGGTCCCCGTCTCGACAATGTACGTCGCGACCCGGATCGACTCCGATGACCGCGTCCGGGAGGCCCTCAAACTGGCGAGCGAGCGCGGTCTCGCCGTCCTCGAGGCGCCTCGCGGTGAGCTCGACCGGCTCACCGACGGTGCCGTCCACCAGGGCCTGGCCCTGCAGGTGCCGCCGTACGAGTACGCCGACCCGAAGGACCTCATCGATCCCGAGTCGCCCGGCATCCCGCTCGTCGTCGCTCTCGACGGGATCACCGACCCGCGCAACCTCGGGGCGATCGTCCGGTCCATCGCCGCGTTCGGCGGGCACGGGGTCGTCGTCCCCGAGCGTCGGTCAGTGGGAATGACCGCATCGGCGTGGAAGACCTCGGCCGGTGCCGCAGCCCGGATTCCCGTTGCGAAGGCGAGCAACCTGACCCGGACCCTCGAGGACTTCAAGAAGGCGGGCTTCTTCGTCCTCGGCCTCGACATGGACGGCGACGTGGAGCTGCCCGATCTCACTCTTGCGTCCGAGCCGCTCGTCGTGGTGACCGGCTCCGAGGGCAAGGGGCTGTCGCGGCTCGTCCGGGAGACCTGCGACCAGATCGTCGCCATCCCGATGAGCTCGGCGGTGGAGTCGCTCAACGCGGGTCTGGCCACCGGCGTCGCCCTCTACGAGATCGCCCGGCAGCGCCGCGCATGAGCGCGGCGAAGGCCGGCCGGGCGCTGACGGCGGAGACGCTGGGAGCGAGCTCAGCGGCATACCGCATGATGGAAACCGGGGAACCCCGAGAACGGCACGGCAGTTGATCTGTGGGGATGTTACTGTCTCCTACGACGTGTAGTAACAACAGGACGAGGTGACTCGTGGCGAAGAGCAGTCGCGCCGACGTGGCGGCGCGTGCAGCGGAGATGCGGGCCACGCAGGCCCGCAAGGAGCGCCAGCAGAAGCAGATGATCGCGGCCGCCGTGGCGGTGGTGGTGGTCATCATCGCCGTGGCCGTGGGCATCGTGGTGGCCAACAACAACTCTGGTGGTGGTGGACAGCCGGCCGCATCCGACACCGCGTTCGTCCCCAAGCTCACGTCGGTCCCGGCGTCGGCGTTCGACGCGGCCGGTGCGCCCACCGAGGCCAACGCGGTCCCGCAGAAGGTCCAGGGCGGCGAGGTCCTCAAGGTGGACGGCAAGCCGCGGCTGATCTACGTCGGTGCCGAGTTCTGTCCGTACTGCGCCTCGGAGCGCTGGGCCATGGTGGCGGCGCTGTCGCGGTTCGGGACGTTCGAGGGCCTCAAGCCGACCCGATCCGCGGTGAACGACGGCAACATCCCGACCGTCACCTTCACCGACATGAAGTACACCAGCGACTACGTGAAGTTCGACGCCTGGGAGACGAGCGACCGCGAGCACAAGCCGCTCCAGACCCTGCCGGCCGACGTCGAGGCACTCTTCAAGAAGTACAACCCCCAGGGCGGCATCCCGTGGACGTTCTATGGCACGCACGAGATGTCCGGCTCTGGGATCCCCCTCGAGCCGCTGCTCGCCCACACCGGTGACAACGGGTGGAACGAGATCGTCGGCCAGATGCAGACCGGGACCGGCGACGTCGGCAAGTCGATCAACGCGAACGCCAACATGATCTCGGCGCAGGTGTGCGAGCTGACTGGCGGCCAGCCGGCCAACGTCTGCACCAGCCCCGGAGTGACGGCAGCGGCGGCGCTGGTCCAGAAGTGATCTCCCGACCCCGGTGGCTCGCGCCCACCTCACTGGTCCTGTCGATCGTGGGGTTGCTCGTCTCGGCGTACCTGACGTTCGAGCACTACACGGGCAACGAGACGCTCGCCTGCACCGTCACCGAGGTCATCGACTGCAGCAAGGTCACCTCGAGCGCCTGGTCGACGTTCATGGGGGTGCCCGTGGCGCTGCTCGGGTTGCTCTTCTTTGTCGTGCTCACGGTGCTCGTCCTTCCGTCGGTCTGGCGCCGGCCGGAACCGTGGCTGGACTGGGTCCGCATCGGGTGGCTGACCATCGGGCTCGGGATGGCGCTCTACCTCGTCTGGGCCGAGCTGTTCCGGATCCACGCCATCTGCTCGTGGTGCACCGTCGTGCACGTCGTGACCTTCGCGCTGTGGATCATCGTCCTCTTCGGGCAGATCCTGTCGACGCGCGGCGACGAGGTCACCGCCGAGCCGTCCGCTGCCGGCGACGAGGCGGGGAGCCCGGTCACTCGTCCCAGGCGATGACGGGCATCTCGACGGTGTCGACCCCGACGACGGACTTCTCGACCGGCTTGCTCGGCAGCACCGTCGCGACGTAGTCGGCGAGGGCCTCGTCGATGGGGATGTCATGTCCCGCGAGCTCGCTCATGTACCAACGGTGCTCGAGGACCTCGTGGAAGATCTCGGCGGGCTCGAGGCGACCGGTGAGCTCGCGGGGCACCGAGCGGGTGATCGGCTCGTAGATCCTCGTCAGCCAGTCGTGCGCCACGATCTCCTCGTCGTCGCCCTGCCGGTCGGTGGCCGCGGCATAGGCGTCGAGGTCGTTGAGCAGGCGGCGGGCCTGGTTCTCGCCGACGTCGAGACCGGTGAGGCGGAGCAGGCGTCGCGAGTGGTGGCCGGCGTCGACGACCTTCGGGGTGATCTGGATCTGGGTGCCGCCGAGATCCGTCGTCATGGTCAGCTCGTCGACGTCGAAGCCGAGGTCGTTGAGCCGGCGGATACGCTCGTCGACGCGCCAGCGGTCCCCGACCTCGAACCGCTCCGTGCCCGTCAACGCCTCCCACAACGAGTGGTAGCGCTCGATGATCGATGCCGCCACCTCGAAGGGGTCCGCCTGGTCCTCGAGGAACCCGCCGGCGTCGAGGTCCATGAGCTCGCCCGCGATGTTCACCTGCGCGATGTCGAGGTCGTGCTGCCGCTGCCCGTCGCTGAGCTGCGGGTGCAGCTCGCCCGTCTCGGCATCGACGAGGTAGGCGGCGAAGGCACCGGCGTCGCGGCGGAAGAGGGCGTTGGACAGCGACACGTCGCCCCACCAGAAGCCGTCGAGGTGGAGTCGGACCAGGAGCAGGGCCAGGGCGTCCATGAGCCGCACCGCCGTGTCCGGGCGCAGCGACTGGCTGAAGAGCACGCGGTAGGGGAGGGAGAACTGGAGGTGCCGGGTGACGAGGCACGAGTCGAGCGGGCGGCCGTCGGCGCCGGTGCGGCCGTGCACCACCCCGAACGGCTCCACACAGGGCACGCCGAGCCGCCGCAGGTTGCGCAGCATTCCGTACTCCCGGTCGGCCAGCTCCGACTTGATCTCCTTGATGGCCAGGACCTTGGTGCCGAGCCGGACGAACCGCACGACGTGGCGTGAGATGCCCCGTGGGAGCGCCGCCAGCACCGACGCGGGCCAGTCCTCGAGCGGCGTGGACCACGGCAGGTCGAGCAGGGCCGCCTCAGGGCGTGCCGTGGTGATCGCGGGACTCACCGCCCCATCGTGGCATGACCATCCCGTATGCCGCTGGGTCAGCCCTTTCGTCGAGTGTGCAGTACGTGCCCCGACCCAACGTCGAGTGTGCAGTACGTGCCGCCCACCTACGTCGAGTGTGCACTTTGCGTCGGGCTCCGGGCGGCGCCAACTGCACACTCGACGGGAGGGGTGGCGGCGCGAACTGCACATTCGACGGGGAGGGGGTGGCGGCGCCAACTGCACACTCGACGGGAAGCCGGCTCAGCGGCATACGGCACAGGGGAGGGCCCGCGCCACGTCCTGGCGCGGGCCCTCACGCTGCGGTGGGCGACGGTCAGTCGCCGATGCGCTCACCCGAGTCGGCGTTGAAGATGTGGACATGGCCGGTCTTCGGGCGGAGGTGGACGAGCTCGCCCTTCTCCGGAGGACGGCGGCCGTCGACGCGCGCGATGAAGGGCGCCTCAGTCGTCTCCTCGCCCTCGATGTTGACCTGGTGCGCCTTGGCCGAGCCGTAGATGTAGGCGTCGGCGCCGAGCTCCTCGACGACGTCGACCGTGACCGGGATGCCGGCGCTGCCGTCGGCTGCCTCGAGGTCCTCGGGGCGAACGCCGATGGTGACGTGCGATCCGGCATCCTTGAGCAGGTCGCGCTCGACGGGGACGACATGGCCGCCGACGTCCACGCCGCCGTCGACGACGGGGGCGTCCAGCAGGTTCATCGCGGGGGAGCCGATGAAGCCTGCGACGAACACGTTGGCCGGGTGGTCGTACATGCGCCGTGGGCTCTCGACCTGCTGGAGGACGCCGGCGCTCAAGACGGCGACGCGGTCGCCCATGGTCATGGCCTCGACCTGGTCGTGCGTGACGTAGACGGTCGTGACGCCGAGACGGCGCTGCAGCGACGCGATCTGAGTGCGGGTCTGCACGCGCAGCTTGGCGTCGAGGTTCGACAGCGGCTCGTCCATGAGGAAGACCTGCGGGGATCGCACGATGGCGCGGCCCATGGCGACGCGCTGGCGCTGGCCGCCAGAGAGCGCCTTCGGCTTGCGCTCGAGGTACTCGGAGAGGTCGAGGATCTTGGCAGCCTCCTCGACCCGCTTGCGGATCTCGGCCTTGTCGACGCCGGCGATCTTGAGCGCGAAGCCCATGTTGTCGGCGACGGACATGTGCGGGTAGAGGGCGTAGTTCTGGAACACCATCGCGACGTCGCGGTCCTTGGGGGACAGGTTCGTCACGTCGCGGTCGCCGATGAGGATGCGGCCGGCGTTGACCTCCTCGAGTCCGGCGAGCATGCGGAGCGCCGTGGACTTTCCGCAGCCGGAGGGGCCGACGAGGACGAGGAACTCACCGTCCGCGATCTCGATGTTGAGCTTGTCGACCGAGGGCCTCGGGTTGCCCGGATAGGTCTTGGTCGCGTTGTCGAACGTCACTGTTGCCATTGGCGTCTTTGCCTTTCCTTCACCGGCAGGAACGTGCCGGACGATCCGTTGTAAAGGTGCCCTCGGGGTGGGGCTCCTTGATCATGTCGTATGCCGCTGGGCTTGGTCCACAGGACACCCCTTCAGCGCGTGGCCTGGTGCCGTCGATCACCCCTTGGTGCCTCCGGCCGTGAGGCCGGCGACGAGATGCTTCTGCGCGAAGAAGAAGACGATGCCCGCCGGGATGACGATGAGGATGGCGGCCGGGGTCATCAGGTCCCAGAGCGGGAGCGAAGGCGGCCTGGGGACGAACGTCTGCAGGCCGTACGCCAGGGTGAACTTGTCGTTGGTGTTGATGAAGGCGCTGGCATAGGCGACCTCCCCCCAGGCGGTGAGGAACGTGTAGAACATCGTCACGGCCAGGCCGGGGCGGGCGAGCGGCAGCACGACCCGCCAGAAGGTGCCGTAGGGACCCAGCCCGTCGACCGAGGCCGCCTCGTCCAGGTCTCGCGGGATCGTGTCGAAGTAGCCTCGCAGCATCCACGTGCAGAACGGCACGGCGACCGTGCAGTACGCGATGACGAGGGACGCGTGGGTGTTGATCAGGCCGAGCCTCGACATGATCGCGTAGATCGGCACGATGAGGATCGCCACCGGGAACATCTGGGTGATGAGGAAGGTCCACATGAGCGACCGCTTCCCCGGGAAGTTGTAGCGGGAGATCGCGTAGCCGGCAGTTGCGGCCATCGCCACGCCGAAGATCATCGTGAACGTCGCGACGACCACGGAGTTGCGGAACCAGAGGAGGAAGTCGGTGTTGGTGAGCAGGTTGCGGTAGTTGTCCAAGGTGGGCTCGTCGATCAGGGCCAACGAGCCGATCTTGTCCTTCGGCTTGATCGAGGTTAGGGCGATCCACACGACCGGGAAGATGGCGATGAAGGTCGTCAGGAGCAGGGTGGCATGGACGCCGACGCTGGCAAGTGGGGATCGATGTCCACGGGGGCGAGGCTTGCTCATGATCACCAGACCTCTCCCTGCTTGCGCAGGAAATAGCGATAGCCCATGGAGTAGACGATGAGGATGGAGAGGATGAGCACGCCGTAGGTGGCGGCGAGGGAGTAGTCCCTGATGCCCTCGAAGGCGGCCTTGTAGGAGCCCGTCACGAGGATGTCGGTCGTCCCGCCGGGCCCACCTCGACTCACGAGGAAGATGATCGGGAACATGTTGAACGTCCAGATCGTGCCGAGCAGGATGACCGACGCCGAGACCGGTCGCAGGCTCGGCAGCGTGACGTTGCGGAATCGCTGCCACGGCGTCGCCCCGTCCATCTCCGCAGCCTCGTAGAGCTCGCCGGGCACCGACTGCAGGCCGCCGAGGAGTGCGACCATCATGAACGGCACGCCGAGCCAGATGTTGACGATGATGACCGCGGTGAGCGACTTGGCGGTCGTGTCGAAGAAGTCGACGCGCTCCTGGCCGAGGGCGACCAAGATGCCGTTGATGATGCCGTAGTCGCGGTCGTAGATGAACTTCCACGCGAAGGCCGCGACGAAGGCCGGGATCGCCCACGGGATGATGAGCAGCACGCGGTAGAGGCCGCGGCCCTTGATCTCACGGTTGAGCAGCACGGCGAGGCCGAGCCCGATCGTGTAGTGAAAGAAGACGCAGGCCACGGTCCAGATGAGCGTGGTCCGGAAGAGCTGCCAGAAGTTGCCAACCTTGCCGGTCAGCAGGTTCGTGTAGTTCTCCAGTCCGATGAAGCTCCACTTGCTGGGGTTCGGCTGGCAGACCTCGGCACCACCGAGCGTCTTGGTGCACACCTCGGCAGCCTGGTTCGCCTCGTTGAGGTTGGTGAAGGACATGAAGATGCCCTGGACGAGGGGGTAGAACACGAGGACGGCAAGCACGATGACGACGGGCGTCACCATCGCCCACGCGTACCAGTACTTGTCGAAGTTGGCGCGCAGCCGTTGCATTCCTGCTCCTTGGAGGCGGCGAAGCGGTGGGGCGAACGTCGTGCGGTGGCGGCGGAACGGATCGTCCCACCGCCACCACACGGTTCTAGTGAGCGCGGCTCACTGGGTCGCGTAGTCCTTGACGACCTCGGTCTTGTACTTGTTGGCGACCTCGTCGAGCGTGGCCTGGGCGTCTGCACCCTGGACGAGCGCCTTGGTCGCGGCTTCGTCGAGCGGGCCGAACAGCTTGCCGCCCTCAGGGATCCACGCACGCGCGACGGCGACGTCCATCACCGGCTTGAACTCGCTGATGATCGGGTTGGACACCTTGTCGTACGCGGACGCACGGGTCGGCAGGAGGCCCAGCTTGTCGGCCAGCTTCGCCTGGCTCTCAGCGCTCGACATGAACTTGATGAAGGCGATGGCGCCGGCCGCCTTCTCCTGCGGCATGCCGGACCAGACGACGTAGTTGTGACCGCCGACGGGGGCGCCCGCCTTCTTCGAACCGGACGGGACCGGTGCGATGCCGAGGTTCTCGAGGCCGCCGAAGGTCGTGGCGCTCTTGATGTTGTTGACCTCCCACGGGCCGTTGATGATCATCGCGACGTTGCCGGCCTTGAACTCGTTCATCATGCCGGTGTAGGCGTCCGTGGCCGGAGGCTTCGCGAAGCCGGGGGACTTGAGCAGCTCCTGCTCCTTCTCGACGCCAGCGACTGACTCGGGGGCGTTCACGGTGATCTTCTTCGCCTCGGGGTCGATGAGGTCGCCGCCCTCGCCGTAGATGAACGGCAGCATGAAGTAGCCCTGCGGGTTGAGGTAGACGGCGTTCTTGCCGGTCTTCTCCTTGATGGTGGCGGCGGCCGCCTTCAGCTCGTCCCAGGTCTTGGGGGCGGCGCTGATCCCGGCGTCCGTGAGCAGCTTCTTGTTGTACATGAGGGCGAGCGAGTCGGTGACCTGCGGAACGCCATAGGTCTTGCCGTTGTACTTCGTCGAGCTGGACGGGGTCTCCAGGAAGTCCGCGGCGTCCGCGGTCAGCTCCGTGCCGTCGAGCTCGTAGAGGTAGCCGAGCGACGCGAACTCCGGCACCCAGGCGACCTCGGCGCGAAGGATGTCGGGAGCACCCGACTTCGCTGCGGCGGCGGTCTTGAACTTGTTCTGGGCCTCACCGAACGGGACCGACTGGTAGTTGATCTTGACGTTCGGGTAGGTCTTGTTGAACTCAGCGATGAGCTCCTTGAAGGCGGGGCCCTCGTTCGTGGCGTCGGACGTGTCCCACCACGTCAGGTCGGCCTTGATGTCAGCGGGGTTCGCGGTGGGCGCGCTGGTCTGGGCTGCGGGCTCGTTCGTCGTGCCCGAGTCGCTGCCACATGCGGCGAGGGCGAGGCTGATGCCCGCAACGGCCGCGGCGGCCTTGGCGGTGCGACGCATTCTTACTCCTTGGTTGGGTGGAACACCGTGCGAACGGAGTCAAGCACTCCTCTGCAAGACTTTGCAAGAAGTTGGCCGAACTTGCTGAAATCTATGCAAGACTGTTGCCGAAGCGGCAGCGGTCGGCCATTGACTGTGCAGGCTGCGCGTGCAGTGCAGCGACGGAGAAAGGTGGCTGGTGAAGGCAAGACTGAGGGATATCGCCGTCCAGGCCGGTGTTTCCGAGGCGACCGTCTCTCGCGTCCTCAATGGCAAGCCGGGCGTGGCGGAGGGAACCCGCCAGTCCGTGCTCACGGCCCTCGATGTCCTCGGCTATGACCGACCCAGCCGGCTGCGCCGCAAGAGCGCTGGGCTCGTCGGCCTCATCGTGCCCGAGCTGACCAATCCCATCTTCCCGGCCTTCGCGCAGGAGATCGAGAACGCCCTGGCGCAGAACGGCTACACCCCCGTTCTCTGCACCCAGACCGCTGGGGGGGTGCACGAGGACGACTACGTGCAGATGCTCCTCGACCGCGGTGTCGCCGGCATCATCTTCATCTCGGGCCTGCACGCCGACACGAACGCCGACCCCCAGCGCTACACCGCCCTGCGCGAGCGCGGCCTGCCACTCGTCCTCGTCAACGGCTACATCGAGGGCGTCGACGCGCCGTTCATCTCGAACGACGAGGTCGCCTCGATGGGTCTCGCGCTCGACCACCTCGTGAGCCTCGGGCATCGTGAGATCGGCCTGGCGGTCGGCCCGGACCGGTTCGTCCCGGTCATCCGCAAGATCGCCGGCTTCCGCAACTCGATGCAGGCGCTGCTCGGCCGTTCGGACGTCGGCGACCTCATCGAGCGCTCGCTGTTCTCGGTCGAGGGCGGAGCGACCGCTGCTGGCCGGCTCATCGACAAGGGCTGCACAGCCATCGTCTGCGGCTCGGACATGATGGCCCTCGGCGCGATCCGGGAGGCGCGCAAGCGAGGGCTCAACGTGCCGCGGGACATCTCGGTGGTCGGCTACGACGACTCGACGCTCATTGCCTTCACCGACCCGCCGTTGACGACGGTCCGTCAGAGCGTGCCTGCGATGAGTGCGGCCACGGTGCGGGCGCTGCTCGACGAGATCGCCGGCCAGCCGTCACCCCGGGCGGAGTACGTCTTCCGGCCCGAGC
Source organism: Intrasporangium sp. (assembly GCF_040414665.1). Lineage (GTDB taxonomy): Bacteria > Actinomycetota > Actinomycetes > Actinomycetales > Dermatophilaceae > Intrasporangium. Next base: position 38,358 of record NZ_JBEDUL010000095.1, read on the forward strand.
TCGTCGTGCGGGGCTCGACGGGCGCCCTCCGCCGCTGACCCAGAGCCACCCCGCCAAGCCCCCAACCCCGCCCAGCCCTCAACCCCGCAACACGCCCGGAAATCTGGAGCTCGAGCCTGAAATTTCCGTGCCGAGTTATGAGGAGCCGGGCGTGTTGCGGGGTCGTCGGTCGGGGGCGGGGCGGGTGGTGCGGCGGATGGCCAGCAGCTGCTCGAGGGCAGCGACGACCGCGGGGATGTCATCGACGCGGTGCCGCGCCGCGGTCGAGCCGGGTCCGACCTTGACCGTCACGTCCTCCGGGCGGGTCATTCGCGCGAACACGTCTTCGTCCGTCACGTCGTCCCCGACGTACACCCGGGCGGTCACGCCGCGGTCTCGCCCGAGGGCCGTGACGGCGGAGCCCTTGTCGGCCGGGGAGACCGACAGCTCGAGGACCGACTTGCCCTTGAGGATCCTGACGCCGGGATGGGCCAGGGCCACCTCGCGCGCGTCCGCGAGGGCCGCAGCGGCGACGTCGCGTGGCAGACCCCGCGTGTGAACGACCACGGCGGCGGTCTTGTGCTCGACCGCGGCCAGCGGATGCCGCTCGGCCACGAGGCGACTGATGTCCGCATCCAGCGCTGCGAGTCGCCTCTCGTCCTCCATGGTCACCGCCGCGGCCTCCATGGCGGACCGCACGGCCGGGCTCGTCGACTCGGCGCCGTGGCTGCCGACGAGCACGATCGGCTCGCCCTCCGTGACGGAGGTCAGGACGGCGAGTGCCTCGAGGTCACGTCCGGACACGATTGCGACGGTCGTTGCAGGCAGGGCGGCGAGCGCCCGCAGCGACTCCATGCCGCCGGGAGCAGGCCGCACGGCCATCGGATCGACGTCAAACGGCGCGAGGACGCCGTCGAAGTCGGTGGCCACGAGCAGCGACTCCGCTGCGGCGGCCCGCCTCAGTGCTGCATCGAGGGTGCTCTCAGAGGTCACTCAGACACGCTCGTGCTGGCGGTGACCGGCTCGCCGTCCGCGGGCCCCGTCGCATTGGGTGCCAGGGGCGCCGATTCCGGTGGCGCGACTGGCGCCGCGGCGGACGGGCCACGGGGGTCGGGCGCTGGGAGGTCAGGTGCCGCGTCCAGCGCGGCGAGGTAGCGGCGCGCCCAGCGCTGGACGTCGTGATCGGCGACCCGGCGACGCAGCGCCCGCATGATCCGCTGCTTGTCGCGGGTCGGCGTGCTGATGGCACGCAGCATCGTCTGCTTCAGACCCTCGATGTCGTGCGGGTTGCACGTGAACGCCTGGTGCAGCTCGTGCCAGGCCCCGGTGAACTCGCTGAGGACGAGCGCACCGCCGAGATCGTGACGACAGGTGACGTACTCCTTGGCGACGAGGTTCATCCCGTCGCGCAGCGGCGTCACGAGCATGACGTCCGCCGCCTGGAAGAGCGCGGCCATCTCCTCGCGCGGATAGGAGTGGTGCAGGTAGTGGACGGCGGGAGCACCGATCTGGCCGAGCTCGCCGTTGATGCGGCCGACCGTCTGCTCCACCTCCTCACGAAGGTAGCGGTAGGCCTCGACGCGCTCGCGGCTCGGGGTCGCGACCTGGACCAGGGTGACGTCGGGCGGGCCGATGTGGCGCTCGTGGAGCAGCTCCTCATAGGCCTTGAGCCGGTGCCGGATGCCCTTGGTGTAGTCGAGCCGGTCGACGCCGAGCATGAGCACCTTCGGATCGCCCAGGCTCTCGCGGATCTCCTTGGCGCGTTCCATGACGTCGGGCCGCTTGGCGAGCGCCTCCAACCCCATGTAGTCGATGGAGATGGGAATGGCGGCGGCGCGGATGCGCCGGCCGGAGCCGTCCGCGAGCGCGACCCGGTCGCCCTTCGTCTTGAGGCCGAGCAGCTGCCGACAGGCGCGCACGAAGTTCCGGGCATCGGACTGTCGTTGGAAGCCGAGGAAGTCGGCGCCCAGGAGCCCCTCGAGGATCCGGGCTCGCCACGGCAGCTGGGCGAACAGCTCCACCGGCGGCCAGGGGATGTGGTTGAACCAGCCGATGCGCACATCGGGGCGCAGCTCCCGGACGAGCGCCGGCACCAGCTGGAGCTGGTAGTCCTGGACCCAGACGCGGGCACCCGGTGCGGCCTCGACCGCGACCGCCTCGGCGAACCGGCGGTTGACCCGCTCATAGGCGGCCCACCACTCGCGATGAAAGGAGGCCGGGACGATGACATCGTGGTAGATGGGCCACAGCGTGTCGTTGCTGAAGCCCTCGTAGAAGTCCCGAATCTCCTCCGCGTTCAGGCCGACCGGGCGCAGGTGCATGCCGTCCTCGTAGAACGGGGCAGGCGCCTCGCCGGCATCTCCGGACCAGCCCACCCAGGCGCCCGGATTGGCGCGCATCACCGACTCCATCGCCGTCACGAGGCCCCCGGGGCTGCGCTGCCAGTCGACGTTCCCGTCCTCGTCGAGCTGCTTGTCGACCGGGAGGCGGTTCGCTACGACGACGAGGTCGAAGGTCTTCCTGGCGCTCGTCATCGAATCATCTCCTCGGGGTGCACGGTCATCGGACAGCCACGAGCAGTGACCTTCACCGAGCGTGCGTTGACGTGTCTCACTCTAGCCAGCGAGGTCTGGCGCCCCGCGGGGTCCCGTTCTAGGGTCAACCCAAGGGAGACCCGGTCAGGCCGCCCGAGCCTCCACCTACCCGGCCGACGAGGAGGGCAAGCGTGAAGATTTCAGACGTTGTGCGGAGAAAAGGGGATGAGGTCGTCACCGTCCGGTCCGACGACACCGTGTCCACCCTCCTCGCAAAGCTTGCCGAGCACGGCATCGGTGCCTGTGTCGTCAGCGCCGACGGGACCCACGTGGACGGGATCGTCAGTGAGCGGGACGTCGTCCGTCACCTCCACTCGTCCGGGCCCGGCATCCTCGAGGGCACGGTGGCGGCGATCATGACGAGTGACGTCACGACCGGCAACGCCCATGACGACATCGCCGACCTGGCCGCCACGATGACCGAGCTGCGCGTGCGCCACGTGCCCATCCTCGACGCGGATGGCAAGCTGGCCGCGATTGTCAGCATCGGCGACATCGTCAAACAGCGCCTGTCCGAGCTCCAGTCGGAGCGCGACCAGCTGAGGGACTACATCGCCCACTGACCTCATCCACTGACATCACAGACTGACGACGGGTCCGCGCGAGGCGGAGCCGCGGAGCCTCGCGGTCAATTACCGTAGGGGGCATGGCTGCGCACGACCGGACCCGCTGGGTGCCTGCACCCTCGCCGGGTGCGCGCCGCGCCGGCGCCGACGGTGCAGGCGCAACGGGCGGTGCGGGGGAGACCGACCAGCCGGGACACGAGCGCATCGGGAGGTACCGCCTCCTCGAGGAGATCGGCGAGGGCGGGATGGGTGTCGTCCACCTGGCCCTCGACCCGCGCGGGCGCGCCGTCGCCATCAAGGTGCTGCGCCCGCACGTCGCTGACGATGAGGAGGCCAGGCTTCGGTTGCGCCGCGAGGTCGACACGCTCTCGCGGGTGCGCGACCATCGGGTGGCGAGCGTCGTCGACGCCGATGTCATGGGCCCCCGTCCCTACATCGTGACGCGGTACGTGGCCGGTCCCGCCCTGGACGACTGGGTCGAGGAGCATGGGCCGCTCGACCCCGACGCCTTGCTGCGCCTCGCGTGCGGCACGGCGGAGGCGATCCGCTCGATCCACGCGAGCGGCGTCGTCCACCGCGACATCAAGCCCGGCAACGTCCTCCTCGAGGACGGCGAGCCGGTCCTCATCGACTTCGGCATCGCCCACATCCAGGACGACGTGCGGCACACGATGGGCGGCCTCGTCATGGGCACGCCGGGCTACCTGTCGCCGGAGCTCGTCGAGGGCGCCCCGATCACGGACGCCACCGACTGGTGGGGCTGGGCGGCGACGATCACCTTCGCGGCGTCGGGCCGGCCGCCCTTCGGCCGGGGCCGGATGGATGTCGTCCTCGCCAAGGTCCGCGCGGGTGAGGTCGACCTCGACGGCGTCGACCCTCGACTCGTCCCCCTGCTCCGGGCTTCCTTGTCTCCCAATCCTGCCCAGCGTCCTCACGCGGACGAGGTGATCGACGCGCTCGCCCGCTTCGCCGCGGGAAGGGCGGCCACCGTGCCCAACCCCCGCGGCGGCCACTGGGATGACCCGCCCCATGCTGTCCAGACACCGGCTGGGTCGACCGAGGTCTTCCAGCCGCGGGGCACGGCGGTCTTCCCGCCGGTGGACGCGGCTCCTCGCCGGGCCGGAGCGGCGCGTCTGGCAGGCGCTGCCGCGACCCCCGGGGCGGCCGCTGCTCCCATGCCTCCTCCGATCGGAGCGCCCGCGGCGGCTCCCGCCCCGGTCGCGCGCGGCCCGCAGACCCCGCCACGCGCCTGGCCGGCGGCTGGTGGGGGAGCGAGCTCAGCGGCATACGGCGACTTCGAAGACGACGATGAACTCAACGTCCCTGTGCGCGAAGGCGATCCACGGATCGGTCTGGCGAAGCGGACCGGCACCCTGTGGGCGGCGGCAACGGCGTGGCTGGGACTGCTCGCGCTGTGGCCCGGCGTCGCCGTCGTCGTCCTGGTCGCCTGGTCGGTCATCGCGCGCGCTGTGGACCGATCCATGACGGGCCTCGTGGTGCGGCGGTACAACTATGGCAGGCGGCCGAGCGATGTCCCGTGGTCGGTGGTCACGAGCCCCTGGCACCTCGGCCTCGGTGCCGTCGCCACGGTCCTCGCCATGATCCTGCCGGTGTCCGTGGCGGTCGCGGGCGTCTTCTCGGGCGCGCTGATGCTCGGCGGGGCCACCGGTGGCGAGCTCGAACCGGGCACGCCAGTCACGCTCGTCCTCGCCGGTACCCTGGCGCTCGCCATGGCGTGGTGGGGGCCGGGTGGCGCGTCCCTGCGTCGCGGGACGCGTTCGATCGTGCGCACCGTGGCGCCCGACGGGCTGCCGGCGCAGATCGTGGCTGCCACGCTCGCGAGCGGCGGCGTGGTGCTCGTCGTCGTGGCTCTGAGCCGCGGCGTGAGCACGTGGGCACCGTTCGGGGGCAGCCCCTTCGGATCATGAAGGGCTGATCTGGGTATAGATCACGTCAAGGAATGGTCAAGACGCGATCACGAAAACGTCTCGGATTTCCTTGTCACTGGCTGCTTCGTCCCGTAGCGTCAACCGACATGGCCTCGGCCATGGCCCCGGCGCCTCCGCGCGCAGCGGTCCGTCGGCACCACATTGGCTCCACACGTTGTGGCGCAAAAGTGAACAAAGCCACCCAATAGCGGTCCCTGATGCGCCGAGCCTCGCGAGCCAGGGAGATCACCCGAATCACCGGGTCCGCGCGAGGACGGGGGACCCACCTTGCCGGCTGACACGCCGGCTTGGGGTGAAGTCGCCGAGAGCGACGGGGCCAACCTGACGGTCCCAACCCGACAGCTAACTCCGCAGGCGCCCGTCAGGAAGGAAACACCCATGCATTACCAGCCGAAGCATGCTGTCGCGAAACGGCCGCATGTCAAACAGCGGATGGCGGGGATCGGCCTTGCCGGCGCCGCCACCGTCCTCGGCGGCATCGCCACCGCCGGCTCGGCCAAGGCCGACGGCTCAGTCTGGGACCGCGTCGCCCAGTGCGAGTCCGGAGGCCGATGGCACATCAACACCGGCAACGGCTTCTACGGCGGCCTGCAGTTCGCCCAAGGCACCTGGGCGGGCTACGGGGGCCGTGCGTATGCGGCGCGGGCTGACCTCGCGAGCCGGTCCCAGCAGATCGCAATCGCACAGCGGGTCCTCGCCGGGCAGGGCCCTGGCGCCTGGCCGGTGTGCTCCGTTCGAGCCGGACTCACGAGGGGCAACGGTGGCGCGTCGAGCGCCCCCGTCCGCGCGAGCCGCAACGGGACCAACTCGACCCCGCAGAAGACGTCGACCAAGAAGTCCTACGCACCGCAGCGGCAGAAGACGGCCCGGCCGGCCCCTGCCCGATCGACCGGAACGGGACCCCGGATCACCGTGCGGGGCGGCGACACCCTGTCCGAGCTCGCGGCCAAGCACGGCGTGCGCGGCGGCTGGCAGGCTCTCTACCGGGCCAACCGCGGAAGGATCGTCAACCCCGACCTCATCTACATCGGCCAGGTCATTCGCCTCCCCTGAGCGTTTGACCGGCCTCCACGGGCCGGACGGTCCCGTGACCACTTCCCCCTGGGTGGTTGCGGGGCCGTCCCTTCTTTTCCCGTATGCCGCTGGGCTCGG
>NZ_JBEDUL010000096.1:0-9661 GCF_040414665.1 Intrasporangium sp.
ACTCGCCGAGCCACAGGTCCATCTCCGCCCTGGAGCCGAGCAGCAGCCTGAGCAGCTGGTCGTCCTGGGCGCGCTCGGCCGAGCGAATGGCCCGGTCGATCAGCTTGCCCGCGGCCGTCTGGTCACCACGGCTGCCAGCGGCGATCGCGAGGCTGCGGAGGATCCCAGCCGCAACGCGCTCGTCGCCCGCCTTATCGGCGTGCGCCAGCGCGTCACGCCAGCGCGTCTCGGCCCCCTCGAGATCGGAGCGACGAAAGGCGACGTAGCCGAGACCCGAACGAGACCGGGCGAGGGCGATCTCGTCGTCGCCGGCGGCCGCGATCCCGGCCGCCTGCAGGAAGCACTGCTCGGCGTCGACGGTCTCGCCGCGCAGGATCAGCAGGTTCCCCAGCGCTGCCAGGGCCCGCCCCCGCAGAGCCTCGGCCCCCGACACGCCAAGGGCCTGACGCAGGTGGCTGACGCCGGCGCTCCAGTCTCCGTGCGACACCCAGAACGGCTCCATCGCAATGGCCGTGCGCAGCGAGCGGTCACCGTCACCCGCGCTCAACCCGCTCGCGAGGGCCCGACGGATGTTGTCGAGATCCGCCAGCACGTCGGCCCTGGCCTCCGCATGACCGCGCAGACCCAGCTGGCCCCCGAGCGTCTCAGCGCGTTGCGCGAACCACTCCCGGTGCCGGGCAGCCACGTCGTCGGACTCGTCTGAATCGGCCAGCTCGATCCCGGCAAGCTCGTGGACCGAGTCCAGCATGGCCCAGCGCTCCACGTCGTCGCTGTACGACAGCAGGGAGCTGCGGCGCAGCCGCCGTAGGAGCTGCGGGACGATCGCCTCGCTCAGCGGCGGTGTCCCGCAGACGACCTGTGCGGCGGCGATCGTGCCGCTCCGGGCGAAGACGGCCAGCCTGCCGAAGAGGAGGCGCTCGTCCGAGGGCAGCAGGTCGAGACTCCATCCCAGCGCCGCCCGGAGAGTCTGGTGCCGAGCGGGTGCCGTCCGGCGTCCATGCGTGAGCAGCGAGAACCGATCCGACAATCCGCGCAGGACTCCGGAGAGCGAGTTGTCAGCGAGTGCGGCCGCGGCCAGCTCGATGGCCAGAGGTATCCCATCGAGCTGCCAGACGATCTTCGCGACGATCGGCGCGTTGTCATCATCAATGCGAAAACTCGGACGCACCAATGCTGCTCGCTGTTCGAACAGCCGGATGGCGGCTTCCCCCACGATGTCTGCCTCGCCAGCGACGGCCGTCGGATCCGGAGCCGGCAGGGGATCCAGCCGCCAGACGACCTCTCCCTCGATGCCGAGGGGTTCCCGGCTGGTGGCCAGCACCGCCAGCTGCGGACAGCGTTGGGCCAGCACCTCGGCGAAGCCGGCCACTGCGTCGAGCACCTGCTCGCAGTTGTCGAGAATGAGCATGGCTGCCTTTGCCGCAAGGTCATCCAGCACGACGTCCTCGAGACTGCGTCCAGGCACCTCAGTGATGTGCTGGACGGCAGCCATCGCGCTGACCACGGCCTGCCGATCGGTGGCAGAGGCGAGTTCGACCAACCAGGCACCGTCCTCGAACTCCCCCATCACATCGAAGGCCACCTGAACCGCCAAGCGGGTCTTGCCGACACCTCCCAGACCGACGACGGTCACGACTTGGGCTTGGCGCATGTATCCGGCCAGCTGGCGGCGCTCGTCGTCTCGGCCGACGAACGCCGCCTTGTGGAACGGCAGGTTGTGCCGTGCGACGCCGTAAGCACGCAGCGGTGGGAACGCGGAGGGAAGTCCAGCCTGCCGCACCTCGAACAGGCGGGCCGGTTCCACAAATCCGCGCAGCTGGAACGAGCCGAGCGAGGAGAGGGTGACGTCCGCCGGAAGATCGCCGGCCACCGCCGCCGCCGTGGTCTCCGACACCACGATCTGGCCGCCATGCGCCGCCGCACAGATCCGAGCCGCCTGGTGCAACCCCAGCGACACGTAGTTGTCACCTGTCGGCGCAGCGTGAGCGGTGTGCACGCCCATCCTCACTCGGATCTCGGCGCCGGGCGGCCAGTCGTGCGCCTGGAGGGCGAGCTGACCGGCCACGCACGCGCGAACCGCCTCCCCCGCGTCGTCGAAGGCCAGCACGAGCGCGTCCCCCTCGGTGCTGACCTCGGCCCCTCGATGAGCCGTGAAGGCGGCTCTCAGGAGGGCGTTGTGCGTCGCGAGCAGGCCGACGTAGTCATCGCCCAGCTCTCGGAAGATCCGGGTCGAGGACTCAATGTCGGTCATCACGAACGTGACGATTCCGGCGGGCAACCGACCTCGCGCTTCAGCCGCCTTCTCCATGGGCCAGTCAGCGCCTCCCGCCGGCTTTCTCGCATACACGGACCTCGTGCTTCGAGGGGCGCGTCGCCTCCACGATATGGCGCGGATGGCGGCGGCGTCCGTGGTTCGGATGCAGTCAAGCAGGGACGGAACCTCGACGCGTACGAGGTCGGCGGGCTGAACGTGCCCCGCCTCGATCGGGTGTGGGTCTCAGGTGTCACGGCTAGCGTGGATGCATGGTTGATCCCTCTTCGGGCGCCACGGCGCGGACGGTGACCACACCCGACGGGCGCTCCCTCGACGTGCTCGACTCGGGCGGCGACGGACTGCCGCTTCTCTACCATTCCGGGACACCCGGGGGCGCGGTGCCCTGGCCCGCCGGGATCCAGGCCGCGACCAGGTCGGGCCTGCGCTGGATCACCTACAGCCGTCCGGGCTACGGATCGAGCACGCCGAAGCCCGGACGAACCGTCGCGGACGCCGCCGCGGACAGCGCAACGGTCCTTGACGCCCTGGGGGTCGGGGCCTTCGTGTCCGTTGGATGGTCGGGAGGCGGACCCCACGCCCTTGCCTGCGCGGCGCTGCTCCCGGGACGCTGCCAGGGAGCCGCGACCATCGCCGGAGCGGCCCCCTCTCACGAACCTGATCTGGACTTCGTCGCCGGGATGGCTCAGGACAACGTCGAGGAGTTCACCTTGGCCTCGAAGGGACGCGACGTGCTCGCGCCGGCGCTGGAGGAGCTGGCGGGGTCCTTCCGCAGTGTCACCGGGGAGCAGATCGTCGAGGCGCTTGGCGGCCTGCTGAGCGAACCCGACCTTGCGGCCCTCAGGGGACCACTGGCGGACTACATCGCGGCCCTGGCGCGTGAGGCGGTCAGGACCGGTGTGGAGGGCTGGGTGGACGACGATCTCGCCTTCTGCGCACCGTGGGCCTTCGACCTGTCCTCAATAGGCGTGCCCGTGGCGATCTGGCAGGGCCGCGAGGACCTGATGGTGCCATCGAGCCACGGTGAGTGGCTGGCCGCGCACGTTCCGGGCGCCCGGCCGCACTTGCTCCACCGGGTCGGCCACATCTCGTTGGTGGCCGCCCTGGACGAGGTGCTCGATGATCTCGTCCTGCATCGGCAGCGCTAGCTTCACGACCAGAACGCTGCTGGGCAGCGAGCCTGCTTGAATGATCGACAACCTCCGATCGGGGGCGGGCTCGTCGAGAGAGACAACCGACGGCAGGCGCAAGGAGGGATATGGGTATGGCGAGGCTCGTGTTCGGAATGAACCAGTCCCTGGACGGTTACGTCGACCACACGGCGTTCGAGCCGGCCCCCGCGCTGTTCCGCCACTTCATCGAGCAGACCGAGGCGCAGACGGGCTGTGTCTACGGCCGCACGATGTATGAGGTCATGCGCTACTGGGACGACGATCATCCCGACTGGGACGGGGAGGAGCATGCCTACGCAGCCGCATGGCGAAACCTGCCCAAGTGGGTCGTGTCGCGCTCGTTGGGGTCGGTCGGCCCCAACGCCACGCTGATCACGGACGAGGTCGAGCGCGCGATATCAGACCTGAAGGCCACGCGCGACGGCGAGATCGAGGTCGCCGGACCGCACCTGGCGAACAGCTTGAGCGAGTTCGGACTGGTGGACGAGTTCCGCATCTACCTGCACCCCGTGGTGCTCGGCCAGGGCAAGCCCTTCTTCGCCGGACCTCGGCCGCCGCTTCACCTGATGTCCAGCGAGCAGATGGGCGAAGACGTGATCAGGCTGAGCTACGTTCCTCGGTAGTCAACCCTTCTGGAGCTCCTCCGCGAGCATGACGATGATCCCACTGGGGCCGCGGACATACGTCAGTTTGTACACGTCTTTGTAGGTCGCCACGCCGCGAAGCGGGTGGCAGCCGTGCCTCGCCGCGATCTCGAGGGCCGCTTCGATGTCGTCGACCGAGAAGGCGATCCGATGCATGCCGATCTCGTTCGGCCGGGTGGGCTCCGTCTCGATCGCATCGGGGTGGATGTACTCGAACAGCTCGAGGCGCCCGGTGCCCTCTGGCGTCTGGAGCATGGCAATCCGTGCGTGGTTGCCGTCGAGGCCAACTGCGGTATCGGTCCACTCTCCACGGACGGTGTCGCGGCCGAGAACGGTCAGCCCCAAGTCCGTGAAGAAGGAGATCGCCGCTTCGAGGTCGCGGACGGCGATGCCGACGTTCTCGAGTTTGATGGGCATGCGTTGCACGCTACCGAGCCAGGGGGACGTCGTCGGGTGGACGGCCCGATGCCCTCTTCTCTTCGCCGGGCTGGCCGCCGCACGCGTGAATCTAGTCCGGCGGGGCGCTTCCGTGTCGATGGGCTACCTTCCACCCGCCGTTCTCACGCCGGTAGATCTGAGTCGCGCGGAGGGTGTAGGTACGCGGCTCGCCGTTGACGGAGGCGGTGGTGTGTTCGAAGCCCACCGTATAGGCGGTGTCTCCACGCACCTCCGCTTCAAGCAGCTCGAACTCGTAGGACATGCAGTCCGAGAAGCTCTCGGCGAGAACGGCGAAGAGCTCGTCGAGTTCCTGCTGCCCGCTCGCGTTCTGCCACGCGCCCAGCACGGACACCGGTTCGCTCCGCGACCAGATGGCACGGCGTGGTTCGGCGTCGCCGTTGTGCAGCGCAATCTCAGCGTCCCTGAGAATCGACTGCACCCAGTTGACGAACTCCTGACGCTCGCTCATGACCCGATCATGGCACCCGGGCACGAACGACGTCTCCGCCGATCGTCGGCTGCTCCGCGCCGGCCTACCCTGCGTTTCACATGTCAGCGATCCCAGGCATCGACGGCGACGACGACCGCCTCCACAGCGAAGCACCCGCCGAGGGTGATCCCGAGTTCGACGAAACCGAGATCCGGGCACATTCCACGGACCCAGCAGAAGGTGCGGACGGAAACTAGCCCCACCGGCATTCCGACCTCGGCGCGAACGCCGGTGCCCACAGTGGCCGAGGGGCACAGACAATCGCGCCGTGGTCCGAAAGTGGGAGGCCCGGGTCACTCCATTGGGGACAGCGCAGCTTTCCCAGCGGGTTCGGCGGGAAGGGCGCAGCGGGCCCGGCCAGAGGCCGCCAGACCGGTGGCCGCCAGCGCGACGGCGAGCCCGGCGATCACTCCGAATGCGAAACGGCTCGGTTCGCCCGCGATAGCCAGGACCGCACCGGCCGCCGCGTAGTACACCGCACTGGCCATGGAGGCGGCCATCTGACCGCCCGCGTTGTTGCGGCCCTGGTTCGAGTCGTCCGAGGCGGACATGATCAGGACCGAGAGGGTGCCCGAGGTCATGCCGATCCCGAGGCCGGCGAGCGCCCAGCCGATGAGGCCCACGGCGGTCGGCGCCTCAGCCCAGACGATGAGGCCCGTCCCGACGAGACCGGCCGTGACGAGCGAGAAGCCGGTTCGCAACAGCGTCATCGGCCGAGCCGAGAACCGGCTCTGGATGGCTGACCCGCAGGACCACGTGACGCCCGTGATGCTGAGACTGATGCCGGCCGTGAGCGGCCCGTGGTCGCGGAGCACGGTGAGGATGAGCGGCAGGAAGGCGCCGATCCCCATGAAGGATGCACTGACGAGGCCGCGCAGGGCGATGACCCCGCCGATGCCACACGCGGCCCGCAGCGCCCCCGCCGGCAAGAGGCGCCGCGCTGAGGCGCCGAGTCCGACCACGGCCAGACCGGACACGACGGCGACCGACACGGTGAGGGCCTGGACGGTGAGCTGCTCGGTGACGAGGTTGAGGGCGACGAGGGCGGCAGCAGCCAGGAGCGCCCAGGGCAGGATCCCGCGCAGGCGCGTGGGCCCCTCTCCTGAAGCCACCGCATCGGCCTCTTCCTGAGGAAGCCCCCGGGCGACCCGCAGAGCCGGTCGCAGTGCGAGCCACACCGGAACCAACACGACCGGTCCCGCGATGAAGATCCACCGCCAGCCCACCCACTCGGTGACGGCACCGGTGACAACCGGCCCCAGCACCGAGGGCAGCACCCAGGCCGCAGAGAACATCGCGACGACCTTCGGCCGCAGCACCGGATCGAGGACACGGGCCACGAGGACCATGACGCCGACGTCGAGCAGTCCCTCGGCGAGCCCGCTGAGCAGCCGTCCGAGCACCAGCGCGGGCAACCCAGAAGCACTCGCCACCGCGGCCATCCCGCCGACGAACGTCAGCGCCCCCAGCCGGAGCACCGGAACCGGCCCCCGACGGTCGGCCCACCAGCCGGCCGCGGCCAGCGAGACGAGGTAGGTCGCCAGGGGCGCCGCGCCGACGAGCCCGTAGCTCGTCACGGCGTCCAGCTCGGTGAGCACGGTCGGCATCGCCGTCAGGACGGCCCGGTTCTCGAACGCCCCCAGCGTCACCAGCGCGACGACCGCGATGACGATCGGGGCGTTGCCGCGGGTGAACAGGCTTGCGCCAGACGGCAATTCACGCTCTGCGACGGCAGAGCCAGCATCAGTCTTCACAGTCACGAGGAATACGATGCAAGTTCAAGTGCACGTGAGGTCAAGCGGGTTGTCACTCCTCAGCCAGACGGGGACGGTCACGTCGGTCGGGGTCCGAGCTCAGCGGCATACGGCCCTCGTCGTCGTCATCCTCACCCGGCGCATGACCCGGCCGTCCCTGCCCGGCCCCGCCATTGGCGACCATGCGGCGACGCGTGTCGTCCTCGTCGATGAGCCGGTTGATCAGCTGCTGCACGTGGTTGCTGTGCGGGATGTTGCGCAGCATCTCGTCGGGGCTGTCGCCGGCCGACTCGATGCGCAGCGAGCCGGAGTTGATGATCCGGTCGAGCAGGGACTGCTCGAAGGAGACGTCGGTGATCTTGGACAGCGTGATGTCCTTGCCCGACTTGCTGAGGATGCCCCGGCGGACCATGACGCGGTGCGACGTCACGACGTAGTGCGTCGTGCGCCACCGGAGGAAGGGTACGAGCACCAATGGGATCGCGATGAGGACGAGGACACCAACAGACACCCACTGGATCCCGTTGCCCGTCGAGTCGTTCGGCGTCGCGGCGGCGAGGCCGATCCCCCCGGCGATGAGGACGAGGCCGAGCAGCAGCGGCCCGACGACCGTGATCCAGTGCGGATGGATGCTCCGCTCCACGCGCTCGCTCTTGGCCAGGACGTTCTCCGGGAATCCCATGACGCCAGCGTAGAGCGCAGTCGGCCGGTTCCGGTGGCGGCTCCTCCGGACCGGCCCTACTCTCCGTAATGACGCCTCCTTCGCCGGGACGTCGGTTCTTGCAGTGCCTCTGGTTGACATCGCGGTTGACATCCGAAGGAGTGCGCAGTGAAGAGCTTCCCCCGACGCCGCCGGCTGACCGCGGCAGTCCTCACCCTCGTCGCGGCCATCGGCTCGGGCCTGGTCTCCGCGATCGCCCTCGCCCTGCCGGCGGGCGCCGCCGGGGGCTCGTACGTCGCCCTCGGCGACTCCTACTCCTCCGGCACCGGGACGCGGACCTACATCAACGACGGCACGTCCTGCTTCCGCTCCGTCTACGCCTACCCGTCGCTCGACGCGGCGCAGCTCGGCCTCAGCCTCACCTTCCGCGCCTGCTCGGGCGCGAAGGTGGCAGACGTGACGACCACGCAGCTCTCCGCGCTGACGACCTCGACGGCATACGTGACCATCTCGGTCGGCGGCAACGACGCCGGCTTCGCCGACGTCCTCACCGAATGCGCCCTGCCTGGCTGGATGAGCAACTGCAACGGCGCCATCGACGGGGCCCAGAGCATCATCACCAACGTCCTGCCCGGTCGGCTGTCGACGCTGTACACCTCCATCAGGTCCAAGGCCCCGAACGCCAGGGTCATCGTCGTCGGCTACCCCCGCATCTTCAACGGCGAGGACTGCAACGCCGGCACCTGGTTCTCGCCCAGCGAGGAGTCGCGCCTCAACTCCACCGCCGACCTGCTCAACGCGAAGACTGCTGCAGCGGCCTCGGCGCAGGGCTTCACCTTCGCCAACCCGACGCCGCGGTTCATCGGCCACGCCGTGTGCGACGACGTCGAGTGGATCAATGGCCTGTCCAACCCGATCCGCGAGAGCTACCACCCGAACCGGACCGGGCACGCCTCCGGCTATGTGCCCGTGACCAAGCCGCTCTTCGGTGTCACCGTGCCCGCGGCAGCCGCTGCCATGCTGTCGGCCAGCACCGTCGAGAAGGACGCTCGTCGCTTCACCGCCGTCGACCGGAGGATCACGCCGAAGGAGTTCGTCGCTCCGGACCTGACGTCGCCCCGAGCCAGGGCCGCGGCTGCTGCAGCCGGCGTCGACCTCTCGAGCCGGGCGAGCATCGACCGTGCGGACCGGATCTGGTCGGAGCGCCAGGCCGCCCAGTGGGCCGCCCGCAGCTGACCCCGACGCATCGTGGCCTACGACGACGTCGTCATCGGGGCAGGGCACAACGGCTTGACCGCCGCCGCCTACCTCGCGCGAGCCGGTCGCCGGGTCCTCGTCCTCGAGCGGTCGGAGCGCATCGGGGGCGCAGCGGTGTCGGTCCGGGCGTTCGAGGGAGTGGACGCGCGGATCTCCCGATACGCCTACCTCGTCTCCCTCCTGCCCCGCCAGGTGATCGCCGACCTCGGGCTCGACGTCAAGCTCGCCCGGCGCCGCTTCTCGTCCTACACCCCGACTCCCGGCGACCCGACCCGCGGCGTCCTCGTCGACACCGCGGATCCTGCCGCGACACGCGCGTCCTTCCGCCGGCTCACCGGCGACGACGGCGCCCACGACGGCTGGAGCCGGTTCTACGACCGCATGGCCGGGCTCGCCGAGCGCGTCTTCCCCACCGTCCTCGACCCACTGAAGACCCGCACGGAAATGCGCGCCCTGGTCGGCGACGACGCGCTCTTCGACGCCCTCACCGAGCGGCCGATCAGCGAGCTCGTCGAGTCGGTCACCGACGATGACACCCTCCGCGGGACCATCGCCACGGACGCACTCATCGGCACCTTCGCCGCGCTCGACGACCCGACGCTGCGCCAGAACATCTGCTTCCTCTACCACCTCATCGGCGGCGGCACCGGCGAGTGGGACGTCCCCGTCGGCGGGATGGGAGTGGTGACCGAGGCTCTCGCCAGGGCGGCCACCGACGCAGGGGCGACCATCGAGACGGGCGCCGAGGTGACCGCAGTGGATCCGTCGACGCGCGAGGTGGTCTGGCGCGGCGGCTCCACCCGGACGGACAGCGTCCTGGCCGCCTGCGCGCCGACCCTCCTCAATCGACTCCTCGGCGTGGTCGGCGCCGCGCCGATCCCAACGGAGCCGGACGTCGAGGGCGCGCAGCTCAAGGTCAACCTCCTCCTCACGCGCCTCCCCCGTCTCCGCGACGAGGCCGCCGACCCGCGGG
>NZ_JBEDUL010000097.1:0-6095 GCF_040414665.1 Intrasporangium sp.
CACGGCTGGGTCACCGCCGAACACGCCCGCGCGGTGATCACCGCGCCCGGCTCGGTGTGGCGCTGGCTGGCCGTCGACCAGGCCACCGGGCGGGCCCTGCAGCTGGGCACCGACCGGTACCGGCCCACCCCCGCGATGACCGAACAGGTCCGCGCGATCGACGGGCACTGCCGCGGCCCCGGCTGCCAGATCCCAGCCAACCGCTGCGACCTCGACCACCACGTGCCCTACCCGCACGGGCCGACCAGCGTTTCCAACCTCGGCCCGCTGCACCGGGCCCACCACAACCTCAAGACCGCCGGCCTGTGGGACTGCACCCCACTGCCCGACACGGGGCCAGACACGGGGCCGGGCATCCCGGCGACGCTGGCCGCCCGCGACGGCCGCGGGCTGGCCTGGCGCACCCTGACCGGACGCGACTACGTCACCTACCCCAAGTCGTGGACCGAGGCACTCGGTGACCCCGACGCCCCCGAACACACCCCACCGACCCGCCGCGCCAATGCGGCCCGGCACGAACACCGCGACCGCGAAGCCAGCAAGGCGTACTGGAACGAACGCTACGGCTGGAACGACCCACCACCCTTCTGACCAGGGGCCGGTGTCACGGCGTGGCGCGGCAAGGATCTTCAAGGCAGGTGCTCACCCCGATCGGACTGCGCGGCGCTGATTCCCTCGATCCGCCAGCCGTCGGCGCCTCGGACCACGGTGAAGTCGAGCAGCTCGCCCTGGGCGGCCGGATGGGTGCGCCTGTCCCCGGAGCGACCGACGACGACGTATGCGGACCAGTCGACCCGGGCCCGGATCGTCGCACGCTCGGCATCGGCGTCTACGGCGGCGGCGTCGGTGACGGTCAGGTGGAGGTCGGCATAGCGGTTGCCGCCTCTGAGCAGCGTCTCGATGAGCTGGACATCGGAGTGATGGGAACTCGAACCGGACCGGTGGACGGCGTCCAAGCGGTGCAGGTCCCGGGCGACGAGGATGGCCGCGCGCTGGTCGGAGAGCCATTGCATCAGTTCCGTCGGGCGCATCCGCGGAGCCGACCCATCGTGCTGGACCGAGGAAGCAGGCTGCGTGCTCGCTGCCGTCACGGTGGGAGCGCCCCCGGCGATGGCCGCGGGAGAGCGTCCGAGCAGGAGCCACACTCCCCCAGCCACGATCAGAAGCGCGACGACCGCGGCGCCGACTCGGAGCCCCAGAGGCCGGCGAACGACCTCGGTGGCCGGCTGCTCGCGCGCGGCATCGGCGCGCAGCCGATGGGTCAGCGCAGACGCGTCATCGGCACCCACGACGACCTCGACCGGCTCCGGCTGCACCGCGTCGTAGAGGAGCCGGGCGAGGCGCGCCGCCTCCGGCCGGCGAGCCGGGTCGGGATCGATGCTCGCAGCGATCACCTCGGCAAGCTCGTCGCCCACGTGGCTACGGACTGTGTCGAGATCCAGGCGCTGGATCGTGTCCGGAGCGCCGTAACCGGTCAGGCAGAACCACGCGATCGCTCCAAGGGAGAAGACGTCGCTCGCCGTCGTCGGTGCGGCTCCCTCGCGAACCTCTGGCGCAATGAATCCCTCTGTTCCGCAGACCTGGCCGCCGTAACCCATGACGCGAGCCGCGCCCAGGTCGAGCAGGAGCGGCCGACCTGCCGCCGTGAGCATGATGTTCCCCGCCGAGATGTCGCCGTGGCTGCCACCGGCGGCATGGAGGGCTGCGACCGCCTGACAGATCGGCGTCAGGATCGTCACCACCTCGCCCGGCCGCAGCTGCCCACGGGCGTGCACCATCGACCGCAGTAGGGCCCCTGCGACGAGGTCGAAGACGAGGGCCGTCCTGCCGTCCGAGAGGTCGACGACGTCTCGCAGTGGCACGAGGTGCTCGTGCTGAACGGCGGAGAGCACCTGCCGCTCGACGGCCCAACCCGTGGGGTCCCAGTCGGAGCCGGAACGGGGCACCTTGATGGCGACCGCGGCGTCGGCTCGGTCCCGTCCCGCCCAGACGACGCTCGTGCCACCTTCGCCGATGATGTGCTCGAGCCGATAGCCACGGACCTCAGGTGGACTCGCGTCAGGGATGCTCACCGGGCCATCGTCACAGGGAAGCTCGTAGCTGCGGGCCCGTCATCCACAGGCCGTGCTTCGCGACGTCCCTAACGGATCAGGGCGCCTCTCCCGGCGTGAGGACCTCGACGACCCGCTGGCCCTCGTGACTGGCGCGTGCCGCGTCCACCACGGCGAGGACGTGGACCGCGTCCCTCGGGTCGACCGGCATCGCAGCTTGCGGGTCATCGGAGAGCAGAGCGGCCCCGACGGCACGGTAGAAGTCGGACTGGTCGCACGCGCCGACGACCGGCCCCGGCTCCCGTGCGTCGCCGCGGATGACCCAGCCGACGGAGTCCCCGGAGTTCTCGAACTCATTGAACGCGCTGACCTCGTCGAACTGACGGCCAATGAGGTAAGCCCCTGTCGAGCCCATGACGCGGGCGCGAGGCCCAGGTGCTCCGTTGACCGACGAAGCCATGACATGGCTCACCACTCCGGAGGTGTGCCGGCAGGCGACGAAGACGTCGTCCTCGGCGACCATGGTGTGCGCAGAGAGCTCGGCGTAGACCGACTCGATCTCGCCGTGCAGGATGACCGCCTGGTCGATGAGGTGGCTGCCGAGGTCGAGGAGCAACCCCGCCCCCTCTTCGGCCGTCTGGGTCTCCCGCCAGCGCTGCTTCGGAACGGGCCGCCAGCGGTCCCAACGGTACTCAGCCCGGCGGATCTCCCCCACGAGCCCCCCATCCCGCACCGCGAGCAGCGCAGCGAGCTCGGGGTCGAACCGCCGGTTCTGGAAGACCGTCAACGGCACCCCGCTGTGTGCAGCAAGGTCGACGATCCGCTGCGCCTCCGTCGCAGTCCTCGCCAGGGGCTTGTCGATGACGAGCGCCACCCCCGCCTCGATGACTCGTTCGGCCTGTGCAGCATGCAGGCCCGTCGGGGTCGCCAGGACCACGAGGTCCAAGCCGTCCACCTCGAGCAGATCGTCGAG
Source organism: Intrasporangium sp. (assembly GCF_040414665.1). Classification (GTDB taxonomy): domain Bacteria; phylum Actinomycetota; class Actinomycetes; order Actinomycetales; family Dermatophilaceae; genus Intrasporangium. The sequence goes on from NZ_JBEDUL010000097.1 coordinate 3,025, forward strand.
GTCGGGCACGACGACGGCATCAGGCAGCTCTGCCCTTGCCTGTGCGACGCGCTCCGGGTTGGCCGTGGCCACCGCAGCTACCTCGAGCCCGGCACCCACGAGAGCGGGCACGTGGAACTGTCGACCGCCTACGCCGTAGCCGGCGAGCCCGACTCGAAGGGAACGGTCGTCGGGAAGCGAGCTCGGCGGCATACGGCCACCCTAGAGCCAGCGCGGCGGGGCACCCGGGTGACGCGGCGTACCCTGACCGCATGCGGTTCGTGCACCTGGGCCTCGACCCCGACTTCGTCGACTACGAGCACGCCTGGGAGATCCAGCGGCAGACCCACGCCAAGGTCGTCGAGGGCGCGGAGCCCGACACGATCTACCTGCTCGAGCACGCTCCGGTGTACACCGCAGGCAAGCGCACCGAGCCACAGGAGCGACCCAAGGACGGCACGCCGGTCGTCGACGTCGACCGGGGCGGCAAGATCACGTGGCACGGGCCCGGACAGATCACCGGCTACCCGATCGTCCGCCTGCCCGCACCGATCGACGTCGTCGGCTACGTCCGGGCGCTCGAGGAGATGATGATCCGGGTGTGCGCAGACTTCGGCGTCGAGGCCGGGCGCGTCGAGGGCGAGAGCGGCACGTGGATCGCTGCCGACGACCAGGGTCCCCGACGCAAGATCGGCGCCATCGGCATCCGAGTCAGCCGGCAGGTCGCGATGCACGGCTTCGCCTTCAACTGCAATCCCGACCTGTCATGGGGTGAGGTCATCATCCCGTGCGGCATCGTCGGTGCCGGCGTCACGTCGCTGTCCTTCGAGCTGGGCCGCAACGTCACCGTGCCCGAGGTGCTCCCGCACGTCGAGAAGCACCTCGGCGACATCATCCCGGCCCTCGAGCCGAACCGGAGGGTGTCCGCCTGACGTCCGGCGCCGCGCCCCACTAGGGTGAGCACGCCATCTCACACAGGGGGTTCCATGGACGTTGCCGTCCAGACGGTCAATCTGCGCAAGAGCTACCTCGGCAGGGGAGGTCGTCGGGTTGCGGTGCAGGGCTTGACCATGACCGTTCCAGCCGGCGGTGTGCACGGCTTCCTCGGCCCCAACGGCTCGGGGAAGACGACGACGATCCGGATGCTGCTCGGCCTCATCCGCCCCGACTCCGGCACCGCGGAGCTCTTCGGACGACGGGTGCCGAAGGACCTTCCCCAGGTCATCGACCGGGTCGGCGCGATCGTCGAGTCACCGAAGTTCTTCCCCGCGTTCACGGGGCGCCAGAACCTGCGCCTCCTCGCCGACGCGATCGGGACGCCGCGCCCGCGCATCGACGAGGTGCTCGAGGTGACGCATCTCGGGGACCGCGGCCGGGACCGTTACGCCGGCTACTCGCTCGGCATGAAGCAGCGCCTCGCCATCGCGGCCACCCTGCTCAAGGACCCGGAGCTGCTCATCTTCGACGAGCCGACCAACGGCCTCGACCCAGCCGGCATCCGCGAAGTGCGTGACACGATGCGCACGCTCGGCAGAGCCGGCAAGACGATCCTCGTCAGCTCGCACATCCTTGCCGAGGTCGAGCAGGTCGCCGACACCGTGACCATCATCGGCCACGGACGCACGCTCGCCGAGGGTGCCGTCACCGAGATTCTCGGCGGCGGCGGCGCCCCGCAGGTCCGCCTCGGCATCTCCTCGCCGGCTCAGGCCGAGGACGTCCTCGGGACAGCCGGCCTGCGCGTCACACGAGACGGCGAGCACCTCCTCGTGACGGGTGCCGAGGACCCGGCCGAGATCACGAGGGTCCTCGCCGGCCACGGCCTCTACGTCCGCGAGCTCACGCCGATCCGGCCGGACCTCGAGTCCGCCTTCCTCTCGCTCACCGCCGAGGAGGGCCTCGGCTCCGAGGCCGATCGAGACGCCGGCGGCCTCACGACGGGAGGTGCGGCATGAGCCACACGCTCATCACGCCGGACTCGCAGGCGAAGTCGCACACGCGCCCGAAGGGCACGTCGTTCCTCGGCCTGGTCGGGGTCGAGCTGCGGCGGCTGTGGTGGCGCCGCCTCACCAAGGCCGTGCTCGTCGGCGTCGTCGCGTTCACCGGCCTCATGGTCTACAACGTCTACAACCAGAGCTCGCCGGAGACCCTGGCCCAGCGGCTGGACGACTACCGGGCCATGGTTGCCGACGCCGAGCGCCAGAAGCAGGACATCGAGGCGAACCTCCCGGCGATGATCGCGGACTGCCGCCAGCAGGAGGCGGCCGAACGGGAACGTCAGAACAACACGTCGATCGACTTCGGGTGCGAGCACATCGGCGAGGTCCACGTCCCCACGATGGAGGACATCGGCATCTCCCTCCCCATCGCCGACACCATCACCGCCGAGCTGGTCCCGTACGCGACGTTCGCCTACGCGTTCCTCGTGCTGCTGCTGATGGGCAGCTTCGTCGCCGCCGAGTTCTCCACGGGTGCCCTCGGCAACTGGCTCACGTTCAAGCCGCAGCGCGTCCGGGTCGCCCTGAGCAAGCTCGCCGCGGCCGGAGTCGGCGGCGCTCTGGCCGCCGGTCTCGGCCTCGGCCTGCTCGTCCTCGGCGCGCGGATGGTGGCCACGATCAACCGGCCCGACTCGGACCTGCGGCTACCGACGCCACCACCGCTGGAGGACTCCGTCGCCCAGCTGCTGCTGCGCGCAGTCCTCGTCGTCATCGCCGCAGGGCTGATGGGCGCAGCGCTCGCGTTCCTGCTCCGACACACGGCCGGGCTCGTCGGCCTCCTGCTCGGCTACCTCGTCGTGGTCGAGTTCATCGCGGTCCAGGCGTTCCTCGGGGGTCGGCTCAACCCCTGGGCCATCACGCCCAACGCCAACGCGTTCCTGGGCAAGGGCTACGAGTACGTGGCAGAGACGTGTACCACCGTCGACGGCAACCGGTCGTGCACCTTCGGCACGCAGGAGCTCAGCTACACGCACGGCTGGGTCTACCTGCTCGTGCTCGTGCTCGGGGTCTCGACGGCAGCAGTCCTCGTCTTCCGACGTCGAGACGTCACCTGACCTCCGCTCCGCCGCCACACGCCATTCAGCCGTATGCCGCTGG
>NZ_JBEDUL010000098.1:0-13281 GCF_040414665.1 Intrasporangium sp.
AGGTCCTGGCTGCGGCACACCTTGAGGTGGCGTGGGTTGGGGGTCTCCACGAGATAGGCCGCGAAGGGTCGACGCTGCTCGTCGATCGACACCGCGTGACGGATCGTGTGAGCGTGCGGGAGCTGGCGGGTGAAGGGCCAGCGCAGCTGACGTCCGATCGTCCCAGCCGCCTTGACTGTGTCCCACAGTCCCACGAAATGCACGTCCACGTGGGCCTCGCGATCGACGGCATGGGTCTTGGCGTAGACCCTGAGCCCTTCGAAGAACTCCCGCTTCGCCGCGCGTTGAGCTTCGTCGTCGCGCGGCCGGTCATGCTGCCGCGCGAACGCGTTGACCGCATAGGGGACGAGGTTGCCTGAACCGGGCCGGAAGATGCCGAACACGTCGAGCATCCCGGTCAGTGCTCGCGCCGTGTAGGCACCGCGGCTGAACCCGAAGACATAGATCCGGTCACCGGGCTCGTAGGCTTCCATGAGGTACGAGTACGCCTCGCCCAGGTTCTGCCGCAGGCCCGCTCCGAACATCAGGCCGGCATACCGGGAGATGGTGCGCGCTACGGGCGTCCACGCGGACGGGGAGCTGAAGGTGCCGACCCCCGGGTCGTAGTAGCCGACCTGACGCGCCGGGTCCTTGAGATCGAGCATCGAGAACAGGCGCACGACGTTGGTGTTGACGGCCGCCTTGAGCTGGTTGTTGGTCCCGTCCAGGCAGATGACGATGTTCTTGCCCATGGCGTTCCTCGATCGAGTGAGTCAGTGCGGTCAGAGAGCGATGACGACGGGGGTAGAGGAGGGAGCCTGCATGTCGACCTGGTGAGCGCGCTTCCTGATGAGGTCGGTGCTGTCGGTGAAGTGGATCGGCACGTTCGGATACACGCTGCGCACCTTCTCGAGGGCATCCTCATCGGGGTGGCTGAACTGCGAACCGTCGGTACAGACCAGAATCTGCTCGGGATCGATGAGCTCCAGCAGCTGGTCCGTGATGTTCTGGCGGCTGCCATGGTGGGGCAGCTTGAGCAGCTGCACCTTGAGCTTCGGCTGACCTCGTTCGATGAGCAGCGCCCGGATGGAGCCCTCGAGCTCGGAGGCGAGCGCGTCTGCCGTGAACAGAATCGATGCGCCGTCGTGCTCGAACAGGAACGCGATGGACGACCCGTTGGCCGTGCTCCGGTCCTTCCCGAACTCCCCGGGGCCGCGCACGGCCTCATCCCGCAGCGCATTCAAGAGCTCATCGACGGAGCCGACCTCTCCCCGCGACTGGGGCCACTTCTTGAGAAGGGCCTGGAGCCGCTTCTCAGAGGGCGACAGCAGGATCGCGGTTGCCCCGCCGGGCAGGGGAATCCGCAGTGGCCTGGCACCGGGCACGAGCAGGGCACGCCCCTCGACGACGAGATTGCGGCGGTCATCGGGGATCAGTGTGCTGAGGGCATCACCCTGCTGGACCGACCTGGCATCGTGATCCCGGCCCTGGTCGGCGATCTGGGCACGGCCGTTGAACCAGAAGTCGTCTGCATCGAGCCGCTTGTCCTCGAGTGCGCGCAGCACGCCTTCGATGTGATCGCGGTCGACGTGGGTGACGACGGCAACATCCACTCTGGACACCGACCCGACGGGAGCCAGCACGGTGCCGACACCGTCATCAAAGGCAGATCCAAGACCTCCGTCGACGAGGATCCGATGCTTCGCCCGGTCGTTACCCGTGTACTCAAGCAGGAGGCACTCACCGGACCTCGCCGGGAACGCCCGCAGCTCAACTGATGCCTCGCCGCGCTGTGTCCGCCTGCCACCTGCAGTTTCGTCACCGACTGAGGTATCGCCCAGCGAGATCGACGGGTCAGCGGGAGCCACGCCGATGAGGTCCTCGAGCTCGGCCCGCGCATGCTCCAGCAAGGGCTTGCGGGGGTCGTCCTGACTGAGGACGTCGCACAGGTCCTTGAGGTGGTCCCACGAGCTGAACCGCTCCGAGTACGTCGACCTGCGCCGGAACGCGTCGGCGTACTTGCGCACCATGCTGCGTGCGGCCGCCGTTCTCTTCTCCCCGGTGTCCGCGACCATGAGCCGACTCAGCTCGCTGTCGGCAGCCGCCGCGCGCTCCCAGAACGTCGCAGTCCTCGGCGGCGCAGCGTCGACCACCTGCTGGGGCGCCGGCGCAGCAGGCTGGGGCCGCCCAGGCCTTCCGGTGCCTTCCCGATGAACGATCTCGTTCAGCTCGTTCGCCCGGTCCGGGTCTCGGATGGCGAGGAACTGAATACGGTTCTCCACACCGTAGTCATCTGGCTTGGTGCTGCTGAGGTGTTCGTAGGCAGCCACAGCGGCGGCCACGCGGGCGTCCCGTTGCGCCGGCTCCGGTTCGACGGTGGCCCACTTCTTGTACACCGAGGCCAGAATCGACCACCCCTCGTCCTGCTGGAGCAGCTCGATGGCGCCTTTCGCGAGCGCCTCTGCCTCCGGGAACAGGGCCAGCGCCTCCGCCACGCGCCCGAGTCCGGCCTCCTTCTGCGCGCTCCTGGCCAGGCAGTTGGCCGCTTGCTGCAGGTCGAGAGCAGACGCGTGCGGTCCGGCAGGACGTGCCGGTCCCCCGTCGTCAGGCAGGACTGCGAAGGTTCCATACCACTCGGCAGCGGCCTCGAAGTCCGCGAGCTGACGGGCCGTCATGGCCAGCTCGCGCCGGACGTCCGGCGGCAGCTCGGCCACCTGCCTGTTCGGGTACGCAGTCTGCGTGACCCAGGTGGACAGCTGGTCGAAGGTCTTGCGCAGCTGTTCGCGGCGGTCGCCGTGTGCTCCTGGCGTCGAGGAGCCGGTGCTCCCCTTGGGGCGGCTGATGTCAGCCGCGCGGGTTCGCAGGGCCCCCAGCCGGCCCTTGAGGTCCGAGAGGCTGACCGGCACGCTCGAGAGCATCGGCTCGTGCGGGCGTCCCCGGAGGACGAACGTCGGATCGCCATAGCACTGGTATGCCGCCCAGGACGTTCCGCTCAGATCGGCGCAGGCCGCGCGAGCCCGGGCGACCGCTTCGCCGTACGTACGCCCCGCGGTCAGCTGCTCGTGAAGCGTGACGGCGAACACCATTGCGGCCGTGTCGTTGACGGGCCATCCCGCAGCCACGACTGCCCGCACGCCGATCCCCATGAGCGCGCGGGCCAGTCCGGCGGCCATCCGAGGGGTGGCGGCGCCGGTCTGGAAGGCCTGGTCTCCGGGCTTGGGCCCAATGCGGGCGTTGTAGCAGCTGTTGACCACGACGAGCTCGGGGACGCGTGGCAGCGACTCGATGAGGTCCTCGGTGAAGCGCAGGTTCTTCGCGAGGACGGCACCCGTCGCGTCGCGGTCGCCGTCCACGTGGATGCCGTGGGAGGCAATGTGCAGCACTTGGTGGTCTCCACACAGCGCGATGTTCAGGTCCGCGACGTCCAGCGGTCCATCGGTGTCGACCATCGTCTCCGTTGCGATGCCCTTCGCCTGGAGCAGCCTGCTGACGGCGACCGCTTCGTCGACCGCCCCCGGGATGGGCGGCAGGCCCTCCAGGTCCACATTTCCAGCGCCGATCACCAGCGCCGTGTCCACGGTCGCCCGGTCAACATGGAGGCGGCGCTCGCTGCCCTCGGTGAACATCCGAAGCACCGAAGCGGTTCCCGTGGGCTCACCCCCTTGGTTCGCCACAGCCGTGCCTGTGAGCAGCTCCCAGGGATAGTTTGCAGTCGAGGCATCCACGCCGATCTGGATCGCCGCCGTCGTGAGGAACTCGGCCTTCAGGGCATACGGCACGAGCCGGTCCCGCAGGGCCTCGAGCGCGGCGTGGTTGGTGCGGTTGTTGGACACTCTCGTCATCAGAGCGTCGAGCGAAGCCCGATCGATCCGGTGTGTCACCCGGTCGGCTCGTGCCTCACGGCCCAGGGCCGAGACCTCGACGACGAGAGGGCGGGACGAGGCGTCCGCTGGCGGTGGGTCGTTCGTCTGACGCTCTGTGATGAGGAACCGTCGCCACGGCCGGTCCTGCTCCAACAGGCTCGCGCCGATGGGCAGCGCCCCATCGCCGTCCTCCGACTGCACGACAACCTCGCCCAACCCCCCGAACCGGGTGGCGACCTGTCCGGCGGCCCGCATGTGGCGGATGGCCGAGGCCGCGAGGTTGGCTCGATCCGCATAGCGCTCAACGAACTCGATGTACCGGATGCGGACGCGACAGGCCATCCCAAGGTCCTGCTCGAAGCGTTCCAGACCGCGGTTGGTGTCATCGACCGCCTCGAGGATGCCGGCGACGGAGTCGTCCACTCGGAGGCTGTCGTCATCGCGGACGCCGAGAAGTGCACTTGACACTCCGACGAGTGTCGTCGCCGGATTCCGCTGGTCGGCGGCGCTGCTGCCGAGGTCCAGTCGGACCGGTGGATACAGCCGCAGGCATCGATCGATGAGGGCGGTGCGCACCGCGAACCTCAGCCGCCGGCGGTCGAGCGCCAGGCTCGACCCGACGCCCACGAGGTAGGCCCCCGGCGGCTCGCAGTCCTTGACGTCCACATCGGGCTCGACGAACACCGACGATCCGAGCGCTCCTGGATAACGGCCCAGATCGCGCCATTCGCCGAGCAGCTGACCGAACTGCCGGTCGAGGAACCGCTCCGCGCCCGACATCTCCTCGTCGGAGTAGACGGGGACGATGAGTGCGTAGCTGGCACGGTCGAAACCCCCGTGGAGCACGGTCACGATGACCGGGGCATCCTGCTCCGTCGCGTCAGAGTTGCCGTCGAACCGCTCGCCGTCGTTCATGCGTCTTCGCCCCATCGCATTCCGGACCGTAGAACCCACGCCGTCAGCGGCGCGCCCACGCTTCCAAGCGTAGGGAGCATCACCCTCAGCGGCAGCCAAAAGCGCACAAGTCCCTCGATGCGTCGCGCAAGAGAGGAAACTGGCCACACAGTGGTGCGACCGGGGTGACGCCGGTCCAAGTGTCCTGACGGGGAGCGGCCATCACTGCACGACAAAGGGGCCAGCGATGAACGCCAACCAGATCCGTGTCGACGACCGCGGGGCGATCCACGTGCACGTTGTGACCCGTGACACCTTGGCGCTGGCGCTGGAGGCGGCCGGTCTGCCGTCGCCGGGCCCGGTTCTCGTCGTCGTCGGAGGGGCGGGCAGGATGGACGCCGCGGAGCTCCGTCGCCTGACCCCGCTGTTCACGGACGGGCTGGCGCCGGCCATCGAGAAGGTGGGCGCCGTGGCGGTCGATGGGGGCACCGATGCCGGGGTGATGCGCCTGCTCGGCGCCGCGCGCGAGGCCAGGTCAGCATCCTTCCCCCTTGTCGGCGTGGCAGCCGAAGGCACCGTGTGCCTCCCGGGCGCCGCCAGCGACCCCAACGACGCCACCAACGCGAGCGACGCCACTAACGCGAACAAGGCGAACCTGGAGCCTTATCACACCCACTTCGTGCTCGTGCCGGGGGATCAGTGGGGTGACGAGTCGTCGTGGATCAGCGCCACGGCCTCGGACCTCGCCGGGACAGCCCCATCCCTCACGCTCCTGGTCAACGGCGGTGACATCGCCTACCGGGATGCCGCCCTGAGTGTCGAGGCCGGGCGCCCGCTCCTCGTGATCCGCGGCTCGGGCCGAGCCGCTGACGAGATCGCGACCGCCATCCGCGGCGAGCCGTCTGACCCGAGAGCGCATCAGATCGTGCGATCGGGACTCGTTACCTATGTGGACGTTGCTGACCCCCGCGGGGTTGGTGCTGCTGTGTCCGCCGCGCTGCAGCCGCCGACCCACTGAGGTCTTCGCGTCTCGCCAAGGTCGTCAGGAACGGACGTACCTTGCGAAACCACCGCACGCTGGACGGCGTCGGGCGTACGTTGGACAGATCAGTGGAGTCCCTTGGGGGTGACTCGTCATGCGGAACTTCTTCCTTTCGTACAGCCGCACCGACAAGGATCGACTGGCACACCTGCTGCGTGGCCTCGATCGGCTCCACCACCACGTGTGGATGGACGAGCAGCTCGAGGGCGGCCAACAGTGGTGGGACGAGGTGCTCAGCCAGATCCGCGCGGCCGATGCGGTGATCGTGGCCCTCTCCCCGGCCGTGCTCGACTCGACCGCGTGTCTGCTCGAGTTCCGGTACGCCAGAGCCGTTGGCAAACCCGTCGTTCCAGTGATGATCGATCCGGTGAACCCCGACCTGCTGCCCGGTGAGCTGGCCCGGGTTCAGCTCGTCGACTTCACCACCGGCAACGACCAGGCAGCGTTCGACCTCATGGCGGCACTGTCCGGTCTGCCGGATCCCGAGCCGTTGCCCACGCCCCTGCCGGAAGCGCCCCCAGTCCCGGTGTCCTACCTCTCCGGACTCGGCGAGAGCATTCAACAACCGGACATGACGCTGGACGAGCAGTACGCCGTGGTCCGCAAGCTGAGGAGTGGCCTCGAGCGACCCCGCGAGCGCGACGCGGTGATCCAGCTCATGAGTCGGCTCCGAACCCGGGAGGACCTCTACGCGGGACCCGCACGCGAGCTCGAGGCTGCCTATCGCGAGGGCATCGAGCAGCAGCGGTGGGAGCCCCCCACGACGGCGCCACTGTCAACCGCGCCAGGGGAGTCCGCGCCGACAGACCAGGCGGGCACGCCTGCTTCGACTGCCGGCAACCGAGACCCGTCAGGGAAGGGCCGAGGCACCGCCGGAGTGACGACCGAGACCCGCCCGATCCCCGAGTACTCGGCGCCGTCGAAGCCACGGCGATCGAGGGCTCCGCTCGTGGTCGGTCTCGCGGCACTGCTCATGCTCGGTGGTGGTGTCGCCCTGGCAGTCATGAACAGGGATGAGACCCCCACACCTCCGCCCCCCGGGCCGACGACGACCATTGTGCCGGTTGCGATCGGTGACGAGTGCCTCGTGGGTGCCTGGGTCAGCACCGGCGCGAGTGGTTTCCAGACCTTTGACTCGGGCGAGGTGGCACAGCTCTCCGGCTTGACCGGCGCCGTGTTGACCATCGAGACGGACGGCACGACGACCCTCGACTACGCCGACTCCGAACCGCTCCACCTCACCTCAGCAGCCCGCGAGATGTTCGCCCAGTTCAGCGGCACGACGCAGTCCAGGTTGGGCGTGCGCGAGGACGGCGCCGTGACCGAGAAGCTCGTGTCGAACGGGGCGACCTACGTCCTCACGGTTGGCGGTGTCGCGGACGTGCGGCGGCCGGCCACCTTCAGTCCGACCGCACAGTACAGCTGCACGAGCGACACCGCTTCGTTCTCCGACGCCGAGGGTCTCCAGATGACCTACGAGCGCCGCTGATCACCAAAGACGATGTCGTATGCCGCTGAGCTCGCCCCCGCTCGACGTCGCCTTCCAGCCCTCCCGCTCCGCCCGGCCCGGGCACTCGCCTTGGGCCCGGGCACGCGCGGTAGCGCGCGGTCGCGGGGGAGTGAGCTCAGCGGCATACGGCCGAATGTCGTTGTGACAACAGACTGGTCCGCTCAGCACAGCGCGGTGGGCGCGGACCCGCGAAGGTACTGGTCGATCTCGGTCTGGCTCAGGCGGCGCTCGCCGAGCACATCGCAGGCCGCCCGCCGCCACGCCGCAGAGTCCATCGGCCACAACGTCAACCCGGCTCCCGCAACGGCGAGCCGCGACGAGCCGGGCACGAAGGCAAGCGCGGGGTTCCGGGCGAGCTGAACCGGCTCGCCCAGCTGCTCCCGCCTTTCGACGTCCCAGAACCGCACGGTCAGGTCCTGCCCCGCGGACGCCAGTCGTGTGCCATCGGGGCTGAACGCCAGGGCCGTCACCATGTCGGTGTGGCCCAGCAGCCGCGCCAGCCGCGGCATCGACGAGTCGACGCCCCAGAGCGCGATCTGGCGGTCGTCGCCGCCCGTGGCAAGCATCCGCCCGTCGGCGCTCACCGCCACCGCGGTGGCGCCGCTGGAGTGCGCCTGGTAGCCGTGCACCTGCGGTGACCCTGCCGTCGCGAGGTCGACCACGAGCAGACGGCCATCGCGTGCGGTGATGAACAACCGCGTTCCGGCGCTCGTCATGGCGGTCACCGTCGCCTTCAGCTCGAGGCGAAGCTTCGGGCTCGTCGCACGTGGGTCGACGACGATGAGCCGCCCGCCCTGGGACACCGCGGCCGTCGCGCCGTCCCGGAGCAGAGCCACCCCGGCCACCGGACCGTCCAGCCCCCGAATCATCTCCGGCGAGGCTCCGCCGCTCTGGACGATCGCCGGCAGGCGAATGACATCGCCCTCACGGGTGCCCACGACCGCACTGCCGCCGCGGACCGCGACGGAGGTCGCGTCGACGTCGAGCAGGACGGCTCCTTTCGCGTCCTCAGTGAGGGGCAGGTGCCAGACGCCACGGGGGCCGGCCGCGAGAACGCTGGTTCCGTCAGTCGCCACCGCTTCGAACCTCGTGGCGGGAGTGGGGTCGCCGAACGCCGTCGGCGCGTCGAGCCGCCACCGGATGAGCCGGCCGGCGTCGTCCAACACGACCGCGCCGCCAGCGTCGGCGTGGACGTCGAGCGCGGTACCGGCGCTGCGTGTCCCCAAGGGCGGAAGGTTCAGCAGCGGGGGACCTGCGAAAGCGGATGTGGCAGTGTCGGCCTGGTGCGCGACGTCTACGACGCGCATGCTGCCGTCCACACCGATCGCGAGCCATCGTGGCCGGGGCGCTCCGGTCTCGTTCTCGAGCACGGAGTTCTTCAGACCCTCGAGCGCAGCTCCGACCGTGGTCAGCGCCGGCACGCTGACGGGCTCCACGTCGGGGGTGTCCAGGGACCAGACCGAGAGCGCGCCCGACTCGTCAAGAGCCCCCAGCTCGCTGCCGTTCACGGCCACGGCCGTGGCGACCGGAGGGGCGCCCGCCAACGGCGTTGCGGGCTGCCCGTCCGACAGCGGCCACACGACGACTCCGCGCTCTGCTGGTCCGTCGACTGCCAGCGCGACGCTGTCGTGCTCACGGTCCTGGACGACGTCCTTGACCAGCCCGTTCACCCGCCGCTCGAGCACGGATGCGCACGTGCTCGCGGACAGCACCCGGACCGTGCTCGCAGCGGGGGACTTCGAGCGGTCGGTCGTGACGACGACGAGCTGCTCGCCTCGCTCGTCCAGACCCAGCCGCTCGATGGGACCACCGCCGACGCGACACACGATGGAGGCGGTGCTCGCTCGCCAGCCTTGCACCGAGACGGCGGCTTGGTCGGTGCCGGTCTTGCCGTCGGAAGCGGTGGCGAGGGCGACGACCTGACCGTCGGAGGACAACGCCACGGCGGTGGCCGCGCCATGTGGGGCATCGTTCCCGGAGGCGCCCCGTTCCCACTCGACGACACCATCGGCGGTGGTGACGACTGCACGACTTCCATCGGCGGAGATCGCACCCGCCGAGGCGGCCTGCACGACCTGGTCGTACCGACTCGGTGCTGGGCCGCGGGTCAGTGCCACGAAGGGAGCGATCTGCACCTGCGCGTCTCGCGAGCGAGCGGCGCCTTCGAGGGCGAGCAGCAGGGAGAGGTCGGGGCGAACAGGGGAGGCGGCCCGTGCCTCGCCCACCAGTCGAAGCGCCTCGGTTGCCGACGTCGCATCGCGTGCAATGCCGACCTGCCGGACGAGCAGCACTGCGATGACCGAGAGCAGCACGAGGCCGGCGGCCAGGGCTGGTGTGGCCCACGTCAAGAGCAGGCGTCGGCGGCGCAGCCGCGTCCCTGCATTGACGTACTCCACGACCTGCGGATCCACGGTGGCGTCATCCGCCGCCTGCCGTCGCAGCCACTCCTCGGCCTGCGCGAGCCGGCCACCGGTCAACGAGACCGTCCCGCCCCCGGAGGCGAGCCACTCGTGTGCGTCGCGCCGCAGCCAGGTCCGCGTCTGAAGGTCCTGCCGCTGCTCGGCCAGGCCCCTGGCCACCTGCGGCCAGGACCGGAAGACCTCCTCATGCACCGCGGTGACGACGTCGACGGCGTCGGTTCCATCCGCCGCCGCGCGCCGGTCCCGGGTCACCAGTCGATACTTCTCCAGGGCCTCGTAGATCGGAGCATCGTCGCCGCTCAGCGCCGCGACCTCGAGCTCGCCACGGGTGACGGTGCCGTTCGGTTGGACGTCGGCCAACCGCAGGTACGCGCGCACGACGGCATCTTCGGACACTCCCCGCTCGCCCTCCAGCTGTCGCGTGACGTCAGCAGCGCGCCGCTCGATCACTCGCCCGACCGGCCCGATCGTGGCATAGCGATCGGCGCTGATCACCGCGGGCTTCAGCCGGGTGTGCCCCTCGGTGAGCTCCTCGAGGAGCGCCGCGAGGAGCGGCAGGGCCTGTCCGCCACCCGTGTCGTCGAGCAGCTGCTCGACGAGCTCGGGCGGTTCCACCGAGATCCCGGCGAGACGTGCCGGTCCGAGGATCACCTGTCGGAGAGCCGATCGATCGAGTGGCCTGACCCAGACAGGATCGGTCCCGGTGAATGCCGCCAGGGCGTCGTCGCTCAGCCACTGGTCGAGCGAGGCACTGCGCAGGACGACGACGACCCGGGAGACTTCAGGGCCAAGCCCAGCAAGGCGTCGAGTCAGCGCGGCTGTCTCCTCGGCAGCCTCCGGGTTGAGCAGCTCCTCGGCCTGGTCGATGCAGAGGACCACCGGGGCACCCTTGGCGGCCAGGACGGCCATCGCCTCCCCGATTCCTCGTTCGTCGTCGACGAGGCGCGCGATGTCGACCGACGAGCCGGCGTTGACGAGGGCCGCGGCCACTTGGCGCAGGGGATGGCGGCCCGGATCGACGGGCGGCAGGACGCGTGGTGCATCCGGGCGGTGGGCCAGCCGTGGGAGCACCCCGGCCCGCACCATGGAGGACTTGCCGCATCCAGACGGCCCGACCACGAGCAGTCCGGGCGCGCGCAGCGCGGCGAGCCGGTCGAGGACCGTGCCGATCTCGGCCTCCCGGCCGAAGAGCACGGAGGCGTGGTCCGCTCCCAGCCGGATGAGCCCGGGGTAGGGCGACCGGTCGGGGTCCCACGAGAAGGGGTTACCGGGACCCAACCCCAGACGGGTCAGGTCCTGGACAAGGATCTCGACCGCGGCTTCCATCGTCGGTGCATCGGGCAGGGCCTGCTGTTCGCGCAGGAGCGGGTGGATCGGGATGGGGTCTCGGGGACCGCCGCGCGATTCTCGGGGTGCCGCCACCTGGACGACGGGACGGCCGCGTGCGACGGCGACCGCCACCTCCGTGTGGCACCACTGGGACGCGAGCGAGTCGTCGCTGGCCAGGAAGACGACGACCTGCGCCCTGTCGAGCTGGGCAAAGAGCTCCTGGGCCCATCGCGATCCGGCGGGGATGCCGCTCTCGCGGTCGTGGTCGCGGAAGACGTGGTAGCCGGCGCGTTCGAGGCCGGCTTCGAGGGTCAGCGCAGCCTCCAGGTCACGGTGGCTGTAGCTGATGAAGATGCCAGTCACGGCGGCTTACGGCCGAACTGTGATGGTGAACGAGAAGCCCTCCACGTCGTGGAAGATGTCCTGTGGCAGAGGGGTGGCCACGAGCTCGCACTGGTACTGAGCACCCTGCGGGTCCTGCACCTCAACTGTTGCGACGTACGCGGTGACGCCCGCCTTGGCCGGGTACGCGGGTGAGACCGCATCCCCTTCTGGAACGGTGCACTGCGACGTGTTGGAGCTGACTCCCATGCCGTAGGCATCCCCGGAGTTCTCCAGGATGCGGATCTTGACTGCGCCGCCGGAAGCGTCAGCCCAGTTCACCACACGCTCCGGCACGGAGATCTGCACGGGTGGAGGTGTGATCGTGATGACGGCACGAACGGGAGGTGGCGCGACGACATTCGAGGCCGGGGGCACTCGCGCCTCGACGACGCAGGCGGCCGAGAGGCTCGGGACATCGTCGATCGTCAGGCGGTCGCCCTGAACCCGGCACTTACCGTTGCTGGAGTCGCGCGGATCGTCGGCAACAACGCGGTAGACGACAGGTGCGGAGGGTCTCGTGGTCGCTCGAAGCTTCAGCCGGAAGGGCCTCTCGAACCGGACTGTCCTGTCGGTGAAGGTCAGTTTCGGCTTGAGGACACGAGCAGTCGTGGCTTCGCGTGATGGCGTCGATGGCTGCGAGGTTCCCGTGGTCGGCCGGGTCGTCCGCTCCGCAGGGCCCACCGTCCGGGATGTGGTTGCCTCCACGGTCGGTACGGTCTGCGCCGTCGTGGTCCCGCGGCCGCCAGCCACGCCCGGTGGGGTCGCCGAGTCAGGTGCCTTGGACTGCGCGCCGCAGCCGACGAGCAAGAGTCCGGCCACGGTGAATGGGACCAGGGCCTTGGCTGCTTCCAAGCGCATCGTGTCTCTCAGCCTCGCGTGACAGACAAGGCGTGTCGGAGACGGGGACGAGATGGTCCGAGACCGACACCGATGCCGACGCTGCTCTCAGAGCTCGACGGCGTTCAAGACTCCGTTGGACCACCACAGGTCCCTCTTTTCACGCTAGCACCACGATCGATGGCGTGTATCCCGAATCGATGGCGACGGCTTGGTGGATGCAGCTCCCCGTGAACGCTGCGTCGCGGACCTAGGGCGTGACTCTGACCGAGAACTCGCGATTGGCCACACCGCCCGCTATGTCCTGCGGCACCGCCCAGGCCATGAACGTGCACGTGTAGGCGGTGCCACGTGGATCGGGCAAGGCGATCACCACGGTGTAGGCGGTCGTGGGCGGACGTGCCGGGTAGCGGGGGGAAGGCTCGCCAGCGGTGCAGTCCCCTTCTGTCGTACTGACCCACATGCCGTAGGCATCCCCAGAGTCCTCCCGGATACCGACCTCGACCTCACCGCCGGAGCGGCCCCATTCGACTGGAGGAACGGGCGGGACGGACACGTTGAACCGCGGGAAGTCGATCGTCACCACTGACGTCACCGGCGGCGGGGGAACGCGCCCCGGTGCGGGCGGGATGCTGGCCTCGACCACACAGGCGGCCCTCAGCGACGGCGGGTCGCCGATGAGGAGGCGGTCGCCCTGGACGCGGCACTGCGCATCATTGATGCCCCGTTCGTCGCCGACGAGCGCGCGGAAGACAACAGGTGCGGGCGGGTTGGCCGTCGCTTGCAGACGGACGCGGAATGGCCTCTCGAAGCGGACGGTTCGGTTGGGGAACGTCAGGGTGGGCCTGACCACGCCCGACGTCGTGACCGTCGTCGTGGCGGCTGATGTGCGCGTCGCAGCCGTCGGCCGGCTGGCTCCGGACGTCAGGGTGGCTGTGGCCGGCGCGGTGACTCCCGTGTGGTTTGCGGCTGACGGGGTGGTTTGCGTCGTCCCGAACCTTCTGGACGCAGCGACTGAGGTCG
>NZ_JBEDUL010000099.1:0-11139 GCF_040414665.1 Intrasporangium sp.
GCGAACTCCTCGTGGAGCGCGCGAACCTCGTCCTCGAGCGCCCCAGCCGGACCATCGACCACCGCACCGGGCACGACCTCTCGGATCGGCAGCGCCCGCACCGGCGACGCCGGCATCCCCCACCCGGCCCGCCAGCCGGCCAGCTGCGCCGAGCTCGCCGCGTAGACGATCCTGCCCAGCCCGACCCAGCCGTGGGCGGCGGAGCACATCGGGCAGTGCTCGCCGGACGTGTAGACGGTCGCCGCAGCCCGCTCCTGCCGAGTCAGGTTCGCCCCGGCCCAGCGGGCAATGGCGAACTCCGGATGCTGGGTCTCTTCGAGGGCGACGACGTGGTTGTGGTCCTCGAAGAGCACGTCGCCCCGGCCCCCCACGAGCACCGATCCGAACGGCTCGTCCCCGTGCTCGAGAGCCAGTCGCGCGAGGCCCACGGCGCGCTGCAGATACCTCAGATCGACCTCGCTGAGCGTCATGCCACCCTCCCGGTAACCATCGCGAACGTGACGAACGCCCCACCATCTGCCTCGAGCATCTGCTGGACTGGTGAGCTCATCTGGCCCTTGAGCTCCATGACGGCCCGCTCCCACAGCAGCCAGTTGGCGCACCCGTCCGGCTGCGCCCGAGCCGTCACCGAGGTGAACGCCCGCGAGAACTCCCATTGGCTCCGCAGCCAGTCCGCGGTGTGCCAGGCAGCGGTCTCGGCGCCCACCACCGTGTCGATGTGGTCGGGGATCGCGCCGAGCTCGCGCACCTCGGTCGTCAGCGCGGGCGTCGCCACGCCGAGCTGCCCACCTCGCTTGAGGAACCCCGCCAGGTAGGGCGGGTAGTGGTCGCCCGTCCCGAAGTACTCCCACGCGTCGATGCTGACGATCACGTCGAAGGACGCCCGGCCGAACGGCAGCGCCCCGGCGTCCACGCGCATCGGCAGGACCTGCTCGCCGACGCCCTCCTTGGCGAAGACCTCGCCCGCCTCCGTCGGATCGACCCAGAGATCCACCGCCACCACATCGACTCCGTACTCCTTGGCCAGGAAGACCGAGGTCGCTCCCAGACCGGACCCGAGGTCGAGCACCCGCATGCCGGGCTCAAGGTCAAGGTCGGCGGCGAGGTCCTCGAGCAGCCACAGCGGGTGCGGGCCCATGTCGAGGTCGACGAGCCACTTCGCGTCGTACTTGTTCGACCGCGGGAACTCGCCCTTGGTCAGGTGGTCGAGCGCAGGCATTGGTTCACTTCCACGTGATGGTGACGAGGTCGCGCCACCAGGGGATGACTTCGGTGCCGCGGTTCCAGAGTTGGAGATAGAGGTCCACCGGGTGCCCGGCCAGTTCGCGGTCAATCGTGCCGTATGCCGCTGAGCTCGCTCCCTCGACCTGGGTCACCTCGACGGGGTGGTCGGGTCCCATGCCGAGGCGCCAGGCGATGGGGGAGTCGTCCGGCCGCACGAGCACAACCGTCTCCTCCGGAGGGTGGATGCCCTGGCTGCGGCGCGGGACGAAGCCGCGAAGCAGCTCGTCAAGGCCGTCGAGGGCCAACTCGGTGCTGATCCAGGTCTCCTCACGAGCGGGCGGCCGCCCGAGCCGCGCGGCAAGGGCATCGACCGCATGGATCGTCGTCTCGTGGCACTGCCGTCGCGTCCAGAACACCTTGGGGGCCGGGGCGTTCTTGAGAAAGACGAAGGCGGTGAGGTCGTCCGGTGCATCCACGAGGGCCTGGAGCAGGGCGGTTGCCCCCGCGTCGAACCAGCCCAGGAGGTCGGGCTCCGCCATCGCAGCCACCTCCAGGGCCTCGGGCGAGTCGATCGGGGAACCGCTGACGTGGCCGGCCGCCCACCGGTGCGCCATGCCGACGTGCGCGACGAGGTGGCGCACGGTCCACCCGGGGCAGGTGGGCACGGTGGCGTCGAGGCCGGCCGCCATCGCGTTGGCACGCAGCACGGTAGCGGCACGGCCGAGACCATCGCCCAGGGCATCCAGATGGGAATCGACGGGGTGGCGTGCGTCCATGCGGTGAGTCTGCCCCACGGCGGTAGGTTTGCGAGAGGGCGCCCCGACGGGCCGCTCGCACCAGCCAGCCAGTCCCACCCGACGACGACCGGGAGGTCCCCGTGGACGCCAGCGACCTGCTGCGCAACTCGCTCCTTCAGCTGTCCAAGCAGGAGAACATCCGCGACTTCGTCGAGAGGACTCCCGTGTCGCGTTCGGTGGTCAAGCGCTTCGTCCCGGGCGCTCGGCACTCAGATGTCGTCACTGCGGCAGGAGAGATCGCGGCGACCGGGCGGCTGTCGACGATCGACTACCTCGGCGAGGACACCACGGATCTGGCCCAGGCGAAGCAGACGCGCGACGCCTACGTCCAGCTCATCACCGCGCTCCGCGACAAGGGGCTCACCGAGGGCGGCACCGCGGAGGTCTCGCTCAAGCTGAGCGCCCTCGGGCAGGCCCTTCCCGGCGACGGCAACAAGATCGCCCTCGAGCACGCGCGGGACATCTGCACGCTGGCGGACCTCGCAGGGACGACCGTCACGCTCGACATGGAGGACCACACGACGACGGACCAGACGTTGGCGGCGCTCGGCGAGCTGCGGGCGGACTTCCCCACCGTCGGTGCGGTCCTGCAGTCGTACCTGCATCGGACCGAGGGGGACTGCCGCGACCTCGCGGGCACAGGTTCCCGCGTGCGGCTCTGCAAGGGGGCCTACCAGGAGCCCGAGTCGGTGGCGTTCCAGTCCCGGAGCGAGGTCGACAGGTCCTACGTCCGCTGCCTCAAGATCCTCATGGCGGGAGACGGCTACCCCATGGTCGCCACCCACGACCCGCGCCTCATCGAGATCGCGGGGGCCCTCGCGGCCCAGGCCGGACGCGCCGCCACCTCGTTCGAGTACCAGATGCTCTACGGCATCCGCCCGGAGGAGCAGAAGCGGATCTCCGATCGTGGAGACCAGCTGCGCGTCTACATCCCCTACGGCGAGGACTGGTACGGCTACCTCATGAGGCGGATGGCCGAGAAGCCGGCGAACGTCATGTTCTTCCTGCGCGGCCTGGCGACGAGAGGCTGAGCCATGGCGACCACCGCGATCTTCGGCGCCGGTGTCATGGGCGAGACCCTCCTTTCCGGACTTCTTCGCTCTGGTCGCGCCGCGGCCGACCTCGTCATCACCGAGCGCAACCCGGACCGTGCCGCGCAGCTCGCGGAGAAGTACCACGTGCGCGCCATGTCGAACCCCGACGCATCAGAGCTGGCGGACACGCTCGTGCTCGTCGTCAAGCCCCAGGACATGGAGGCCCTGCTCGACGAGATCCGGGACCACGTCCGCGAGGGGAACACCGTCGTCTCGCTCGCGGCCGGGATCACGACAGAGTTCCTCGAGGCCCACCTACCCGAAGGGACGTCGGTCGTCCGCGTCATGCCCAACACGCCCGCCCTCGTCGATGAGGGGATGGCTGGCATCTCGCCCGGTCGGCACTGCACCGAGGAGCACCTCCTCGAGGCCGAGGCACTGCTCTCGTCGTGCGGCAAGGTCGTCCGCCTGGAGGAGAAGCACCTCGATGCGGTCACCGCGATCTCGGGCAGCGGGCCGGCCTACATCTTCTACGTCGTCGAGGCGATGATCGAGGCCGGCGTCGTCCTCGGGCTGCCCCGGGCCACGGCCACCGAGCTCGTCGTCCAGACCCTCTATGGGGCCGCGACCATGCTCAAGGAGACCCACGAGCACCCAACCGTGCTGCGCGAGCAGGTGAGCTCGCCGGGCGGCACGACGGTCGCCGCGTTGCGCCAGCTCGACGACCACAAGGTCCGGGCGGCTTTCGTCAACGCGATGGAGGCCGCGGCCGCGCGGTCCAAGCAGCTGGCCTCCGGCCAGGTTTGAGCCCACAACGACGGCGAGTGTGCAGTTCCCGCCGTTCCGGGCGGGTTCTGCACACTCGACGTGATGGTGCCGTGGCCTTTCCTACGGCACGGCTACCAACCGGCTACTGGACGGCAGCGAGGGCGTCGACCTCCCCCGCTCCGTAGAAGCCGTTGCGCTGCCCACCGGAGCAGGTCGCGTCGTAGGCGTGTGGCCCGCTCGCAATGTTCGGAACCGGGTTGTAGACACCGGCCGGGCAGGCCAGCGGCTCCGCGGTCCGCTGGAGCAGCGACGCGAGGGCGCCGGGGCTCAGCTTCGGGTTGGCCGAGAGAGCCAGGGCTGCGACACCCGCTGCATGCGGGCCCGCCATCGAGGTGCCCTGCTTGTAGCCCCAGCCGTTCGTCTTCGTCGTCGTGTTGAACGTCGTCGACAGGATCGCGTCGGTGATGGTCGAACTGACCCCTTGGGTACGGAACCTCGTGTCACCACCGGGCGCGGCGACCTCGACGACACCCTGGCCGTAGGACGAGTAGTAGGACTTCTGCACCGTCGGGCCGGTCGCCGAGACCGTCACGACACCCGGGGCCTCAGCGGGCAGGTCCACGCAGGCGCCGGTGATGGTGCGGTCCTCGACCGGGTAGCTGCCGTCGTTCGGACTGCCCGAGTCGATGAACTTGTGCTGCAGGTCGACGTTGGAGTTGCCCGCCGAGGCGACGTTGAGGACGCCCTTGGACTGGGAGTAGCGGATGGCGCGCTGGATGGCCTGCCAGACCGGGCGCTGGCGCTCGTCATTGCGGCAGTTGAACTCCCACGGGTCGATGAAGTAGCTGTTGTTCGTGACGTCCATGCCCTGGTCGCCCGCCCACAGGAAGCCACAGAGTGCCGCCTCCGGGTAGATGAAGCCGTCGTCGTTGACGACCTTGACCGACGCCACCTTGGCACCCGGTGCGACGCCGGTGACGCCGACGCCGTTGATGGCCGCGGCGATGGTGCCGGCGACGTGGGTTCCGTGGTCAGAGGTCGTCGGGTTCCAGGCAGCCTCTGACGTGTCCTGGACCCCCCCGATGCACGAGACGCTCTTGTCCTTCGCGATCTGCGTGGCGAGGTCCGGGTGGCTGCTCGAGATGCCGCTGTCCAAGACCCCCACGACGACGCCGCTTCCGGTCGTCACCCCGTGCGCCTCGGCGACATGGATCTGCGGCATGTCCCACTGCTGGCCGTAGAGGGGCTCGCCCGTCGCACCGTTCGCCGTGACCTCGGCGGAGTCGACGGTCTCCAGGGTGGTGCCCTCGTCGAGGACTGAGCCGAGGCCCGTCGTGGCAGCGGCGGAGGCCACACCCGGCCCGGCCACGTCCTTGACGAAGCTCGGGTTCGTCGAGTGTGCGACGATGACGCCGATCTGGCGGTAGTCCGCCGCGACCGAGCCACCGGCGGCGGCGACCCGCTTCATGGCCTGGGCGGTTGAGTTGCCCGGCGCGAGCACCAGGTAGGTGGTCTCGGGTCCTTGCGCTGGCGCGGCGTTCGCCACCGAGGCGATTCCGGCCACGGAAATGCCGAGGACGGCCGCGGTCACGGCTGCCAGCGGTCTGAAGTGGCTGAGGCTCACTGAGTTGCTCCAATCGGGGAGACTGATGTGACTGCGTGCCGGCCGGTCGGGTCGACACGGACCTGAACTTAGTGGCGGATTGTGACCTACGCCACCTCAGGAGGGCGCGCTGGCTATCCTCGCCTACATGCACCTGCACGTCGTGCGCCCCGACGACTGGGAGAGCCACCGCGACGTCCGGCTGGAGATGCTCCAGGACGCTCCCGACTCGTTCTGGTACACCTACGCCGACGAGGCGGTCTACGACGAGGCGGACTGGCGTGAGCGCATCGAGGGCGCCTGGCTCGTCCAGGCACGCGATGCGGAGGGGGTCGTGGGCAGCGCCGGGCTGGGCTCGCACTGGGAGCCCAGCCGCGCCCGGACTGCCACGCTCTTCGGCCTCTACGTCGCGCCGCGTGCTCGAGGGAGGGGCGTCGGTGAGGCACTGGTGCGGGCGGTCCTCGAGGAGGCTCGCCACCTTGGGAAGGCCCAGGTCATCCTCGAGGTGGGCAGCCACAACGGCCCCGCGATCGCCCTCTATGAGCGGTGTGGCTTCGTGCGAACCGGTGCGACCTCGGCGCATCCTCGGCGCCAGGACGTCCACGAGCTCGAGATGGCGCACCCGCTCTGAGCGCGCCGCCCGAGAGTCCGGGTCGTCAGGAGTTCACCCACCCACGGGTGCAGGCGGTCGTGCCACATGCCATGGTGTTCCCATGAGCGAGATCACCGTGCGCCACCTGGGCGAGGATGAGTGGAAGGACTATCGGGCGGTTCGGCTCGAGGCACTGAACGAGTCCCCCGAGGCCTTTGTCGCCACGGCGGCCGAGGAGCAGGCCTTCGACGAGGCCCGTTGGCGCGCACGGATGCAGCGATCGGCCCGGCTCATTGCGGAGCGCGACGGTGCAGCGGTCGGAGTCCTGAGCGTCGGGACCGCACCATCCGACGAGGAGGGCCGGGCGGGTGAGCTCTTCGGCCTCTGGGTCAAGCCCGAGCTGCGTGGCTCCGGTGTCGCAACCAAGCTCGTCAAGAACGGCGCTGCCCTGGCCAGGCAGCGCGGCCAGAGCCAGCTCTACTACTGGGTCGGGACCGAGAACGGCCGAGCGGTCGCCTTTGCCAGTGGCATGGGATTCCGGCCGACTGACCAGCGGCGCCCCATGGGAGTGCAGTCCGAGGAGGACGGCGAGGAGGAAATCGCCATGGTCCTCCCACTCGGCGACGACCGCCGAGTGATCGGAGGCCGCTGAGGCGGGCTCAGGGCCGTGCCGCGAAACGCTCGATGAGCTCCGTCGGACCGCTGACGATGAGCACGTGGTGCGCCGAGACCTTGGTCTGCGGCACGGCATAGGTGAAGTCCTCACCGGGTGCCTTCACCCCGACGACGGTCACGCCGTACTTGCGACGGATCTGGCTCTGCTCGAGGGTGAAGCCGATCGTCTCCTGTGGCGGGTTGATCTTGACGATCGCGAACCCGTCGTCGAACTCGATGTAGTCGAGCAGGCGACCGTTGACGAGGTGCGCCACACGGCGGCCGGCGTCCGACTCCGGCGAGATGACATGGTGCACGCCGATGCGGTCGAGGATCCGCTTGTGCTCGGGCGAGAGCGCCTTGGCCCAGATGGACGGCACCCCCGCGTCGACGAGGTTGGCGGACGCGAGCACGGAGGACTCGATGGACGAGCCGATGCCGACGATCGCGATCTTCGGCTCTGCCGACCGGATCATGTCGACGGCGCTCGCCTGGGCCATGTCGGCGTGGACCACCTTGGCGAACTTGTTGACGTACGTCTCGGCCAGGGCATTGTCCCGCTCGACGGCGATGACGCGGTGACCGAGCTTGGTCAGCTCCAGGGCAACGGCCGCGCCGAAGCGTCCGAGCCCGATCACGAGCACGTCGTCCTCGAAGAGCTTGTTGCGCGCCACGGGTTTCCCTTCTCGACAGTCCGCGCCCAACGGTGACGCGATAGCGTCTCAATCATGCCAAGCCAGGCCCGCATCGTTTGGGACCCGTCGTTCACGAAGTACAACTTCGGCCCGAGCCACCCGATGGCACCCATTCGACTGGACCTGACGGCGCGGCTCTGCGAGGCCCTGGGCCTGTTCGACGCCCCGGGGGTCGAGGTGCGGGGTGCAGAGCCGGCCAGCGACGAGCTGCTCGAGACGGTCCACGACCCGGCCTACGTCGCGGCGGTCAAGGCTGCCTCGGCCGACCCCAACCAGGCCGACCCCGACCGAGGCATCGGCACGGAGGACGACCCGGCGTTCGTCGGTATGCATGAGTCGAGTGCCCGGATCGTCACCGGGACCGTCGACGTCGTGCGCGCCGTCTGGGAGGGCGAGACGAGCCACGGCGTCAACTTCACCGGCGGCCTCCACCACGCGATGCCCGACCGGGCGAGCGGCTTCTGCATCTACAACGACATCGCCATCGGCATCCAGTGGCTGCTGGACCACGGCGCCGAGCGGATCGCCTACGTCGACGTCGACGTCCATCACGGGGACGGGGTCGAGCGGATCTTCTGGGACGACCCGAGGGTCCTGACCATCTCCCTGCACGAGACGGGCCGGGCGCTCTTCCCGGGGACCGGGTGGCCGACCGACATCGGCGGTCCGAGGGCCGAGGGGTGTGCGGTCAACGTGTCCCTGCCACCGGGGCTGGCCGATGCGGGCTGGCTCCGGGCAATCCATGCCACCGCCATGCCGATCGTTCGCTCCTTCAAGCCGGACATCCTCATCACCCAGCACGGCTGCGACACGCACGCCGAGGACCCTCTGGCGCACTTCGCGATGACGGTCGACGCCCAGCGGTCCGCCGCGGACTCGCTCCACCGTCTGGCCCACGAGGTCTGCGATGGGAGGTGGGTCGCCCTGGGTGGCGGCGGATACGAGGTGGTGGGCGTCGTCCCACGCACGTGGACGCACCTGACGGCCATCGCGGCGCACGTTCCACTCCCGACGGCCACCGAGATCCCAGCGGACTGGCGTGAGCACGTCGAGCGCGCCACCGGCCGTCCGGCCCCGTTGCGCATGGGAGATCTGACGACCCAGGACGGGCCGCTGTGGTGGCGCTCGTGGGACCTCGGCTACGACCCGGGCAGCGAGGTCGACCGGGCCATCATGGCCACCCGAACCGCGGTGTTCCCGCACCACGGCCTCGACGTGCATTTCGACTGACGCTCGAAAGTGCAGTGCGAGCTGCTCCTTCGATCTGGCACCATGGCCGGACGGCATTGACGGGCCTGACAATCCTGAGCCGAGCAGGACAAGAGGCCGACCGCGATCCGCGGCGGCGAAGGTGCGGTGGCACAGCGACAATCCCCATCGCCCGCACCTCCGGGGCACAGCCCCAGGAGGTGAAGGAATGTCAACGGCACAACACTCATCACGACCACCATCCGTCGGCGCGGCGTCCCGCGTGCTCGCCCGTGACCTCGCATCCCGTCCCGACGGCGCCCCAGCCACGCTCGCGGGTTGGGTCCATCGACGCCGCCTGCTCGCCAGCGTGACGTTCGTCGTGATCCGGGACCGCTCGGGCCTCGTCCAGGTCGTGGCCAAGGACCCTGACGTCATCGCGGGCCTCGGCGCCCTCCCGGAGGAGACGGTCGTCGAGGTGACCGGCCGCGTGGTGCACAACCCGGCGGCGCCGGGCGGGGCGGAGCTCGTGGAGCCGGTCTTCACGCCGCTCACCGAGCCGGCCCTCCCACCGCCGGCGGAGCTCTGGCGACCGACCTTCGGCGCCGGGCTGCCGACGCAGCTCGACCATGCCGCGGTGACGCTGCGCCACCCGAGGCATCGCGCGGCGTGGCAGATCGCCAGCGCTTCCATGCGCGGGTTCCGTTCGGCCCTGGGCTCGCTCGAGTTCACCGAGATCGTGACGCCGAAGCTGGTCGGAACGGCGACTGAGTCCGGCGCGAACGTCTTCTCCGTCGACTACTTCGGCCAGTCCGCCTATCTCGCGCAGTCCCCACAGCTCTACAAGCAGATGCTGGTCGGTGTCTTCGAGCGGGTCTTCGAGGTCGGTCCGGTCTTCCGCGCCGAGCCGCACGACACCGTGCGCCACCTCGCGCAGTACACCTCGCTCGACGCGGAGCTGGGCTTCATCCGTGACCACCGCGACGTGCTTGCAGTCCTCCGGGCCGCCCTTCTCGGGATGGTGGAGTCGATCAGGACGTATGCCGCTGAGGCCGCTTCGCTCCTGGGCGTCGACCTGCCCCGGGTGCCCGACGAGTTCCCGGTGATCCACTTCCGGGACGCGCTCGCCAAGGTCGGGGCGAGCGTGGACGAGCCCGATCTCAGCCCTGCGCACGAGCGCGCGCTCAGCGAGTGGGCCCGAGCCGAGTTTGACTCGGACTTCCTTGCGGTAGAGGGGTATCCGATGGCCAAGCGACCCTTCTACACGGCACCCGAGGGTTACGACATGACGGTGCCACGCGGGTCTTCGGGGGGTGCACGGGGGGCGGAGCCCCCCGTGGGGTCGAACTCGTTCGACCTGCTGTTCCGGGGGCTCGAGCTGACGACGGGCGGGCAACGCCTCCATCGCCCGAGCGACTACGCCGCCGCCCTGGCCAGAACGGAGACGGACTCGGCGCTGCTGGCGGGGTATCTCGACGCCTTTGCGCACGGAATGCCGCCCCATGGCGGGTTCGCGATCGGCCTCGAGCGCTGGGTCGCCCGGCTGACCGGCGCAGAGAACATCCGAGAGGTCACCCTCTTCCCGCGGGACCTGAACCGGCTGGCGCCGTAGCTCGACGATTTTGGTCCGTTTTGGTCGGCGTGTCGCCTTGCGGGCGTAGAGACGCGGAGTCCGCGCCCTTTCCCTCCTGTCACATCAGCACCTAAGGTTGCCTAGTGCACCCGTGTGATGTTTCGCCGGAGGGGAAGCCGGCGACATACGTGTGTTTGGAGAGATCGAGGTTCACATGTCGAATGAGCGCCAGCTCAGCGAGGTGCGGTTCCTGACCGTCGCCGAGGTCGCCTCGATCATGCGCGTGTCGAAGATGACGGTGTATCGGCTCGTCCACGGCGGCGAGCTCCCGGCCGTCCGGGTCGGACGCTCCTTCCGGGTTCCGGAGGACGCCGTGCACAAGTACCTGCAGACGTCATTCATCGACACCGCGTGAGGAGATCGAAAGAGCAGCTTCTGCCCCGCCGCGCTCGAGGTCACCCGAGGACGCAGGGGCAGAAGCTGCTCTTTCGATCGGCGGGGCGGCTTTTGAGGTCGCGCCCCGGGACACGCTAGGCTGTGCACTCGGCTCGGCTCGAGGAGTCGACTCTCCCGATTGGCGGGCGGTCGGCGCAAGTCGGCACACTGCACCGTCAACGGATCAAGGACAACCATGGGCTCTGTCATCAAGAAGCGCCGCAAGCGGATGGCGAAGAAGAAGCACCGCAAGCTGCTGCGCAAGACGCGTCACCAGCGCCGCAACAAGAAGTGACCTGACCTCGATCAGGCCCGCGGGCGCAATGCCCGCAAACGCTCTCGACCCTCGCCGACGACGGTGAGGGTCGTTCGCGTTCTGCAGGCTGCGCGAACGTATGCGGCTGCGCCTCGGTAGGCTCCTGATGCGGGCGAGCGTAGGCCTCCCGCAGACCTGACGAGGCGCGGGACCGCGGCGACGATCCACGACAGATCCACGACAGGAGGAGCCGATGGCGAAGGTCGTGCTGGTGACCGGTGTGTCCCGGTACCTCGGTGGCCTCTACGCCCGGCGGCTGT
>NZ_JBEDUL010000100.1:0-32171 GCF_040414665.1 Intrasporangium sp.
GGTCGAGTGTGCAGTTTGCGCCCGGCGCGGAGTGCACACTCGACGGGGAAGGGCGAGTCAGCGCGGGCGGTAGCGGCGCTCGGGGCGCCCGGTGGTGCCGTAGCGCAAGGACACCTCCGCTACTCCAGTGTCCACGAAGTGCTCCAGGTAGCGACGGGCACTGACTCGCGAGATACCCACGGCCTCAGCGCATTCCGTCGCGGACAGTGAGTCAGTGGCAGCACTGAGCGCTGCCCACACCGCGTCCGCGGTCTCGGCGGACAGCCCCTTGGGCAGCGAGGCCGCGCCCGGTCGCTTGACCCCGCCCGAGCCGAAGGCGGCGTCGATCTCGTCCTGCGTCAGCTCCCCAGCGGCGACAGCGCGAGCGCGCTCAGCGGCATACGCCACGAGTCGTTGCTCGAGGTCCTCGCGCGAGAACGGCTTGAGCAGGTAGCCGACGACACCCTGTCGGACGGCGGCTCGAACCGAGTCAGCCTCCTTCGCGGCGGTGATGACGAGGACGTCACACGTCTCCCCCGCTGCCCGCAGCTGCGTGACGACGTCGAGGCCGAAGATGTCGGGCAGATAGAGGTCGAGAAGCACGAGGTCTGGCTGGGACTCGCGGACCTGCTCCATCGCCTCAGCGCCGGAGCTGGCCGTGCCGACAACCTCGAATCCCTTTGTCCTCTCAACGAACCCCCGATGAATACGGGCGACCATGAAGTCGTCGTCCACGACCAGCACACGGATCATCGGCTCTCCACCACCGCGGCCGGCTCGACGGTCAGGCGCGCGATGAAGGTCGCTCCGGAAGGAGTGCGCTCGACCTCGACCTCCCCGCCCCGGCGCTGGCAGATCAGCCGGGTCAGGGCGAGGCCGATGCCGCGCTCCCCTGCCTCGGCCGCCTTGGTCGTGAAGCCGTGCGTGAAGACCTCGGTGACGAGCTCCGGTCCCACGCCTGGCCCGGAGTCCGACACGACGACCTCGACAGTGCTCGTCGGGGTGCCCTCGTCCTGGTGGATGGCCAGCTCCACCCACCGGTCCACACCACCTGTGGTCGCGGCTGCGTCGATCGCGTTGTCGACGAGGTTGCCGACCACGGCGGAGAGGTCGGCCGAGTCGCGCGACGAGACACGGCCGAGCGAGGTGTCGTCGGAGACCCTCAGCTCCACGCGGCGCTCGGCCGCCTGGGCCGCCTTCGCCATGACGAGCGCGGAGATGGCCGTGTCCTTGATCGTTCGGGCCAAGGTCAGGTCGAGCTGCGCCCGATGCTCGCTCACCGAGTCGACATAGCGGACCACCTCGTCGTACTCACCGAGCTGGATCAGCCCGGAGATCGTGTGCAGCTGGTTGGCGAACTCATGGGCCTGGGCGCGCAGCAGCTCCGTCGTGCTACGGAACGAGCCGATCTCGCGCTCGAGGGCAGCGAGCTCCGTTCGGTCGCGCAGGGTGGTCACCGAGCCGAGCGGGCGCCCCTCCTTGGCCACCTCCATCCGGTTCATGACGAGCACGCGCCCGCGACGGAGGACGACCTGGTCCCGCTGGTCCCCGGTCTCACCCACGAGGACCTCGCGCAGCCGTGGACCGATGGGCAGGTCGGCGACGGCCATCCCGACAGCCCGCTCCGGCAGGTCGAGGAGCCGCTGGGCGACGTTGTTGACCAAGGTGATCCGGTTGTTGGTGTCCAGGGCGACGACTCCTTCGGCGAGGCCGTAGAGCATCGCCTCCCGACTCTCCGCGAGACCGGCGATCTCGCGCGGCTCGAGGCCGAGGGTCTGCCGTTTGATCCGTCGGGCGACGAGCCAGGAGCCGATGCCGCCGAGAGCGAGCGCGATGCCGAGGTAGGTCAGCAGGTAGGACGACGCGCCCTTGAGCCGATCGACGATCGAGGGCATCTCCACGGCAACCATGACCGTCCCGAGGTGCGTGCCAACCGCCGGTTCCGGTTCGTCGGGCGCGCGATTCGGCTCCGGCGAGTAGAGCACCGGCGTCTGGGCGACGAGCATCCTGCGGTCGCCGATCTCCATCGCCCCGGTCCAGCTCGCGCCGCGACCGACATTCGGCGAACCGAGTCGAAGCGGCTCCCCTTCGCTCGTCGGGTCCGACGACTTCTTGACGACCCCGGCGGTGTCGGCGACGGAGACGACCGAGAGGCTGTACCGCGTGATCGCACCCTGGACGACGCTGGGCATGGCACTGATGACCGCCTCCGGCACGAGCTCCTCGCGTACCACGGGAGTGCTTGCGATCTGCTCGGCGATGGCGAAGACGCGCCGCCCCTCCGTGCGGGTGAACGTCGCCTCGGACTGGGCAAGGGAGACGAGCGCGACCGTGACGAGGACGGTGAGCAGGATCGCCATCTGGGCGACGAGCAGCTGCCCCGCAAGCGTGAACCGGCGCAGTCTCCGCATGACCAAAACGAACTCAACCTTCATTGCTGACACAAGGGCGACACGGCCTCGTGGCGCGGGACACGATCATGCCCTTCCAACCCATGACGCGAAAGAGGCCTCAACGATGAGCACTCGCAACTCTCCCCGCAAGTCCGCCCTGTTCACCGCAGGGATCGCCGTCGCGGCCCTCGCCCTGACGGCGTGCGGCGCGACCGCCGACGATGGCGGCGCTGGCGCCGGCGCGGGGGCCACCGGTGGCGGCAACGGTGCCCCGCCCACCGGCCTGCAGCTGATGGTGCCCAACGCCCCCGGCGGCGGCTACGACACGACGGCTCGCACCGTCGCCCAGGTGACCGAGGCTGAGGGCATCACCGGCACCGTCCAGGTGTTCAACCTTCCCGGCGCCGGCGGCACCGTCGGTCTCCAGCGGATCGTGAACGAGAAGGGCAACGGCAAGCTCGCCATGCAGATGGGCCTCGGCGTCGTCGGTGCGGCCTACACGCAGAAGTCGCAGGCCACCCTCAACGACACGACACCGATCGCCAAGCTCATCGAGGAAGCCGGAGCGATCGTCGTCTCGAAGGACTCGCCCTACAAGGACATCACCTCACTCATCGATGCCTGGAAGAAGGACCCGTCGAAGGTCAACGTCGGCGGCGGCTCCTCGCCGGGTGGGCCCGACCACCTGCTGCCGATGCAGCTGGCCAAGGCCGTCGGCATCGAGCCCACCAAGGTCTCGTTCATCTCCTACGACGGCGGAGGCGAGCTCCTCCCGGCCATCATCGGCAACAAGATCGCCTTCGGCGCGAGCGGGTTCGGGGAGTTCCTCGACCAGGTCAAGGCCGGTGAGGTCAAGGTTCTCGCCGTCACGAGCGACAAGCGCATCGACGCCCTCCCCGACGTGCCCACCCTGAAGGAGTCCGGCGTCGACTTCACCTTCACCAACTGGCGCGGCATCGTCGCACCGCCGGAGATCTCCGACGCCGACAAGGCGGTCTGGATCGACGCGCTGACGAAGATGCACGGGTCGGATGCGTGGAAGGCCGAGATGGAGAAGCGCGGCTGGACCGATGCCTTCGTGACCGGTGAGGAGTTCGGCACCTTCCTCAAGGAGCAGGACACCGCGGTCGCCGACATCCTCAAGAACCTCGGGCTGGTCAACTGATCATGTCCGACCGCGAGGTGGACCGCACCGGTGCCGCTGGTGCAGCAGAGACGACCCGCGGGGACCGCGCACAGTACGGCGTGTGCGCGGCTCTCGCGGGGCTCGGCGTCCTGCTCCTTGTCGACGCGGCGCGCATCCCGCACGTGACGAGCAGCAACGACCCCCTTGGCCCGCGGCCCGTGCCGATGGTCCTCGGTGTCCTGCTCATCGTGACCGCCGTGGTCTACACCATCGACGTGTGGCGCGGGGGCGTCGGCGAGGCCGAGGGTGGTGAGGACGTCGAGCCCGGCAGCCGTGCTGACTGGAAGACCGTCCTGCTGCTCATCGTCGTCTTCGGCGCCAGTGCGATGCTCATCAACCCGCTCGGCTGGGTCATCACCGGCAGCCTGCTCTTCTGGGGCTGCGCCTTCGCGCTCGGCAACCGGCACCACATCCGCGGGCTCGCCATCGGTATCGCGCTGGCCCTGATCACCTTCTACGGCTTCGCGATCGGGCTGGGCGTCAGCCTGCCCGCCGGCATCCTCAAGGGAATCCTCTGATGGACAACCTCAACAACCTCATCGAGGGCTTCGGGCACATCCTGACGCCGATGAACCTCCTCTTCGCCTTCATCGGCGTCACGGTCGGCACGGCCGTTGGAGTCCTCCCGGGCATCGGTCCGGCGATGACCGTCGCGCTCCTGCTCCCGATCACCTACGGTCTGGAGCCGACGCAGGCCCTCATCATGTTCGCGGGTATCTTCTACGGCGGCATGTACGGCGGGTCGACCACCTCGATCCTGCTCAACACGCCCGGTGAGTCCGCGTCGGTCGTCACCGCGCTCGAGGGCAACAAGATGGCCAAGGCCGGGCGCGCAGCGCAGGCGCTCGCCACCGCGGCCATCGGCTCCTTCGTCGCCGGCACGATCGGCACGGCGCTGCTCGTCCTCGTCATGCCGCAGGTCGTCGCCTTCGCCATCAACCTCGGCTCACCCGAGCTGTTCGCCATCCTCATGGTCGCCTTCGTCGGCGCGAGCGCGGTGCTCGGCTCATCCCGGGTGAGAGGCTTCGCGTCCCTCCTCGTCGGACTGACGATCGGCGTCGTCGGCATCGACTTCGTCACGGGCCAGCAGCGCCTCACCTTCGGCATCCCCCAGCTCGCCGACGGCATCGACATCATCATCGTGGCGGTCGGCATCTTCGCCGTCGGTGAGGCACTCTGGGTCGCCGCTCACCTGCGCCGCAAGGCGGGGACCGTCATCCCCGTCGGCCGGCCCTGGATGGGGCGCGACGACTGGCGCCGCTCCTGGAAGCCGTGGCTGCGCGGCACCGCCTTCGGCTTCCCCTTCGGTGCCATTCCGGCCGGGGGCGCCGAGGTCCCCACCTTCCTGTCCTACCTCACCGAGCGCCGCTTCTCGAAGCACCGGGACGAGTTCGGCAAGGGCGCGATCGAGGGCGTCGCCGGCCCGGAGGCAGCGAACAACGCGTCGGCCGCCGGCACCCTCGTGCCACTCCTCGCGCTCGGAATCCCGACGAACGCCACCGCGGCGATCATGCTCTCGGCGCTGATGGGCTGGGGTTTCGAGCCGGGTCCGTTCCTCATCGAGAAGCAGCCGATCCTCGTCTGGACGCTCGTCGCGAGCCTGTTCGTCGGCAATACGATGCTGCTCCTGCTCAACCTGCCGCTCGCGCCTGCCTGGGCCAAGCTGCTCCAGATCCCCCGTCCCTACCTCTACGCCGGGATCCTCTTCTTCGCCACCATGGGGGCCTACGCGGTCAACGCCCAGCCGTTCGACCTGTTCCTGCTGCTCGCGCTCGGGCTCCTCGGCTTCGCCATGCGTCGTTTCGGCCTGCCGATCCTGCCGCTCATCATCGGTGTCATTCTCGGACCGCTCGCCGAGAAGCACGGCCGCCGCGCGCTCCAGCTGTCCGGCGGTGACATCAGCGGCCTCCTCGGCGGACCGGTCGCGTGGGTCTGCTACGGGATCATCGCGGTCGTCATCTTCTGGCCGCTCGGCGCCCGACTGGTGCGAGCCATCCGGGGCGACGGCCACGGGTCAGATGGACCCGGCCCCGACGGATTCGGCCCTGACCGTGCCAACCAGGAGGTCTCCGCGTGACCATCGTCGTCGGCTACATTCCCACCGCCCAGGGTGAGGCCGCCGTCACGGCGGCCATCGCCCAGGCGAAGGCGCACGGTGACTCGCTGCTCGTCGTCAACATGTCGCGGGACGACAAGCTCGTCGACGCGCACCGGGCCGAGGCGAGCCAGCTCGGTCGGGTCGACCGCGAGCTGTCCGAGTCCGGTGTCCAGCACGAGGTGCGCCGGATCGACCACGGGACGGATCCCGCCGAGGAGATCCTGGGGCTGATCCGGGAGGTCGACGCCCGGATGCTCGTCATCGGGCTGCGCCACCGCACGCCCGTCGGCAAGCTCCTGCTCGGCTCGACGGCCCAGCGCCTGCTGCTCGATGCGCCGTGCCCGGTCCTCGCAGTGAAGGCCCAGTAAGGCCCACGGCCTCCCACGGGACTCGCATCCTGCTCCGCGAGGCGGAGCAGGATGCGAGTGCCTCCCCCCACACGGTCACATGGGAGCGCGGCGGAGCGGCATTTTTCTGTGCACTCGATCAAAAGGGCCGGCGCATCCGACCCACCGACGCGCGGCTCACCCCTGCGGGGTACGAGCTCGCGTTCGGCTGAGCGCTGCGGGCGGCGTTTGTTGCACACTCGACCAAAGGCCCACGAATGAGCGAGGACGACATGGCGTCGATGACCCAACGACTGTGGAAGGCCGGCAACACAGCCTCCGTGTGGATGTACCGGCGTACCGGCGGCAAGGTCGGCGGCAGGGCGAGGGGCGGCAGCCCCGTGCTCCTGCTCACCGTGGCCGGACGCAGATCCGGGGTGCCGCACACGGTCCCGGTGGCCTACGTCGAGCGCGAGGGCGCCTACTACCTCGCGGCGACTGCCGGCGGCCAGCCGAAGGAGCCGCAGTGGGTCCGCAACCTACGGGCCGCCTCGACCGCCACCATCGAGATCGGCCGCGAGCGACGAACGGTGTCGGTCGAGGTGCTGCGCGGGGCCGAGAACGACGCCGCATGGAGGGACGTCATCGTCGCGACCTACCCCGCCTTCGCCCCCTACGAGGCGAAGTCGGGTCGCAAGATCGCGGTGGCACGCCTCACCCCGACGGCCTGAGCGACGAGGCTCGGCGAACCTCACCACCGCAGCAGCGCCGCGATCCCACCCGCATCCTGCAGCGCCCCGTCGGCCGCACCTTCGATCGGGCTGACTCGCGCTCCCGTGGTCAGCGCCCGCTCGACCAGGCGTTCGGTCAGCCTCGGCTCCGGCCTCCGCTCCTGCCCGCCCGGCGCGACCTCGTCACCTGCGTACAGCTCCCCGTCCGCAGCCACCGAACCCACGTACCGGACCTCCGGGTCGTACACCAGGTGGTCGACCCGGCCGGCGTTCAACGCCTGTGCGACCTCGGACAGACCGAGGACTGCCGCACCCGAGCCGCCGACCTCGCGCACCCGCTCGACGAGCTGCCGCTCATGCTCGTTGTGGTGCTCGTGCACCAGCTCGGTGACGGTCGCTGCGAGCGTCCCGTCGTCGCGCCCAGTGAGTACCCGATTGTCACCAAACACCTTGTCCCGCAGCGCCTGTGGGAACCTCTCGATCATCGGGCCGGTCCACCGATCGCCGCCGCTGACGAGGATCCGTTCCCACTTTCGGTCGTTGGCGAGTCCGGCAGCCACGCTGGCCGCCTCGTCGAGGAACCGCTCGGCCCGGTCGCGGGCGCGGTCCTTCTGCTGTTCGCGCTTCGGGGAGTGGTACTGGCCCGGCGGTCCCCCGCCGATCTGGCCGCTCCGCTCATGGGGCGCCTCGACGTACTCCTGCTCCAGCTGACGGACCAGCTCCAGGTTGCCGAGTCGCCACTCATGGAGCTGGGCGCTGTCACCGGAGACGATGACGACACCAGCGGTGCGGCCCTCGTCCAGCAGTTCCAGGAGCGGATGGAGGAACGGGCCGTCGTCCAGCACCACCCTCGGGCTCACCGGCAGCGCGCTCTCGTAGCGGTCCATCCAGCCGCTGCCCAAGGCGGCGAAGGCGATCCGGCTCCGTCCGGGCTCCATCGGACTGGCCAGGTTCTCCAGCTCGGGCCACAGACGCTCGAGCGCCGCAGCAAGGGCGCGGCTCTGGGCGCCACCGTCCTCGCTCACCCGCCGTTGGAGCTCGCGGAACCGGTTCTTCAGGTCGATCCCGGCTGCCTGCAGATTCTGGTCGTGACTGAAGTCGGCGTTGACGTACACCGACAGCACCCCCAGATCGTCGGTCTGCTGCGCCAGGTCCCGGAGGCCGTCCTCGTCCAACCGCTCGATTCCAACCATCCATCGTGTCTACCACAGCACAACGAGAAGGGGGTATGCCGCTGAGCTCGCTTTCCCCGGGAAGCGAGCTCAGCGGCATACCCCTTCTCCTACGGGTCTCCGTCAGGCTGGGGCCGCAGCCCTGCGCTCGATCGCCTCCCGGTAGACGCGGACGTACTCGTCGACCATCCGCGGGATGTCGAACCGCTCCTCCGCCGCGGCGCGGCAGTCGGCCGGCGAGAGGTCACCGACCTGACGGAGCAGCCCGGGCAGCTCCGACTCGTCCTCCGCGAACAGGCCCGTGCGGCCCTGCTCGAGCACCTCGGGCACCGAGCCGCGCGCCATCGCGACGACCGGCGTGCCGCACGCGAGCGACTCGATCATGACGAGCCCGAAAGGCTCGTCCCACTGGATCGGGAAGAGCAGGCACCGCGCCCGGCCGAGCAGCTCCAGCTTGTCCTGGCCGCCCACCTCCCCGAGCCACTCCACATCGGGTCCGAGCAGCGGCTCGACGTGCTCGGCGAAGTACGACTGCTCATCGGGCTCAACGCACTTCGCCGCGATCCTGAGCCGCACACCGGCCGCACGCGCGGCCTCGATCGCCTCTGGCGCGCCCTTGTCCGGAGACATCCGGCCGAGGAAGAGGGCCCAGTCCTCCTTGTCCTCCTGGAACGGGAAGTCGGACACGCGCACCGCGTGGTGGATCGTCGCGGCCCAGCGCTTGGGCAGACCGCTGGCCCGCTGGTCCTCGGAGATGGCGACGAGATCGACGGCATCACTGACCGCCTCCGCGACGATCCCCATCTCGTCATCCATCGGGGAGTGCATCGTGGCGATCGTCGGGGCCCTGCGCGACCGCGCCACGAGGAGACCGGCGACGGTGTTGTCGTGGATGACATCGAACGACTCGCGGGCCAGAGCCGGCTCGAGCGTCGCGACGTGGACGATCTCGGGCATCAGCTGCCCCATTCGGTCGTACTGGGCCTCGTCACGCAGCATGACGAACCGGCCCTTCGTCGTCGAGTTGCCGACGCCGTAGACCGTGACGTCGTGCCCACGCTCGACGAGGCCGTCGGCGAGGTTCGAGAGGAACAGCTCGGTCCCGCCGTAGCCCTCGGGCGGGATCTCGGTGTACGGGGTGGCGATGACGGCGATCCGAAGGGGTTCGTTCATGTGGGTGCTCTCGGGGGGGTCATGGGGCCACGTCTTGGCCCACCAGCCCTTCCACTACCCACTGGAACCCGTCGGGGATGCCCGCGGCATCGATGTGGCTGCCCTCGGCCCGGAGCTGCAGCCGGCCCCCGGCCAGCGGTAGTCCGGTCACGGCGAGGGTGCCGAGCCGTGCGGGCACGCGAGGCCGCGCCCGCAGGAGGCCGTGGTGGACCTCGGGCTCCAGACCGAGCAGGGACCGCGCGAGATGGATCGGCACGGCCGACGCCCAGGCCTGGGGTGAGCACGCCGTCGGATACGGGACGGGCACCGGGTAGGCGTCCCGCTCGAGGCCGGCGAAGAGCTCCGGGAGCCGACCGCCCGATGCCGCTGCCGCGTCGAGGATGCCCTCGGCGATCCGGTGGCCCTCCTCGACGAAGCCGCGGTGCATCAACCCATAGGCGATGAGCGCGTTGTCGTGCGGCCACACCGACCCGTTGTGGTAGCTCATCGGGTCGTACGCGCCCATCGTCGTCGCCAGGGTGCGCACCCCCCAGCCGGAGAACAGCTCGTCAGAGACGAGGTGCCGGGCCACCGCGGGCGCGTACTCCTCGTCAACGATGCCGGTCCACAGCGCGTGCCCCATGTTCGATGCCAGTGCGTCGATCGGTCGCTTGTCCTTGTCAAGCCCGACCGCGAACCAGCCGCGCTCGGGCAGCCAGAAGCGCTCGTTGAACGCCGTCTTCAGCCGGGCCGCCCGCTGCTGCCAGTGCTCGGCCAGCTCCGGATCGCTGCACAGCTCGGCGAGCGCCGCCCGCGCGCTGAACGCCGCGTAGACGTAGCCCTGCACCTCGCACAGCGCGATGGGAGCCTCGGCGATCGTCCCGTCGGCGAAGTTGATCCCGTCCCAGGAGTCCTTCCAGCCCTGGTTGACGAGGCCGCTGGGCGTCGCCCGCTCGTACTCGACGAAGCCGTCGCCGTCCCGGTCGCCGTAGCGGTCGATCCACTCGAGCGCCCGGTCGACGGCGGGGAGCATCCGCATGACCGTTGTGCACTGCCCGTGCCAGCGGGCGTACTCGCCGACGAGGGCGACGAAGAGCGGCGTGGCGTCCGCTGTGCCGTAGTAGGCGTGTCGTCCGGTCTGACCTGCCGCGGTCCCCGGGCCGCTCCCGTATGGGAGGGCCGCATCCGTCGCGTCGTCCGCCTCATCGAACCGCAGCTCGTGCAGGATTCGGCCGGGCTCCTCCTCCGTCCGCTCGACGACGTGCTCACCCTGCCGGTGGGCCAGGGCATCGAGCACACCTTCGGCCAGGGTCGGGTCGAGCGCGAGCGTCATGTAGGAGGTCAGCAGCGAGTCGCGCCCGAAGAGAGTCATGAACCACGGCGACCCCGCCGCGAGGACGGGCCGGTCCGAGCCCTCGTCGAAGACGCGCAGGCTGCCGAGGTCGTGCCGCGCCCGGCGGAGCGCCTCGTCGAAGTCCGGGTTGCTCGACCGCATCTCCGCGGTGCCGTGCTCCCACTGGCGTTGCCGGACCGCGGCCGCCGTCTCGGTCAGCGGGTGCCCGTCGGGGAACCGCGCCGGGATCGGCGCGCCGTCGATGACGGGCTGGACGTGCACCGTCGCCTGCCACTCACCCCGTCCGGGGATCTCGGCCACGAAGTCGACCGTCTCCGGCCCGACCTCGGCTCCCGCCGCGTTGACGTCCACCCCGAGACCGCTCTCACCCTCGTCGACCCGGCGAAGGAGGCACACCCCGGTGTCCGTCAGCCGCACCCGAGTCGCCGTCCCCGAGGGCACCCGCGACTCCTTGACCTCGAACAGGCTGGCGAAGTCCGCCTGGAACCTGATCCGCACGTTGAGCGTGACCGGGTCCGCGTGCAGGTTGCGGATGATGAGGTCCTCGCGAACCGCCTCGTCGACGTAGCGGGCGCGTTCCACGAGGAGCCGGTGGGCGTCGGTGAAGACGCGACTGATGAACCGGCACCGCCACGGCGCCGGCAGGTAGTGGGTCAGCGGCTCGGGCCGCACGCCGTCGATCTCGAGCGCCCAGCCCGAGAGCAGTCGCGTGTCGTGCCCGAAGAAGCCCAGCGGCGCATCGGCGTCGATGTCGCCGTTGGACCGCGAGAGGACGAAGCTGGCCCCCGAGAGCACAGTGACCGTCTCGCGCGCGACGGGGGCGGACTCTCCAGTGAAGGTGACACCGCTCGAAGTCATCATTCGACTCTACGGGGAGCACCCCCGGGGAACGCAAAAGGTGTATGCCGCTGAGCTCGCCTTCGTGCGAGAGCGAGCTCAGCGGCATACCACCGAAAAAACCCGGGGTCAGCCGGCCTTGACGTCGGCGTCGTACCTGACGGTGGTGACCGGTCCGAGGGCGGCCCGGAGCTGGTCCTCCAGCTGGCGCTGCGTCGTGGACTTGCCCGTCGAGCGGAGTCCCATCGTGCTCTGCGCCGGGCCAGATGCCTGGGTGCGCGCCCATGCCCGCAGCTCGGCCAGCTCGCGGGAGTCGAGCCGATCACCCCGTGGGGCGACGACGACGATCTGGTAGGCGGCCGCGTTGCTGGTGCAGCCCTCGCACGCGACGTTGGCGGCGAAGGACCGGTTGTTGGCGATGAGGGTCTGCGATTGGCGCAGGATGACGACCTGGACCGAGACCGCGGCCGACGCGCAGTCGGTGCACTGCGTCGTCGTCGACGTGGCCAGGTTGTCCACCCTCGCGTCCTTCGTCCGGTTGGCGTAGATGACGCTCACGGTCGTGGCCGTCGACGTGCAGCCGTCGCAGTTCGTGTCGGCGCCTGCACTCGCGTCGCCGGACACGTGGTGACCGCTGCCGAGCTGGGTGACCGCAAAGGCCTCGTCCTTCGCCGTGGGGTCGCCGGCCGAAGCGATGGCAACGGCGGTCAGGTCTGCGCTCTTCTCGCCGCTCCTGTCGCCTTGGTCGTGGCTGCTCGCCGCGGACCAGCCGGTGGACCCCAGCACGGCAACGGCAGACAGGATCGCGGCGACGCGCCGCGACAGGTTCACTGGTCGACTCCCGTCAGGACGAAGCCGTCAGCGACCGCGGCCGTCATCTCCACGAGGCTGTCCCGCGTCTCTGGGCGCAGAGCCGACAAGCGCGTCTGGGCACCGAGCTCGAGGGCCGGATCCCAGGGGACTTGCACCACGCGGCGGCACCGCTGCTCGAAGTGCTCGACCATCGGTTCGATTGGAGCGCCGACCCCTGAACGGACTCCGTTGATGACGACCACGGCCTGTCTGACGAGCTCCTGGTAGTCGTGCTTCGTCAGCCAGTCGAGGGTGAGGGCCGCGGCACGACCGCCGTCCACCCCTGGCCGCAGGACGAGGACGAGCTGGTCCGCCTCCTCGAGCAGACCTTGGTTGGCGCTGTCGAGGATGCCGGTGCCGGTGTCCAGCACGATGAGGTTGTAGAAGCGGTCGAGCAGGTCGATGAGCTGGTGGTAGTCGTCGCGGCCCAGCGCCATCCCGATGTGGGGGTCATCATCCGAGGCGAGCACCTCCAGCCGCGACTCGGCGCCCTGCGAGGTGTACTCGCGCAGCAGCGAGTACGTCGTGATCCGGTCGAGGTTGGCGAGCACATCGGTGACGGCCCGGTTGTGCGGCGGCGCGACCCGGTGGGCGAGGTTGCCCGCGTCGGGGTTGGCGTCGACGGCGATGACCCGGTCCCCACGCAGGGAGGCGAAGGTGCTGCCGAGGGCGAAGCTGATCGTCGTCTTGCCGACGCCGCCCTTGCGGCTCATGACGACGATGCGGTGCGAGCCGCTGATCGGCGCGCGGAGTCGCTCCTCGAGCGCCATGCGGCGGCGCTCCTGGGCGCCCGGTCCGGGATTGACTGCGCCACCGGTGAATCGGTAGACCCGTTCCCGCCAGCCCCTCGTCGGCACCGGGGCCTCGGGCGGCAGGATGAGCTCGTCGCGGAAGGCGTCCGCGGTGAGCTCGAACACCTCGTCGAGGTCCTCCTCGTCGGGCGCGTCCGGGAGGTCGTTGCTGCTCGGCGGCTCGACCGGCGACGGCTCGACCGGCGACGGGCCGGTGGCCGCCTGTGGCTCGGCCGGCGACGGGCCGGTGGGCGGTGGCTCGGCCGGCGACGGGGCGGTGGGCCGTGGCTCGGCCGGCGACGGGGCGGTGGCCGGTGGCTCGGCCTGCGCCTGCTGGCCGTTGCCAGGGTCGCCGCCGGTGAGGACCCCGACGCCGATGGGGGTACTGGACGGGCTGCCGTGGTGAGTTCCGTTGTGCTGGAGGCTCAAGGGCGGCTGGTTGATGGTCATCGAGGTCTCCTCGTTCGACGAACGGTCACGCCGCGCCCCGGTCCGGCTCGCCCGCGAGCTCACCAACCGCGACAGGATCCGGACGAGGCGGTCGAGCAGGACGGCGATGCCGAGCAGAGGAACGGCAAGGAGCAGGATCGAGATCGATGCGAGCGCCATCGTGGCGATGTCGCCGGCATCCCGGGCCGCGGTCCACTGCATGAGCTGCAGACGGATCGCGTCGACGTTGGTGCGAATGATGAACGGGAGATTCCAGAGTAACCAGATGGTGCCAATGAGCAAGATGGGAACAACGAAACACACCCAGGCGATAACCATGCGCCGGGCACGCGGACGCAGCTCGGCAACCCGTGGGTCGCGCTCCGCCCCGGGTCGGAGGCTACGAAGGACCGGCCCGACCCGCCCGAAGAGGTCCGGCACGCCTGCGAGGTCGGACAGCACGTAGTAGCCGTCGAGCCGGATGACCGGGATGAGCTGCTGCACCATCTCGACGTGCATGATGAAGGCGGCCACGAGGAAGACGCCGCTGCCGGTCGTGAGGTACAGGCTGGCCAGCACGATGAGGCACAGCACGTTGAAGTAGAGGCCACCGAGGTCGGTTCGGAGCCGGCCCGCGCGGCTGAGGCGGTACGAGTCCGTGACGTCGGTGTAGAAGGCGGGGAAGATCAGGTAGACACCGAAGCCGATGGCACCGGGGCGTCCGCCACTGTAGGCACACGCCGCCGCGTGCCCGCTCTCATGGATCAGTCCACCGAGCGTGAGCATTCCGTAGAGGGCGAGCATGAGCGCCGGTGTCGTCAGGACGTCCACGAGGGCGACCCCGAGGTCACCGGTCGTCACGAGCCGGATGTCGAGCACGACGACGGCGATGAGGGCCGCCACGACGACCGGCGTCCAGAACACCGGCGCCAGCGCCCGGCCGAGGACCGGCACCCACCGGGCTGGGACGAGCACGCCCTTGAGCGACAGTGAGAGGAGCGGGCGAGCCTTCGGCAGGACGGTCCTCCGCTTGGGCCGCGGGGAGGGTTCGGTGCTCGGCAGTGTGGAGGGTGCGCTCAGGGTCGGCGACGCCGGCTCGGCCGCCGCCGGAGCGGTCGCGGTGCCGTGCGCAGGCGGTTGTGCTGAGAAATCAGCTTGCGGGCCAAGGGCATTCGGGCCGTCCACGACGAGTCCGAGCGGCTTGAGCCGAGTGTCGATGAGGTAGGCGAGCCCCTCGGCGCTGAGCGTCCGGCCGTAGGAGCGGCTGACCATGGCGGCGACGCCTTCGGTGGAGCGCCCGTC
The DNA here is from genome assembly GCF_040414665.1 of Intrasporangium sp. GTDB lineage: Bacteria > Actinomycetota > Actinomycetes > Actinomycetales > Dermatophilaceae > Intrasporangium. The sequence continues at coordinate 14,603 of NZ_JBEDUL010000100.1, forward strand.
CACGATGTTGCTCAGGACCAGGTGGAGCAGCTCCGAGATCTGGATCATCTGTCCATCGGCGCGGCGGACCAGGTACGTCGCCTCACTGAGACCTGAGTCCTCGACCTGCCCGAGCCGCTGCAGTCCCTTGGCCAGCCGCCACGTCGACACGGCAGGTCGCGCGGTTGCGGTCACTCGTCCGTCCTTCCCTCTCCTGGTCGCGGCCTCCTGGGACGAGCGGACGGCGGGCGCGTTTCTGGGGTCGCGCCCGCCGTCTCGCGTCTAACCGAAGATCGCGAGGTACTGGCCGGCCACTGCGTTTGCGGTGACGTGGCTCGACGCCGCGTTGATGGCGAAAGCCAGGTTTACCCCGACGACCGTGTTGACATTGATGCAAGCGAACTGGCACAACGTGTCGCGTGTCGGCAGGAGTGCCACGATCTGTCGATCGAGCTCTCGGTGGTCGATCGATGCTGCTTCGTGCATTCGGGCCGTCTCCCTTCAGTCCTCGTGAGATCACGATGGCCCCCGGCGCGGCTCCCGTGATGCTTACGGGAGCCCCGCCACGTTGGGATCAACCCTGGGTCACGCTGATGGACTGCAGCGCAGCGCTGTTGGCCTGCGAGAACACGGTTGCCGCGTTGAGAGCGACCGACGAGTTGCTGGCCCAGATGTTCGACCAGTTGTGGTTGAAGAAGAGCGTCTCCTTCGACGGGAGCAGGGACACCAGCTCCGTGTCGAGTTCAGCAAAGGTCAGGTTCTCCATGTGGTTCACCTCCTCCCCGAGATGAGTTGATGCGCGCCAGTGGAGCGCACACTCCGTGACCGGAGCGTGACCGGACCGTGACCTGCTCAGGTCTTTGCTTTCCGTGTGGCTGTGCGGTGGGCCAGAATCATCTGGACGCTCGCACCTGGGCCCGCGCGACAGCGGGTTTCGCCCACGTCGGGCCGATCGGAAGGACTTCGATGTCAATCCCCGCAGCACCGGAGAACGAGCCGCGATCGGGCGACGCGGTCATGGTGCTCAGCTGCTGGACCGAGGGGGTGGCCGGCGACCTGTTGGCCAGGGCCACGATGAGCGTCGGCGACGAGACGAGGATCAGGACCCTGTCGTCTCGCGAGCAGATCCACGACGCCCTCGACGAATGGCTGGACGAGATCCTCGCCACGCCGTGAGCCGGCCGGAGCGGAAGCCAGGCGCGAAACAGAAGCACGTCCAGCGGCATACGCCGATGTATCACCCGAAAAGAGCCTGCCTCTTTTCAGGACAACTGTTCGTATCCGGGTGAATACTGGACGGATGATGCCGAGCGAGCCCGCCGTCAGGGGGACGGCGGCCGTGAGGACCACTGTTTGACAGCTGTCGATCAACTGGGGGATCGATGTCTACACAGGCTTGCCGGATCAGGTTGTTGGGTCACTGGCGACTTGACCTCGAGGGCCGACGCACTCAGGTCGGCAACCGCGAGCAGCGCGTGACGGCGCTGCTCGGGCTCCGGGGCACCCAGCCGAGAGCCGCCGTCGCAGGCACGCTCTGGCCCGACAGCACGGATGTCCGGGCGCGCGCCAACCTGCGCACCTCCCTGCTTCGCCTCCGCAGCCTCGACGCCGGCATCGTCGAGTCGGGCCGCGCGAGCGTGGCGCTCGGACCGCAGGTCCTCGTCGACGTCTGGCACCTGCTGGACCGGCTCGACCAGGTCGAGCTGCTCGAGACGCTCGACGGCCTCGACCTGCACGCCGCCCTGACGACCCTTGCCGGCCCGGACCTGCTCCCCGGCTGGTACGACGACTGGGTGCTCTACGAGCGGGAGCGTCTGAACCACAGAAGGATTCGCGCTCTCGACAAGGTCGCCAGCCTGCTGCTGAAGCGGGGCGACACAAGTATGGCCATCAGCTACGCCGAGGAGGCTGTGGCGCTCGAACCCCTGCTCGAGAGCTCGGTCGCCCTGGAGGTTCAGGCGCACCTCGACAGTGGCAACCAGTCCGCGGCGGTCCAGGCCTTCCAGCGCTACCGCGCGCGCCTCGACGCCGAGCTGCGCATCCCGCCATCGCGCGAGCTCGTCGAGCTGCTGACGTCAGCCGCGCCGGTCAGGTTGCGGCACTGAGGCAGCACGGGAAGCACTCGCAGCACTGAGGCAGTCCGCGGCCTCAGCCCGGCAGGCACGCGCCGGTGTCGACCTGGCGGTCGGCGCTGCGGGCGGCGTCGAGCACGGGCATCGCCTCGTCGAGCGTCAGGGCATAACCGGTGTTGTTGTCCTCGAGCGACTTCGCGAAGACGACACCGGCGACCCGCCCGCTCGCGTCGAGCAGCGGTCCTCCCGAGTTGCCCGGCTGGACGCGCGTGTAGAGCGAGTAGATCTCGCGGACGACCGGGTCCTCACCGTAGATGTCGCGTCCTCGTGCATCGAGCGCCTGGCGGACCCTGGCGGGGACGACGGTGTAGGGCCCGTCGAGCGGGAAGCCCGGAATCGCGGCAGCGGTGCCGCGCGGCAGGTCCGAGCCGAGCTCGAGCCCCGGCGCGTTCAGGCCGTCGGCGCTGATGACGGCGAGGTCCCGGTCGGGGTCGAAGACGACGACCCGCCCGGTGACCGTCTCGTCCTGACTGGTGATCCGGACGCGTTCGGCGCCTGCGACGACATGGGCGTTGGTGACCACGCGCCCGGGGCTGAGGACCCACCCGGTCCCCTCCTGGGCACGCGCGCACGAGTTCGAGGCGGTCGTCACCTTGACGACCGAGGCCGCGGCCCGGGCGATCGCGCCGGCGTCGCCGATGGCGGGGTCGGGCGCCTCGACCGGGGCGATCGGCTCCGGGACCAGGTCCCCGAAGACCTGGGGGAAGCCCTGGCTCGAGAGGAAGCCACGGAAGCCGGCGAAGAGCTGGCCGGTCCCCTCCGGCATGACCGCGTCGACGGCCCGCAGCACCCTCGACTCGGACATCGCCCTCGCCACGGCAGGGTTGCCGGCCGTGCGCAGCGATCCACCGAGGAACCAGATCATCAGGGACGCCGCGAGGACGACCACGACTGCCCCGAGGACCGAGTCGGTGCGCCGCACGGTGTGCTGGCCCAGCTGGCGCCTGATCTGGGCGCCGAGGAGACTGCCGAGGACCTGGCCGATCCAGCCCATCAGCACGACACCGATGATGAGGACGAGGACGCGCAGCCGGGGGTCGTTTGTCACGGCATCAAGATCGGAGAGGACGGACGGCAGCAGCCAGATGCCGACGAGCGCACCGACGAAGAAGCCGAGCAGCGAGAAGACGCTGGAGACGAGCCCGTGGCGATATCCGGAGATCCCGTAGGCGACGAGGATGAGGACAAGGGCGAGATCGAGCAGGAGGCCTCCGGTCATCGGCGCTCCCGCAGGTAGATCTCGGGCAGCGGCCGGCGGCGCGACTCGTCCCAGTCGACCGTGAGCCCGGCAAGATCGAGCACCCGGCTGAGGAGCCCGGCCGTGAAGCCCCAGAGCGTCAGGTGGTCGAGCTCGAATCCCGGTCCGACGAAGCCGCTCGGGTGCGTCACGGTGAACCGCGTCTCGGGGTGGACGAGGTGGGAGATCGGCACGGAGAGCACCTCGTGCACCTCCGCAGCATCCCGCACGGTCAGCGGGGTCGGGCGCGACCACCAGCCCAGAACGGGGGCGACGACGAAGTTGGCGGGCGGGAGGTAGAGGCTCGGCAGCACGTCGACCACGTCGACGCCGTCCGGGTCGAGGCCGGTCTCCTCCTCGGCCTCGCGGAGCGCGGTGGCGATGCTGTCCTCGTCCTCGGGATCGCGCGACCCGCCGGGAAAGGCGATCTGGGCCGGCTGGGTGCGCATCGTGTGCGAGCGCTCGATGAGGATGACGTGCTCGCCGCCGGAACCCTCATCGGCGGGCGGCGGGCCGAAGAGCATGAGGACGGCCGACTCCCGGCCGCCCTCGTCCGGCGGCTGGAACCGGGAGAACCAGTGGGGGTCGACCACGGGCACCAGGTCGGCGACGCGGTCGAGCCACCCCGGGCGAGGGAGCCCGGCCGGCCCGGGCCCGATCGCCCCCGACGTCCCGGAATGGACGACGCGGGAACTCCTCGGTTCCGGACTCGGCGAGGAGGTCCTCCGGCTCGTCATTTCGGGGCCAGCTCGAACTTCAGGAGCTTGGCGGCACGGTCCGGGTCGGTCTCGCCGATCCCGTAGCTGGGGCACCAGCGGGCGACGGGACACGCTCCGCACGCGGGCTTCTTGGCGTGGCAGGTGCGGCGTCCGTGGAAGATGACGACGTGGCTGAGCATCGTCCAGTCCCGCCGGATGAACAGCGCGCCCACCGCGTGCTCGACCTTGACCGGGTCCGTCTCGTCGGTCCACCCGAAGCGCCGGACGAGCCGCCCGAAGTGCGTGTCCACGGTGATGCCGGGGACGTTGAAGGCGTTGCCCAGCACGACGTTGGCGGTCTTGCGGCCCACTCCGGGCAGCGTGACGAGGTCCTTCATCCGCCCGGGCACCTCGCCGTCGAAGCGCTCGACGAGGGCCTGGCCGAGCTTGATGAGGCTGTCGGCCTTCGCCCGGAAGAAGCCGGTCGGCTGGATGATCGTCTCGAGCTCGGTGCGGTCGGCCGAGGCGTAGTCCGCGGCGGTGCGGTACGTGGCGAAGACGATCGGCGTCACCTTGTTGACGCCGACATCCGTGGTCTGCGCGGACAGGATGGTGGCGACGAGCAGCTCCAGTGGAGTGGTGAAGTCGAGCTCGCAGTGCGCGTACGGATAGCGGTCGTGCAGGGCCCGGTACATCTTCCGGGCGCGGCGGGTCCGCGCGACGGGACTCTCGTCGGCAGTCACGACGGCACGAGCAGACACAGACGTCACTGTATGCCGCTGAGCTGGCACCGACGCAAAGGGCTCAGATCCATGGCGGTACCGTCCGCGCGTCGGGCCGAGGGGGCTCGCACTGGCAGGGGCAGTCGGGCAGGCAGGCGAGCTCGAAGCAGTCGTCGAAGCAGCTGCACTCCTGAGGCGGCGATGCCCGCAGGTCGGCCAAGGCCCTGTCGCGGAGCCGCTGGCGCTCACGCTCGGCCCGCTCCCGCTCGGAGCGGATCGTCGGGTGGTCGACGGGGGCCCGACCGCGCTCGCGCAGGCGGTTGCGGTCCCGGCGCTGTCGGTACCAACCACGCGCCGGCGGCAGGCCCTTGCGTGGCTGGACGCCTCGCTCGTTCGGAATGCCGATGTCCGGAGGCGTCGCATCGAGATGCGCCGGGAAGCGCCGTTCCCGGTGGTCTCGCAGCGTGTCGGGCGGGACCGCCTCGATCGTGCGGCCCTCACCGTCGACGACCGCCAGACGAAGGCCGGCCAGCGCCAGGATCGACTCCATCGTCGGGATGTCAACTCGGACAGGCGTGCTCTCGAGCCGGCCGACGGCAGCCCGCGACAACCCAAGCGTGTCAGCCAGATCGCGCTGGCTCAGGTCTGCGAGGCGTCGAGCCCGTCTGACATAGCCACCGACATCGAAGGCCACCTGTCCCCCTTCGCTGGACGATTCGTGGCTCGACCCTGACACGCACCACTGACACCCATCCGCATCACATCCTGCTCCGCTTCCCGGAGCAGAATGCGAGTCTCCGGGCACCCCCCGAATTTCTTAAATCGCACACCCTCGCGCGCGCTCGTATCCTGCTCCGCGTCGCGGAGCAGGATGTGATGCGGGTGGGCGGGGACGGTGGTTTGTGGGTTCGGCAGGGAACAGGTCACACGCACAACGGGTCTGGCAGACTGGCCCCGTGGACCCAGACGTGGTGAGACGCGCTCCCCTGTTCAAGGCACTCGACGACGAGGCTGCCTCGGCCCTGCAGGCCCAGATGACCCTGTCTCGCCTCGAGCGCGCCGACGTGCTCTTCCACGAGGGCGACCGCGGCGACACGCTGTACGTCATCGCGGAGGGCAAGATCAAGCTCGGGCGGACCAGCGCGGACGGTCGGGAGAACCTCGTGGCCATCCTCGGGCCCGGCGAGATGTTCGGTGAGCTCAGCCTTTTCGACCCCGGTCCCCGCACGATGACCGCCACCGCAGTCGCCGAGACGCAGCTGCTCGGGCTCGGCAACGACTCCCTCACGGGCCTGCTCGCCGGCCGGCCCGAGGTCGCCAAGGCGCTCCTCGCGGCGCTCGCCCAGCGCCTCCGCCGCACCAACGCCCACCTCGCCGACCTCGTCTTCACCGACGTCCCCGGTCGCGTGGCCAAGGCGCTCATCGACCTGTCCGAGAGGTTCGGCCGGCACGTCGACGGCGGCATCATGGTCGCCCACGACCTGACCCAGGAGGAGCTCGCCCAGCTCGTCGGAGCCTCCCGTGAGACGGTCAACAAGGCGTTGGCGGACTTCCAGTCACGCGGCTGGCTGCGGCTCGAGGCACGAGCGGTCCTCCTCCAGGACGTCGAGCGCCTGAAGCGCCGCGCCAAGTAGGAGTCGCGTCGAACGAGCAGCTCGCGACCCTCGTGCGTCGCGAACCGCTCGTTCGAGTCGGTTGCCTCAGCCGGTCGAGCGTCCAGCGAGCCGGTCGCGAAGCCGGTCGACCAGGCCCACGCCCGGACCGGCGAGCTTGTGGAACAGCTGGTTGCTCGGCGTGGACGGGTGAGGACGCGTGGGCGCCCCCTTCTTCGCCGCCTCCACCTTGCCTGCGAGTTCCACGAGCTCGGCGCGCGGGAGGGCGGCGCGCAGCTGTGGGAAGTGCTTGGTCTCCTCGTCGGTGATGTGATCCGCCAGCGCCGCATCGAGCGTGCGGAGCAGCTCGCTGAAATGCGGGTCCGATCCGTCCACACCCTCGAGCTCCTTGAGGGTGTCCTCGATCTGCCGGTGCTCCGCGATGTCGTGGCTGACCGCTTCCTCGCCGTCCGGCAGGTGCTTCTTCATGGCGGGGTAGACGTACGTCTCTTCAGCGACGGCGTGCCGGACGAGCTCGGCGGTGGCCGTGTCCGCGAGTTCCCGGCGCAGGCTGGATTCCCCGGTCGTCCAGATCTCCCCGATGAGCGCCGCGACCTCTCGGTGGTCGGCCGTGAGGACGTCGACGACGTCCTCACCCATCGCATCCTCGACACGGGCAGACTCCATGAACGACTTGAACTTCGTCAGGTCCGACTCGGCCCGCCGGCCCACGAGGTTGAGGGCGTCGCCGACCTTCTCCACCATTCCGTCTGGCTCGAACTCCAGATGGAGCGTGACCACGGTCCGGTCAGGTCCGTTGGGGACGAAGTGCACCGCCCCCGCGTTCGTCGCGCCCCGCACAGCGGACCACGCGACCTTCTGGTCCGGGACCTGCTCGAGGATCTCGGCGTCCCACTCCCGACGGACCCCGGCGATCTCCGCGACCCAGTGCAGGCTGGTGTCGTCGACCTGCGTGACGGACTCGACGCCGCCCATGAACTGCGGGAACTGCTCGAACTGCGTCCATTGGTTGTAGGCGGTGCGGACGGGCACCTCCACCTCGACGGACTTCTCGACCTTCGTCGTCATGCGCAGTCTCCTCTGTTCCGTTTGGTCGGATGCACCACCTCCTTACCCACGCTCGGCGGGAGCGACCCCGGTATTGAGCGACACGCGGCGCACTTACCTGGGGCGCCGGGACGAGCGGACCGGCCCGATCAGTCGTCGATGCTCGGTTGCTCGCGCAGGTACTCGAGCTGTGCCTGCACGGACATCTCGGCGGCACCCCAGACCGTGCGCGGCACGTCGGCGTAGACGCGCTCGACCACCTCGCGGGCGGTCGAGTCACCGGCGGCGAGCGCCGCGCGGACCTGGTCGAGCCGCTCGGCGCGGTGCCTGAGATAGAAGGTCGCGGTCTCGGCCGCATCCTCCACGAACGGGCCGTGACCTGGCAGGATGCCGGCCACCTGCCCGGTCTGGGTCAGGGCCTCGATCCGCCGCAGCGACTCGAGGTAGGACTCCAGATGGCCGTCCGGCCAGGCGACCACGGTTGTCCCCCGTCCCAGGATCGTGTCGCCCGTCAGCAGCATCGTGTCGGCGGGAAGGAGAAAGGAGTAGGAGTCGCTCGTGTGTCCCGGCGTTGCCACCGCGACGAGCTCGAGGCCGCCGACCCGGATCACCTCTCCGGGCGCGACGTCGTTGTGCCCCCGTCCGAAGGCCCGCACCGGCGCGCCCGTCAACTCGTGGAAGCGCTCGGCCGACTCGGCGTGGTCCAGGTGCCCGTGCGTGAGCAGCGTCAGCGCGACTCGTCGACCGGCCTGCTCGACCTCCGCAATGACCCGTGCCAGATGCGCCTCGTCAAGCGGTCCCGGGTCGATGACCACCGCGTCCGTTGACCCCGGCTCGGCGACGACCCAGGTGTTGGTGCCATCCAGGGTCATCGGCGACGGGTTCGGGCAGAGCACACACGTGGCCCGCTCCGACATCGAGCCACCGATCCACGTCGGGTCGGCCTCGGCGCCCTTCACCGCGTACCTCCGGCTCTCTCAGGCGTCGATCCGCATGGCCGGGCCGTCCGGGGTGTCGACGATGTCCGGCATGACCAGGGCGAGGTCCTCGCTGTGAGTCACGAAGTCGGCAGCACTCGTGGCGGAGCCTACTTCCTCAACCCACACGAGAGTCGGCGGGAGCAGCGAAGCGAGCTCAGCGGCATACTCCTTGAGCAGGTCCTCCGGCACGACCCACTCGGCGATCTCCGCCTCGCTCGTATTGCCGTCCGCGACCTGGTGCTCGGGCATCACCGCGGCGAAGAACCACGTGTCGAACCGCCTCGGCTCGAACACCGGAGTGAGCCAGTGCGCCTTGGCCACAATGAGGTCCGAACGCAGGACAAGGGCACGCTCGACGAGGACCTCGGCGAGGGACAGCTCCCGGGTGACGAGCCGCTCACGGATCCCCGCCCACGTCTCGTCGTGCGGGTCGACGAGCGGCCCGGTGGCGGACGGGCTGGCCAGCAGGACCCCGACCTCCTCGAACACCTCGCGGACCGCGGCCGCGACATACATCTGGGCCTCGGACGGCGTGCATCCGAGCCGCTCCGCCCATTCCGCCGGTGAGGGGCCGGCCCACGGGAGTCCAGCCTCGCCGTCGCGCGCGTCGACCCCACCGCCCGGGAAGACGTGCATGCTCGGCGCGAACGCCATCCCGGAGACGCGTTTGAGCATGAACACCTCGGGCCCACGCTCGCCGTCGCGGACGAGCATGACCGTGCTCGCCCGCCGTGGCGTGGCCTCGTCCCACCGCTCGCCCCCGAGCCACCGGAGCGCGAGATCGCTGACGCCGCTCAGCCGAGTGATCGGGAAGTAGCGCTCCGGGCGGCTCCGGGAGGCAGACGCCATGACGCTGCTCAATCAGCGATCGAGACGGTGACCTCGACCTCCACCGGGGCGTTGAGCGGCAGGGCTGCGACGCCGACCGCGCTGCGCGCGTGCGCCCCCCTGTCGCCGAAGGCCGTGCCGAGCAGCTCGCTCGCGCCGTTGATCACGGCCGGCTGGCCGGTGAAGCCGGGGTCGCTCGCGACGAACCCGACGACCTTGACGACCTGGGTGACCTTCTCGAGGTCGCCGACGACGGACTTGATCGCAGCGATCGCGTTGAGGGCGCAGAGTGCGGCGAGCTCCTTGGCATCGGCCGCTGGCACGAGCCCGTGACCGTCGCCGACCTTGCCGGTGGCCTCGAGGTTGCCATCGCGCATCGGCAGCTGGCCGGACGTGAAGACGAGGTTGCCGGTGCGCAGCGCGGGCACGTAGGCCGCGACCGGGGCGACGACCTCGGGGACGGTCAGGCCGAGCTCGGACAGGCGTTCTTCGACGGTGGACATGGCTCAGGCTCCCTTGGGTCGCTTGAAGTACGCAACGAGGCTCGTGCCGTCCGGTCCGGGAACGATCTGGACGAGCTCCCAGCCGTCAGCGCCGAAGTTGTCGAGGATCTGCTTCGTGTTGTGGATGAGCAGAGGGGCGGTGAGGTACTCCCACGTGGTCATGAGCCTCACCCTACTTCGCGCCCGTTTGGCACGATGACCGCATGGACCCGCACGCGGACGACGTCCTCGAGAGGCCCGCCCCACCGCCGGACGACACGAGGGCGTATGCCGCTGAGCCCGCCCAGGTCTACGACGTGCGGTTCCCGTCCTACCGCCCTGACCGTGCTCCTGATGGACCCGCCGACCGCGGGGGCACGGTGCTCGTGGTGCACGGCGGGTTCTGGCGTGCACCATATGACCGGACACACGCGGCCGCTCAGGCAGCCGGGTTGGCGGCGGCCGGCTGGCACGTCGCGGTCGGTGAGTACCGCCGAGCGGGCATGCCGGGCGGCGGCTGGCCCGGAACGTTCGACGACATCGCGGCGCTGGTCGCAGCCGTCGACGCCGACCCGGACCTGCCCGGGCCGCTCGTCCTCATGGGCCACTCCGCGGGTGGGCACCTCGTCGCCTGGGCCGCGAACCAGTCCTGGGCCGACCGCATCGCCGCAGCGGTCGTCCTGGCCGGCTGCGTCGACCTGCAGGCGACGGATCGACTGCACCTCGGGGCGGACGCCGCGCGGGACTTCCTCGGCGACCCTGCCACCGAGGCCGATGCCTGGCGCGCGGCGGACCCCATGAGCCACCTCCCACCACAGGTTCCGGTCCGCCTCGTGCACGGGGACCTCGACCGCGAAGTCCCCGTCTCGGTCACCGACGCGTACGTTCGGGAGGTCCGGCGGCTCGGTGGCGACGTTCGGCTCGAGGTCGTCCCGGACGCAGGCCACTTCTCCGTCATCGACCCCGACAGTCCGGCCTGGCCTCGCGTCCTGGCCGCCCTCGACTCCTCAACCGGCGGGCGGCAATAGAGTGCCGGTGTGACGACTGCGAGCCCAACCGCCTCCAGCGCCTCCGAGGCGGCTGGCCCCGGCACGTGGGAGCGGGTCCGGTTGCACGTCGTCACCGGCAAGGGCGGGACCGGGAAGACGACGGCCGCCTCGGCCCTCGCCATCGCGCTGGCCTCGCGCCAGGCGACGCCGGCCACGAGGGTGCTTCTCGCTGAGGTCGAGGGCCGTCAGGGCATCAGCCAGACCTTCGACGTCCCCCCGCTCGGCACCGAGGAGACCCGGATCGCGCGCACGAGGTCGGGCGGCGAGATCGTCGGGCTCTCCGTGGACGCCAAGGCCGCCCTCCTCGAGTACCTGCAGCTGTTCTACAAGCTCGGTCGCGCGGGCAAGCTCCTCGAGAAGTTCGGGGCCATCGACTTCGCGACCACGATCGCCCCGGGGGTCCGCGACGTCCTCGTCATCGGCAAGCTCTATGAAGCCAACCGACGACGCAAGGACGGCAAACACCGGGGACCGAGCCCAGCGGCATACGACTCCATCGTCATGGACGCCCCGCCGACGGGGCGCATCGGGCGCTTTCTCAGCGTCAACTCCGAGGTCGCCGATCTCGCCCGGGTCGGTCCGATCCACAGCCAGGCGGGCTCCATCACGGAGCTCCTCGAGAGCGAGCAGACGCTCGTCCACATCGTCACCCTGCTCGAGGAGATGCCGGTGCAGGAGACGCTGGAAGCCATCGAGGACCTGCGCGCCAAGAACCTCAATGTCGGCGCGATCATCGTCAACATGGTCCGGGAGCCGCTGCTCGACGATGTGGCGCTCGAGCAGGCTCGCACGAGCCGGCTGCACAAACCGTCGATCACCGGCCAGCTCACCGAGGCCGGGGTCAAGGTGACGCCCGAGCTCGTCGACGGCCTGCTCGAGGAGGCGTACGACCACGCGCACCGGGTCGACCTCGAGAGTGAGCAGCTGGCCCTCCTCCAGCAGACCGACCTGCCACTCGTCCTGCTGCCGGCGCTGCCGGAGGGCGTCGACTCCGGGTCGGTCCGCGAGCTGGCCGACATTCTCTGGGACGGGCTCGCGGAGGAAGGTCTGCTCGAATGACCACGACCGCGACGACCGCTCGCGAGGAGCCGTCCGTCCAGACGACCGCGCACGCCCGTGCCGCCCAGTCGGCCCCGCGGCTCGACATCGACGCCATGATCGCCGACACGGGGGTCGAGATCGTCGTGTGCTGCGGCTCCGGCGGCGTCGGCAAGACGACGACGGCCGCCGCCCTGGGCCTCCGCGCGGCCGAGGCCGGCCGGCGCGTCGTCGTGCTGACGATCGACCCGGCCAAGCGCCTCGCCCAGGCCCTCGGCCTGACCGAGCTCGACAACACCCCGCGACCCGTGGACGGCATCGACGCGTCGAAGGGCGGCAGCCTCGACGCGATGATGCTCGACATGAAGCGGACCTTCGACGAGGTCGTCATCGCCCACGCCGACCCCGGCAAGGCGGACCAGATCCTTAGCAACCCCTTCTACCAGGCGGTCAGCTCCTCCTTCGCCGGGACGCAGGAGTACATGGCGATGGAGAAGCTCGGCCAGCTCAAGACCACCGCCGACTCGATGCCCGACGGCTGGGACCTCATCATCGTCGACACCCCGCCCTCGCGGTCGGCGCTCGACTTCCTCGACGCGCCGAACCGGCTCGGCAGCTTCCTCGACGGCCGCTTCATCCGGATGCTCTCGGCACCGGCCAAGGCGAGCGGCCGCGCGGGGCTGAAGGTCTTCGGCTTCGGTGTCCAGCTCGTCAGCAACACGATGGCCAAGATCCTCGGTGGTCAGTTCCTCGGCGACGTGCAGTCCTTCGTCGCGGCGCTCGACACGATGTTCGGTGGGTTCCGCGAGAGAGCCGACCTGACCTACCAGCTGCTGTCGCGCCAGGGGACCTCGTTCCTCGTCGTCGCGGCGCCGGAGCGGGACGCGCTGCGTGAGGCGTCCTTCTTCGTCGACCGCCTCCAAGCCGACGGTATGCCGCTGAGCGGGCTCGTCGTCAACCGCATGGGTCGCGTCTCGGCCGGCGCGCTCACGCCCTCCCGCGCGTTGGCCGTCGCGGAGGCGCTCGAGGACAGCGGGGGGCCCAAGTCGGCCGAGAACGCCGCGGGCCTGCTCCGCCTCCACGCCGCAGTCGTGACGATCGCGAGGCGGCAGCGCGAGCTCGCCGAGCGGTTCTCGAGGGCGCACCCGGACGTGCCGGTGGTCCAGGTCCCCGCCCTGAACCGCGACGTCCATGACCTGGACAGCCTGCGAGAGATCGGGAACGCGCTTGCTGGGCCGTGATCCCCGTCATCACGACCCAGCAAGTGGTTCCGATATCCCGCTTCCCCCGAGGGCTCAGCGCCCTGCTGCAATCCCCGCCGGCGTCCCCGTCAGGCGGACTTGGCCTGAGCCGCCATCGTCGTCCGCAGCGCGGCCTTCCAGGACGTGATGTCCGGGCGCTTGCGGAGCAGCGCGCGCCGCTCCCGCTCGGTCATCCCACCCCAGACGCCGAACTCCGTCCGGTTGTCGAGGGCCTCGGCCAGGCACTGCGCCAGCACTGGGCAGGTCTTGCAGACCGCCTTTGCATCGTGCTGCGCCTTGCCTCGGACGAAGAGCGCGTCCGGGTCCTGCCCGGTGCACGCCGCCTGGTTGGCCCACTCGTCGACCCAACTTGTCGAAATCGTGGCGACACTCATTCTTTTCTACCCCTCCCCGCTCGACGTCTCCCACGACGCCGAGTTGGACCCAGACCGTCCCACCGATCCGGATCAGGCCCCCTTCGGCCCAAACGAGACATTACGAGCGACGGTCCGAACCGGACATAGGCCGTATGCATCATTTGATGGTGCGAGGTGACTAGTCACCCCGTGACCAGCAGGAATGGGGCCATACGCGACACAGAGGCGCAAATCGCGGGCCCTGATACGTCAGTCCGACCCGTTACCCTTGGCCCATGTCGTCTTCCCGGACCACGTCGATCGGCGGCGTCATCAGCCTCCTCGGCGCCTTCATCGCTGCCGCGATGGTGCTCGGCCTCCTCGCTGCCGGCCTGTTCATGCCCGCGGTGGGGGCGACCGGGGCCCTTGCCCGCAACGGCGTCGACATCTTCAACGAGCTCCCGGGCGAGTTCAAGACCGATCCGCTGAAGCAGCAGTCCCGCATCCTGACGGCGGACGGGAAGGTCATCGCCACTCCGGCCGAGCAGAACCGCATCATCGTCCCGTTGGACCAGGTCGCCCCGATCATGCGCGAGGCGCAGGTCGCGATCGAGGACCACCGCTTCTATGAGCATGGTGGCTTCGACCTGCAGGGCGTGGTGCGGGCCGCGATCGCGAACGTCCGCACCGGCGCGACGACCTCCGGCGCATCGTCGCTGACGCAGCAGTACGTGAAGATCTCGCTGCAGTACACGGCGCTCAACCAGGGTGACGAGGAGGCGGCCGCCGCCGCGGTCCGCAAGGACTACCTGCGCAAGCTCAAGGAGGTCAAGTACGCGATCACCCTCGAGAAGCAGATGACGAAGGACGAGATCCTCGCGGGCTACCTCAACCTCGTCTACTACGGCGACCAGGCATACGGTGTCGAGGCAGCGGCGCGACACTACTTCTCCGTCCCCGCGAGCAAGCTCACGCTGTCGCAGGCAGCGCTGCTGGCGGGTCTGACGCAGAACCCGGGCACCACCGACCCGGTCAACTACCCGGAGCGGGCGCTGGCGCGACGCAACGTGGTCCTCGACCGGATGCACGAGCTCAAGATCATCAACGACGCGAACTGGCAGGCCGCGAAGAAGCGGACCATCAAGCAGGACCTCAAGGTGTCCGAGACCAAGAGCACCTGCCTCGCGTCGCCCTACCCGTACTGGTGCGAGTTCGTCATCAACTACGTCGAGCAAATGCCTGAGCTCGGCAAGACCGTGGAGCAGCGCCGGCGCCTCCTGCGCACAGGCGGCCTCACGGTGCACACGACCCTGGACCCGAAGATCCAGAAGATCGTCCAGGAGGAGGTGACGCGGAAGGTCCCGATCGGCGACAAGTCGAAGGTCGGCGCCGCGGCCTACGTCACCGAGCCGGGAACGGGCAAGGTGCTCGGTTTCGCGCAGAACACGGAGTACACGGTCGGGAAGCAGAGCCGGGGCAAGACCGGCATTGCCTGGACGCTGGACAAGAAGTGGGGCGGCTCCGGCGGCTTCCAGTTCGGGTCGACGGCCAAGGCCTTCTCCCTCCTCACGGCGATGGAGTCGGGGATGAGCACCAAGTCCTCGGTCGACGCCAAGCCGGCCGGCGACCGGCCCTACGTCTACAAGCCGAGCGAGTTCCCGATGCCGTGTGGCCTCTACGAGAACTGGCCAGTCCACAACGACACGAACTGGAAGGGCGGCCGGATCTCGCTCATGGAGGCGACGGCCAAGTCGACCAACACCGCCTTCGTCGCGCTGGCGAGGCAGCTCGGCGGATGCAAGGTCCGCGACACGATGATGCGCCTCGGCCTGCACCAGGCCGACGGCAGCGCGATGGGCAAGATCCCGGCTGAGTACATCCTCGGTGCTGATGAGGTGTCCCCGCAGGGGGTGGCGCACGCTTACGCGACGCTCGCAGCCGAGGGTAAGCGGTGCTCGATGGTCGTCGTCACGAAGGTGACCCAGGGCTCGAAGACCTTGGCGGCGCCCAAGACCAAGTGCGACCAGGTCGCCAAGGCCGATGCGGTGCGCGGTACCGACAAGTTCCTCGAGTACAACATGACCCACGGCTCGGGCATCAGGAACCAGCTCGACGACGGCAGGCGGCCGTCCGCCGGCAAGACCGGCACGTCGGACAAGAACAACGAGTCGTGGTTCGTCGGCTACACGCCGCAGCTCGTCACGGCGGTCTGGGTGGGGACGCCGGACGACGGCAACAAGCGGCTCATGAAGAACGTGCGCGTGGGCGGCCAGCTGTACCCGGTGATGCACGGTGCCTCGATCGCCGCACCGATCTGGAAGGGCATCATGAACCGGGCCCACGAGGGCCTGCCCATCAGGAAGTTCAAGGAGCCGTCGGACAAGATGACCAAGGGCTCCGACGTCGGCATCCCGAACGTCACCGGCCGGTCGGTCAGCGACGCGAAGAGCATCCTCGAGCGCGCGGGCTTCAGCGTCCAGGTTGGCGACTCGATGGACTCGAACGTCCGCAGGGGTCGGGTGGCCGGCACGTCGCCCTCTGGCAGGGCCCCCGAGGGCAGCACCGTCACGATCCACCCGTCGAACGGGCAGCGCTCGTCCGACCGCGGCGGTGGGGGGCGGCCATGGCCGACGTTCACGATAGGGCCCCCACCGGACGGTGGCGGCAACGGCGGTCCCGGCAGGCCACCCAAGCCGCCAAAGCCCCCCAAACCCCGCTGACGTGAGCTGACCCCGCGGCTGCGGTCACGGGGTCAGCGGGAGCGAGCTCAGCGGCATACGGCCTGATGACGTTTGTGGGTCAGCCGGCGAGCACCTGCCGCACGACGGCGGCGACCCGGCCACCCTCGGCACGTCCGGCGACGGCGGCGTTGGCGGCCTTCATGGCGGCGCCCATCTGCTCCATGCCGGTCGCGCCCGAGGTGGCGACGGCGTCGCGGACGATCCGGTCGAGCTCGGCGTCGTCGAGCTGCTTCGGCAGGTAGGTCTCGAGGACCGCGAGCTCGGCCTGCTCCGCCTCCGCCAACTCGGCCCGGCCTGCGGACTCGTAGGCCTCGGCAGCCTCGCGCCGCTTCTTGGCCTCCTTCGCCAGCACCTTGAGGACATCGTCGTCGGTGAGCTCCCGCTGCTGCTTGCCCGCGACCTCCTCGTTCGTGACGGCGGTCAGCGCCATGCGGATCGTGCCGGCGCGGACCTGGTCCCGCCCACGCATCGCCGCGGTGAGGTCGGCCTTCAGCTGCTCCTTGAGGGTGCTCATGCGGCTCAGTCTCTCAGGTGCCGGCGCGCGCGTCCGGATTGCTGTGCGCCCCCGGCTGGGTGCGAGGATGTGCCACATGCGAGCCCTCACCAAGACCGCCGTCGGCCTCGGAGTCGCCGGCGTCGGCATCCTCGGGTGGGCGTCGCTCATCGAGCGCAACGCCTTCGTGCTCAGACGCTTCGAGGTGCCGGTGTTGCCGCCTGGGGCGGAGCCGCTGCGGGTGCTGCACCTGTCGGACATCCACCTCCTGCCGCGGCAGAAGCGCAAGGCGCAGTGGCTGCGACGGCTCGAGTCGCTCGATCCCGACTTCATCGTCAACACGGGCGACAACATCGCGAGCCACGATGCGGTGCCCGCGGTGCTCGACGCCTTCGGGGCGCTGCTCGACCGGCCGGGCGTTTTCGCTCTCGGCTCGAACGACTACTTCGCCCCGAAGCTGAAGAACCCGCTGCGGTATCTGACACGTCACCACGCCAAGGGCGCCGGCGAGTCCGAGCGGCTCCCCACGGCCGACCTCATCCGTGGCTTCACGTCGCGCGGCTGGATCGACCTGACCAACCGGCACGACAAGCTGGTCATCAAGGGGCGGCGGATCGACGTCGTCGGGGTGGACGACCCGCATCTGGGCTATGACCGGCTCGACCTCGTGCGGCGCCCTGCGCAGCCGTCGGCCGAGCTGAAGATCGGGGTCACGCATGCCCCCTACCAGCGGGTGCTCGACACCTTTGTGGAGGATGGGGCGAGTCTGCTCATCGCCGGACACACGCACGGCGGGCAGGTCTGCGTGCCCGGATACGGCGCGCTCGTGACGAACTGCGACCTGGACACCGGCCGGGTCAAGGGCCTGTCGCGGTGGTGGTCCGGCGCCGGCCACCGGCCCTCGTCCGAGGCTCCCGCCGACGCCGCGTGGCT
>NZ_JBEDUL010000101.1:0-4427 GCF_040414665.1 Intrasporangium sp.
ACCGAGACAGCGGGGTAGAGCCATGTTCAGCGTGACCGTGCGGGACCACATGATGATCGCCCACAGCTTCGAGGGCGAGCGGTTCGGTCCGGCCCAGCAGCTCCACGGGGCCACCTTCGTGGTCGACGCGACGTTCCGAGGTCCGGAGCTGGACGACACGGGCATCCTCCTCGACATCGGTCTCGCGACGGAGCAGGTCCACGAAGTCGTCGGCGCGCTGAGCTACCGCAACCTCGACGACGACCCGTCGTTGGGCCGCAACACGTCGACCGAGGTGCTCGCCCGCCTCGTCGCCGACCGGCTCGCCGAACGTGTCGCGCACGGATCGCTGGGAACCACGCCCGGCCAGGTGACCGGGATCCACGTGACCCTGCACGAGTCGCACGTCGCCTGGGCCTCCTACGAGCGGTCGGTGTGAGGCGCCTCCACGCCATCATCCCGGACTCGGTCCCCGACCAGCTGCGGCCGAGTGGCGGCAACACGTACGACCAGCGCCTCCTCGACGGACTCGACTCCCTTGGGTGGTCCGTCGCCGAGCACCTCCTCCCCGGCGCCTGGCCGGACCCGGATGCGGCGTCCCGACGAGCCCTCGAAGACGTCGCAGCCGGGCTGCCCGCCGGCGAAACGGTGCTCGTCGACGGCCTCATCGCCTCCAACAGCCCCGGCGTCCTGGTCCCGCTCGCTCACCGGGTGCCGCTCGTCGTGCTCGTCCACCTACCCGTCGAGGGCCAGCGGGAGCGCGCCGTGCTCGACGCCGCGGCCGCCGTCCTCACCACGAGCGCGTGGACACGAGATCGGCTCCTCGCCCTTTACCGCCTCGACCCTCGCCGGGTCCATGTCGCCGAGCCGGGCGTCGACCTGTCCCCCGTGGCGCCCGGCACCACCGCGGGCGGGGAGCTGCTCTGCGTCGCGGCAGTGACGCCGATCAAGGGCCACGACCTGCTCGTCGCGGCCCTGGCCACCCTCCGTGACCTGCCGTGGCGCTGCACCTGCGCGGGGCCCTTGGCTCCGGACCCGGGCTTCGTCGAGCACGTCACTGCGCAGGCTCACCGAGCCGGCATCCAGGATCAGGTGCAGCTCGTCGGCCCGCTCGATCGCACCGCCCTGGACCAGGCGTATGCGGCCGCCGACGCCATCGTCCACCCCTCCCGCGTCGAGACCTACGGGATGGTCGTGACCGAGGCCCTCGCCCGCGGCCTCCCTGTCATCGGCACCTCGGTCGGCGGCCTCCCCGCCGCCCTCGGGCACGGCGCCGTGGACGACGCGCACGACGCAGGAGAGGACGGCAGGCCCGGGCTGCTCGTCCCCGCCGATGACGCCGCTGCCCTCGCTGCCGCACTGCGAGCCTGGCTCACCGACCCCGCCCTCCGGGAGCGACTCCGGCACCGAGCTAGGGAGCGCCGGCTCAGCCTCCACCCGTGGTCGCGCACCGCCGAGCAGGTGTCCGCAGTCCTCGCGACCCTCGTCCGCACCAGCGCGGCCGGAGCTGAACCGGACTGAACCGGACACCGCGAACAGTCGTCGTTCCGTCGTGAGTGCCGCGACGTCAGGGGAGGAGGCGACGACGATGGGTCCTGCCCGCCGATGGCTGCGGTGGGTGCAGCCGGTGGGGGGAGCTGTCGTCGTCGTCGTCCTGCTGTGGAGAGTCGGCCCGGGCCTCGTGGTCGACGCGCTCGGCCGGATCGACGGCTGGTCACTGGTCGCAGTCTCGGGCATCGCCCTCCTGACGACGGCGTGCACCTCCTGGCGCTGGGTCCTCGTGGCGCGCGGCCTCGGCCTGTGCCTGTCCCTCCGCGAGGCGGTCATCGCCTCGTACCGATCGCAGTTCCTCAATGTGTCGCTTCCCGGTGGCGTTCTCGGTGACGTCCACCGCGGGCTCAGCCAGGGTCGGGACAGCGGCGAGGTCGGCCCTGCGATGCGCTCGGTGATCTGGGAACGCTCCTCGGGTCAGGCCGTGCAGCTGTGCCTTGCGGGCCTCGCCCTGCTCGTCGTGCCGTCACCCGTCCGGAGCCAGTTGCTCGCTGCTCCTGCGATCCTCGCCACTGCGGCCATCGCCACCGTCCTCGCCGTCGCGCTGCTCGCCACTCGGCGAAGCCGTTCCCGGGTCGGTCACGGCGTACGCGCCGTGACGACTGACGTGCGCCGTGCCGTCCTCGGCCGACGTACCTGGCCTGGGGTCGTCGGGACGTCGATCGTGGCCATCGCGGGTCACGTGGCCACCTTCCTCATCGCCGCTCGCACGGCCGGCATTGTCGCCTCGCCTGTGGGACTGATCCCCCTCGCGTTCGTCGTCCTCCTCGCCATGGCCCTTCCCATCAACCTCGCCGGATGGGGTGCCCGTGAGGGCGCGGCGGCGTGGGCCTTCGGAGCAGCCGGGCTCGGCGCTGTCCAAGGATTCGCCACTGCGGTGGTTTACGGTGGGCTAGTGCTTGTGGCGAGCCTGCCGGGCGCCGCGATCCTCGCGGTCAGCAGTGTGCGCCGCGCCAGCCGAGACGGGCGGGTGCGGGGAGACGCCCATGCCTGACCGGCCGTACGTCCTGCTGAGCTGCGGCATGTCGATCGACGGCTACCTCGACAGCCCCGCCCTGCATCGGCTGCTGCTGTCCAACGAGGCCGACTTCGACCGGGTGGATGCCGAGCGTGCCGCTTCGGACGCCATCCTCGTCGGCGCCGCCACCATCCGCAGGGACAACCCACGGCTGCTCGTCCGGTCACCCGAGCGGCGGGCGGCCCGAGTCGCTCAGGGCCTGCCCCCGTCCCCGACGAAGGTGACGCTGACCCGCCGCGCCGACCTCGATCCGGGGTCGCGATTCTTTGCCTGCGACGACGCAGTGAAGCTCGTCTACTGCCCTTCTACGGCGGTGGCCGAGGCCCGCGCCCGCGTCGGGGACGCTGCGACAGTCATCGACGCCGGGCAACCCTGCAACCTCCACCTGGTGTTCGAGGACCTCGCGGCCCGGGGGGTCAGCCGGCTCATGGTCGAGGGCGGGGGAACGGTCCACACCCAGCTGCTCGCGACCGACCTCGCCGACGAGCTCCAGCTCGTCGTCGCCCCCTTCTTCGTCGGCAGCTCGGAGGCCACGCGGTTCGTCGGAGACGGCGACTTCCCGTGGAACCCCGACCACCGCGCCACGCTGGCCGAGGTCCGTCAGATCGGCGACGTGGTGCTCCTGCGCTACGCGCTCTCGTCCCGTTTCTCGATGAGCTGACAGGGGAGCCCATGGACGTCCGACCGCCCGCGGCATCGATCCGCACTGCCGTCCCCGTGCCGCTGTCCTTCTCCGACGGCTTCGAGACGACGGCGCTGGCCTTCACCTTCGACGGCCTGGCCGACGGCCTCGAGCACCTCGCCCTCGGGCTCGGCGACCGGGCCGACCCGACCCAGCGGGCCAAGGACGCCGCTTCTCCCCCGCTCATCCGAGTCCACAGCGAGTGCCTCACCGGGGACGTCTTCGGCAGCCAACGGTGCGACTGCGGCCCACAGCTGCGCGAGGGCGTCCAACGGCTCTCCGAGACCGGCGGCTACCTGCTCTACCTGCGGCAAGAGGGCCGTGGCATCGGCCTCTACGCCAAGCTCGACGCGTACGTCCTGCAGGACTCGGGGCTTGACACCTACCAGGCCAACGTGGCCCTCGGCTACGAGGAGGACGCACGCGACTACGGCGTCGCCGCGCAGATGCTGCTCGCCCTCGGGGTCCCGAGAGTCGCCCTGCTGACCAACAACCCCGACAAGGCCGCCCAGCTCGCAAGCCTCGGGATCACCGTCACGAGCGTCGTCGCGACCGGAGTCCACCTGTCCCCAGCCAATGCCCACTACCTCGCCACGAAGGCGACGCACGGCTCCCACACCCTCGACCTGCCCACGACGGACGGCCTCAGGCACCAGACACCGCGGGAGTCCGAGGCCGGCTGACCAACGACCCAGCCACGGACCGAAGGAGAGCGTCATGTCCACGACCGTGCTCTACATGTCGATGTCCCTGGACGGCTTCATCGCCGGACCGAACGCCGGGCCCGGCAGCGGCCTCGGCGACGGCGGGGAGCGGCTCCACGACTGGATCGGCCAAGGTGACGTCGAGTCCGCCGCGGACCGGCTCGAGGATGCGGACCGCGCCGTCATCGACGACTTCATGTCCACCGGGGCGGTCATCGCGGGCAGAGGCACCTTCGAGCCGGCGGGCGGGTGGCAGGGCGACCACCACGACGGCGTACCGATCTTCATCCTCAGCCGCCACGAGCCTCCGGCGGACTTCGCGGACTACCCCAACGTCACCTACCTGAGCGACCTCCCCGACGTGGTCCGCCGGGCCCGGCACGCGGCCGGCGACAAGGGCGTGCTCGTGCACGGCGCGTCGATCGCGCAGCGCATGCTTCGGGCCGGGCTCCTCGACGAGATCCAGATCCACCTCGTTCCCGTCCTGCTCGGC
>NZ_JBEDUL010000102.1:0-18150 GCF_040414665.1 Intrasporangium sp.
GGCCAGCCCAGCGGCATACGGCATGACGCCAGGCACCCAAGGTCAGCTCGTGAGCTTCTTGGCCTTCTTCTCGACCTTCGCCTTGGCCTTTTCGAGCTTCTTGTGCTGCTTCTTCTCCTGGCGGCTCGGCCGCGTGTGCACGAGCGCCTTGGGCAGGTGGCCGGTGGACTGGCGGTAGTACTCGGCGGCCTTCCGCTCGGCCGCGACCTTGGTGGTGGCCAACAGCACGCTCGAGAGGGCCGTATAGGCGACGACGTCTCGCGTGCTCTCGTTGTCGTAGTCGCCCTTCAGGGGGGCCGACCGGCCGGTCGCGAGCTTCCAGCCCTTCGTGGCCACGCTGGAGGCGACCTTCGTCGCCACGACCGTGGACCCGATGCTGAAGAGTCCCCACACCAGTGCACCGAGTGGCGAGCGCCTGTGCTCGTCCTCGTGCGTCGGTTCGTTCGCCGCCTTCGCCATGAAATGACTGTACCCATGGCCGTGGAGGTAGAGTCGGCACGACAACTGAACAGCACCACCCTTTTCACGACAGGGGAGCGCAGAAGCGCTGAGAGTGCGTGCCCACGACAGCGTGAGGCCGCAGACCCTCGAACCTGCTCCGGTTAGCACCGGCGAAGGAAGTCGGTAATTCTCAGGACACCCACGTGGCTCGTCACTTCGATGACGTATGCCGCTGGGTGCCCTCCCCGAGGTATCCACCCTTTTCGGAAACCACGGGAGTCACAACCATGACCATGTCCACATCGGTGACCCAGCACACCGAGATTCGCGCGTCCGGCCAGCTCTCTCGATGGCGGACCATCGACCTGCTCACCTGCGCCTTCCTCGGCGTCGCGTTCGGGGTCGCCTACTGGGCCTGGGGCCTGGCCTACCAGGCTCCCTCGAACGCCGTCACCGCGGTGTTCCCGCCGCTCGGGGCGCTGTTCGCCTGGCCTTGGCTCGTAGCCGGCATCGTCGGCATGCTCGTCATCCGGCGGCCGGGCGCGGCCGTCTTCACGGAGCTGCTCGCAGCGACCGTGTCCGCCCTCATCGGCACGCAGTGGGGCCTGACGACGCTCGTCTCGGGCCTCGTCCAGGGGCTCGGCGTCGAGCTCGGCTTCGCGGCCTTCGGCTACGCGACGTTCCGGTGGGGGCCGCTGCTCCTCGGCGGCTTTCTCGGCGGAGCCTTCGAGGCGGTCTACGAGTGGTACTCGTACTGGCAGGAATGGGGGACGGGGTACCGGGTGGCCTACCTCTTCCTCCTCGGCGGGTCCGTCGCGATCTTCGGCTCGCTCCTGGCGGTCGCTCTGACCCGGGGGCTCGCGGCGGCCGGCGCCCTCAACGCGTTCCCGCCGGGGCAGGAGGCCAGGGAGCGCCACGCGGTCTGATTGGGCCGATGCGCCATGGCGGATCCCAATTCGACTGACATCAACACGCCGATGGAACCCACGGCCGACCACCTCGGACGTCGGGAGGTGCGCCCCAGGGAGCTGCAGGTCGGGAAGGTCACCGTCAGCGGCCTCACCTGGCGGCCCTACGGTCGGAGCCGACCGGTCCTCGCCGGGCTCGACCTGACGATCGCGCCCGGGGAGCGGGTCCTGCTCGCCGGGCCCAGCGGGTCCGGCAAGTCGACGCTCCTGCGGGGCATCGCGGGGCTGCTGCTCGCTGCGGACTCCGGTGACCTGTCCGGGGAGGTGACGATCGACGGCCGGCCCCCGCAGGACCAGCCAGGGGCGGTCGGACTCGTCCTTCAGGACCCGGGCGCGGGCGTCGTCGCCTCGACGATCGGACGCGACGTCGCCTTCGGCCTGGAGAACGTCGAGGTGCCCCGAGGTGAGATGCCGCCGCGCGTCGCCTCCACGCTCGCCGAGGTCGGCCTGCGCATGGACCCCGCGAGCGCCCCGACGACACTGAGCGGCGGTGAGTCCCAGCGGCTGGCGCTGGCCGGAGCGCTCGCCATGGAGCCGAGCGTGCTCCTGCTCGACGAGCCGACCGCGATGCTCGACGCCGTGACGGGTGGGATGGTGCGTGACCTCGTCGACGAGGTGACTCGTCGCCGCAGCCTCACGCTCGTCGTCGTCGAGCACCGCCTGACCGGATGGGCCGACCTCGTCGACCGGCTCGTCGTGCTCGATGCCGGGGGAGCTGTGATCGCCGACGGCCCGCCATACGTCGTGCTCGACATTCATGGGAAACGTCTTGTCGCCGAGGGAATCTGGGTGCCCGGAGTCGATGAGCCCGAGCCCCTCGACCTTCGGCTCACCCCGTGGCCCGACGGTGCCGGAACCGCCGCGGGCAGCATCGACCCGGACGGGGTCGTCGTCGCGGCGCGGGACGTCACGGTGGAGCACCGTTCTCGCCGCCTCGGCGCCGAGAGCCGGACGACCAAGGCGGTCCAGGACGTCGACCTCGATGTCCAGGCCGGCCGGGTTCTCGCGCTCGTCGGCCCGAGCGGTTCCGGGAAGACCTCCCTCATGGGAGCGCTCGGCGGTCTGACCACGCCCTCGGCGGGCCGGCTCGACTTCGCGCTGCCCCTCACCCCTGCTGGGACCGGCGACGAGGCGTCCGCGCGACACCGGGAGACCCCGCCGCACGAGTGGTTCTCGACCGACCTCGCGCGGGTCGTCGCCTGGGTGCCGCAGCGAGCAGCGTCGGCCCTGGTCGGACGGACGGTCCGCGACGACGTGCTGACGACTCCGCGGGCGCTCGGCCTGGACCAGCAGGTGGGTGAGCAGCGCGCGGACGAGGTCCTCGCAGCCCTCGGCCTCAGCAGGCTGGCCGACGTCGATCCCCGGCACCTGTCAGGCGGTGAGCAGCGGCGCCTCGCGGTTGCCTCGACGATCGTCCACGCGCCGGCGCTGGTCCTCGCGGACGAGCCCACCGTCGGGCAGGACCGGCTGACGTGGGCGGCCGTTGTGGGCGTGCTCGAGGCGGCGCGAGACGAAGGAGCAGCCCTCGTCGTGACGACCCACGACGACGGTGCGATCGAACGGGCCGACCGGACGCTGCGACTGAGCGCTCCTCCGCCCCAACCGGCTCCCGCCGAACCAGAGCGCACGCCGCTGGTGGCCCGCGCAGGACCCCTGTCCCTGCTCGCGGTCGGCCTCAGCGTCCTCCCACTGCCCGCCCTCCTCGAGACGTGGCGCCAGGGTCTTGCGGTGCTCGGTGTCGAGGTGATCCTGGGCCTCCTCGCCCTCATTGCGCCCGGTCCGGGACGCCGGCCCGTTGGCCGGATCCGGCGCCTCCTGGCCCGCCTCGCACCCGCTGGCCTGGCGGTCGTCGGGGTCGGGTGGTCCGCGTGGCTGCTCGGCGGCCGTGATCTCGAGGTCGCGGCGGGCGCGGCGCTACGGGTCCTGTGCCTCGTCGTCCCCTCGGCGTTCGTCATCGGCTACATCGACCCTGAACGCCTCGGGGACGAGCTCGCCCAGCGGCTCCGCCTCCCATCACGTCCCGTGGTCGCCGCCACCGCGGCCCTCCAGCGGGTCCAGGCCCTCGACACCCTCTGGGGCGACCTGATGAGGACTCGGCGCGTGCGTGGGATCCGAGCCGACCGCGGAGTCGCCGCGCGGTTCCGCGAGGCCGTCGTCGTCACCGGCGGCCTGCTCATCGGTGCACTCGGCCAGGCGGCGAACCTGGCCCTGGCCATGGACGCCCGCGGCTTCGCCGAGGCCCGCCGTCGCACGTGGGCGTCCCACGAGCCGTGGCGCCTCGCCGACACCGTGGCCCTGGCCGCTGGGGCGGTCATCATCGCCGCCGGCCTTGCGGCCCGCGTCGTCCTGCCTGCCTGAGAGGTGGCTGCGTGGGCACAGGGCAGAATGGCCACGTGCGCACGCCGATGACGTATGCCGCTGGGCTCGCTGTCGCAGCCACCGCCCTCGTCGGGGTGGCCGGCTGCGCTCAACCGGCGAAGGCGCCGACTGATGGAGGCACCGTCAGCGTCGCGATCCAGCCCACGCTGACCCCACTTCGGACCGAACCGGAGGCGGCCAGCACGGACGCGGGCACCGGGGGACTGTTCGACCTCGGCGAGCTGCTCACGACGATCTCGTGCGACCAGACGGGCGGCGTGTGGAGCTACCGGGGGACGCTCGTGAACGACACGGGGGACGACCTCGACCTCACCGTCGCGATCTCGCTCGTCTCCACGGCCGACTCGAAGCTGCTCACCGTCAACGAGCTCGACCTCCGCGTCCCGGCCGGCGAGACCGTGCCGGTCGAGGCGCCCAGCTTCTACTCCGACCCGGGCGTCGATGCGGCCACGGTCCAGTGCCTCACCGGCGTCACCGACAAGGACCAGTGACATGCGGCTCTTCCTCGTCCGGCACGGCGAGACCCACGCGAACGTCGCCCGCCAGCTCGACACGGCCGTCCCCGGACTGGACCTGACGCAGACGGGCAGACAACAGGCCGAGGCGCTCTCGGAGCGGCTCGCGACCGAGGACCTCGGCGCCATCTACACCTCCGACCTCATTCGTGCGCAGCAGACGGCGGAGCCGCTGGCGGCGGCGCTGGGCCTCCAGGTCGTCGTCCTTCCCGGGCTCCGCGAGATCCAGGCCGGGGACTACGAGATGTCGACGGAGTGGGGGCCGTTCGTCGATGCCGTCAGGCGGTGGCGCGACGATCCCGAGCACACCATCCCCGGCGGCGACTCGGGCATCGGCTTCATGGCGCGCTACGAAGCGGCGATCCGGCGGATCGCCGGAGACGGTCACGAGTCGGCAGTCGCGGTGAGCCACGGAGCGGCGATGCGGGTCTGGGTCGCGGCAACGGCTGGGCTCGACCCCAGCTGGCTCGAGGGGCGGCGGGTCGACAACACCGTGGTCCTGACGCTCGACGGTGATCCGGATGCCGGCTGGCGACTCCTCGCGTGGGGTGACGAGCCGATCACCCATGGGTGAGGTGCCAGAGCGGTCATCCGCTCGGCAGCCCACCACGTGGCGCTACGTCGGCGTCGCTGCGGCGGCGGCGCTCGCGGCTTCGTCCTGGGGATCTGGCTCGAGGCCCGTGCTGCACACGCGCATCCTCTGGCCCGGCCTGTCACCCTCCGCCGAGACGGGCGGCTCGCCCCTGGCCGCCACCATCTCGATCGCGGCCATGGCCGTGCTCCTGCTCGCCTGGTGGCAGCTGCGGACGGCGCGCCTGACGGAGCGGTGGTGGTGGGTGACGGCGGCGCTGTGGTTCGCGCCGCTGCTCGCGTCGGTCCCGCTCTACAGTCGAGACCTCTACTCCTATGCCGCGCAGGGCGCGCTGTGGGCCGAGGGCCTCAGTCCCTACGAGCACGGTGTGCGTGACCTGGCGTCGGACTGGAGGGAGTCGACCGCCCCGACCTGGCTCGACACGCCTGCCCCCTATGGGCCGGTCTGGCTGCTCATCGCCCGGGGCGCGGCCAGCCTCGCCGGCGACCGGCTCTGGCTGGCCCTGCTCCTGCTCCGCCTCGTCGCCGTCGTCGGGGTGGTCGTCATGGCGTGGGCGGTCTCGGACGTGGCCCACCGCGTCGGGTCATCGCGGCGCAGCGCGGCCTGGCTGGCCGTCGCCGCCCCACTCGTCGGAGCGCACTACGTCAGCGGTGCCCACAACGACGCCGTCATGGTGGCTGCGGTCGTCGCGGGTTTCGCCCTGGCCCTGCGCCGCCTGCTCGTGCCCGCCGTTGTCGTCGTGGCTCTGGGGGCGATGGTCAAGGTCACGGCGGTCGTCGCACTGCCCTTCATCGCCCTCATCTGGGCCCGCCACCTCACGGCCGTCCGGCTGTCGTCCGACGACGCCAGCGATCTCGCCGAGTCGTGGCGGGTGCCTCTCCGGCCGCGAGAGGTGCTGTCCGGCCTGGCGCTCACCGGTGTGACGGCGGCGATCCCCATGGCCCTCGTCAGCCGGGCGTCGGGCCTGGGCTTCGCCTGGCTCAACCCGGGCGCGACTCCCGGCCGGAACGAACAGTGGACCTCCCTGCCGACCGGCCTGGGGATGGCCATCGGCGCTGTCGGCCACGTCCTCGGCCGACCTGAGTGGCGCGACTCGGCGATCTCCGTCGCGCGCGTCATCGGTCTCGTCCTGCTTGCGGTCATCCTCGTGCTCGTCTGGCTCGCAGTGGCGAAGCCGGCCGGGGATGGTGCGCCCCTGGAGGCTGCGGGCGCCGAGGTCGTGGCGGCGGAGCGCGCCCGGGTGGTACGGGCCGCCGGGTGGGCCTTGCTCGCCGTGATCGTGCTTGCGCCGGTCTTTCTCGGGTGGTACTTCCTCTGGGCCCTGCCCCTGTTCGCAGCCACCCTCGGCACCGGATCACTCGCCCACGGACTCGAGCGCTGGCTGCCGGTGGCGGTCACAGTGCTGTGCTTCGCCCAGCTTCCCGACGGCTACAGCCTCGGCCTGACCACCACGGCGATCGGAGTCCCCATTGCCGTCGCCGCCGCAGTCGTCCTGGCGTGGCGCGGGCTGCGCTGGTCACGCCGGGTCGAGTGGTCGGGAATCCTCGACCTCAGCCGGCCCCTGACGGCCGGGCCCATGCGCAATGATGGCCGCGTGCGCCAGCGGCCCTCGCCCTCGGACCCCGGGTCGGGCTTCCCCGGAGCCGGCGCGGGTTGGGCGACAACGGCGACCGACGTCCCGAGGCGCCGCACCCGCCGCGGCTGGCTTCTCGTCGCGCTGCCGGTCCTCGCCTTGCTCGCCTTCGCGGTCTGGGCCGTCACGGCCAGGATCGCCGAGGACGACGTCACCGCCCACGGGGACATGATGTCCCGGATCGACGACGTCGAGCGGCAGTTCCCGCCGCTCGGCTCGAGCTCTCGGCCACCGTGCGGCATCACCGACGAGGGATGGGCCGAGCTGACGTGGGGTGCACTGACGGGACCGTCCGTCGATGACATCGAGACCTGGCTCCGGGCGTTCGGCTGGCAGCGGGGAGTGCCGGAGGGTGGCACGGCCGTCCTGTACACGTTTGAGGACGGTCGCGAGCTGACGGCACGCGTCAGCCCGCCAAACGGTGACATCGGCGTCCGGCTCACCGCGACGAGTGCGGCGAACTCCTTGGCGTGCCTGCTGCACTGAGGCACCCGGCGAGCTCAGCGGCATACGGCAACGTCTGGTGCCCCTGCCACGCGCGAAGGTCACATGACGAGAATCACGGCGCCGGTGCGGCGACCACCTGAGAACCTGTACGACATGCGTTTGGTCTCCCAGTCGAAGAAGCTTGCGACGGTCTGCTACGAGATCCGCGGGCCGGTGCTCGCCGAGGCCAAGCGACTCGAGGAGGAGGGGCACCGCATCCTCAAGCTCAACATCGGCAACCCGGCCCCGTTCGGCTTCGAGGCGCCGAGCGACATCCTCGTCGACGTCATCCAGGCGCTGCCGACGGCGCAGGGCTACAGCGACAGCAAGGGCATCGTGCCGGCGCGACGGGCGATCGCGCAGCACTACGAGGTGCGCGACTTCCCGCGCGTGGAGATCGAGGACATCTACCTCGGCAACGGCGTCAGCGAGCTCATCGTCATGGCGATGCAAGGGCTGCTCAACAACGGTGACGAGGTGCTCATCCCGGCGCCGGACTACCCGCTGTGGACGGCGGCCGCGTCGCTCGCCGGTGGCACGCCGGTCCACTACGTCTGCGACGAGCAGTCCGACTGGACACCCGACCTCGACGACATCGCCTCCAAGATCACTGACAAGACGAAGGCGATCGTCGTCATCAACCCCAACAACCCCACGGGAGCGGTCTACCCGCGCGAGGTCCTCGAGGGCATCGCCGACCTCGCCCGGAGGCACCAGCTCGTCCTCATGGCGGACGAGATCTACGACAAGATCCTCTACGACGACGCGAAGCACCACTCGATCGCGGGGGTGGCTCCCGACCTGTTCTGCCTCACCTTCAACGGGCTCTCCAAGGCGTATCGCGTCGCCGGGTTCCGGTCGGGGTGGCTCGTGCTGACCGGCCCCAAGGAGCACGCGCGCAGCTACATCGAGGGGCTCGAGGTCCTGGCCAACATGCGGCTGTGCGCGAACGTGCCCGCGCAGCACGCGATCCAGGTCGCGTTGGGCGGCCGGCAGTCGATCAACGACCTCATCCTGCCGGGCGGTCGCCTGCTCGAGCAGCGCAACCGCGCGTGGGAGCTGCTCAACCAGATCCCAGGTGTGTCCTGCACCAAGCCCGCCGGGGCGCTCTACCTCTTCCCGCGGCTGGACCCGAAGGTCCACCCGATCCGCGACGACGAGCGCTTCGCGTACGACCTGCTCAGCGAGCAGAAGCTCCTCGTCGTCCACGGGACGGGGTTCAACTGGCCCACCCACGACCATTTCCGCATCGTCTTCCTGCCCAGGGTCGAGGAGCTGGAGGACGCCGTCGGGCGGCTCGAGCGTTTCCTGTCGACGTACTCCCAGTAGGCCGTATGCCGCTGGGCTGGGTCATGCCGCGTTGCTGGCCCACCACTTGAGCAGGGCGCCGAGGACAATGCCCCAGATGACGGTGAGGGCAAGGGACAGCGCGATGGCCAGCAGGGCGTGGCGTCGGCCCCGCGGTTCGCGGGCCAGGCTGATCCCACCCAGCGCGAGGCCCAGCAGCTGCGGCACGAAGCAGAAGCCGAAGACCACGCCTGCGATGGCGACCGCGAGAGCTGACCTCGCCAGCGGTGCCTCGGAGGCCAACCGGGGATGATCGACTGGACCCACGCGTTCAGCCTAACGATGGAGACTCGCATGCCACCTCGCCCGTTGCGTGCCAACCGGCCCAGGAGGGTCATCGGCCTGCTCGTCGCAGGGCTGCTCGGAGCCGCCGGTCTCGTCGGGTGCAGCTCGGGGCCCAAGCTCGCGGACCTGCCGCCCGACATCGCGGCGGCCATGCCGACGATCTCGGCCGAGCAGGCGGAGTTCGTGCTGGCCGCGCGCGAGCGTGGGGCGATGGTCACCGGCGCGACGGTCGCCGACGACCTCGAGGCGGGGACCACGGTGTGCTGGGCGCTCAAGAACGGCGGCGTGACGCTGGGCCAGATCGCCGCGGACGAGAACGGCCAGCCGCTCGGCAATGAGGGCGACCAGCTGCGGACCAAGCGGCTCATGGCCGCGGCCGTCGACTCGCTGTGCCCCGACTACAAGGACCAGGTGGCGCAGCTCAACCTCCCCTGACCGACACCTCCTCCGGGCCCCTCCCCGATCGAGTGAACGGCTTTCGGGGGCGCGGAAGAAGTCCCGGGCCCATCGGGTTGGCACCCACGTGACCGATACGAACCGTGCCCAGCTCAACATCCTCGACCTCGTCCCCATCGCGGAGGGTGGGACCGCGGCCGATGCGATCGAGCAGACCGTCGACCTCGCCCAGCACGCCGAGCAGTGGGGCTATGGCCGGTACTGGATGGCCGAGCACCACAACTTCCGTGGGGTTGCCTCGTCGTCCACGGCCGTGCTCATCGGCCACGTCGCCAGCCACACGGGGACGATCCGCGTGGGGGCCGGCGGCATCATGCTGCCGAACCACGCTCCCTACGTCGTCGCCGAGCAGTTCGGCACCCTCGCGACGATGCACCCGGGTCGGATCGACCTCGGTCTCGGCCGTGCGCCGGGCACCGACCCCGCGACGGCGCGGGCCCTGCGACGCAACGAGGTCGCGGCGATGAACTTCGGCGCCGAGGTCCAGGAGCTGATGGGCTATCTCGGCGACCCGGACCCGGACGCGAACGTGCGCGCCATCCCCGGCGAGGGAACCCACGTGCCGATCTGGATCCTCGGGTCGAGCCACGGTGGGGCACAGGTCGCCGCCGCCCTCGGGCTGCCCTACTCGTTCGCATCGCATTTCGCGCCGGCGGCGTTGATGAGCGCCCTCGAGGTGTACCGGCGCGGGTTCCAGCCCTCCCCGTTGCCGGGCGGCCTCGACGCACCCCGCACGATGGCGGGCGCCAACGTCATGGTGGCCGACAGCCAGGCCGAGGCCGAGCGCCAGTTCACCTCCGTCCTCGAGCGCTTTCGCAGCATCGTGACGAACCGCCGGAGCGGTCTGCTGCCTCCGTCGGACGCCACTCCGGACGAGCTGCTGGCGTCGTGGTCGCCGGCGGAGCGGGCGGCTGTCGCGGAGATGACCCGGGTCTCGTTCGTCGGCACGCCTCCCCAGGTGCGTGAGGATCTCGAGGTGTTCACCAAGGCGACTGGCGTCGACGAGGTCATCGTGACGTGTGGCGCGTTCGACCCCACGGTCCGCAAGCGCTCGCTCGAGCTGCTCGCGGACGCGTGGTCCTGACGACCCCGACCCACCTTCTGAAAGGCTGAGCCCATGTCCGAGCAGACCTCCCACGACGCCCCCATCACCTCTTCGACTGCTGCGCCGACGGACGAGCGCCACGTCACGCTGACCCGGGACAGCGTCGGCCGCTACACGGTGCGCAACGAGCGTGGCGGCTCCATCACGACGAGCTCCGGCACCGCGGAGCTGTCACCGGTCGAGCTCCTGCTGGCCGGCATCGCCGCCTGCACGGCCGTCGACGTCGACACGGTGACGACGCGGCGTGCGGAGCCGGACAGCTTCCACATCGACGTGACGGCAGACAAGGTCAAGGACGAGCAGGGCAACCACCTCAAGGACATCGAGGTGACCTTCCGGGTCCGCTTCCCCGATGGCGAGGGCGGCGACGCCGCTCGCACGATCCTGCCGAGCCTGGTCAGGCGGTCGCACGAGGAGTTCTGCACCGTGAGCCGGACCGTCATGCTCGGCGCGGAGGTCACCTCGCGAATCGAGTGATCCCAGTCGCGAGGCCGGCGCACACACACCACCGACAATCGGGCCCGGGCGCACGTGTCAGTGACATTCGGTGGCCAACCGAGCCGACAATCGCGCCCCGGCTCGATTGTCGGTGGCCCACCGTGACAGGTTCGCCCCACCCGAGCTGACCATCACGCCCGGACGTCAGCTCCTGGCCATCGGGCGCACGGTGAGGATCTGCTCGGCGCGACCGACGGGGCCGAGCTCGTCATGGAGGGTTGTGGAGGTCAGGCCCATCCCCGTCGTGCCCATGGTGACCTTGGTGTCGAAGCCGACCCAGCCGCGGACCGGCTCGCGGAAGAGGTGGATCGTGAGATCGACGTTGGGGAACATCCACTCCTGCGGCGAGACGCGCACCGCGATGCCGTTGGCCGTGTCGACGAGGCGGATGAGGTCGGCGGTGGGGGAGCAGACCTCGCCGTCGACCAGGGCGTGCGGGCTGCGGATCCAGGTGCGCGTGCGGCCGGGGCGTCGCTCGGGGTCGGCGCGGAACTCCACACCGCGGATGTACCCGCCCTCCCAGACGTCGGTGCCGTGCCAGTCGGGGAACGCATCCGGGCCGGGCATCGGCTCGAACTCGACGCCGGCCGCCGGGGAGGAGTCGTGGGCGGCGAGGCGCCAGGCATTTGCCCGGACGACGGCGCGATCGTCGACGGACAGCGTCGCCTCGACGAGCTCGATGCTCCGCCCCGGCCGGGTCGTCCGCACGGACACCCGGCTCGGTCGCGCCGGGATCATGCCGAGGATGTCGAAGCTGACCCGCGCGAGCTGCAGGTCCTCCCGCGGCTCGTGCAGGTCGATGGCGTGCGTGAGCAGGCCGCCGACCGGGGCCATGTGCTGCTCGTCGTCGCGCCAGGCGCCCTGGACATGGACGGTGGGCGCGAACTCGTCCTCGCCGAGCCGCCGGTAGAAGGCCGGCACGTCCTCCTCGAGGGCAAATCTGGGGCTCATCCGGTCACCCTATGTCCCTCCCCGTTTCCCCCGGACGGAGCCATCCAGGGGTGCCGGGTCGGCAGGCTAGACGACACCGAGGCCGAGGTCGACCATGCGAACAAGCCGTGGTGCCAGCTCGTCGATGGCGTGCCGGGGGAGGTCTCGGAGCGGTCCCTCGAGAGCCAGCATGGCGAGGCCGTGGACCGCCGACCAGGCGAGCAGCTCGGCACCCTCACGCTCGCTGGGGGGCAGCGCGCCCGTCGCCAACATGGCGTCGAGCTGGTCGGAGAGGAGCTGGAAGGGCGTTCGCCCACCGGCGCCCGCCGCCGCGGAGGCCGCCGACCTGCTGAGGTCGGTCGGGACTGCGAAGGCGGTGCGGAACAGGCCCGGCTCCGTCAGGGCGAAACGCAGATAGCCGACCCCGACGGCACGGAACCGGGCTCGGGCCAGGGCCGCGGGCTCACCGTCTCCATCCACCTCCGCGATGGCCTGCTCGATGACGTCGGCGGCACGCGCCTGGGCCAGCGACACCACGTCGTCGAGGAGGGCATCGCGGTCGAGGAAGTGGCGGTAGGCGGCATTGGCCGACACGCCCACCCGGCGGGTGGCCTCGCGGAGGACGACGGCGTCCGGACCTCCCTCTTGGGCCAGTTCGAGTCCGGCCTCCAGCAGGGCGCGGCGCAGATCCCCATGGTGGTAGGTCTCCCTCGCGATGCTCACCCTCTTATCATGGCCCCCGCGTCGCCCAGCCCGCGTGAGGCAGAGTAGGGCGCGACAGCGACCCACCGCCCGAGGGGACTGATGGACTTCCTGGCCTACGCATTCGCGACCGTCGTCAACGTCGCCGTCGTCGCCGTGGTCACCCGTCGCCTGCTCGGCGTGCCGGTCGGGTGGCCTCGCACGATCATTGTCAGCCTGCTCATGCTGAGCGTGGGTGCCGGCCTGCTCAACTGGATCAGCACTGCCCTGAACCTCGACCTGCGGGCCACGGGTCCGTCCGTGCCCGCAGCCGGGGCCATCATCGTCCTGGCGATGGCGTGGCTCCTCGCCGCCCAGGTCATGGTGCTTGCCATCCTCGAGGCGATGGTGCCCACGGGCACCCTCCCCGGCCCGATCTCACTGCTGCGCTCCCTGCCGACCCGTCGCCGGAGGGCGGCGCGCTACACGACCATCGTCCGCATCGCCGCCGCCCATGGCCTGGGCGCCTACCTGCGCCCGACCCGAGCCGGCACCGACGTGCCCGACTCCAAGGTGGCGCGGTCGCTGCGCGAGGCGCTGACCGACGGCGGAGTCACCTTCATCAAGCTCGGCCAGATGCTGTCCTCGCGACCGGACCTGCTCCCCGAGGCCTACGTCCGTGAGCTGTCGCAGCTGCAGAGCAACGTGCCGCCGGCGGAGTGGCCGAGGGTCCGCGCCGTGATCGAGCGAGAGCTCGCCCGGCCCCTCGACGAGGTCTTCGAGCACATCGACGAGGTCCCGGTCGCCGCGGCCTCCGTCGCCGAGGTCCACCTCGCCCGGCTCGTCGGCGGACAGGAGGTCGCCGTCAAGGTCCAGCGGCCGGACGCCCGCCGTCAGGCGCTCGCGGACCTTGACATCGTGCTGCGGCTCGGGGCGTGGCTCGAGCGCAGGACGAGCTGGGGCCGCCGCCTGGGGGTCGAGTCCCTGGCCAAGGGCTTTGCGCGCTCTCTGGAGGAGGAGCTCGACTACCGCGTCGAGCTCGGCAACATGCGCGCCGTCGCCGAGGGCGTCTCGCGTGCCTGCCGCCCGCGGGTGCACGTGCCGCGTGCGTATGAGGACCTCTCCTCGTCTCGCGTCATCGTCATGGAGCGGATGCGCGGGCGGTCGGTGTCGACGGCCGAGGAGTTCCTGGGCCGCTTCAGCGCCGGCGAACGACGGGCGATGGCCGAGGACCTGCTCGGTGTCGTGCTCCACCAGGTCGTGGTCACCGGTGTCTTCCACGCGGACCTGCACCCGGGGAACATCTTCGTGTCCGAGGAGGGCGAGCTGGGCCTGCTCGACCTCGGTGCGGTCGGCCGTCTGGACCGGGCGGCCCGGACCTCGATCGGGCTGCTCCTCGCCGCCGTCGACCGCCAGGACTCGCTCGCGGCGGCAGATGCCCTGCTCGACCTGCTCGATCGCGGCGACTACCTCGACGACCGGAGGCTCGAGCGGGAGATCGGGCAGCTCATCCTCCGACACGGTTCGGGCCTGTCGCCCACGGGGAGCGCCGCCCTCTTCGTCGACCTGTTCCGGCTCGTGCTCGACCACGGGTTCGCCGTGCCGTCCCAGGTGGCTGCGGCCTTCCGGGCACTCGGTTCACTCGAGGGCAGTCTCCGGCTCATCTGTCCGGGAATGGACCTCGTCGAGGCTGCACAGGAGCAGGGCCGGGGGCTGGTCACCGACACCGTCACCCCCGCGGCTGCCCGCGAGACGCTCGAAGCGCAGCTGGCGAGCCTGCTGCCGGTCCTCCAGCGCCTGCCCCGAAGGGTCAACAAGATCACCGAGGACCTCGAGGCCGGGCGCCTGACCGTCAGGGTCCGTGCCTTGGGCGACCTTCGCGACCGGGCGTTCATCACCGGGATCGTCCACCAGCTCGTCCTGACGGCCCTGGCGGCAGCCTGCGTCCTGGGGGGCATCCTGCTCGTGATCTCGGAGGGTGGGCCGATGATGACCCAGACGGTGCCGCTCAACGCCTTCCTCGGCTTCACGCTGCTGTTCTTCGGGTTCGTCCTCGGCAGCCGGGTCCTCGTCCTCATCTTCCACCAGCACCGGACGACGGCCGACGCGCTCCATTCCCAGTGGACGGGGTGACCCGGAGTGCGCGAGGCGGTGCCCGAGGCCGTCGTCGCCGCAGCCCGCGCGGCGGGCCACGTCGTCGTGCTGTCCGGTGCCGGGATGTCGGCCGAGAGCGGGGTGCCGACCTTCCGGGACGCGCAGACCGGGCTCTGGGAGCGGTTCGCCGCGGAGGACCTCGCGACGATGGACGCCTGGCGTCGGGACCGCGCCTTCGTCCTGGCTTGGTACCTGTGGCGGTTCGGCCTCGTGACGAAGACCCAGCCGCATGCGGGCCACGTCGCGATCGCTCAGTGGGCCCGGGTGCCGCGTGGGCCGGGCGTCTCGGTGGTGACTCAGAACGTCGATGACCTGCACGAGCGTGCCGGTACTGCCGACGTCGTCCACCTGCACGGGGCACTCGCGAACTGGCGCTGCGAGGACTGCAGCGCACCCTACGAGGGTGCGCTTCCGGAGGTCGGTGCAGGAACGGACCGCGTCGATCCGCCGAGGTGTCAGGAGTGCGGTGCGGCCGTCCGGCCCGGGGTGGTGTGGTTCGGTGAGCAGCTGCCCATGGCTGAGTGGTACCACGCCGTCGAGCTCGTCGAGCAGGCCGACCTCGTCCTCGTCGTCGGCACGTCGGGCATCGTCCACCCGGCGGCCGGGCTGCCCGCGATTGCGCGAGGCTCCGGAGCCGTTGTCGTTGAGGTGAACCCGCTGGAGACCGAGGTGTCCGACCTCGCCCACCATCGGTGGCGCGAGACCGCCGCGGTAGCCCTGCCGCGTCTCGTCGCGGAGGTGACCACCGCATGACCCCCTCGGTGGTGTCGATCCACATCGCTCCCGGCCGGCGCCTCCCGACCAGGTCCGTGCCGAGCGTCGAGGCCGAGGCTGACCTCGGTCTCGTGGGCGACCGGTACCACGGCAGCCGGCATCGCCACGTGACCCTCCAGGCCATCGGGGCCCTGGATGCTGCAGCCATGGAGCTCGGGCGACCCGTCGACCCGGAGCTCACCCGGCGCAACGTCACCATCACCGGAGCTGAGGTGCCGACCTTGCCTGGCACGCCGGTCCGCATCGGCCGCGTGCGCCTCGAGGTGGTGCGTGTGGCGGCGCCCTGCCGGCTGCTCGACGACACTCTGGGGCCGGGGGCAGCCCGCGCGCTGCACGACCGCGGCGGGACCGTGCTCCGTCTGCTCGACTCGGGAACGATCAGCGTCGGTGACGAGGTGTCCTGGTGAGGGCGTACCGTAACCTACGGAAGCGTAGGTTACGGTAGCGGAGGTTTCCATGGACGGGCATCGACTCCCGGTCGTCATCCAGGGCGGGATGGGCGTCAACGTGTCGTGCTGGCAGTTGGCCCGGGCGGTCTCGCGCCAGGGGCAGCTCGGCGTCGTGTCGGGCACTGCCCTCGACGCGGTGCTGGCGCGTGGACTGCAGGACGGCGACCCGGGCGGCCACCTGAGGCGGGCGCTCGGGGCATTCCCGGACCAGGACATGGCCCAGCGGGCCGTCGACCGCTACTTCATCGACGGGGGTCGTGCGCCTGACGTCCCCTACCGGCCCAACCCGACGCTGACGATCACGCCGAGCCGCGGCGCCGTCGAGCTCTCGCTCCTGGGCAACTTCGCCCATGTGTGGCTCGCGAAGGAGGGGCATGACGGGATCGTCGGAATCAACTTCCTCGAGAAGGTCCAGATGGCCACGCCTTCGGCAGCCCTCGGCGCCATGGTCGCCGGCGTCGACTACGTCCTCATGGGTGCGGGCATTCCGCGCGAGATCCCCCAGCTGCTGAGGGATCTCGCCGCCGGTCAGACCGGGACGCTGTCCATCGACGTGCAGGACTCGACAAAGGTCCACACGAGCTCGATCGACCCGGTTGAGGTCCTCGGCGCACACCTGCCCCTCCTGACGCGGCCGCTCTTCCTCGCGATCATCTCCCTGCACAGCCTGGCCAGCTACCTGAACCGGGACCCGTCGATCCGCCCGGACGGTTTTGTCGTGGAGGG
Organism: Intrasporangium sp.; assembly: GCF_040414665.1. GTDB lineage: Bacteria > Actinomycetota > Actinomycetes > Actinomycetales > Dermatophilaceae > Intrasporangium. The sequence goes on from NZ_JBEDUL010000102.1 coordinate 16,420, forward strand.
GCCCACCGCCGGAGGTCACAGCGCGCCTCCGCGGGGGCGAATGACGTTGGACGACGCGGGCCAGCCGGTCTACAGCAGCCGTGACAACGCGGACCTCACGGCGATGTCGCGCCTCGGTTTGCCGTTCTGGCTCGCCGGCGCCTACGGCACGCCCGAGCGCGTGGCTGATGCCCTCGAGGCCGGTGCCACGGGAGTGCAGTGCGGCACGATCTTCGCCCTCTGCACGGAGTCGGGGATCGCCGAGCCGCTGCGACGTCAGACCTTGGCCGAGCTCGCGGCCGGCACGCTGACAGTGCGCAATGACGCTGCCGCCTCGCCGACGGGTTTCCCGTTCAAGGTCGCCGGCCTGACGGGAACCCTGTCCGACCCTGACCTCTACGCGAAGCGCACCCGACTCTGTGACCTGTCCTACCTGCGGGAGCCGTTCGAGCGGGTGGATGGGTCCGTGGGCTACCGCTGCCCGGCCGAGCCCGTCGACGCCTACGTCCGAAAGGGCGGGGCGATCGAGGACACGATCGGGCGCACGTGCCTGTGCAACGCCCTCATGGCGGACGTCGGGCTCGGGCAGCACCGCCGCGACGGTTACGAGGAGCTGCCCGCCGTGACCCTGGGGCAGGACCTCGATGGCGCCCGCCGGCTCCTCGCCGAGCACCCGGGAGGGTGGTCGGCGACGCAGGCCGTCGACTGGCTGCTCTCACACGCCACCGTCGCCTGACGCCACCTTCCGCACGCGAGCGAGCTCAGCGGCATACGGCCAAAGCGTTTGTATGCCGCTGAGCTCGCTTCCAGCGCAAGCCCGCTCGCGCTATGGCTTGCTGAACAGCTCCCGCAGGCACGTGTCGAACATCGCGGTGTGGGCGGCGACGTCGGCGCGCGTCGTGGCGGGCGACATGAGGGCCATGTTGTGGAACGGCGTGAGCAGGATGCCGCGGTTGAGTGCGTAGAGATGGAGGTACTGCTGCAGCTCGAAGTCGTCGGCGTCGTGCGCCTCCTGCCCGTTCCGCGACGGCTCGGGGGAGAAGGTGTACTCGGCACGCGCGCCCAGACGAGTCACGTGCCATGGGGCGTCGACAGCGTCAATGGCGGACTGGACGCCGTCCGCCCACGCGTCGGCCAGCGGGATCATGTGGTCGAAGGCGTCCTGGGTCAAGACCTGTTCGAGGGTCGCCTTCATGGCCGCCATGGACAGACCGTTGCCGGCAAGGGTGCCGCCGATGCCGCCCACATCGATGTCCTCCAGCTCGACGGAGCTGGCGATCCGCTTCGCCACGTCCTCCGTGAAACCGAAGGTGCCGCAGGGCACTCCGCCTCCGATCGACTTGCCGATCACGAGGAAGTCGGGATGCAGGTCGTCGCGGCGCGTGATGCCGCCGGGCCCGGCACAGATGGTGTGCGTCTCGTCGTTGATGACGAGCGCGCCGTGTTTCGTGGCCAGCTCGCGGACTGTTTCGTTGTAGCCCTGGTCCGGCAGGACGATCCCGATGTTGGTCAGGGCCGGCTCGACGAGCACGGCTGCGACGTCGCCCTGCGCGAGGGCCTTCTCGAGCCCCTCGACGTCGTTGAACTCGACCACGCGGGTCGTCTCCGACGTGTCCACGGGTGGACCGATGCTGTTGCGGCGGTTCGAGGTTCGGCCATCGTCGTCGAGGGTCGCGAATGTCTCGTCGACCGAGCCGTGGTAGCAGTAGTCGTGCACGACGATCCTGGGCCGGCCGGTGAGGTGCCTGGCGT
>NZ_JBEDUL010000103.1:0-2862 GCF_040414665.1 Intrasporangium sp.
GCCGGACGGTCACACTGACGACATGCAGATCTTTGACTACGACTACAAGGCGCTCCTCAGGCAGGTCCAACAGTGACCATCCTGTGGGACCTGGATCCGAGGGCTTCGCACGCCTACGGCTTCGCCCTCGGCCCGGACACGGTGCAGATCTTTGCTGCCGGACAGGTCGGAAAGGCGCTTCAGGAAGGCAACCATCCCCTCGTCGTCATCGGGCCCGATATCGCGCTCGAAGCGGCATGTTCGCTGGCCGAGCTTGAGCGCATTGACCGTCCCGAGTTGGGCGTCATCCTGCTGCGGCATCGGGTGGACGTGACGACACTGGCCCAAGCGCTCCGGAGTGGTGTGCGCGAAGTGGTCCAAGTAGGCGACCAAACGGCGCTGAGTGACGCGATCAAGCGCAGTCTGGAGCTCACTGCCCAGTTGTCCGGCCATTCGCATTCCGGAGGGAGCGGTGAGGGCAAGGTCATCACGGTCTTCTCAGCCAAGGGGGGCGTCGGCAAGACGACATTGGCGACGAACCTGGCGACGTACCTCGCATCGACCGGCGCGCAGACCCTGCTCATCGATCTCGACCTCATGTTCGGCGATGTGGCCATCAGCCTCCAAGCCGTGCCCGCCCACGACATCGGCGACCTCGTAAGCATGCGCGGACACCTCGACGAGCAGGGCGTGCACTCGGTCGTGACGCGTCACGAGGACAGTGGCCTCGACCTCATCGCCGCTCCGTCCGATCCGGGGGTGGCCGATCGGGTTCCCGCGGCCGTGGTGGAGGAACTGCTGCGCGTTGCTCGCGGAATGTATGCCTACGTTATTGTCGACACACCGCCGAACCTGACCGAGCACGTTCTAACAGCGTGTGATCTGAGCGATCTGACAATGCTGGTCGCCACCCTCGACATCCCAGCGGTCAAGAATCTTCGGGTCGCCATGAATACCTTGGACACGCTCGGCGCGTCCAACGATGGCCGAGTGATCGTGCTCAACAGGTCTGATGCAAAGGTCGGGCTCAAGGCCGACGATGTCGAAGTTGCACTGAAGTACGAGATCAGGGCGCAGGTGCCGAGCAGCCAATCCGTACCGTCGTCGGTCAACCGGGGAGTGGCACTGGTGCTGGACGAGCCACGTTCGCCGGTGTCTGTGGCCATTCGCGATATCGCTGATCGCGAGATTCGGATGCGCTTTGGCGAGCAGGTCGAGAACGGAGCCAAGCGTGGGCTTGGTCTGTTGAGGAGCAAGAAATGAGCAGTCTCGCCGACCGACTTGACGCAGCCCGGCGTGCCCAGATTTACCCGGTCCACGATCAGACACCGACGTTCGATCACGAGCGAGCGCAGCGCCGAAACCGGCGGGGTGTTGATCCGTTCGCCGGGGTAAAGGATCGTGTTCACCAGGCCCTGGTCGAGTCGCTTGGCCCGCGTCTCTACGATCCTCACCTGGCCGAGTCGGAACTCGCATCGCAAGTCCGGATGACGCTCCAGGACGTGATCGACTCGGAGCAGACACCGCTCTCTCTGGCAGACCGAACGCGTATTGCCCAGGACGTCTCTGATGACATCTTGGGTCACGGGCCCCTTGAGCCCTTCCTGCGCGACCAGGACGTCACCGAGATCATGGTCAATGGTCCTGATGACATCTACATCGAGCGCGAGGGCAGGATCTTCCCGGTCGACGCCCGGTTCTCGGATGATGCGCATCTGCGGCGAACGATTGACAAGATCGTGTCCCGCGTGGGCAGGCGTGTCGATGAGTCCAGTCCGATGGTCGACGCGCGCCTCCCAGATGGCTCTCGCGTGAACGCCGTTCTTCCGCCGATCGCTCTTGATGGGTCGCTCCTGACCATCCGGAAGTTTGCAGCGGATCCCTTTACCGATCGTGACCTGATCTCTTTCGGCACCATGTCTCCTCGGGTTCGAGACTTTCTCGAGAGCTGCGTTCGCGGTCGCCGCAACATCATCATCTCTGGAGGCACCGGGTCCGGAAAGACGACGACCCTCAACGTGCTGAGTTCTTTCCTCCCTGGGGACGAGAGGATCATCACGATTGAGGATGCTGCGGAGCTCCAGCTCCATCAGGACCACGTGCTGAGGCTGGAGTCGCGCCCGCCGAACATCGAGGGCCGCGGCGCCATCGCGATCCGAGAGCTGGTGCGAAACTCGCTGCGAATGCGCCCGGACCGCATCATCGTCGGCGAGGTCCGCGATGGTGCAGCACTCGACATGCTCCAGGCCATGAACACCGGTCACGACGGCTCCCTGACGACCGTTCACGCGAACAGCCCCCGTGACAGCCTGTCACGTCTGGAGACGATGGTCCTCATGGCGGGTGTGGAGCTACCGGTGCGTGCCATTCGAGAGCAAGTGGCCAGTGCGATCGACTTGATCGTGCAACAGAGCCGACTCAAGGACGGTTCACGACGCATCGTCGCCATCACAGAGGTTGTCGGCATGGAGTCCGACGTGATCACACTTCAAGACCTCTACACGTTCGACTACTCGGCCGGCCGAGATGAGGTCGGACGTTACCGAGGCGAACTCGTTCCCACAGGCATCCGACCCAAGTTCGCCCAAGACCTTGCCGACGTGGGTGTCGATCTGCCCAACCAGCTCTTCGCAAGGCTGGGGCTGTGATTCTGTTCATCCGTCGATTGGTGGCTGCTCTCGCTGGAGGCGCCCTCCTGCTTCTTCTCGCACCATCCTCAGCTTTGGCTGCTGTCGATGCCTCTCTGAGCGACGTCAAGTCGACTGCCGCTGGAGTGACTGGAGTCCTCACCTTTCGCAGCGCCAACGCTGTTCAGGTCGATCAGGCGACCCTGGTGGCTTCCGTGGATGAAACTCCCGTCGAGGTGTCAGTTTCCAAGGCGAC
>NZ_JBEDUL010000104.1:0-9804 GCF_040414665.1 Intrasporangium sp.
AGGACATCTGGCGGCGTGCCGGTCTGCTTCCCGGTCGTGGTGCTTGTCGATTCCCCGACGGTGTGGCGCGGTTCGTGGCCTCTGCCAGGCAGGTCTACGGTGAGCACCTCGAGGGCCACCTGGCCGGTTACTGCCTGGACCCAGGACGAAGGGCTGCTGATGTCCTCGCGCGCTGAAACGGCTTCACGGCTCGAGCTGCGCGTCGACCGGATCGCCTGCACCGGCCATGGTGTCTGCGCCAGCCTTCTTCCGCACCACATTCAGCTGGACGAGTGGGGCTATCCCATCATCAGGGACGGAACTGTGACCCCCGCCGACGGCGCCACCGCGATCCGTCTCTGCCCCGCCCGCGCCCTCTACCGTTCGTGAGCGCCTGACCGCGTCCTCCGCAACACGCCCGGCACCGCGAAACTCCCCGTGAAGCAACAGTGGTGAGTTTCGAGGTCTCGGGCGTGTTGCGGCGTATGCCGCTCAGTTTGCTTCCAGCGAAAGGGAACCCGCGCGCTCGACCGGGTCACCCCGGAGGACCTGTGGTCGGCCGGCCTGCCGGCTGATCGCGAGAGCGACGAGGAGCAGGCCGGCGGCCAGGATGATGCCGTGCGCGATGCGTACTGCCGGCGTGCCGTAGAACTGCGGCAGGTAGGTGACGAGCCCGGCCCCGACGAGGAGGCCACCGAGGCGCGCCACCGGTCCCGATCCCCAGAGCTCGACGGCGATGCGGACGCCGACGACGAGGAGCAGAAGCAGCCCGATGCCGAAGGTCGTCAAGGCAAGAGGTCCGTTGCGGAACGTGTCGGCGATGGACAGGACGGCAGGATCCTGAGCCTCGACTGCATACTGGCCGACCGCCTGCAGGCCGAAGGCCTCACCGCCGTAGAACGGTAGGAGGAAGGCCACCGCTAGCCAGGCCAAGGTCTCTGAGCGGCGTACAGAGCCCGGCGGCCACGGGTTCGGTCCCATCGTGGCCAGGGCGCGGAGGCCGAGCGCCAGCGTGACGAATCCGATCATTCCGAGCAGGTGGGCGATGGGCCAGGCGGCGGACGCGAAGTCGCTCGCGCCCTCGAGTCCGGTCTCCGGACCCCAGGGGCGCAGGATCGGGTAGGCGGCCAGGGCAAGGGCTGACCCTGCGAAGGCGAGGACGGCCGGCGCGCGGAGTGCGCGGGTGCGGTGTGATGACAAGGTGCCTCCCAAAGTGTGAGCGGTGCTCTCGAACACCTCGATCATGCTCCTTGCTGAGGAGAAAAGCAAGAGCGGTGCTCACAATTATTGAGGAGAGCGAGTCTGGGGGTGCGCTCGCATCCTGCTCCCGGAAGCGGAGCAGGATGCGATGTGGATCAGGCGGGGGAGGCGGCGTCCTGGGGGAGTTCGCCCCTGCGTTCCAGGGCGAGCCGCCGGATGCGCGCGATGTCCTCGTCGGTGAAGACGCCATTGACGCCCGAGATGGTCGCGAGCCGCATGCCGTGCTTGAGCCCGAGCCGGTAGATCTCCTTGACCTTCTCCCACTCGATGTCACGGCCCACCGTGAACGTCTCGTAGCGTCCCTCCAGGGCGAGCACGACGGTCTCGGCCAGGCAGGCGTAGGCGACCCCCTTCGGCAGGCCGATGTTCTTCATCCGGACCTCGCCGGGCAGGTCGATCTCACCGGACTCGACCACGAGCACGTCGGGTCGCCGCGCGACGTCCTCAGTGGACAGGTCGAGGGGCCGGGCCACATCGGTGATGACGCACCCCGGCTTGACCTTCATGATGTCCAGGATTCGCTTGCCTGCTGCCGAGGTCGCGGTGACGATGACGTCCATGTCGCCGAGATGATGTCCCGGCGAGTCGGACACGTGCACCTCCGCGCGCGGGTTGTCCCGCTGGATCTCGTCCTGCAGGGCAAGGAGCTTGGCGCTCTCCGGCGAGACCATCCAGAGCTCGTCACAGGCCAGGGCCAGCAGCCGCGCACACACGGAGCCAATGGCGCCCGTCGCGCCAACGACCATCGCCTTGCCGCGCATCCGCCCCTCCGAGTCGATCTCGATGAGGCCAAGCCGTTGGAGTGCTTCGTGAGCCGCCCACAGCGCGCCTGACGCGCTGTAGCTGTTGCCCGTCGTGACGGGGAGCGGCGCCCGCTTGGCGACGGTGACTCCGGCGTCGCCCACGACCTTGGTGAACGCGCCGAGGCCCATCACCTGGGCACCGAGCTTCTTCGCGGTGTCCGCGGCCGCAAGGAGCTGGCCATAGGTGAACTCCGGGTTGTGCGAGAGCAGCTGCTTGGGTGTGCCGCCGACGGTGATCAGCCAGCCCTCCGCCTCCGCGCCGGTCGGCGAGGTGATTCCGGTGACCCGGCTGTAGGTGAACGGGGGAACGTAGGCGACTGCCTTCTCGACGGCGTCCATGACGAAACCGGGCAGCATCTTGCCCATCGTCCGCAGCGGCTCGACCTTGGCGAGGTACTCCTGGCTCAACGGGTGGATCACGAACGCGAATCGACTCCTGCGCCGGGGACCGTTCGGCTGCAGCATTCGCGGCTCGAGCCCGGCCCGGTGGATGGCCTCGACCAGACCGGTCTCAGCCAGGCCGCCGGCCCCTGCCCCTGCCCCTGCCCCTGCCCCTGCCATGAGCATGGCCTCGAGGACCGCGTCCTCGACGGTGACGTCGAAGGGCTGCGGCGTGGGATCGACGACCATGTCGACATCACGTCGGGTGAGCTCGGCCAGCTGATCCGGCGAAACGGCCGAGGTGATGACCGTCTTGCCCCTGAGGTCATCCAGTCCGAACGCGACGAGGGCCTCGTAGCTGGCGATGACGACGTCGGCGGCCCGCGCTGCCTTGCGCGCGAACGCCTGGCTGACCGGCCCGGGCGCCCGGAGCAGCGCCTGCACCGGTCCCGGGAGCTTGCGCACCGGCCACAACCCGACGCTCGCGTAGGAACCCACGACCGGCACCGCCTCGACCCGCTCCATCAGGTCGATGAGCAGCGGGTCGGACGTCGTGATGTTGTCCGTGAACTCGTGGATGACCTGGACCGCCCTGGTCTGGCCCTCGTCGCCGAGGACGATCACCCGGGCGTTGTTGAAGTACCCGGGCAGGGTGTTCTGGACGTGCCGGATCGCCCACTCCTGCAGGACGTCGCGCAGCCGGTACCCCATCGTCACCGGCACCTCGGCGGCCGGCGCGGCGAGCCACTCGACGGCGTCGAGGTCTCCCTCGAACCGTCCCGTGGCCCGCACCTCGCGTAGCCCGGTGATGGCGATTGCGCCGGCCCGACCCGCCCAGGTCTCGACGAGGTCCTGCACCTCCCGGACCCGGCCGTTCGTCCCGATCCGGAGGACCCGGTAGTTCTTCCCGAGCAGGGTGACCCGCTCCTCGTAGTCGCCCTCGTGGCCGAGGAGGCTCACCTCGAGGATGAGGGTGGGCTCCGCCGTCTTCGCAGTGCGTCGTTTCGTCGCCATGTCACACCATCGCCCTCGAGCTGATCTCGGGATGCTCGACCATGAAGTCCAGCAGCCGATCCACGTAGTCGCTGAATGCGGGACATGCGACGCCCGTGCCTGCGAGATCCTGCCTCGTGTTCGCCGTCGAGTAGGTCGTGGGCGAGGCGAAGTAGTCGACGAGTTCGCCGGGAAGCCCAAGCAGCCGTGACACCCCGGGGATGGTGTCGATCGCGGTCCGGGCCAGCCCGGCGAACATCGGCACCCAGACGACCCGCTTGCCCAGGCGGTCCGCGAACGCGTCGACGAGCTCGCGTGCCGTCGGAGCCTGCGGGTCGGCCAGCGCATAGGTCCGTCCGGCCGACCCCTCGAGGACGGAGAGCTCGTCCATCGCGGCGACGACGAAGTCTCGTGGGACCAGGTAGACCCGGACGCGGTCGGGGTCGGCGAGCCGAGGGACAAATGCGACTGGCCCCTGTCGCTGCAGGAAGCTGGCGAAGAAGTACGGGCCGTCGAACTTCTGCGTCTCACCGGTCTCCGAGTCCCCGACGACGATCCCGGGCCGGTAGATGGTCGCGGGCAGGCCCCGGTGCATGGCCTGGCGGACGAGGAGCTCGGCCGTGAACTTCGTCGCCTCGTAGTGGTTGCGGAAGGCCTGGCCCTGGTCGAGCGCGTCCTCGCTGAACTCGCCCTCGTGGGTGCCGCTGACGTAGCACGTGCTGACGTACTGCAGCCGCGGCGGCGATGGGAGCGACCAGCACAGCTCGAGAACGTTGGCGGTCCCGCCGACGTTGACGTTGCGCGCCAGCTCATGGGCGACGTGCAGGTCGTACACCGCGGCGAGGTGCCACACCTCAGTCACCGCGTCGAGCGAGCTGCGCACCTCGGGCGACAGGCCGAGACCGGGCAGGGTGACATCGCCCGCGACGAGCTCGATCCTGCCGGTCGTCTGTGGGTCGGTGACCTCGAGCTCCCGGATCCGCTCCACAGCGGACTCCAGGTACCGCCCCTGCACGAGGCACACGGCCCGGGTCTGCGGCCGCCGCGCCAGCAACCGGGGGAGCAGGGCAGATCCGAGGAAACCGGGGAAACCGGTCATCAACAGTGCTGTCACGGCGACCGTGACCTCCTTCCAGCCTGGGGAGGGTCACCCTCCACCTGGCTCCAGCCTGCACGCGTCGTCCCCCGTGGGCTCGGGACCATCGTCCCTCTCCCGCCTCACACTCCCACGGCGGCGGCGCACCTGGCCATGTGCGCCGACCTCGCCTCCACCGTCATGCCCATGAAGTGGACGACGTACGGGTCAGGCACGGTCGGTCGGGTCGCGTAGGACTCCGGGTCGGAGTTGTAGCAGCCCTCCGGGTCTCGGCCCTCGACATAGGGCTGGTTCCAACCGGGCGGGAGCCAGCTCGTCCGGGACACGAAGGGCGAGCCGGCGCCGGGTCCGGCCCAGTGGTAGCGGTCGTCGCCACGCCGCCACCCCAGGGCCGCCAGGACGGCGCCCTGGTCCGCCCAGGGTCCCGGCTGCTGGCCGGCCGCCTCCACGGCATCGAGGAAGTCGACCCCCTCGGTGCACGACCGCAGGAGCCACACACCGGTGTTGGGGTTGACCCGGTGCTCGTAGGGCACCTGCTCGAGCGCCAAGGCCTGGAAGTGGTCGGGATGCAGGTGGTCTGCGATGTCCTCGTCGAAGCGGACCACGAGCACGTCGGCGTCCAGCCAGAGGGCGATGTGGTAGTCCGCGAGGGCCTCGCGCAGGAGCTCCAGCTTCGTCCACTTCGCCTGCTGGGCCGTGTCGCTGGCCTCCCGCCCGTCGTGCTCGAGGTCCACGGCGCGCACCGCGTAGCCCCATCGGTCTGCAAACCGCCGGAACGTCGGCAGGGCCAGGTCGCGCAAGACGGTTCGCATGGTCGGACCAGCAGCGGTGACGACGACGCCGCGGACGTCACGAGAAGCCATCAGTCCCTCCTCGGCTGGCGTATCGGGACCGAGCGAGCTCGAGGCCGTTGAGCAGCACGTCGAGGCCGAACTCGAACTCGGCCTGGTCGTCGCACCAGCCCAGCGTCTGGTCAGCTGCGTCGTGGCTGACCGACGAGAGCATGCCGACGAGGTTCGGCAGCTGCTCGGCCAGCTGCCGGAACGTCTCCTCGTTGGCCTCGTCCCCCTCTGGGGTGTCCGGCTCGAAGAGCTCCTGGGTGAAGCCGAGCACCCGGCTGCCGAGGGCGTGGAGGGCATGGTGGGCGAGGTCGTAGGAGAACCCGCCGCGCCGGAGGATGGCGAGCACGCCCTCGTAGTAGAGGACCACCGCCGGGATCATCGCCCTGCGTGACTCGATGACGTCCGGTGCCCACGGGTGACGGAGCAGGACCTCGCGGGCGGCGAGAACGCGCTCGCGCATCACCGCCGCCCAGTCGCTCTCGGCCCGGGAGGTGTCCAGGTCGGCCACGGCGTCGAGCATCTCTGCCACGATGACCTCGACGATGCCGTCGAGCACGCCCTCCTTGTTCGGTACGTGGTGGTAGAGCGACATCGCCTCGACGCCGAGCGCCTCGGCGAGGTGGCGCATCGTCAGCGCGCCGAGCCCCTCGGCGTCCACGAGCTCGACGGCGGACCGGAAGACCCGCTCACGGCTCAGGGGAGTCCTGGCCGAAGCGGTGCGTGCCATCGGCGGCCCTCCTCTGTGCGGTCCAACGACCCAACCCTACGGGTTGGACTGGCGCACCCCCTGCCGTCCGCGATCGGTGGGTCAGTCGACCCGCACGATGACCTTCCCGCGAGCGCGCCCCTCCTGGAGGTAGCGGATCGCCTTGCCGGCATCGGCGAGCTCGAAGACCTCGTCGACGACCGGCCGGACCAGCCCGCGGTGGACGAGGCCGAGCAGCGACTGGAGTGCGGCCCCTTTGTCGCTGGCGATGAAGAACGGCATGCGGTGCCGGACGAGCGGGGAGATGAGAGCGGCCCCCATCGGACGTTGGAGGCCGGAGAGCACCCGGCCGGTGCTGTCACCACCGACGATGAGAAGCGTGCCGCGCGGGGTGAGCAGTCGCCGCAGGCTGCGGACCGAGCGGTTGCCGCCGATGCTGAGGACGAGGTCGAAAGGGCCGCCGTCCTTGGTGGTCTCGGCGAGCTCACCTGCGGCGTAGTCGACGACGTGGTCGGCGCCGAGGTCGCGGACCAGGTCGAGCTTGCCGGCGCTTGCGACTCCGGTCACCTCCGTCTCGAGGGCCTTGGCGATCTGCACGGCGTAGCAGCCGACACCGCCGGACGCGCCGATGACGAGGACCCGCTGACCTGCGGCCGCTCGGCCGACGTCCTTGACTCCTTCGAGCGCGGTGACCCCTGACACCGGCAGGGCGGCCGCCTCCTCGAAGGAAAGCGTGGCGGGCTTCTCCACGAGCCGGTCGGCGCGAGAGATCGTGAACTCGGCGCAGGTGCCCCTGCCTGTTCCGACGACCTCGTCGCCGAGGGACAGTGTCGTGACGCCCTCGCCCACTGCGTCGACGACCCCTGCGACCGCCAGTCCCGGCGTGGGCTGACGTGGCCCGCGGAAGCCGACGGCGGGCCGCATGAGGAGCGGCAGCCCGGTCATGAGATGAACCGTCCCCTGGTCCACGCCCGCCGCCCGCACCCGGACCCTCACCTTTCCGGCACCGGGCATCGGCTCGCGTACGTCTCGCAGGTGCAGCTGGTCCGCCGAGCCGTACTTCTCCTGCACGATAGCGCGCATCTCGTTCCCCCTTACGTCGTAAGACTGATGTGCAGCCAGCGTAGCCTTACGCCGTAAGACGCACAAGGGTCGTTCTCCTGCCTCATCAGTCGCCAGTCATCCACGGCCAGATCATCTGGCAGGCCGCTACCGGCAACCCACGCATTTGCAGGCGAGCCCGGGCACTTGTGTCGACTCGTCGAGCATCTGCGAGTGACCTCTAGGCTTGGGCACCTCTGGACGTTCACCGGCTACAGGCTCAGCGGGATCCGGTTCCCACGGCGCCGGCCGATTCGGCTTGAGGCTCCACTTGGGCAACGGCGGGCACCCAAGCCCGTGCACACTCATGTCGCCCGCCCGGAGGGTGCCTTCGGACGCGCGGAAAAGTGGGCGGCCCGACGTGGGATGCGACGACCGAGATGCGAGGCTCAGGGCCGCGGCGCTGACTGTCAAGGAAACCGGTAGGCGCTGCACCTGCCGGCGGCGGTCGCGCGCGGTCCCTCGTCGCCGACCGGCTCAGTCCTCGTCCGGACCTTCGGCTGGATCCGCGGAATGTGCCCGGATCTCCGTTTCGTCGAACTCGAGATCGCCCTCGGCGGGTGCTTCGCTGTGGACGCGGTCGTCGTGGACGGGGTCTTCGTCGCCGCGGGTGCCTGAGTTCGCTGACATCGGTGAATCGCCTCGATTCTGGCTGGATCCTCAAGTCCCTGAGTCAAGGATAGGACGGCGCCGATCAGCCGACCATCGGCGAAGCCGCCGGTCTCGCGATGACCGATTGGGCAGCCGCCCGCTATGCGCTTTCGAGCGGACGGCCGGGTCGAGATCTGAAACCGCTTGGTGTTGCACGATGGTCCGAGCCATCGCGGGAGGAGACCGCCCTGTTCCGCGGCGCCGACGCGGGCTTTTGGAGCTGGCGCCACGGCAGGTGCGGAACGACGCCGTTGACGACATGTTGTGGGAAGCGGATGCGCTCCGGTTCGCTGCGGGCTATCCGGACAGCGGCGTCGTCGACTCCTACGGCAGCCGGTGGCCTCCTTCGTGCATCGACTACTGGGTCTTACATCGACGTTGCCGCTCACCGGGCCTTGATCTCGACCGAGGGCTGGTCTGCCGGGCAGCAGGCAGTCGATGTGACGGGCGGTGGGAACGATGATGCCCAGCAAATCGGTGAGGTTCTGGGGCTGGTCCTGTCCGTCGGGTTTCAGGCTTGGGGCACCGTCTACAACTGCTCCGGTAGGCGGAGCAAGATGCGAGTCTCGACACTGGCAGACCCGATCGCGCGCACTCGATCAGGACTCCCGGAGGTAGACCTTGTTCGAGATCTGCCACTCGGACCCCTCCTGAACGAGCAGGAAGGTGTCGGTGAAGACGGCGGGGCCGTGTTCGAGGCGCATCGTTGCGTGAGCCGTCGAGCCAGCACGGCCGGCACCAGTGATGACCCGCAACCGCGAGCCCTCGTCGGCGGCAGGCTGTCCCGTGAAGAGTCCGCAGTACCTGTCGAGGTCCCACGAGGTGAAGACGCCGTCCCGGAGGCCCTCGATGTGCGCAGTCGGACGGAATGCCCGCCGGAAGTGCGTCGGGTCACCCGTGGCGTGACCCCTGGCGTAGTCGACCAAGGGGCGCAACAGGTCAGGCTGGACGCACACCCCGGCATCCACGACGACGTGGGCCGTGGTGTCGACCGAGCGCGGACCTGAGGCCAGGCCGGTGATGAGTGCGGCGATGTCAGCCTCACTCGACGCGCCGGCCGCCTGCAGCGTCCGGAGGAGCCCATCGAGCGCTGGCACCTCGGCACCGAGCAGGCTGATGTCCTTGATGAGCGCGCCGGCCGTGAAGTCAGCGGGGCCATCCATCCCTTCCAGCCTCGGCCGCTTGGCGCTGACGATCCTGCCCAAGGCCGTGCGTTCGAGGACGTCCAGCACCAGGTCGCGGTCGATTCCGAGCGCCTGTCCGCTGGCGAGGATGCGGCCGAGCGCTGCGACGCTCTCGCCGAGGACCTGGTTGGCAACGAGCTTGACTGCGGCCGCCGTCCGCGGGCTCCCGCCCAGAAACGCGCTACCGACGGCCCCGATCACCTCACGCACGTCGCCCTCGACCCTGTCGGACCCGGCGAGCACCGTGAGTGAGCCGGACCGCACAGCAGGGACCGAGCCCATCACGGGCGCGTGGAGGTAAGCCCGTGACCGGTCCCGGACGACGGCGGCCAGCTCGACGGCCTCGAGGGTCCGACGGTCGAGGTGTTGACAACCACGGCGTCGTCGGCGATCGCATCGAGACACTGGAGCAGAACCTCCCGACAGGCCACGCCGTCGAAGAGAGCAAGGATGACGACGTCGGCTCCGCGCACCGCCTCGGTGGCCGACGGGCGGAGGTCGACGTTGACCACGTCACGCGGCCTCCTCGACCATGCACGGACGACGAGGCCCTGGTCGGCAAGACGCTCGGCCATGGCCGAGCCCATACGGCCGAGTCCCAGCACGGCTACGCGGGTCGTTGTCGGAGTCATGTCCCCACCTTCGACGCCACAGAGCCATGCCACAAGCGAGAGATCGGCGCATCTGCCATGCGCATCACGCATACTGGCAGCGTGTCACTGACTCCTTGGGTCGCCTTCGTCTCGGCCTGCGACCAGGGCACTCTGGGCGCCGCTGCGCGCGAGCTCGGCTACACCCAGTCCGCCGT
>NZ_JBEDUL010000105.1:0-23523 GCF_040414665.1 Intrasporangium sp.
GCAGGGCGGGGATGTCGCAGGAGACATGGCCCGTCTCGGGCGTGGTTGGGGTCGCGGACTCGTCGGTTCGCGGGCAACGGACCAGGACGGCGAACCGGACCCGGAGAGGACCGTCCTCGACGTGCTCGACACCCTGGGCTTCGATCCCGAGGACCGCCCGCCAGTGGTTCGCCTGCGCCAGTGCCCGATGCTCGACGTCGCCCGTCGCCACCCCGAAGTCGTCTGCAGGGTCCACCTCGGCCTGGTCGAAGGGGTTCTCGAGGCAGCCGGCGGCGACCCGCACGGTGTGGACCTCGAGGCCTTCGCCGAGCCGGGCGCGTGCCTCCTGCACCTCGGCGGCCGACCCGCGAGTTGAGCCGACCACCCAGCAGGCTTGGGTCACATGCGATGGGCCCGCTCGAGTGCCCGATCGCAGGACCGATGGACTACCACGACGAGCCCCGGCAGCGCCTGCCCGTGCGCGCAGTTCGTCGGGGCGGCAGGCCGCGGTAGTCCGTGGGCACCTACATCGATGCCGTATGCCGCTGAGCCGCTCCCAGCGCCCGCTCGGCTGCCGGTCCGCCGTGCCGGAAGCCGGCGCCAGCGTTACCCATGCGGGACATCCGGCCGGACCGCCGTGCGCCAGACTGGCTCCGTGGCCCACCCGTCCGTCGCCGACCACCGCATCGCCCTCCGTGCGGTCATCGGCCCGGCGGCAACCGAGACGATCGCCCTGGATCGCCACGCCCACCGGCGCCGCCTCGCCGCGCCACTTCGAGCGGTCGACGACCTGCCCCGCTTCGACAACTCCGCGATGGACGGCTACGCAGCAGCCCCGGCCACCGTCGGCCAGCTGACCTTCACGGTCGTCGGAGATGTCGCAGCCGGGGACGCGGCGCGCTTCGCGCTCCAGCCCGGCCAGGCCGCGAGGGTCATGACGGGGGCCCGGCTCCCCGCCGGCACCGTGGGCGTCGTGCCCGTCGAGCAGACCGATGCCGCCCGCACCGGCCCAGCCCCGCGGACCGTCACCTTCACGGCACCCGTCGAGCCAGATCGGCACATCCGGCACCGCGCCGAGGACATCGCAGCCGGGATGCCGGTCGCGGATGCGGGAGACCTCCTCTCACCTGCCCTCATCGCCCTCGCCCGCTCCGCCGGCTGCAGCGACGCCATCGTCCATGTGCCCACCCGGGTGGCAGTGGTCGCGACGGGCGCCGAGCTCACCGTCCCCGGTGAGGACCCGGGTCGCGGGGGGATCCACGAGTCCAACTCCGACATGGTCGCGGCGCTCGCCAGCGCCGCTGGCTGTGTCCCGACGCATGTCGAGACGTGCTCCGACGACCCGGACCTGCTGCGAGCCAGGCTCGACGAGCTTGCCGCCGCACCGGACGTCGACCTCGTCATCACCACGGGTGGTGTCAGCGCCGGCGCCTACGAGGTCGTCCGCCAGGTCTGCGAGCCGCGCGAGTCGTTCAGCTTCGTCCACCTCGCGATGCAGCCCGGCGGGCCGCAGGGCCTCGGCCGGTGGGGCGACACGCCGGTCATCTGCCTGCCCGGGACGCCGGTCGGCGCCTTCGTGTCCTTCGCGATGCTCGTGCGACCGGCCTTGGACGAGCGGCACGGCGCGCCGGCCCGGGGAGCGAGCTCAGCGGCATACGTCGGAAGAAGCCGGCCCACCCGGGCGGGGAAGGTGCAGTTCCTCTCGGCCGTGCTCGCGGCGGATGGCACGGTCACCGTGACGGACGGTGGCCAGCTCTGCGGCCTGGCGCAGGCCAACGCGCTCATCGAGGTACCCGAAGGCGTCGACCAGCTCGTCGACGGCGACGTCGTCCTGGTCCACTCACTCTGACTCAGGCGTTGCCCCGGCTCGCGTCCGCCACCCACGGGCCGAGCGGCGGGTTCCACTCTCGCACGACCCGGCGCAGCACATGGCCGCCCAACCAGTAGGGATCCTCCTCGAACGCCTCCACCACGTCATCGAGGGACTCCGCCTCGACGACGATGAGGGCGCCGTTCGGTGGCTCCTCGACGGTCTCCTCACCCTCGGAGAACTCGTCGTGCTCCTCCTGGTACATCCCCGCGACGCGCAGCCCCGGCAGCCCGGTCAGCCATTCACGGTGCTCGGCCCGGATCTTGAAGGCCTCGGTCATGTCCGCCGGGTACGTGTAGTGGATCGCGAAGATGCCCATGCGCCGAGCGTAGTCAGCCGGTCAGCACCCGGTCAGGCCGTGAGTAGACATTGAGCCTGGTGCCCCGGACGAATCCGACGAGCGTCATCCCGGCATCGGCGGCCGTCTCCACGGCGAGCGACGAAGGCGCGGACACCGCGGCGAGACAAGGCACTCCGGCCATGAGCGCCTTCTGCGTCAGCTCGAACGAGGCACGCCCCGACACCATGAGGACGCAGCCTGCCGCTGGGAGCCGCCCCGACAGCAGCGCCCAGCCGAGCACCTTGTCGACAGCGTTGTGTCGGCCGACGTCCTCGCGCACAGCGAGCACCTCGCCGCCGGGTCCGTAGAGGCCCGCCGCATGTAGCCCCCCGGTCTTGTCGAACGAGCGCTGCTCGGTGCGAAGCTTGTCCGGCAGGGCTGCGATGAGCGCGGCCGGCCACTGCGTCGCGTCGTCGCGCACCGGCCAGCTGGTCCGCGCGCGCAGCTGTTCGATCGAGGCCTTGCCGCACACCCCGCAGGACGAGGACGTGAAGAAGTTGCGCGCCATCTCGTCGGACGGAGGGGCGACGCCGGGGGCGAGCGTCACGTCGATGACGTTGTACGTGTTCTCCTCGAAGCCGCTCTCTCCGGAGACGACGGCGCCCTCGCAGTAGCGCGCCAGCGTCACGTCCGACACGTCGCGGATGATGCCTTCCGACAGCAGGAATCCGTGGACGAGCTCGATGTCGCTGCCCGGGGTCCGCATCGTCACGGTGAGCGGGGTGCCGTTGACCCGCAGCTCGAGCGGCTCCTCGACGGTGACGGTGTCGGCGCGCGTGCGCACCCCCGCGTCGTCGGCCGACACGTCGACCACGGTGACCTTGGTCCGCTGCGTGACACGACCCATACGTCAAGCGTGCCAGACTCCGAGCGTGTCACCATCCTCGCCTCGAGCCGCTGCGATCGTCCTGACCGGCGGCGCCTCATCGCGGATGGGTCGGCACAAGCCGGCCATCGTCGTGGGGGGCCGGCCCATCGTCGAGCGCGTGCTCGATGCCGTCGCCGGCTGGCCCGTCGTGGTCGTCGGCAGTGCCGAGGGAGTGCCCGCGGGCAGCAGGGTCGTCTCGGAGGAGCCGCCGGGTGGGGGGCCCGTTGCCGGGATCGCCGCCGGATTCGCCTCCCTCACCACGGGGCCGTATGCCGCTGAGCTCGGTTCCAGCGCACCCGACGTTGTCGTCGTGCTGGCTGGCGACCTCCCGCTCCTGACCCGGCAGCACCTGTCGGACCTGGTGGACGCGGTGGTCGCGGTGGACGACCGGGTTGCCGTCACGAGGTCGTCCTCCGGCCCCAACTGGCTCTGCAGTGCGTGGCCATCGGAGCTGCTCCGGCTGCGGCTGTTGGCGGTGGGCGGCCCTGCTGGGGTCAGCGTCCGGCGCCTCCTGGGCGAGGTCGCGAGGATCGAGGTCCCGGACCTGGCTGACGTGGCGGTCGACGTGGACACGCCAGGTGACCTCGAGGTGGTCCGGCGCCGCGCCGAGCACTCGTGACGCCCGCCAGCTGGGGGCCACGGCCCTGATCTGGCGAGGTTCGAGCTCGCCCGCCCGCCAGACAGGTAGCGGCGTCCGAATATGGCGGCGTGCCACGTCGGTCAGTTGGCGATGGTGCTCGTGGGGGTCGTGCACTCCGTCATGGCCGGGGTGGAAAGGGTCACGTCGGCCACGAGGGATCCGACCAGGCCCGCCACCTCACCGAGCGATGGGTCGGTCAGGTCGAGGGGCCGCAGCTTGTGGTCGGTGATGTCGATGACGATGGCGTCGTTGGGCAGGTCGTCGCCCCCGGGGGCGGATCCGCTCAGGGAGCCCTCGGTGCCGCCTGCGGCGGTTGTCGGGGTGGCATCGACGAGCCGCAGCGTGCTGAGCAGGGAGAGCAGGTGCTTCTGCTGGGCGCCGCTCAGCCGGCACGTGCGGCCGTGGATCGTCCGGGTGCTGACCAGCACGACGCCGTCAGCCTGGAGGATCACCGTGTCGTCGTAGCCGGCGACGCCCCCGGTGCGACGCAGCGTGAGGGGGAAGACGGGGCCGATGATGGGGTCGGTCGAGTCTCCGATGCCACCGCCGGCGAAGGTGCGAGCGGGCTGCCGGGAGTCGATGGGGGTCGGTGTCCCGTTGTTGGCTGGCGCACCGGCAGCGCAGCCACTGAGCGCGACCACCAGAGCCGCCATCGCGACCGCGAGACGCGTCCTCCCCATGCCGACAACTATGGTCCATCGCGGGGCGGCGCGCGCGCGATGTCGCCAAGTGGACTGCAACACTTTGGTGAATTCCTCCCACACCCAGTCCCGATGCGTGACGTCGGGTCGCCGGGGGCTATGTCGGGTTCATGAGGGCCGGTAGGCCTTGAGGAAGTCGACGATGAACGGCGCGGCATGCGTCGATCCGCTCGGGCCCTCTTCGTTGTAGGCGGCAATGGCAAGGTCGCCGACACCCGCCACCATCCAGGCATGCGTCTTCGGCGGATTCGTCGTCCCGAACTCGGCTGTACCCGTCTTGGCGTACTGGACGCCGACCGACTGGAGCACCTTGCCGCTTCCCTCCGTCACGACGGCGTGCAATGTCTGGCGCAGCACCTCCGCCTCGTCCGGCTGGAGGGGGGTCGCCGGCGACGGCAGCGGATCGTCGGTGGCGATGAGCCGGGGGCGAACGGTCTCGCCCTTGATGACTGATGCCATGACGATCGCCATGGCCAGAGGCGAGGCCTCGACCCGGCCCTGGCCGATGAACGACGCGGCGTGCTCGACGGTGTCGTCCGTCGTTGGCACCGAGCCGAGGAAGCCGGTGAACGGCAGGTCGAGGTCCTCGCCCACCCCCAGCGACTGGGCTGCGCGGATGAGGTCGTCCTGCGACACCTTGTCGTGCTGGCTGATGAACGCCGTGTTGCACGAGTAGGCCAGCGCTCGCTCGAGTGGGATGTCGCCGAGCTGCGACGACGGGTACTTGCTGTAGTTGCCGAAGACGCGACCGTTGACCGTGAGGGTGTCCGTGCACGGCAGCGTCGTGCCTGCCGTGGCGCCCTTTCGGACGAGCGCCAGCGTGCTGGCGATCTTGAACGTCGAGCCGGGCGCCTCCTTGCCCGCCAGGGCCAGGGGTGCGCCGTCGGCACCGGGTCCGACCGCGGCGGCGAGGACCTCACCGGTCGAGGGCTTGACGACGACGAGGGCGGTCGGGCGCTTCGTCTGGTTCGCGAGCACCGCTTCGGCAGCAGTCTGCGCCTTCTCGTCCAGGGTCAGCTGGAGCGGCTCCGCCTCCTGGGACGGCTGGGCGAAGAGCTCCCGCTTGTCGATGACCGAGCCGTCGGCGCCGTGCTTGACCGCGTGCACCGCGATCCCGGCTCGGCCCCGGAGCTGCTCGTCGTAGCGAAGCTGGAGGCCGCTCTGGCCCACCATGTCGCCCACCTCGAGGGCGCCGGCCGACTTCTCGATCTGCTCTGCCGTTGCCTCGGCGACGCGGCCGAGGACCGGCGCGGCCCACGTCCGGGTCGGCCCGAGCACCTGCATGGCCGGCGCCCGCAGCGCACCCTTGATCGCGTCGATGCGGTCGATGTTGTCGGCCAGTGCAGGGTCGGAGACGCGGAGCGTGATGGCGCCGACGAACGCTTTCGGGCCGGCCGCCGCGACCCGTCCCGCGAACGCCTTGCCGTCGATGCCGACGATCGCGGCGAGCTGGGTCGCCGAGCGTGTCGCCGCCTCGCCGGAGACCTTGGTCTTGTCGATGCCGACGTGGGCCACCTCCCGCTCGGTCATCAGCTTGTGCCCGGACCGGTCGACGATGTCCGCCCGCTGCGGCCACTTCTTCGCCAGGTCGAGGGTCTCGTCGGCCGTGAGCTCCGGAGCGACGAGCGCGGGGCTCCACCGGACCTGCCAGCGGTCTTCGACGCGGCTCAGGGTCACCTCGGTGTCGTAGCTCCAGTCCTGGTCCGTATCGGGAACGTCCCAGGTCGTCTGGAGCGTCGCGGTCGCGGTGCTGCCCTGCTCGTCCTTGGCGACGCTCTTGACCGTCACTGTCGGACGGAGCTTGCCCAGGTCCTCGTACGCCTTGGCGACGAACGTGGTTGCCTGCTGCGGAGTGCTTCCCGCGAGCGCGACTCCGGAGAGGTCGGCCTTGGCCAGCCCGGTGGCGAGGGAACGCGCCGCCTCGGCCGGGTCGGGCTCGGACTGGAAGAGGGAGCAGCCTGCCATGAGGGTGGTCGCGAGGACGAGGGCGAGGGCCGCTGGGACGGTGCGGGGTGTCTGGCGTCGCCGGCGCATGACCACCACCGTACGTTGCGGCGGAAGCAGGTTCGCAGCGGAGGCGTGAAGTAGGTTTGGCGACATGTCCCGACCGCACGCGGCCGCCATCATCGAGGACGCCTTCAACGAGCAGGTCGAGCGGGTCCTCCGCGGTCGCGGATGGGGCAACCGGGTCATCACCCACATCGGCTATGGCACGAGCACCTATGTCCGGGTGTTCGCGCGGATCGTGCTCGGCCGCCGCGGCCATGCCGGTCCACCCGAACGTCAGGACGCGACCGGCGCCCTCGCCCCCCGGCGCTACAACCGGGGGTGGAGAGTCTTCGTCACGGCCCCGGCGGCCGGGGTTCCCGTGGTCGTCACCATCGGCGACCGCGAGGTCTACGGCCGGTCCGACCGGGGCGGCTACATCGACGTCGTGGCCCATGACCACGGCCTCGAGCCGGGCTGGCGCCAGGTCGTCGTCGCCGCGCAAGGGACCGATCCGGTGCCCGCCGACGTCTACATCGTCGGCGACGACGTCACGTACGGCATCGTCAGCGACATCGACGACACCGTCATCACGACGATGCTGCCGCGGCCGATGGTCGCGGCGTGGAACACCTTCGTCCGCAGCGGCAAGACGCGACGCGCCGTCTCCGGCATGGCGCCGCTCTACCGTCGGCTGCTCTCCGCCCACCCGGGTGCGCCCATCGTCTACCTGTCGACCGGCGCCTGGAACGTCATCCCCACGCTGACGCGCTTCCTCGTCGAGGGCGGCTACCCGCTGGGCCCGCTGCTCATGACGGACTGGGGAGCGACGAACACCGGGTGGTTCCGCAGCGGTCAGGAGCACAAGCGCACCTCGCTGCACCGTCTCGCACGCGACTTCCCCAACATCTCGTGGCTCCTCGTCGGCGACGACGGGCAGCACGACCCGCAGCTGTACGCCGAGTTCGCCGAAGCGCGCCCCGACAAGGTCAGGGCCATCTGCATCCGCCAGCTCACGCCGACGGAGCAGGTCCTCTCGCACCCCGTCGGTCGCGCCGAGGGCCCGCAGCGCGGCTGGGCCAGCCGGACGGTCCCGACCCTCCTGGCATCGGACGGGCACGGCTTCCTGCGCCTCCTCGAGCAGGCCGGGATGGTCGGCGAGCCGGTCGCGGCCGAGGAGCAGCCCTCGCGCCCCGCCACCCCCTGAACCCGCAACACGCCCGGAAGCCAGCAACAGACACCTGAAATTTCACTGCTGGGTTCCGTGTTTCCGGGCGTGTTGCCGTATGCCGCTGAGCTCGCACCCGCTGCGCACTGTCCTCCCAGCCGGGTTCGTTTGGCAGGATGGGCGCATGCCGGAGCTGCCCGAGGTGCAGGCGCTCGTCGACTTCCTCGCCGAGCGGACAACGGGTCTCGCCGTGACGAAGGTCGAGCTGGCCTCGATCAGCGTGCTCAAGACGTTCAACCCCCCGCCGCAGGCGCTCGAGGGGGCACCGATCGACGGCGTGTACCGGCACGGGAAGTTCCTCGACCTCGACTGCGACGGAACCCATCTCGTCTTCCACCTTGCGCGAGCGGGCTGGCTGCGCTGGAGCGACCAGCTGCCGGCCACGGTGCTGCGGCCCGGCAAGTCGCCGATCGCCTTGCGGGTCAGGCTCTCTGACGGATCAGGCTTCGACCTGACGGAGGCAGGGACGAAGAAGTCGCTCGCGGCCTACATCGTCACGGACCCGAGCGAGGTGCCGGGGATCGCCAGGCTCGGACCGGACCCGCTCGCGGACGACTTCACGGTCGAGCGCTTCCGGGAGCTGCTCGCCGGGCGCCGCACCCAGATCAAGGGGTTGCTCCGCGACCAGGAGGTCATCGCCGGCGTGGGCAATGCCTACAGCGACGAGATCCTGCACGTGGCGAAGGTCAGCCCCTTCGCCATCGCGGGGAACCTCGCACCCGACGTCGTCGACCGGCTCTACGCCGCGCTGCGCGAGACGCTGTTGGGTGCCGTGCAGGCCGCGTCGGGGAAGCCGGCGAAGGAGCTCAAGGACGCCAAGCGGGCCGGCATGCGGGTCCATGCGCGGACGGGCGAGGCGTGCCCCGAGTGCGGCGACGTCGTGCGCGAGGTGAGCTTCGCCGACACGTCACTCCAGTACTGCGCCACCTGCCAGACCGGTGGCAAGCCGCTCGCCGATCGGCGCATGTCCAGGCTGCTCAAGTGACGTCCGGCTGAGCGGGCAGGGAGGAGCGGTCCCTCAGAGGACGAAGACGTCCCCGTGATCTCCCGCGAGCGGCTTGCCGGCGCTCTGCCAGGCACGCATGCCGCCCTCGACGTTGGCGACATCGAAGCCCTGCTGGGTCAGCCACGCCACCGCGCGTGAGGACCGCCCACCACCGCGGCAGACGATCGCCACGGTGTCGTCGGTGTCGGGCAGCTCGTCGAGGCGCGAGGGCAGCTCCCCGAGCGGGATGTGGATGGCGTTCGGGGCGTGCCCTGCCGCCCACTCGTTCGGCTCCCGGACGTCGACGATCACGGCGTCGTCGGCGAGGTGCTCGACGCTGGTGACCGGAACCTCGCTCTGGCGGTCGGACGGAATGCTCATAACGGCCATCCTGACACGGATCCCAGCCACGACTCGAACGGGCAGTTCGCGACTGCCCGGGTCCGGGTGGGAGCCTTTCGTCATGACCGAGGTGCCACACGTCGTCGCCGTCCTCGGCCGCGGGGTCGTCGATCCCGACGAACCCGTCGTCACAGCGGACGATCTCGGCCTCACCCGGGGCGACGGCTGCTTCGACTCGCTCCGCGTCTTCACCGACGCGAGCGGCCGAGCCGCGGCTGTCGGGCTCGAGGAGCACCTCGACCGGCTCGACCGGTCCGCTGTGGCGATGGACCTCGCCAACCCGTCCCACGCGCAGTGGCGGGAGCTCGTCGCAGAGGCCCTGACCGCGTGGTCGACCCCGGGCGAGGCGGTCCTCAAGCTCCTCCTCACGCGGGGACGCGACTGGCGGGGCACCGGGGTGACGGCCCTCGCGACCATCTCCCACCGCGGCCCGGCACTCCCAGCCGGCGCTCCACGGCCCATCACCGCCGTCACCCTGTCCAAGGGCCACCCGTCGGATGCCTTCGCCGACGCTCCTTGGCTGCTCGGAGGCGTCAAGACGCTGGCCTACGTCGTCAACGTCGCGGCTGTGCGCGAGGCCAGGCGGCGGGGTGCGGACGACGTCATCTTCACGACGACCGACGGGTACGCCCTCGACGGGCCGACCTCGGGGCTGCTCGTCGCGCGTGACGGCGCCCTGCTCAGCACGCCGACCGGGGCGACGGGGATCCTCGAGTCGGTCACGGTCGAGGCGATCTTCGAGGCGGCCCGCGCGGACGGTGTCGAGGCCCGCCACGAGCTCGTCCCCATCGCTGACCTCTACACCGCGGACGGCCTGTGGCTCGTGTCCTCCGGCCGAGGACCCGCGCTCGTCACGGCCCTCGACGATCGAGCTCTGCACGCCGATCCAGACCTCATTACCCGGGTCGCCCGCTTTGCCGGTTTCTGACGGGGGCGGGGAGTGAGCGACCGGGCGCAACCGGGCTCAGCGGCATACGGGATAGCGTGAGCGTTCGTGAAGATCCTGTCGATCCAGTCACACGTCGCCTACGGCCATGCCGGCAACTCGGCGGCGGTGTTCCCGCTGCAGCGCCTGGGGCACGAGGTCTACCCCGTGCTGACGGTGACCTTCTCCAACCACACGGGCTACGGCTCGAGCCGTGGGCCGCTCATCGCCCCCACCGAGATCGCCGAGGTCATCCAGGGCGTCGAGGAGCGAGGCGCTTTCCCGCACATCGATGCGGTCCTCTCCGGCTACCAGGGCGCCGAGGCCGTGGGCGAGGTCATCCTTGATGCCGTGACCCGGGTCAAGGCGGCCAACCCGTCCGCGCTCTACTGCTGCGACCCGGTCATGGGCGACGTCGGGCGAGGGTTCTTCGTCAGGCCGGGGATCCCGGAGTTCCTGCGCGACGAGGTGGTGCCCCGGGCCGACATCATCACGCCGAACCAGTTCGAGCTCGAGTTCCTCGTCGGGCGCACGCTGGCGACCG
This sequence comes from Intrasporangium sp., assembly GCF_040414665.1. Taxonomy (GTDB): domain Bacteria; phylum Actinomycetota; class Actinomycetes; order Actinomycetales; family Dermatophilaceae; genus Intrasporangium. The sequence continues at coordinate 10,469 of NZ_JBEDUL010000105.1, forward strand.
AGCAGGAGGTGGTCGAGGCTGCCGACGAGCTGCGCGGGCGCGGGCCGGACGTCGTCCTCGTCACGTCGACGCTCACGCGCGAGACTCCGGAGGGCTCGATCCAGATGACGTGCGTGACCTCCGACGGCGCCTGGATGGTGACGACTCCGCTCCTCCCGATGACGTTCAAGGGCGGGGGCGACGTCGTCTCAGCGCTCTTCCTCGCGCACTACCTGACCGACGGTCCCAGCGTCGGACTCGCTCGCACCGCGGCGACGATGCACACGATCCTCGCGCGCACCCACGCCGCCGGAAGCGAGGAGATGCTCCTCGTGCAGGAACAGGAGGCCATCGCCTCGCCCGACACGCGCGTGGAAGTTTCCCAGATCCGTTGACGTCGTGCTGAGCAGGCACGTTATTGTGGCTTCGCGCCGTTCCGCATGACCACCCCTGACCGTGCGGAACGGCGTTTCGCGCCCAAACCGTGCCGTATGCCGCTGGGCTTGCTTTCGCGCGCTGCCGCGCTGGGCTGGGTGGTCGGGTGAAAGCGACACGAATTGGCGCGTATGCGAATATCTCAGGTTTTCGCTAGACGCGCATATAGCCTCCGATCGTGGACCCCATCACGAACCCGTACGCCCCGGGTGCGGGGCAGCGCCCGCCGGAGCTGGCCGGGCGGGACGAGCAGCTGCGGACCTTCGACGTCGTGCTGGAGCGGATCTCGCGGGGCCGGTCGGAGCGGTCGATCGTCCTGACCGGCCTGCGCGGCGTCGGCAAGACGGTCCTGCTCAACGCCCTGCGGTCGTCGGCGGTGCGGGCCGACTGGGGCACGGGCAAGTTCGAGGCGAGGCCGGAGCAGCGGCTGCGTCGACCGCTCGCGGCCGCCGCCCACCAGGCGGTCCGCGAGCTGGGCCACCCGCGCGGTGACCAGGTCGACCACGTGCTCGGCATCATCAAGTCGTTCGCGCTCCGCGACGCACCCACGGGGGCCAAGCTGCGGGACAAGTGGCAGCCGGGCATCGACGTGCCCGGCGTTGCCGGCCGCGCGGACTCCGGAGACATCGAGATCGACCTCGTGGAGCTCTTCACCGACATCGGTGGGCTCGCCGCCGATGTCGGCAAGGGCGTCGCCTTCTTCATCGACGAGATGCAGGACCTCGACCCCGAGGATGTCTCCGCCCTCTGCGCGGCCTGCCACGAGATCTCGCAGTCCGGGCTGCCCGTCATCGTCGTCGGTGCGGGGCTGCCCCATCTGCCGGCGGTCCTCTCCGCATCGAAGTCTTACTCCGAGAGGCTGTTTCGCTACCAGCGCATCGACCGCCTCCCTCGCGAGGCGGCGGACCAGGCGCTCGTCGGCCCGGCTGCCGACGAGGGGTGCGCGTTCGCCCCCGAGGCGCTCGAGGCGATGTACGCCGTCACGGCCGGCTACCCCTACTTCATCCAGGCCTACGGCAAGGTCGTGTGGGACGTCGCCCCGACGTCCCCCATCTCGGCCGAGGACATCCGCGTCGCCGCACCCGAAGCCGAGTCGGAGCTGGCCGTCGGGTTCTTCGGGTCGCGCTTCGAGCGGGCCACCCCCGCCGAGCGCGAGTACCTGAGGGCGATGGCCGATGCCGCCCTGATCCGGTCCAACGGCTCCCAGCCCGACGACTCAGGTCACGACGTGCTGGGAGCGAGCTCAGCGGCATACGGCATCGTCAACGAGATGGACGCCGTCGCGACGTCAGCGGTGGCCGACATCCTCAGGCGAAAACCGCAATCCCTTTCCCCCGCAAGGGATGCGCTGATCAAGAAGGGGCTGATCTACTCCGGTGAGCGAGGGCAGATCGCGTTCACGGTGCCGCACTTCGGGCGCTATCTGCGCACTCAGGCGTGACCCGCGCGACGGCCAACAATCGAGTGAACCGCATGTGGGCATCCGGAAGAGTGTCGGATTCGGAGCGAGGCGTTCGTAGGAGAGGTGAGAGGGAGATTGGATTCCACACCTCAGCACCGTGATGAACGTCCCCAAGGAGGAGGGCCCGGCCGTGCGGAAACTGACCTTCGGCATGAACGTGAGCGTGGACGGCTACGTCGCCGCGCCGGGCGACGACATCGCCTGGGGCGTGCCGAGCGATGAGCTGTTCCAGTGGTGGTCCGACCGCGTGGGTGCGACGGGCCTGGCGCTGTACGGGCGCAAACTGTGGGAGACGATGAGCTCGCACTGGCCGACCGCCGACCAGCAGCCTGGCGCCACACCGGCGGAGCTGGAGTTCGCCCGCCGCTGGCGGGACATGCCGAAGGTGGTGTTCTCGTCGACGACCGTCACGGTCGACTGGAACACCCGCCTGGTCACGGGTGACGCCGTCTCCGAGATCACCCGGCTGAAGGCCGAGGACGGCGGTCCCATGGACATCGGCGGCGCGACGCTCGCCGCGGCGGCCATGCGGGCCGGGCTGATCGACGAGTACGTGTTGGCCACCGCACCGGTCCTCGTGGGCGGCGGCATGCCGTTCTTCACGGCCCTGGACAACTGGGTGAACCTGAGCCTGGTGGAGACCCGGACGTTTCCCGGCGGAGTGGTCCTGACCAGGTACGAGACCAAGCGCTGAGCGGCCGACGATTGACAGACTCGCCTCATGAGATCGTTGAGGCGTCCGCGGACGAGGTCGTGGAACTGGCCCGGCTCTTGTGCCTGAACGAACCCGCCGAGCAGCCTCAGCAGGACCGCCTTGACGCATTCGCCCTCGAACTTGCCGCATGGTGGGCTGGCCGCGGGAGTTCGCACCGCTGCTTCACCGCCCGCACTTCCGAGGGAAGCTTCGTGGGAATGGCTTGGCTGGCCGTCTTTCCTCGCGTACCCAGACCCGGTAATACGCAGCGCCTGGCTGCCGACATTCAAACCGTCTTCGTCCGACCCGAGTGGCGTGGCCAAGGGATTGGCTCTGCCCTCGTCCAGGCGGCCGTTGACCATGCGGAAGGTATCGGCGTGGTCCATACGACAGTTCACTCCGGGCGAAGGGTCGTGCCTGTCTACGAGCGGCTCGGTTTCGAGTCGTCGCCTCAGCTTCTGCAGCGGACACCGTCGAGTAGGCGGCAGTCGTAGCCCCGCACCCTGTTTGCCTCGGGCATCGTCTGGCTCGTCGGGCTTTGGGCCGCCCATCATTTCGGATGGCGGACCCACGTGCCCGGGCCTAATGTCGTGTTCGTCCCCCGATCGAGGGGATACGCGACTCTGGAGGCGCCAATGTTCGCTCGGTCAGCATCCACCACCCGGCCATCTCGGACGCTGCTTCGGGTGGGCATCGGTCTGTCCGTGGTGCTGGCCGTGGTGTTCGGTCCACCCGCGGCCGCGGCCGGTGATCATCAGAATTCCGGCGACGCGCCCTACCGCGGCAGGGTGATCTCGCTACTGCGGAACATGACGCTGGAGCAGAAGGTCGGCCAGCTGTTTGTCATCGAGGTGGCCGGTCGCGATGCCAACAACGTGAGCGACACGGCCAAGGCCACCAACCAGCGCCTGTTCGGCGTCGACACCCCGGCCCAGGCGATCGCGAAGTACCGGCCCGGGGGAGTCATCTACTACACGACGCGCAACAACGACGACAACATTGGTGACCCGGCACAGGTGGCCACGCTGTCCAACGGCCTGCAGGCCGCCTCGCTGGCGCAGGCCGGCCGCATCCCGCTGCAGATCTCGGTCGACCAGGAGGGTGGCGCACTCGTCGCTCGCTTCGGCGCCCCGGCGACCCAGATGCCCGGGAACATGGCGCTCGGCGCCGGACGTTCGGCCGCCGACGCACGGCGCTCGGCGGAGGTCATCGGCACCGAGCTGGACGCGGTCGGCGTGACGCAGGACTACGCGCCCGTCTCCGATGTCAACATCAACCCGAACAACCCGGTGATCGGGATCCGTTCCATCGGCGGTGACCCGGGCCTGGTCTCCGACCTCGCGTCGGCACAGGTCGCGGGTTACCACTCCGGCGGGATCTCAGCGGTCGCGAAGCACTTCCCCGGCCACGGCGACACCGGCGTGGACAGCCACTTCGGGCTACCGCAGGTCACGCACTCGCTGGAGCAGTTCGAGGCCATCGACCTGCCCCCGTTCAGGGCCGCCATCGCCGCCAAAGTCGACACGATCATGACCGCCCACGTGGTCTTCCCCGCCGTGGACCCGTCCGGTGCCCCGGCAACGATGAGCCACAAGATCCTCACCGGCGTGCTTCGCGACCAGCTCGGCTTCGACGGTCTGATCGTCACCGACGCACTCGACATGGCGGGTGCCACGGCGACGTACCCGCCGAACGTGGCACCGGTCCAGGCGGTCCTGGCCGGAGCGGACCAGCTGCTCGTCCCGCCGCAGATGGACGTGGCGTACGCCGCCGTGCTCGACGCGGTCCGCAGCGGCGAGATCAGCAAGCGGCGACTCGACGAGTCGGTCTACCGGATCCTGCTGCACAAGTTCCAGCGCGGCATCTTCGCCGACCCGTTCGTCGACCCGGCGGTGGCGCCGCAGATCATGGGCGCCCCCGGCCACCTGGCCGACGCGCAGGCGATCACCGACCGCACCACGACCCTCGTCAAGAACGACGCCGGCCTGCTGCCGCTGACCGCCGGCCCGCGCCGGGTGCTGGTCGCCGGCTGGGGCGTCGGCACCACCCAGACGATGGCGACCGCGCTGACCGCACGTGGAGCGACGACCCAGGTCCTCGAGTCCGGCACCACGCCGTCGGCCACCGCTATCGACAACGCGGTCGCGGCCGCACAGGACTCGGACCTCGTCGTCGTGTCGACCAACAACGCGTACGCCATCAACGCCGCCACCGGGCAGCCGACCGCGGCCGCGGCGGCGCAGACCCGGCTGGTCCGAGCGCTGCTGGCGACCGACAAGCCGGTCGTGGTCGCCGCGATGCGCAACCCGTACGACGTTGCCTCATTCCCCGAGGCGCCGACCGTGCTCGACACCTACGGCTACACCGCCGACCAGATCGAGTCGCTGGTGCGGGTGCTCTATGGCGAAGTCAACCCGGCCGGCCGGCTGCCAGTCTCGATCCCCCGCGCCGATGGCACCGGCGAGCTGTTCCCGTTCGGCCACGGCCTGAGCTACTGACCACTACTGACCCCAAAACCATCCCGCGGCGGCGGCCCGTTCACGGGCACGGTCGCCGAAGTCGGCCATCTTCGCCCCCAGGGCGACGTGGCGCGCCTGACCATATCGATTACCCACACCTCGGTCGGCGCCGGCGACGTAGGCGGTCAGGAAGTGGACGTCGTGTCGGTCGAGGTTCCCCCGGGCGCGGTCGTAATGCTCGGTCGTCCGGGGGTCTGCGCATCCCGGAGGGGGACGCCGGCATCGAGAGCGTTGGTCATCCCGGGATGATCGACTTGCGGCGCAAGGATGCAACTCGAGAGCGCTCGGATGCCGGTGTTGAGTGCCTTCACGAGGACGGCCGGGTGTGCCTAGCGGTCGCTCCTGCGACTTGATGCTCCTGCGCCGAGAGTCTCCCCAGCGATGGCAGCGGGTGGCGGAATCGGGTACAACGGCTGGATGACTGTGCGCTTCGGTCTCAAACTCAGCCAGGACGCGACCATCGATCAGTTGCGCGACCTGTGGCGTGTCGCCGACGAGGGCGGCTTCGACAGCTGCTGGGTGATGGACCACTTCGCCACGCTGGGCGGCCGGGAGGACGGCCCCATTTTCGAGACGTGGACGCTGTTGGCGGCAATGGCTCAGATCACGACCCGCACGAGGATCGGATGTGCCGTCGTGGGCAACACCTACCGCCATCCCGGGGTGCTGGCGAAGATGGCGGTCACGGTCGACCACCTGTCCGGGGGGCGCCTTGACTTCGGCATCGGCGCCGGCTGGGCCGAGAACGAGCACACCATGCTCGGGCTGGAGTTCGGCACCCGGAAAGACCGCGCCGACCGGCTCGAGGAGAGCGTCCAGATCATCCGGGGGTTGTGGACCCAACCGCGGACCACCTTCACGGGTGAGCACTACCAACTGCAGGATGCCGTCGCTGAACCCAAGCCGGTGCAACAGCCCTACCCACCGATCTGGATCGGCGGGTCGGGACCCAAACGGACGCTGCGGATCGCCGCCCAGTACGCCGACGTGTGGAACGCGGCGGGTGGCACCCCCGAGGAGGTCGCGGCGTCGTCAGCGATTCTCGACCAGCACTGTGCGCAGATCGGGCGCGATCCGGGCAAGATCCGTCGGTCGGTCCAGTACGGCGTCAGCGCGGAAAGCGTGGACCAAGTCCGAACGACCGCCGAGGCCTTCGTCAAGATCGGGGTGACCGACTTCCTGCTCATCCTGCGCGGCGCTGACCCGGTGGCCCTGGGAGAGCAGCTCGCGGCCGAGCTACCGCGCCTGCGCGAACTCGGCTAGCACGCGCCGGTCCATCCGGCCGTGGCGGCGCGGAATCCCAAGCACTGAGAATCCGAACAGCCCCGGGGCTACTCCACCCGGCAGGCAGCGGAGTTCCTTTAGGACCTCCTCCGAACTGCCCTTGGGGCTCGCGGTCTATCCGGCGTGAGCCAGCAATCGATCTCGCTGAGCAGCCGCACCATCGCCTTTTCCACGTTATATCGCAGAAGATTCCAGGCGCCAGACCTTGACCGTCAGGATGGTCGACTCGCGGCGGTGTGACGCGGGCTGGCGTCGGTGGGCGCTGACAGGATGGTCCCATGTCGGAGGAGGAGACGTCCGAGGTGTTGGCCGGCCAGCCGGTGATCTCCTTCGCGACTGCGCGGGACTGTGAGGCATGGTTCGCCGATCACGATGCCGACCACCGCGGCTTCTGGCTCAAGATCGGGAAGAAGGGCGCGGCGGAGACGGTCACGTACGGCGAGGCGCTCGAGGTCGCGCTCTGCCACGGCTGGATCGACGGGCAGAAGCGGGGATATGACGAGACCTATTGGTTGCAGTGCTTCACCCCGCGACGGCCGCGGAGCAGATGGTCGCAGATCAACCGGGACAAGGCCGATGCGCTGATCAAGGCCGGTCGGATGCGCCCGGCCGGACAGGAGCAGGTCGACGCGGCGAGGGCCGACGGCCGGTGGGCGGCGGCCTACGCCGGCCAGAGGAGCGCGACCGTTCCCGACGACCTGGCTGCGGCGCTGGCGGCCGACCCGCAGGCGAAGGCGTTCTTCGAGACCCTCAGCGGCGCCAACCGCTATGCGATCCTTTACCGCGTCCACGATGCGAAGAAGCCCCAGACCCGGGCCGCGCGCATCGCGACGTTCGTCGAGATGTGCCACAACCACGAGACCGTCCACTGACCGGTGGCCAGCTTCGGCGAGGTCGCGGACCGGACGCAGCCCGATGCGTCGCCGCCGGCAACGTCGTAGGGTAACGGCCGAGAGGAGGCGGCGATGGCCGATCCGGTGGGCGACATCATCGGGGACTATCGCTCGTTCGCCACGCAGCAGCAAGACCGCCTTCTTGCCCGGGGCATAGACATCCGCCCGTACCCGCTCAGTCACCTCGCCGTCCGCGTACCGGAGTGGGACCAGTACGTCCACGTGCGCACCCTGCTCGAACGCCACGCGGTCGCCAATCGGGAGAACGTTTGGAACGGCCGCCCGATCTCGTTGATCGTTCCCGCCGGGCCGCTGGAGGTTCTCGACGGCAAGGTCGTTCCGCTCATCGAGCTCATCCCGCCCGTGCACCAGCGCGTCTACAAGATGGGCCTGGAGCACCTCGGCGTGGTGATCGGAGATGCGTTCGACGCGTTCGTCGCAGCCCACAAGCCGGTCCTGACGGGACAGCAGTTCCAGGGGCCGGACAGCACACCCGACCCCGTGTACATCTTGTTCGAGGACTTCACCCACGTGAAGTTCTATCGACTTTCACTCAGAGCGTCTGTCGAGCTCCATGCGGGCCCGTTCGACGACGGGTTCCATCATGTCGAGGACTGGCTGCCCCAACGGATCGTGACCGCGACCGGTCCGAACCCTCTGCCGCGCTGAGCGGCGCCCGCGGCTCGGCGCAACGGCACGCTGTCCACGACGACTGGTCTCGACACGTTTGCTCACTCGCGTTCCCGACGCGGCTCTACCGGCGAGATGTGCCGCCTTCGGCAGATCCGGAGAGGCAGTGCGCACGGCAGGCGGCCGAACTACGCAGGTCCGGGCCGCGCGACTCGCGGCAGGTGCCGACGTTCGATCGGCGGTGTCAGACTGACGTCATGGATCCGGCTGCGCCCCTCTCGTCGGGGGACGACGATGAAGATCGGATCGGGCCAGATGACCTCACGATCCGAACGCCAAACGGCACCGTGGCCGAGCCCGCGAGCTGGCTCGCGCTCGTCTACTCCACACTCCGAAAACCGGGGGACTTCCTCGTAGTGAGTAGTGGTCCGCCAGACATGTACGCCCAGGCACTAAATCACGATGGGCGGTTCGTGCTCGAGTACCGTGATGGCTCCCCCGACAGGCACTTCCGGACCGACGACGTATCCCTGGCATCGGTCGCCGATGCCCTGTCGCAATGGATGAGTGGCGGTCGGGACTTCATCAAAGACCACAAGTGGAGACCATTGTCGATCTAGTGGTGGCAGGGTCAGCCGCAAGGTCGCGCCCGCCAAGCCCGCAAAAGTGTCTTCACGTATGACAAGACGCACCTCATCGGCGGGCTGGAGCGCCCCCGAACGCGGCGGTATGACGCATCCATCCGGAGCGTGGCCGGCCCGGTCGAACACCGCCCGCCCAACTGGTCACAGTTTCCCAACGCCGCGACCCACGCACCTGAGCCGTGGTTGTCCGCACCGGCTCTTGGCATCCCACCGTTGCTAGCATCGGGGCCACGATGGACGTGTCCGAGCGGGTCGAGGCTTTCCTCGCCAGTCAACCCGAACCCAAGCAGACCGACCTCCGGCAGCTGCACGCGCAGGTGCTCGCGGAGTTCCCTGACGCACGGCTGTGGTTCAACGACGGCACCAACGAGGACGGCAAGGTCGTGGCCAACCCCAACATCGGCTACGGCGACTACACCATCACCTATGCCGACGGGTCGTCGCGAGAGTTCTATCGCATCGGTCTGAGCGCCAACACGACAGGCATCTCGGTCTATGTGCTCGGACTCGAGGACAAGACGTACCTGGCGCCCACCTACGGGGCCTCGATCGGTCGGGCCACCGTCACTGGCTACTGCATCAAGTTCACACGCCTCTCAGCCATCAAACTGACACCCTTCTGAACGCCATCCGAGACGGAATGACCATCAACCCTGGGCTTTGAGTCAGGGAACACCGCTCCCCGCCATCACAACGGTCGACAGGCGGCGCTATGACGCGGGCGGGTTGCGCAGTCGTAAGGCGCGGACCGTCCGGCGAAGACTCACCGGCTCGAGATGCCCACCAAGGCTAGCCTCGTTGGGTGACAGTCGACGCGTACCTGCAGGAGACCGGATCTGGTGCCTACGCGGACTTCCTCGTTCCCGATCTGACCAGTGGACACGGATCGCCGGTCGATCTCGTGCTCCTTCTTGAGTCTCCTCATGGCGACGAGCTGCACGCAAAGCACCCACTCGCCGGTCGCGCCGGAAGGGACGCCCTCGCGTTCTTGGCGGGGAATGTTGACGCGGGCATATCTCTTGGCGAGGAAGTTGCCCGCCGGCATAAGCGTGGTGACTTCCGTGTGGCAATCGTCAACGTCAGTCAGGTTCCACTGCAGCGCCAGGCCATCACGACGGCAACTCCTCTGGATGACAAGCAATGGACTGCAGTCGAGGGCCTACGTCGATCGGGGGCAAGGGAGGTCCAAACCCTGAGGGCAGCCCGAAGGCAATACGCTGAGTGTCTCCTCTCTGATCTCGACCGTCGCGTCGCTCTATTGGGCATCAGCCCTACGACGACAGTGGCGGCGGCAGGGAAGTTCGCCCAGATGTTCTGGCGTTCCCTCTCGTCAGCGCCGACGTGCGCGCTGCTGGAAGTGCCGCACCCGGCCCGTCGCCAGTGGACACGAGCTGCTGGCGATGCTGCTGGCCGACTTGGGCTACTCAGAGAGCGATTTGGCGTCGCTTCCACGGCGCTCTCCAAGTGATCAGCACTCGAACCGGGGCAGAGAGTGCGGCGAGGGGAATCTTGAGTGCGCTACTGACTTATGACCCAACGCATCAGCTCCCGACCCGTCGGTACGCGGCGCCGTGACGCACGTTCGCGAGTTGCGCAAGTGGGGCGTGAGCGGACCCATGGCGTACCGAGGGGGGCCAGTCGTCGGGCATCATCTGGCCATGGGGCATGAAGCGCCCGTCCTGAGACTGGTCGCCCCGTCGGCGGACGGCATCACCGTCGCGGTTGGCGCGGGTCACTGTCTCAGGTTCACCAACGAAGGTGTCGTGTACGGCTTCAGCAGTGACCCAGAGTTCGAGCCATGGTCGAAGGTGCTCGATCTTCACGTGATCTTTCCCGCGGCGCGTACGCCAGCATGGACGGTTCTCAAGACGATCCTAGAAGTGCTTACGCCTGTGAATATGCGCTCCACTCAGACCCATCTCGAGCTGGAGACCTTGGCGAATGGCTGGAGATCCTTCGAACTCGGCTATCCCGAGGCCTTCGGGGCGTTCGCACCCCAGGGTCAAGCTCTTGCGGTCGAGGCTGCGATTGACCGCTTGTCCGAACGTGGGCTGTTACGGCGACTTGGTGACCCGGACTTCGTGCAGGCCGTCGTCCGGGGGCTGCCAACCCTCTCGCCGCTCCCGTCAAGGTGCAGCGCCCACCGGACGAACGACCTTGACGGCGACAAGCGCCGGCGCACACTCGAAAGAGCCGATCCCGGCCCCTTGACGACAGAGGGGACCCGAAGTGACGCCGTTGACCGCGACGGCTTCGGTGTGGCCTCTGGGCCGTACAAGCCGCCGCCGAGAGGGCCGGGGCTCGTTTGTTGGTGCTGACTCGCTTCACAATGTCGTCCCGCTGACAGGTCAGGTGTCCCCGCGGCGGGAGGCGGTTGATCCCGAGACTGGCGTAGTGTCGGGCCGCATTCCGATCCCGCCTGGAACTAGGCGGGATCGGGAGCCAGCGACGCGCTGGAAGCCGGCCCAGCGGCATACGGCAATGGTTACTCGGTCTGCGGCTAGGGCTTGAAGCGGCGAACCTCGTGCGGCCAGCCACAGGCCTCTGCGATCTTGGCCGCCCACATCTTCGCGGCCTCGTCGTCGGGTACGTCCACGATGGCGAAACCGCCCAGGAACTCCTTGGTCTCGACATAGGGTCCGTCGGTGATCATCATGGAGCCGCTGGTCGGGTCGGCGCTGTAGACCGGGCCGTCCTCCTCCTCCAGCCCCCCGGCGAACACGTACACGCCGGCCGCCTTCATCTCGTTGACGGCCGCCATGGCGAGCGGTCCGCGCTCGCGGAACCACTCCGCGGTGTGGTCCCCGACCCATTGCTGGTTGAAGTACAGGAGGTACTCGGCCATAACTGCTCCTTCTGTTCCGGCGGACCCGGTTGGTCCGCGCTCACCTGTCCCACGAACGGAGACGGACGAATCCGACACGATCGTCCAGGAAATGATCTCTCGGCTACTGGCCGGCCAGCTTGGCCACCACCGGCGCCAACACTTCGGCGAAGTCCGCGCCAAAGACGAAGTACGAGTAGCCGATCTCATCGCGCCGTCGTTGGATCTCCTCGGCGGCAGCCGCTGGATCGGCCGGGAGGATGGCCAGCGAGTCCGCCTCCCGCAACGCCGCCGGATCCGTGTCTCGCGCTGACGCCATGAACGGTGCGACGGAGTCGCCAACAACGGGGACGTGGAGCGCGAGCTCGATGTCCCGCTCGGCGCGGAACTTGCGCGCCAGCCCGGCGATGTCCTCACGAGTGTCGCTGGGAAACATCGCGAAGGTGACCGTGTCGGCAACGTCCACCGCCAGCGCTCGGGCCTTCGGCCCACGCACGGCCATGACGACCGGCGTGTGAACATCGGGGCCGTCCAGCTCCCGCAACGCCGACACGGTCTCCCGCACCTGGGCCATCCGCTCACCTGGTGACGGCACGGGCATCCCGCGCTCCCGCAGTTCGTCCTCGATCCCCGGCCGGCCCGTGCCGATGCCCATCTCGAACCGACCCTCCGTGAGCACTGATAGCGAGTGCGCTTCCCAGGCAGTGTTCCAGGGCGGCCGCAGCGGGGAGGCGTACACCCAGGTGCCTACCCGCAGGGCTGTCTGGGCGGCTGCAAGAGCGAGAGTAGGGGCTGGCGCAGGCTGCCACAGCGGCACGTCCGGCATCAGCAGCGTCGAATAGCCGCTGTCCGCGATGCGGCGCACCCGGTCCCGCCACGTGGGCAGGTCAGTCAGCACGGGGGCAACGACCCCGAATCGAAACGGTCTGGCCATGTCTGAACTCCTCTCGCACAGAGGTTCGGCGATACGGCCCCTGCACTCATACAACGAGCTGGATGACCCAGTTTCGACGATGCGGCGCCAGGTTCCGGTGGTGCCGCCGAGATCAGCGCGTCGGTGGGGGGAAGGGCTCACGTGCTCCATAGGAGCGCAGCCAGCAGGACGCAGGCGAACCGCGCAGCGCGATTCTTGTACGGCGGTGACCTGCCGCGCGAGGATGGTTGTGGGAGCGTCAACAAGCCATGACACCGAACCAAGCGGGCTCACCCGTGGCCACAGTCTCGCCGTTCCGGTGGGTGTTGGGCACGGTCGTGGGCTCGACGGCAGGTGCCGCGTTGGGGGGTGCGCTCATCACGACCTGGTCGCAGCCCTTCAACGACGTGAGATCGCCTCTCGATTCGGTTGCCAGTGCCGTCCCTCGCACGTCTGTTGCGTTGGGTCTCTGGGGCGCGGGCGTGGGAATCATGCAGTCGCTGATCCTGCGTAGGCATCTCGTCGGTGCTCGCTGGTGGCCCTCGGCAACCCTGGCCGGCTGGGCGTTCGCGGGGGCCGTGTCAGGCGTCTTGCCCTTCACTGCGGCGGTGACAGGCAGAGGCATCGACGTCGGACCGATCGGCTTCGTCGCGGTCGCCGCGGCGACGGTGTTGGCGATCGGCTTCGTGTCTGGCGTCTTGCAGTGGCTGATCCTCCGACGCCAAGTCGCCCGATCCGGCCTGTGGGTGTGGACCAATACCGGCGGCATTGCACTGGC
>NZ_JBEDUL010000106.1:0-11162 GCF_040414665.1 Intrasporangium sp.
CGTCCAGCCGACCATCCGGGCGACGCAGAAGGTGGGGGTGAACATGGCCGGCTCGAGCCCTGCCACCTTCATGACGACCCCGGCGTAGAACTCGACGTTGGCATGGAGCTCCCGGCCGGGCTTGAGCCAGCGCGGGCGTTGCTCGACGACGCTCGGCGGGCCCCCGAGGCAGCCGCAGCCGCCCTGCGCGCCCACAGCGGCGTGCCCGGCTTCGGGCACTTCCTCTACCCCGATGGCGACCCTCGAGCCGAGCTCATGCTGACCACGCTCTGGAGGCGGCGTGGCACGGCCCGGCTGCGTCGACGAGTCGAGGAGCTGTCCGAGGCCGTCGCCGCCCACTCCGGCCTGCGGCCCAACATCGACCTGGCGAGCGCGGCAGTGATGCGGGCGCTCAACCTGCCGGCCGCCGCTGGCGAGGTCGTCTTCCAGGTCGCCCGCTCCTACGGGATCACCGCGCACGTGCTCGAGGAGTACACCGAGGCGCCCCTGCGGTGGCGCGGTCGCGAGGCCACCGGCTGACCCGACCCTCCCGCGAGGAGACGCGCCCCGCAGAGTGAGCCCAGCGGCATACGACGTGATCCGTGAGCGCTACGGCACCTGACCGAAGACGTGGCGGCGCACCCACGCGTGCATCGCAATGGCGGCAGCGGCACCGGCGTTGATCGACCGGGTCGAGCCGTACTGCTCGATGTGCAGGACGACCTCGCACTCGCTGCGCATCGGCCCGGACAGTCCCGGCCCCTCCTGACCGAAGACGAGGACGCAGCGGCGCGGAAGGTCGTAGGTCTCGAGCGTCACCGACCCCGGCAGGTTGTCGACCCCGACGATGGCCAGTCCCTCGCCGCGCGCCCACCCGGCGAAGGAGGCCGCGTCGACGTGGTGGTGCTCGTGCTGGTAGCGGTCGGTGACCATCGCCCCGCGACGGTTCCAGCGACGCTTGCCCACAATGTGGAAGGCCTTGGCGTTCATGGCGTTTGCCGTGCGGATGACCGACCCGATGTTGAAGTCGTGGCCCCAGTTCTCGACGGCGACGTGGAAGTCGTGTCGTCGCTGGTCGAGGTCGGCGACGATCGCCTCCTGCCGCCAGTAGCGGTAGGCGTCGACGACGTTGCGGCGGTCACCGTGCTCGAGCAGCTCGGGGTCCCAGTGGTCACCGGACGGCCACGGCCCGTCCCACGGGCCCACGCCGATGGTGTCGCGCTCGTCCCCGACCTCGCCCTGCGTCACGCCGTCAGGGTAGTGGCCACCCGATCTCACCCGATTCCCTCGCTGCCGGCACGGGACCTTACCCTTGAGCCCATGCATGCCCTTGCCGCACTCGCGCCCGTCACGCTGGGCCCGAACTGGATGGACCCCGCCTACCTGCTCGAGCAGTACGGAGCGGCATTCTTCTGGATCTCGCTCGCCATCGTCTTCATCGAGTGCGGCCTGCTCTTCCCGATCCTGCCGGGCGACTCGCTCCTGTTTGCCGTCGGCCTGTTCATCGCGACGGGCCAGGTGCACGTCAACCTCGGCGTGGCCATCGTTGCTCTCTTCGTCGCAGCCTTCCTCGGCAACGTCACCGGCTATGAGATCGGTCGGGCCATCGGCACGCCGCTCTACAACCGCGACGGTCGGTTCATCAAGAAGAAGTACTTCGACCAGACGAATGCGTTCTTCGACAAGTACGGGAACAAGGCCCTCGTCATCGGGCGCTTCGTGCCAATCGTGCGCACCTTCATCACCGTGGTTGCCGGGGTCGGCCGCATGGAGCGACGTCGCTTCTTCGAGTGGAGCGCGGTCGGCGCTCTCCTGTGGACGGCGAGCCTGACGCTGCTCGGCTACTTCCTCGGCAAGTCGTTCCCCGGCCTGCAGGACAAGCTCGAGATCGCCATCCTGCTCATCGTTGCCGTGTCGGTCCTGCCGATGATCTTCGAGTACCTCAAGCACCGGCGTGAGTCCAACGCCATCGCCGCCGAACTAGGCGAAGCCGCCGAGGACATCGCCAAGAGTGCCACTCACCACGACCGTGGGGACCGTCGCTGAGCGCTTCGCCGGGTTACGTCCCATTCGGCCGTATGCCGCTGGGCCGGCTTCCGCGGAAAGCCTCCCGAGCGCTGGGCTGGAGCCTCACACTGGACGAGCAGGGGGCAGCACTCCGGATCGGAGCGACCGATGGACGTTGGTACCCTCTACCGCCGGACGCTCGAGATCTGGGCCGACCGAGTCGCCGACGCCGCAGGCTGCGACTGGACCGCTCCGACGCCCTGCCGTGAGTGGACCGTCCGCGACCTGGTCAACCACGTCACGGGCGAGGACCTGTGGACGGCGCCGCTGCTGCGTGGCGAGACGATCGAGCGGGTTGGCGACCGCTTCGAGGGGGACCTGCTCGGGTCAGAGCCGGTCAGTCGCGCCCTGTATGCCGCTGGGCAGGCGAGCGCGCTCGTCGCGGAGATGCTGCCCCGGCAGGGCACGGTCCACCTGTCCTACGGCGAGGAGTCGGTGGAGGAGTACGTTCACCAGCTCGCCGCGGACCACCTCGTCCATGCCTGGGACCTCGCCGCCGCAACCGGTGGCGACACGCACCTGGATCCCAAGCTGGTCGCGGAGGTCACCCGATGGTTCGCTGGACGTGAGGACGGCTACCGGTCCGCCGGGGCCATCGGCCCACGGATCGGAACCTCTGGCGACCCCCAACACGACCTGCTGTCCGCCTTCGGCCGGGACGCCCACTGGGGGCCCAACCATGCAGGTCTGGCTCGGTTCTCGGCCGCATTCGAGCGCGGCGACATCGAGTCGATCATGGCCCACATGACGGACGACTGCGTCTTCGAGGCCACCGGGCCGGCGCCTGACGGCACTCGGCACGAGGGCGCCGAGGCCGTCCGGCAGGTGTGGGAGGAGCTGTTCTCCACGACGAGGGACGCCAGTTTCACCGAGGAGGAGCTGTTCGTCGACGGTGAACGTGGCGTCCTGCGGTGGCGGTTCTCGTGGTCGAACGAGGATGGCACTCCCGGGCACGTCCGAGGCGTCGACGTCGTGCGGCTGCGCGACGGCAAGGTCTGCGAGAAGCTCTCCTACGTCAAGGGATGATGCCCGGCTCGAACGCGGCACGCCATGCCGGCCGTTCAGTCGACGAGCTCTGCGGGCCGTGCCACGACGTCGACCATTGCGCCGTTCCGGAGCACGGTGATCTCGGTGCGTCGTCCGATGGCGTCCTCGAACATGAGGCGCTGCAGTGACTGGGCATCGGCCAGCGGGGTGCCGTCGACCGCGATGATGAGGTCGCCGGGCTGGATCCCGCTCGTTGCCGCCGGGCTGCCACTGACGACCTCCGCGACGCGAAGGGCGTGCCGCCGTCCCGTCCGCTCGACCCACCGCTCGTCGAGCGGGGTCGGAACGCTGACGAGGCCGAGGTAGGCCCGCCGCACCCTGCCGTCGTCACGCAGCGCACGAAGGATCCGCCGGGTCGTCCCGTTGATCGGCACCGCGAGGCCGACGCCGATGCCAGCGACGGCGGTGTTGATCCCCACGACGCGACCGCGGGCGTCTGCCAGGGCCCCGCCGGAGTTGCCCGGGTTCAGGGCCGCGTCGGTCTGGATGACGTCCTCGATGAGCCGGGTCGCCGTGCGGCCGCGGGCGGGCATGGAACGGCCGAGGGCGCTGACCACACCCGCGGTGACGCTGCCCTCGAGGCCGAGCGGGTTGCCCACGGCCACGACGAGCGAACCGACCCGGAGCCGGTCGGCGTCGCCGAAGTCCGGCGGGTCCGGGACGTCGGCTCCCGTGCGGATGATCGCCAGGTCCGAGAGAGGGTCGCGACCGACGACGGCGAACGGACCGGTCACGCCGTCCCCGAATGCCACCTCGCCGCGGCTGGCCTCGCCCACGACGTGGGCGTTGGTGATCAGATGTCCCTCGGCGCTGAGGACAACCCCTGAGCCGGCGCCGCGCCTGGTGCGCACTGATGCGACCCGCGGCGTCAGGTGCGCGGCCACGCCCGTCACCACGGCGGAGTAGGCGTCCAAGGCCTCGTCATCAGTCATTCCCGTGAAACGAGCGCCGGCCCGGACCCGATTCCCCTGATCGCTGCAGGCGAACACCAAGCCGCATGCCGCTGGGCCGGGTCTCCGTCGAATGTGCACTTCGCGACGGGCCTGCGCAGGGATGAGGCGAGCGGCGGCGTCAACCGCGCACTCGAGCGAGCGGCCGGGAGCTCACTCGACGGGCGGGTGCCGATCGACCGTCGGATCGGGCGCCTGGGCCTGCGGCAGGCCGCTCGCGCTCTGGCTCTGGCCCGGCTGCGTCGTCGGTCCCGTCACGGCGCCGGGCTGCGTCGAGGGGCCGCCGACGATAGGCGGCGTCGGCGCGTTGCCGAAGGTGCCCGGCGCCTGGTTGCCGAAGCTGACGTTGGGTACCTGCGCCTCGACCGCCGAGGTCTCGAAGTACTCGGCGCGCTTGATGCTGGCCAGGTTCGCGAGGATATTCGTCGGGACCGACTCGACCTTGGTGTTGAGGTCGCGCACGAGCGCGTTGTAGTAGCGGCGCGAGCTCGCGATGCGGTCTTCGGTGCTGGTCAGCTCGGCCTGGAGAGCCTGGAAGTTCTGGTTCGCCTTGAGGTCGGGGTAGGCCTCGCTCACGGCGATGAGCCGTCCGAGCGCCTGGCTCAGCATCCCTTCCGACTCGGCCGCCTGGCCCGGCGTCTGACCTCCAGCCATGGCCGCCGACCGGGCGCGCATGACCTCCTCCAGGGTGCCGCGCTCGTGCGACGCATATCCCTTGACCGTCTCGACGAGGTTGGGGATGAGGTCGTGACGGCGCTTCAGCTCGACGTCGATCTGGCGCCAGCCCTCCTCAACCTTGTTGCGCAGGGCGATGAGGCCGTTGTAGGCGGTGACGCCCCAGATGCCGAGGATGACAACGAGGCCGAGCAGGATCCAGACGACGATCATGACAACTCCCGATTCGCGGTGGTCGGTGCACCGATCCTAGTCCGGTGGCCGGTTCCGACCCCGGTTCGTTGTCGGTGCTGCGCCCTAGATTCTGGGAATGGAGTCGTGCCGGTTCACTGCGGAGCTGTGGCGCTGGAAGGCGCAGGACGGCTGGTTCTTCGTGACGCTCCCCGAGGCGGCGTCCGCCCTGGTGAGGGAGCGGCCGCGCCCGCCGCGAGGGTTCGGGTCGGTTCGAGTGCGGATCCACGTCGACGGCCCCGGCCCGGCGACGGTCTGGGACACGTCGGTGTTCCCGGACTCGACGAGCGGCTGCTACGTCCTGCCGATGAAGAAGACAGTGCGGGCGGCCCATGACCTGGAGGACGGCGACCCCGTCGACATCCTCCTGGAGGTGCTTGAGTGATGCCGGCGACCGAAGCGCGGGCACCCGCTCGCAACCGGGTCAGCCCCCTGGGCGAGGTCGTCGCCGCGCCCGGCCGCGGAGCGTGGATGGGCAACCGCGGACGACTGCACGAGGGGCGCGGCAGCCGAGACGTCGTGCGCAACCACCAGACCCGCGCCTGGATCACCTGCCGCCTGTCGTTCTGGGACCGCCGGGCCGCCCAGTGGGAGCCGGGGCACTACACGCCGCTCTTCTTCCTCGACGAGGCCGTCGCCCTCGCCGCCGGCCACCGGCCGTGCGCCGAGTGCCGGCGACCGGCCTACACGGAGTTCCGTGGGCTCGTCGCCCAGGGTCTCGGCGTCACGCGCCTACTCGCGCCGGAGCTCGACCGGCTGCTCCACGAGGAGCGGTGGGACGCGCGCCACCGGACCCGCCGGTTCCACAGCGCTCGGTGGCCGGACCTGCCCGAGGGCGCCTTCGTGCTCATCGACGCCGGCCCGGCCCTCGTCCGGGACGACCACCTGACCCTTTGGCTCCCGGACAACAGCTACGGCGAGCAGGTGTCCCGGCCACGCTCCGGGACGGCGACCCTCGTGACACCGCCCTCCACGGTCGCGGCGCTGCGACGCGGCTATCCGCTGCAGGTCGGCACTGCCTCACCCGAGGCCGAGGTCGGCAAGTGAGTAGGCAAAGCGGTACTCGATTCCCGCCTCAGCGCGGATGCGCTCCCCCGCACCCGTCGCACGGTCGGCGATCGTGGCGACGGCGACGGGAGTGGCGCCGGCGTCGCGGACCGCCTTGATCGCCTCGAGCGGAGAGTTGCCGGTCGTCGTGGTGTCCTCGACGACGAGGACCTGTCGGCCCTCGATGGGGGGCCCCTCGATGCGCTGCTGCAGCCCGTGTGCCTTGCCGGCCTTGCGAACGACAAAGGCGTCCAGGCGCTCGCCCGCCGCGGCCGCCGCATGGAGCATCGCGGTCGCAACCGGGTCGGCGCCCACCGTCAGGCCGCCGACCGCGTCGTAGGTGAGGTCCTTGGTGAGCTCGCGCATGACGATGCCGACGAGGGGCGCTGCCTCGCCGTCGAGCGCGATCCGCCGTAGGTCGACGTAGTAGTCGGCCTCCCTGCCGGAGCTGAGCGTGACCCGACCGTGGACGATCGCCTTCTCCCTGATGAGCTCGAGCAGTCGGGCACGGGCAGGGGCGACGTCGGTCTGTGGCTGGGTCACAAGGCTTGATCGTATGCCGCTGAGCCGGCCCCCAGCCCCATCGCCCTCACGCGTCAGCGGCGTCTGCGGGCGATCTGCGCAGCCCGGCGCATGAGCGGGCGGGGTGCGATGTCGAGCAGCCCGACGATCGCCTTGTACTGCAGCCCGGGAACGGAGACGACCTTGCCCCGGCCGACGTCACGGAGACAGTCGGCCACGAGGTCCTTCGGGTCGAGCCACATGAAGTCCGGGCCGGGCGTGGACAGGCCGGCCCGCGCCTGGAACTCACTGTGCGTGAAGCCCGGGCACAGGGCGGTCACCGTGACTCCCGTGTCGTCGAGCTCTGCCGCCAGACCTTCTGTGAAGGTCGTGACCCAGGCCTTGGCCGCGGCATAGGAGCCTGATGGGAGGAACCCGGCGACGGAGGAGACGTTGATGATGATGCCGT
Organism: Intrasporangium sp.; assembly: GCF_040414665.1. Classification (GTDB taxonomy): domain Bacteria; phylum Actinomycetota; class Actinomycetes; order Actinomycetales; family Dermatophilaceae; genus Intrasporangium. The sequence continues at coordinate 6,967 of NZ_JBEDUL010000106.1, forward strand.
GGTGCCGCTCACTCATGGCACGCCCTGCAGCGTGGGACAGGACCAGCACTGCACGGACGAGCACGTCGAAGGCCGCCTCCTCGTCCCGGAGCTCACTGCGGAGGAACCGGCGGCGCAGGGCGAACCCGGCGTTGTTGACCAACACGTCGACGGGACGTCCAGCGTCCCCCAGCCGGTCGGCGACCGTCTGGAGAGCCGGCCGGTCGGAGAGGTCAGCGACGAGCACCTCGGACTCAGCGGCACACGACTGCTTGAGCTCGTCGGCCACCTCGCGAAGGCGGCCTTCGTTCCGCGCCACGAGAACGAGGTCGTGTCCGCGCTGCGCGAGCTGGCGGGCGAACTCGCGGCCGATCCCGGAGCTGGCGCCGGTGACGAGGGCGACGGGCCGTGTGGTCATGGGGCTCACCTTAGGCCTGGGTGCTCTGGGCCCGACGGATGATCGCGGCAGCGCACTCGTCCGGTCGCGTCTCGGGCAGCCAGTGTGTTGCGTCGAGCTCGACGAACTCGTACGGCCCGGTCACGTGGTCGCGGGTCAGCTCTGCTGCATGCCGACCGAGCGCCACGTCTCGTGACCCCCAGACATAGGTCGCCGGCACGCCGACTCTGTGGGCGCGGACGGTCGAGGACCGCGTGGCGCGGTACCAGCTGATCGGTCCGCGCAGCGCCTCGGGCTTGGCCAGCCGCGCCGCGTAGCGCTCTGCATCCTCGCTGGGCAGGCCGGACCCGACCATGAGGGAGCGGAACGCGGCGGCGACAATGCGTTCCGGGAGGACCGGGATCTGGAAGGCGGCCAGGTACCACGACCGGCGCAGCTGGTCGAAGGTCCGCAGGGCGCGGGACAGCGCCGCCGGATGCGGGGTCGCGAGGACTGTCACCGACGCGACGCGGTCCGGGTGGTTGCCGGCGACGAGCCAGGCGACGACGCCGCCCCAGTCGTGACCGACGAGGTGGACCCGTTCGTGACCTGTTGCGTCGATGAGCGCGATGACGTCCCCGACGAGGTGCTCGAGGCGATACGCGTCCGTGCCGGGTGGCCGGGCACCAGCGCAGTAGCCCCGCTGGTCCGGCGCGTAGGTCCGCATCCCGGCCGCATGCAGCCGCTCGCTGATGCGGTCCCAGCTCGAGCGGTCCTGTGGGAAGCCGTGCAGCAGCACCACCGGTGTGCCATCGGCCGGCCCGGCATCCGTCACGTCGAAGGCGAGGCCGAGATGCTGGAGGGTCGCGATCCGTTCGGGGCGCATGCCTCCTAGGGTAGGGAACCGTGCGCATCGCGACCTGGAACGTCAACTCCATCCGCTCCCGAATCGACCGCGTCGCGGACTGGCTCGTCCGGAGCGACGTCGACGTGCTCGCCCTCCAGGAGACCAAGGCCCGCGAGGACCAGTTCCCCTACGACCGGTTCACGGACCTCGGCTACGAGGTGGCCCACCACGGGCTGTCACAGTGGAACGGCGTGGCAGTCGCGTCCCGCGTCGGGATCGAGGACGTGGAGCTCGGCTTCGACGGGATGCCCGGATGGGGCGAACCGGTGGCCGAGGAGGCCAGGGCGATCGGTGCGACGTGCGCAGGCGTCCGCATCTGGTCGCTCTACATCCCCAACGGTCGCACTCTCGAGGACCCGCACCTGCTCTACAAGGTCGACTGGCTGCAGGCTCTCGCGGCGGCCGGCCGAGCCTGGCTGGCCGAGGACCCGAGCGCCCAGATCGCCCTGCTCGGCGACTGGAACATCGCGCCGTTCGACGAGGACGTCTGGAGCGTGCCCTACTACGAGGGCCGCACGCACACGTCGCCGAAGGAGCGCGCCGCTTTCCAGGGCGTCGTCGACGCGGGCTACGTCGACGTCGTCCGGCCGCACGCTCCGGGTCCCGGTGTCTACACCTACTGGGACTACACGCAGCTTCGCTTCCAGAAGGGCCGGGGAATGCGGATCGACTTCGCCCTGTGCTCGGCGGCGCTCGCGGCGCGGGTGACCGGCGCAGCCATCGACCGGGAGGCACGCAAGGGCAAGGGCGCGAGCGACCACGCGCCGGTCGTCTTCGACATCGACGGACCGGCTGACCGCAGCGTGCCGTAACGACACCCACAGGCGAGGCACAGCAAACGGCCAGCAACCCCGCCTAGCATTGAGTGAGTGGCCCGTCGTGCCCACCCATTGAGCCGCATTCCAGCGCTTTTCGTGGCGTTCGTCGCCGCGGCGGTCGGGCTCGGACTGCTGTCGGCGGGGATCGCCATTCCCGGCGTCGCCGGGCTCGGCCGACTCGCCATCGCCGGCGCCGACACGATCAGCGCGCTGCCGGCATCCTTCGTGGCCACGCCGCTCGCGCAAGGGTCGCGGATTCTTGCCGCAGACGGATCGCTGATCGCGACACCCCAGGACAAGGACCGCGTCCTCGTGCCTCTCTCGGCCGTGGCCCCGGTCATGCGCCAGGCGCAGGTGGCCATCGAGGACAGCCGGTTCTACTCGCACGGCGCGATCGACCCGGAGGGGATCGCGCGAGCGCTCGTCGAAGACCTCCGCACGGGGCAGGCGACACAGGGCGCGTCCACGCTGACCCAGCAGTTCGTCAAGCTCAGCCTCGAGGAGCAGGCCCGCGCCGCCGGCGAGGACGCGGCAGCGCAGGCCGCCACGGCAAAGACTCTGGTGCGCAAGCTCACCGAGCTGCGCTACGCGACGACGCTCGAGCGAGAGTGGACCAAGGACCGGATCCTGGCTGGCTACCTCAACATCGCCTACTACGGCGATGGCGCCTACGGCGTCGAAGCGGCGGCAGAGCACTACTTCGGCATCCACGCGAGCCGGCTGACGCTGTCCGAGGCCGCCACGCTCGCCGGGCTGGTTCGCAGCCCGAGCGCGACCGACCCCGTCCACCACCTCGCGGCCGCGACCGCACGGCGCAACGTCGTGCTGGACCGTATGCACGACCTCGGGCTCATCAGCGCGGCCGACTGGCGCGCCGCGGAAAAGCGTTCTCTCGCAAAGGAATTGGACGTGACGCCGCCCCTGAGTACGTGCGCCCTATCGCCACATCCATACTTCTGCGAGTTCATCCTCCAGTGGCTCGAGCGGCAGCCTGCGCTCGGCGACACGGTGGAGGCGCGGCATGACCTGCTCTACCGGGGCGGGCTGACCATCCGCACGACCCTCGACCCGGACATCCAGCGAATCGTCGACCGGTCCCTTCGTGAGGTGGCTCCGGAGCGGAACTCGCTGCGGGTCGCTGCGGCTGCCTATGTCACCGAGCCAGGCACGGGGCGCGTCGTCGCCTTCGGCCAGGACACCCGCTTCGGCCTGAAGTCAGCTCGGGGCGTCACGGCTATCAACTACGCCGTGGACCGGGCGTACGGCGGCTCGGGCGGCTTCCAGTTCGGCTCGACGGCCAAGGCGTTCTCGCTCGTGACCGCGATGCGCCAGGGCCTGGGCCTCCGGGCCAGTGTCGACGCCCCCGCAGCCGGGCCGCACGCGGCCGCCACCTTCACGCCGCACCAGTTCCCCCAGCCCTGCGGCCTCGCCGTGCCATGGCATGTCTACAACGACACGGCGTGGCGGGGCGGACGGATCTCGCTCATGGAGGCAACGGCACGCTCGACCAACACTGCCTTCGTCGCGCTGGCGACTCGGCTGGGCGTGTGCGCCATCCGGGACACGATGACGGCGTTCGGCGTCCACGGCGCGGACGGGTCACCCATCGGGACGTACCCACCGCAGGTCGTCCTTGGGGCGCAGACGGTGTCGCCGCAGACGATGGCCAACGCCTATGCGGGCCTCGCCACCGGGGGGACGGTCTGCCAGACCTTCCCGGTCACCGAGGTCGACCAGGGCGGCCAGGTTCTCTGGCAGCCGAGGCCGTCGTGCAGGCAGGTCGCGGACCGGCCAGACGTGGCGCAGGCGACGAAGTATCTGGAGTACAACATGACCCACGGCTCCGGCATCCTCAACCAGCTGCCCGGCCGTCCCTCGGCCGGCAAGACCGGAACTGCGGACGGCAACGCCCAGTCGTGGTTCATCGGCTACACGCCACAGCTGGCGACGGCGGTCTGGGTCGGCAACCCGACGAACCCGACCCGCCGGATGTTCAACGTCTCCATGGCCGGCAAGTCGTGCACCGCGATGACGGGTGCCTGCTACGCGGCGCCGATCTGGAAGCGGATCATGAGCCGCGCCCTCGACGGCCAGCCCGTCCAGCGGATGCCCTGAC
>NZ_JBEDUL010000107.1:0-15507 GCF_040414665.1 Intrasporangium sp.
CCGGCCGTGCCTAGTGCCGTTTGCGGCCGACCTCGACGATCCGCCAGCCGCGGTGCCGGGCGATCTCGCGCAGCTCACGGTCGGGGTTCACCGCGACCGCGGTGCCGACGCGCTCCATCATCGGCAGGTCGCTGATCGAGTCGCTGTATGCCGCGCAGCGGGAGAGGTCGTAGCCTCGCTCCGCCGCAAGCTTCTCGATCTCGACGACCTTGCCGGCGCCGTAGCAGAACTCGCCGGCCAGGTGCCCCGTGTAGCGGCCCTCGCCGTCGAGCTCGCTCCGCGTCGCGACGGCGCCCTCCAGACCCAGCGCGTCGGCGATCGGCTGGACGAGCTCGATGGGCGAGGCGGACACCACGATGCGGTCCTGGCCGAGCGCGCGGGCGTCGGACAGCAGGACTGCCGACGCCGGGATGACCTTGCGGACGATGGTCGGCACGATCCCGTGGGCCAGGTGGATGACGTCTGCCTGCCGCACGCCGGCCACTGCCCGCAGGATCCGCTCGCGCAGGGCGGCCGACCCTTCGTCTGTGGATCCCTTGCGGTGGAAGGCGATCGCGTTGACGGTGTCCTTCACGAGGTCGAGCCACGGCACGTGGCCACCCCGGAAGGCGGCCACGGCGAGCGGATAGTTCGCCGAGCCGCGGATCAGGGTCCGGTCGAGGTCGAAGAACGCGGCCGTCGGGACCGCGACCGCGTCAGACGACACGGGCGGCGATGGGCAGCGGGGAACGTCGCGCAACCGGCGGGACGGTGTTCACCGCGGCCTTGGGCAGCCGCCTGTCGCGCTTGGGAGGCAGCGCGAGCCGGAAGACCTTCGCCCACGCCGAAGCGACCTGCTTGGGCATCGGCCCGGTCGTGTAGGGCAGCCCGTAGCGAGCGCAGATCTCGCGCAGCTCGACGGCGACCTCGGCATACCGGTTGCTCGGCAGGTCGGGGAAGCAGTGGTGCTCGATCTGGTGGCTGAGGTTGCCCGTCATGATGTGCATGAGCTTGCTGCCGGAGATGTTGGCCGACCCGAGCATCTGGCGGATGTACCAGTCGCCGCGGGTCTCGCCCTCGATCTCCTCCTCGGTGAAGGTGTCGACACCGTCCGGGAAGTGGCCGCAGAAGATCACCGAGTGCGCCCACACGTTGCGGATCATGTTGGCCGTGAAGGTGCCGATGAAGGCCTCCTTGCCCGACCCGAACGGCACCGCGGCGAGGGGCGTCGCAACGTAGTCCTTGCCGAACTGCCGGCCGACCTTGCGCATCGTGTCCTTGAGGTCGCTCTTGACGGCCTCGGTGGTCTTGTCACCGTCGCGCCAGGCCTCGAGGTCGAGGTCGTAGATCGCGATGCCCCACTCGAAGAACGGGGCGAGAACCGCGTTGTAGAGCGGGTTGAACAGGTGACGCGGCTCCCACTTCTGGTCCTCGTCCATGCGCAGGATCGAGTAGCCCACGTCCTTGTCCTTGCCCAGGACGTTGGTCCACGTGTGGTGCAGGTCGTTGTGCGTGTGCTTCCACGACTTCGCGGGGGACACGAAGTCCCACTCCCACGTCGTCGAGTGGATGTCGGGGTCGCGCATCCAGTCCCACTGGCCGTGCAGGACGTTGTGGCCGATCTCCATGTTCTCGAGGATCTTGGCGACCGAGAGCATCGCCGTGCCCGCGACGAATGCGGCCCGCTTGCGGGAGAACAGCAGCGTGGCCCTGCCGGCGAGCTCGAGGGTGCGCTGGACCCGAATGACGCGGCGGATGTACGCGGCGTCCTTGGCTCCACGCGATGCGATGATCCGGTCGCGGAGGGCGTCGAGCTCCTTGCCGAGCCGCTCGACGTCGGCGTCGCTCAGGTGCGCCGCGGCGGGAGGCCGGACGGTGGGGCCGCCCTGTGGAGCGAGCAGGGGTTTGCGCGGGCGCAGGGATGGGGTGGACGCTGCTGGGGCTTGCGACGTGGAGACGCCGGGGACGGTCGCGGGTGCGGTCCGGGCCAGGTCGACCGGGCGGTTCACCGTGGCGGTCATGTGAAGTGTTCCCTTCTCAGATGTCCAGGTGGACGGGGCCCGCGGCAGCGTTGACGCAGGTTTGGATGAGCTCGCCTTCGTCGCCATGCACCTCGCCGGTGCGCAGGTCCCTTACCCGTCCAGCCACGAGAGGCGTCAGGCAGCTGCGGCAGATGCCCATGCGGCACCCGCTCGGCATGACGACGCCGCACTCCTCGCCGGCCTCGAGGAGGGGCACGTCGCCATCGACCTCGATCTCCTTGTCCGACTTCTCGAAGGTGACGCGGCCGCCCTCGCCTCCGGCACCAGGGAGCAGGACGGGGGCGAAGCGCTCGATCGTCAGGTTGCTCTCGCCGTCATGGGCGCCGCCCTCCCAGAGGGCGGTGGCGGCGTCGAGGAACTCGGCGGGGCCACAGGCGTAGGCGGCCCGCGCCTGCCAGTCGGGGCAGAGCGTCTCGAGATCGGCGAAGTCGGTCAGGTCGAGCCGGCGGCCCTGCTCCTCGCGGGTGAACCAGTGCTTGACGGTCAGACCGGGGAACTGGTCGGCGAGCTCGAGCAGCTCGTCGTGGAAGAGCGCGTCGGCGCGGGTTCGGGAGGAGTGGATGAGCACGACGTCCGCGTCGGGGCGGCGGGGGATCAGCGTGCGGATCATGGACATGACGGGGGTGAGGCCGCTGCCCGCGGTCAGCATGAGCAGCGGGCGTGGGTGCCGGGGGAGGACGAAGTCGCCCTGCGGGACGTCGAGGAAGAGGACGTCGCCCGGCTTGGTGTTGCGCACGAGGGCGGTGGAGACATGGCCGATCGCGGTGACCGTGATCGCGGGGTCTGCGCCTGCGGGGGCGGACAGGGAGTAGCTGCGCCACTGGCGGATGCCGTCGATCTCGACGCCGATGCGCGCCCATTGCCCGGCCTCGTGGGCGTTCCAGCCCTTGCCCGGCCGGAAGCGGATCGTTGCCGAGTCGGCCGTCTCGGGGACGACCTGGGTGACGAGGCCGCGGAGCTGCCGAGTCGAGGCCAGCGGGTTGACCAGGCGCAGGAAGTCCTCGGGCGCCAGGGGCGTCGTCAGAACGGAGGCGACGCGGCGAAGCGCGCGGAGCTGGGCCATACCTACGAATATCTCCCGGGACCGGCTCGGACATCTTGGGTCGAGGGGTACTCTTTGTTCTCAGAAACTATCGTGTCGCGACAAAAACAGGGACCCAGCCGTGCCCCACGCCACCTCCGATCCGCCGTGGTTGTCTCTCCCTGCCGAAATCAGTACGGTGCTGCGGCCCGTCATCGGCGAGATCGTCGAGGCCATCATCGACGGCATCCCCCGGGACGTGCCCGTGTATGCCATGCCGATGGAGGGGCGCTTCGGCCAAGGCGTCCGGCAGGGAGTCACGATCGCACTGAACCGCTTCCTCGACCTGCCGGGGACGCGCCTGCCCGCCCTGTCGGAGGACGGCAAGTGGGTCTACGAGAACCTCGGCCGCGGCGAGGTCCGCTCCGGGCGCAGCCTCGAGTCCCTCCTCTCCGCCTACCGGTACGGAGCCCGGGTGACCCTGCGGGCGATCTCGCGCACGGTCGATGTGTCGGAGCTCGCGCCGGACGTCATCCTCTCCCTCGGCGAGTCCCTGTTCGCCTACATCGACGAGCTGTCGGCCGCGAGCGCCCAGGGCTATGCGCTCGAGCAGTCCGAACGTGCGGGCGAGCACCAGCGTCGGCGCGGTGAGCTGCTCGAGATGATCCTGCGCGGCGAGACGGAGAGCGGTGTGCAGCGGGCCGCGACTGCCCTGGGCTGGCAGCTGCCCGACGTCGTCGTCGTCGCGACCCTGCCGCCGAGTCGGCTCGAGGGGGTGCGGGCGGCGCTGGGGCCCGAGGCTCTGGTGGCAGAGCGGGGAACCGAGGTCGCCGTCATCGTGCCCTTCGGCAGCCCCGCCTCGCGCACCAAGGAGCTGAACCGGGGGCTGCGTGGACGGCAGGCCATCATCGGCCCGGCTCGTCCCTGGCAGCAGGCCGCCGAGTCGCTCCACCTGGCCGTCTCGGCTGGGGCGCACGGCCTCGCAGACCCGGCGGGTGAGGAAGACCCGCCCGTCTGGGTGGAGGAGCACCTCGCCGAGCTCGTCGTCCGAGCCGAGCCGCTCGCCACTGCGGACCTCGCCCGGCGCCGGCTCGCCCCGCTCGACGGGCTGCGGCCGGCAGTCCGGGGGCGGCTCGCCGAGACGCTGCTGTCGTGGTTGCGGCACCAGGGGCAGCGCGCGCCGATCGCCGCCGAGCTGTTCGTGCACCAGCAGACCGTCGGGTACCGGGTCGGTCAGCTGAAGGAGCTCTTCGGTGAGGCGCTGGACGACCCGGAGGTCCGGTTCGAGCTCGAGCTGGTCCTCCGGGCCGGCCACCGCTGACGTCCACCCCACCTCGAGGGGTGCAGTTCCCGCCCGGTTCCTCACCTCGAGTGTGCAGTCCCAGCCCGTCACCCCGCGTGCAAAGTGCACACTCGAGGGGCGGGCGGGAGGGCTGGCAGGTGCGGCGCGAGCGGGACGGGCTCAGCGGCATACGGCATTGGCGTGACGCCACCCAGGCACAGCGAGAGGCGCCGCTCCATGTGGAGCGGCGCCTCTGGTGTGAAGCGACCCCGACCGGGCTCGAACCGGCGACCTCCGCCGTGACAGGGCGGCGCGCTAACCAACTGCGCTACGGGGCCTTGCTATGGACTTGTCGTGCGTATCCCCAACGGGATTCGAACCCGTGCTGCCGCCGTGAAAGGGCGGAGTCCTAGGCCGCTAGACGATGGGGACGCATCCCGACCTGTTCCGTTTGGGACGTCGAAACTATAAGGGAGTTTCCGCGCGCCACCAAATCGGCTGGAGCACCCCGCGAGCCGGCCGGCTCAGGCCTTCGCCCATGCCAGCAGGTCCTCCACGGGCCAGGTCGTGACGATGCGCTCGGCGGGGATCCGGAGCCGTTCGGCGCGCTCGCAACCGAGCAGCTTCATGTCCAGCTGACCGGGGGCATGGGCGTCCGAGTCGATCGCGAAGAGGCAGCCGAGGTCACGGGCCAGCTCGATCAGCTCGTCGGGCGGATCCTGCCGCTCGGGACGGGAGTTGATCTCGACGGCGACGTCGTGCTGGAGGCACGCCCGGAAGACCTTCTCCGCGTCGAACTGCGACTCCGGCCGCTTCCCGCGACCGCCCGTGACGAGCCGCCCGGTGCAGTGGCCGAGCACGTTGGTGCGCGGATTACGCACGGCCGCAAGCATTCTCGGCGTCATCTCATATGAGGGTTGGCGCAGCTTCGAGTGGACCGAGGCCGTGACGACGTCGAGCTGCTCGAGCATGTCGGGGTCCTGGTCCAGCGTCCCGTCGAGGTTGATGTCGACCTCGATCCCCTTGAGCAGCCGGAACGTGCCACCGAGTGACGCGTTGATGGCATGGACCCGCTGCAGCTGCTGGGTGAGGCGCTCGCGGGACAGCCCGTTGGCGATGGTGAGGCGGGGAGAGTGGTCGGTGAGCGCCATCCAGTCCTGGCCGAGCTCGACCGCGGTGAGGACCATCTCCTCGATCGGGCTGCCCCCGTCGCTCCAGTCGGAGTGGACGTGAAGGTCTCCGGTGAGGGCGGTGTAGAGCTCGGCGCCGTCCCAGCTGAGCGGCGCGCCGTGCTGCTCCTCGAGGGTCGCGAGGTAGGCCGGCATGACCCCGCGCACCGCCTGCACGATGATGGCCGCGGTGGAGTCCCCGATGCCCTTGATCTGCTTGAGGGTGCCGGCCCGGACGCGCTCGTCCAGCTCCTCATCGGAGATGAGCCGGATCGCCTCGGCCGCCCGCCGGAACGCCGCCACCCGGTACGGGCTCTCCCGGGCCCGCTCGAGCAGGAAGCCGATGCGTCGCAGGGCGTCCTGTGGGCTCATGGGCGCCTTGGGCGGGGGTGGTGCCTCCATGCGGTGATCGTAGGTGGACATGCCGTATGCCGCTGAGCCCGGTCGCGCTCGCCGGTCGACTTCGCGCGTGGTCGGGTCAGCGCGGGGGCGGCGTCAGGAGGGTGCCGCCCGGTCCGGCGGGTAGTGGGGTGACGGTGACCCAGTCGGCGCCATACCGCTCCTTGAGTCGGGCTTCGGCGTCGGTGCCGGAGGCCGCGATGGCGACGCGGTCGGCCGGGAAGTCCTGCCTCACGGTCGAGACGACGATGCCCTCCGTCGCGAGCGCCGGCGCATCGGCAGAGATGCGTCGGACCAGGGCGGCCTTGTCCGAGTAGTTGTGGGTCGCCGTGACGAACTCCACGGCCGTGGCGTCGCGGACGTTCGCCGAGATCCACCGCTCCAGGTCGAGGTCTGGATGCGTGAGGGCCACGACGATGCGCTGGTTGGTCCCGTCCGTCGCCCAGGCCCCCGAGAAGGTCGAGGCCCAAGCGGTCGTCAGCTCGGGGGCGAGGGCCTCGATCGCGGCGCGCTGGGGCGTGAGCGGGCCGACGAACCAGTCGCTCCCGGCCGCGGCCGACGGCACCGGTGCCTTGTCGGGGCCGGCCGAGAACGTCGGCTGCTCGCGGCCGCCGGCGCCTCCCTCGGGGGCGCCCTGGGAGCCGCTGTCGCTCATCACTTCCGGTACGGATGCCGAGGAGGCGGTTTGGGCTCCGGGCAGACCACCGTGGAGCAGCCACGCACCGCCGCCACCGGCGACGACGACGAGGGCCGCGGCCGCCGCGACGAGGGCGTTGCGGCGGCGGTGCGTGCGGGCCCGGCCGCGGATGACCGCGCGCTGGACGAACAGCTCGTCCGTGGGTGGCTGGAGATCGTTCATGGTGCGCAGAGCCCTTCTCAGCTGCTGCTCGCTCTGGTCCGGATGCGTCATGGCACCGCTCCTGCTCCGGTCAGGGGTGGTTCGGCGAGCCGGTCGCGGAGCGCGGCGAGCGCCCGTGAGATCTGGCTCTTGATGGTGCCCTCGGCGACGCCGGTGCACTCGGCGATCTGGGGCACGGTGAGGTCCTCCCAGAACCGGAGCACGATGACGGCGCGCTGCTTGTCCGGCAGGTCCTTGAGCAGCTCCGTCAGCGTGAGGGCGAGCTCACGGTCATGGTCGGTCACGGCAGGCTCGGGCGTCTCGTCGGTGAGGACCTCGCGGCGGCGCTTGCGCTGGTCGTTGAGGTAGACGTTCAACATGGTGCGTCGGGTGTAGGCCGTCTCGGCCCCCGGCGCGATGCGATGCCAGGCGACGTAGACGCGGGCCAGCGCCTCCTGGACGAGCTCGTCGCCGTCGGCCCAGTTGCCGCAGAGCAGGAACGCGCGTCGTCGCAGCACGGTTTGCCGCTCGGTGACGAAGGCGCGGAACGCCTCCTCGTCCGTGCGTCGCATCTGCTCCCCGGTCTGGTCGTAGGGATGGGCCCAGTGTCGTACACGAGGTAGGACACGCGGGCCTCGTCAACCGTTGCAGCACGGTTCGAGGTATTCCGGTTCGAGGTATGCCGTCGCTCCCGAGAGCGAGATCCAACCTCGAACCGAATACCTCGAACCGGCCGGCTCGTACCGGTCAGGCGGCCTGCTCGAGGTCGAGCAGGAACCTCTTGGCGTCGAGCCCTCCGACATAGCCGCCGAGGCCGCCGCCGGTCCGGACGACGCGGTGGCACGGGATGACGATGGGCATCGGGTTCGTGGCGCAGGCCGAGCCGACGGCCCGCACGGCACGAGGGCTCCCAGCCGCGGCGGCGACCTCCGCATAGCTCTCGGTCCGGCCGAACGGGATCTGCCGGAGGTGGCCGAGCACACCGCGGCGGAACCCCTGCGTGAGGCGCAGGTCGAGCGGCACGTCGATCTGCCGGAGCACGCCGGTGAAGTACGCGTCGAGCTGGCGGGCGACGTCATCGAGTCCCGACGGGCTGAGCAGGACCCGGGAGCCGATACGGTCGGACAGCTCCTGGAGGACGGCGTCGTGGTCCTGCGCGGCATAGGCGACGCGGACCAGGCCGGCCGGGGTGGCGGCGAGGAGCAGCCGACCGAGCGGCGAGTCGACGATGCGGTACGTGACGTCGAGCAGGTGCTCAGCCGCGGCCTGCGCCACCAAGCGGTCCCGCAGCTCGGTGGGCACTTCGTTGGGCTTGACCGGGTCGGTGGACCAGGCCGGGAAGAGCGTGTCGGGCAGGAACTCAGACATGGGAGATCACGTCCTCATCGGCGAGGTAGGTGCGGCGCAGCGCGGCAATCCCATCGGCGGCGGCGCGGCGGGCGGCGGCCTCGGTACCGCCGACGATGACGGCGACCTCGGCGTGCGGCAGGCCGGCCACATGGTGGTAGGCGACGCACTGGCGTTGTTTCGGTGGGAGGGCGGCCAACGACTGCCAGAGCGCGTCGTCCGGAAGCGACTCCTCGGGGGAGGCGGTCGCTCCGCTGCGCGGCTCGGGTATCTCGTTGACCGGGATGGGGCGTCGGGCCGTGGCTCGGTGCACGTCGATCGCCTTGCGGTGCGCGATGGTGATGAGCCAGCCCCGGACGTTGGCGTCCTCGGGCAGGTCGGGCCAGGCGCGTAGGGCGGCGAGGAAGGTCTCCGACCACGCGTCGTCCGCGTCGGCGGGCCCGAGGGTTGTCCGGCACACCCGGAGCACGACGGGCCCGTGCTCCGTGACGGCCCGCTCGAACGGTTGCTTCATGTCAGGAGAACGCTCCTCACCCCGGATCCGTGAGCCCCACCCAATCGAGTGAACAACTCTTGGGCCCGATTGTTGTTCACTCGATGGGACCGGGCGGGTGCCCACTATCGAGTGAACAACTCTTGGGCCCGATTCTTGTTCACTCGATCGGTCAGAAGAGGCGGCCTGCGTGGTCCGCCGAGGGCTCCTCCAGGGTGAGGAGGAACCGCTTGCGGTCCAGCCCACCGGCGTAACCGACGAGCGACCCGTCGGCGCCGATGACCCGATGGCAGGGGATGACGACAGCGATGGGGTTGCGGCCGTTGGCGCTGCCGACGGCTTGGGCCAGGTTGCGGTCGCCGAGGACCCGGGCGAGGTCTCCGTATGTGCGGGTCTCGCCGTACGGGATGGTGCGAAGCAAGGCCCAGACGCGCTGGTGGAACTCGTCGCCGCGCGGGGCGAGCGGCAGGTCGAAGTCGCGCAGCTGACCGGCAAAGTAGGCCCGCAGCTGCTCCGTCGCGGCGGCGAACGGATCCTCGTCCGGCGAGGCTTCGGCGCCGAAGGCATCGGGGTCCGCCGGCCGGTACTTCGCCGCGTCCATGAGCACGTGGGTCACCGCGCCGTCCTCGGCGACGACCGTGAGTGTCCCGATGGGGGAGGGAAGCACGACGTGACGCGGGCTCATGACCGGCTCATGGGGCTGGCTGCGCCGGGGGCTGCGTGCGGAGCAGGTCCTCGTGCGTCGGCACCGGGAACTCGGCCGTGTAGTCGCCATAGGCGCGGGGGTCCTCGGCCGGCTCGAGGTGACACGTGATCGAGAGATCGGCGAACTCCTCATGGATCGCTGCCTCGACCTCCTCGACCAGGTCGTGCCCGCGCTGCACCGACCACTCGCCGGGCACCAGCACATGGACCTCGGCGAACCGATGGTGCCCCGAGACGCGTGTCCGCAGCGCATGGAAGTGGACGTCCTCGCTGACGAACCGGGCCAGGATCTCCGCGATCCCTCGGTTCTCCTCCTTGCTCAGCGCAACGTCCATGAGGCCCTCGGTGGACTCGCGGATGAGCTTCCACCCGGTCCAGATGATGTTGAGGCCCACGAGGAAGGCGATGACGGGGTCAAGCCGGTTGATGCCGGTGAGCGCGACCACGATGACGCCGGCGATCACGCCGGCGGAGGTCCAGACGTCGGTCATCAGATGCTTGCCGTCCGCGGTCAGTGTGAGCGAGCGATACTGCCGCCCGGCGCGGATGAGGATGATGGCGACGCCGCCGTTGATGACGGAGGCAACGGCCGAGACGGCCAGACCGAGGCCGACGTTCTCGATGGGGCGCGGGTTGAGGAACCGGTCGACCGACGTGTAGAGGATGACGAGAGCCGCGACGAAGATCATCATGCCCTCGAGCGCAGCCGAGAAGTACTCGGCCTTGGCATGCCCGAAATGGTGGTTCTTGTCCGCCGGCATCGCTGCGACGCGCAGGGCGATGAGGACCGCCACTGCGGCCACGAGGTTGACGACCGACTCGGCCGCGTCGGAGAGCAGGCCGACCGAGCCGGTGAGCTGCCAAGCGACGGTCTTGAGCGTGATCGTCACCAGTGCCGCTGCGATGGACAGCCAGGCGAAGCGGCTCAGGTCACGGGTCTCTTGGGGCACCCGTCCAGTCTGCCAAACATCTCGGACAGCGCCGGACCCGTGTTTCGGCTACCGGGAGTGGGTATGGACTCGTTGACCGAGCTCGTGCAACGGAAGGAGCTGACGTGGGTGCAACGGACAAGGCCAAGAACGTCACCGAGGACCTCGGTGGCAAGGCCAAGGAAGCCGCAGGCAAGGCGACGGACAACGAGCGCCTCGAGGCCGAGGGTCAGATGGACCAGACCAAGGCCGACGCCAAGCAGCGCGGCGAGCAGTTGAAGGATGCCGGCGAGGACGTCAAGGACGCGTTCCGCGGCTGAACTCCAAGGACTGGTGGGCCAGGCTTCGTGGAGGGGGTCTGGCCCACCACCATGTCCGCTGACCCGGCTGGGGGCACAGAGCGCGCGATCGTGGGAGCCAGCTGACCGGCATACGGAATGATGTGGCCGAGGTGTAAAGAAACCCGGCGAACGGACATCTGTGGGCATGGCGACCGGTGGTGACGCGTCGGACCAGCAACGGTTCGCGCTGATCTACCAGCGGCACTACGCCCAGATCCACGCGTACGTGGCGCGTCGCCTATGGCATCGAGGTCTGGCAGACGACGTGACGGCGGAAGTCTTCACGGTTGCCTGGCGGCGCCTCGATGACATACCGAGCCCCATCGGGGGATGGCTCTTCGGGGTGGCCCGGCTCGTTGTCATGGCGACGAACCGGGCCACCGTGCCGGACCCGGTCGAGCTCGTCGACGAGGCAGTGGCGGCGCGGGAGGCAGATCCTTCCGCCCGGGCGGTCGACCGTGGCGAGCTGGAGCGGGTGTCGGCGGCGCTGAGAACGCTCAGCGACTCCGACCGGGAGATCCTTCTCCTGATGGCGTGGGAGGGGTTGCCCCTCGCGCAGCTCGCCGAAGCGCTTGAGTGCAGTGTGGCCGCCGCAGGGGTTCGGCTCCATCGCGCGAGGCAGCGCCTTCGGCGGGCTGTGGACGGCTCGGGGAGCTTCGCACGGCAGGGGTCGACACGGCGTCTGGGCACTCCACTGGGGGCCCGTCGGGAAGGGGGAGGCCGGCCATGATCGAGCAGGCACTACGGGATCTCAACCCTGTCCCCGATCCGCAGGCAGCCCATGATGCCCGGCGAGCCGCCGCCGACCTCGAGCGCATCATCGCCCTGCCCAGAGCGGCGGGTGTGGAGCCTCAAAAGCCCAGGCACGCCCACGGCCGGCGCCTTGCGGTGATCGGGGTCGCCAGCGGCATCGCGCTCGCCCTCGTGCTCGGAATGCCCTTCCTCCCGTGGCGCTCCGCGCCGCCTGCGCTCGCCGCCACTCCGCCCCTGCTGACCGGACAGCTGGCACCCGGGACGACCGGCCCCGCTGTCGCGAACGAGCTCGACCGGCTGGCGTCCATCGCGGCCCGCTCCGACGTGCCGGGCCGCCCGGGCAGCCGGTATGCCACCTGGGACCTGGCGACTCGGGTCCACGGAGCCGAGCCGGTGCGGTCGGCCGTGGTGCCGCTCGAGGTCAGCGTGGACGTGCTGCCCGACGGGTCCTGGCACCGGAGGGCGACCTATGGACAGCCGGTGGCCGGAGACGTCACTGCCCCGGACCTGCCCGCCGCCGGGGAGGTCGTGTCGGACGAGGTGTTCGCGTCCGAGCGGGCGCCGCGGATGTTCCCGGTGCAGCTCGCGACGGACGCAGCCGGACTTCGCGAGCAGCTCGAGGCGGCCCACCCGATCGACACTCTCGGCACCGCCGAGCTCTTCGTCGCGCTGACGGATCTGGCCAAGGAGCAGGCGCCCGCGCCCGGGACCCGGGCCGCGACGCTCGGGCTGATGGCCGGGCCACCGGACGTGCGTGCGCTCGGTGCGATGACCGACCGCGAAGGCCGAATGGGGCGGGGCTTCGCCGTCGACTCGGACGTGAGCGGCCTGCCGACCCGCTACGTCCTCATCGTCGAGCCGCAGAGCGGCCGGTTGCTCGCGTCCGAACAGGTCCTCACCACGCGGGCTGGTCGCCTGGCGGTCGACGTGCCGGCAGTGATCTCCTACGTCGTCTTTCGCTGAGTGGCGGTTTCAGGAGGCGGTCTCAGCAGTTGGTCCGGGTCCAGTAGGACATGCGGTCGTTGTCCGCCGAGCCGACCCAGTTGTCAGAGGACACGCCGTAGCCCTCGACCCACAGGGCCTCACCGCCCCGGTAGTCCCAGGCGACGATCCGGCTGTTGGGGTTGGTGTTGACCCATGACGACGTCGAGTTGTTGAAGCCCCAGTCCGCCGCATAGTCCGCACACGTGTTGAGGAACTGGAGGCGCCGGCCGCCGTAGTTGGTGTCGGTGTAGAAGCAGTACCAGCGGTCGACGGTGCCCGACGGGCACCCGGCGAACGCCGCCGCGGCCATCCCGACGTCCTCGGCGACCTCCGTCGCCAGGGTGGTGCTCCGGACGTTGCGCCCCAGCCCCTCCGGCGCGCGGCGCTCGCCCGGGTCGGGGAAGACGACGACGACCTCGCCATCGCGGTAGGCGACGGCGTTGTCGCTCACCTGGACGCCCCCCGGATGCGCCCGCAGGTAGGCGTCGATGTCCCGTTGCGGGCCGGCGGCCTGCGGTGCGGCCGCCGTTGCGGTACCACCCAACAGCACGAGGGCGGCGACAACTGACGTGATGCTGGCGATGCGGCTGCGAGTGGACATCGGCGTTTCCCCCTGTCGATGGTTGGGGCAAGCCTACGCAGTCGTTACGACATCCGCCTCGGGAAAAAGCCGTCGCAGCAGGTCGGCGAGGGTCACGACACCGGACACGTGCCCCTCCTCGACGACGACGGCGAAGTGGTTGCGGGTCTGCCTCATGTCCTTCAGCGCGGTGTAGACCCGGGTGTCCGAGTCGAGGTGCAGGACGGGGCGCATGAGCGAGACCGTCGGCGTGTCCGGCCCCACGGCAAGCGTGTCCCGCACGTGCACGACGCCCTGGGCGATGCCGCCGTCGCCGACGAGGATCCGCAGGTGACCCGAGTCGAGCGAGGCCTGCTGGACATCGCGGGCCGTGGATGAACCCCGGACGGCGGTCGGGCGGGAGTCGGGCGCGAGCAGCTCACCGACCGTCAGGGTCTCCAGCTCGAGCGCGCTCGTCAGCTGGGTGGAGTAGCGGGCATCGAGCGCGCCCACGTTGGCGGAGTGCTCCACGAGGTGCAGCAGCGCCGCGGGGCTCTGGCCGCCGGCGACCTGGTCCGCGGGCTCGATGCCGAGGCGGATGAGCACACCGTTCGCCATCGAGTTGAGGAACCGGAGCACCGGACGGGTCAGCCACATGAACGCTCGCATCGGCAGGGCGAGCAGGGTGGCGGAGCGTTCCGGGTGGGCGATCGCCCACGACTTGGGCGCCATCTCGCCGACGACGAGATGGAGGAAGGTGACGATGACCAGCGCGAGCACGAATCCGGCGACGTCAGCGGACCATTGCGGCAAACCCCAGGACAGGAACACCGGGGTGAGCCAGAGGTGCACCGCCGGTTTGGTGATGGCGCCGAGCGCCAGGGTGCAGATCGTGATGCCGAGCTGCGATCCGGCGAGCAGGAGGGTCAGCTCGTTGGCGCTGCGCAGGGCCGCCCGAGCGGCTCGGCTGGAGCCCGCCGCGTCCTCGAGCCGGTGCCGCTTGGCGGCGATGAGGGCGAACTCCACGGCGACGAAGAACGCGCTGAGCGCGATGATGACAATGGTCGCGGCGATGATGACCCACGTGTTGCTCATCGCTTCGCCTCGTCGGTCGCCTCGTCGGTCGTCTCAGCAGTCGTCTCCACCAGGCGCACCCGCACGAGAGACGGCACCCGCCTCGCCACCTCGATGACCTCGACTCGG
Organism: Intrasporangium sp.; assembly: GCF_040414665.1. Lineage (GTDB taxonomy): Bacteria > Actinomycetota > Actinomycetes > Actinomycetales > Dermatophilaceae > Intrasporangium. Next base: position 14,045 of record NZ_JBEDUL010000107.1, read on the forward strand.
AGGACCCACGAACCCGGCGCATCGTCCGTCCCGAGGTCGGCCGGGTCCGGCTCGAGGTCGACGTCGACGACCGCGCCGACCTCCGGCAAGGCCCCCAGCTCGCTGAGCACCAGGCCAGCGACAGTCTCGTAGTCACCTTGGGGTAGGTCGCGACCGACAGCGCGCTCGACCTCGTCGATATGGGTGTCGCCCGACATCACCCATTTGCCGTCATCCCCGAGGACCGGTGCGTCTGGCTCGAGCGGATCATGCTCGTCGGTGATCTCGCCGACGAGCTCCTCGGCGAGGTCCTCGACCGTGACGATGCCGGCCAAACCGCCGTACTCGTCGACGACACAGGCGAGCTGGTCACCGGCCCCCGACAGCTCGCGCAGCACGTCGGGCAGCGGCATCACGGAGGGGACGACCGTGACGCCGCGCGCGATGGTGCCGACGGCCACCTGGTCGGACTCTGGGGTGGCGAGCACGTCCTCCAGATGGACGACGCCGACGACATCCCCGGCGGTGTCGAGCACCGGGTATCGGCTGTGGCCCGTGGCCATGCGCCCCCGCACCTCGCCGAGCAGGTCGGTCTCACGGACGACATCGACCCGCGGCCGGGGGATCATCGCGTGCTCGGCATCCTGGGCAGGGAAGTCGAGGATCCGGTCGAGCAGGACCGACAGGTCGTCCGGCAGCTCCCCGCTCTCGCGTGACTCCGCGACGATGTGCTCGAGGTCGCGCGGCGTCGCGGAGTGCTCGACGTCGTGCACCGGCTCGATGCCCAGAGCCCGCAGGAGCAGGTTCGACGCCTGGTCGAACACCCACACGAGCCAGCCAAACACCTTGAGGTAGACGAGCGTGGATCGCGACAGCGCCTTGGCGACCGGCTCGGGCCGAGCGATCGCGAGGTTCTTGGGGACGAGCTCGCCGAAGAGCATCTGGATGATGGTGGAGACGAAGAGCGCAAGGACGGTCCCGACCGCCAGACCCACGCCGCTCGGCACGCTGGCCCACCCGAGCATCTGCGCGAGGGCCGTGCCGATGAGCGGCTCGGCCACGTAGCCGACGAGCAGCCCGGTCACCGTGATGCCCAGCTGCGCTCCGGACAGCATGAAGGACGTGCGCCTCGTGACCTTCAGGGCCCGCCCGGCAGCGGGGTCTCCCGAGGCGGACAGGGCCCCGAGCCGGGACCGGTCCACGGCCATGTAGGCGAACTCCTGGGCGACGAAGTACCCCGTCACCGCCGTGATCGCGAGGACCACGACGAGACCCAGCAGGACCGAGAGCACGGCGGTCACGGCAGTACTCCCCTCACACGTTCCACGGCTGTCCGGGCCCCGATCCTCTCATTTGAAGGCCGCCACCCACGTGGGGGAGCCAGTGCGTGGGCGCGAGCCCAGCGGCATACGGATGCCGTATGCCGCTGAGCCGGCTCCCAGGGAAAGGCTCCGTCCCCACGTGGTGGGCTCTCCGATCCCGCC
>NZ_JBEDUL010000108.1:0-24549 GCF_040414665.1 Intrasporangium sp.
TGGGAGCGCAGCTCCCTGTCGCGGCTCGGGGGGACGCTCATCGACGGCGCCATCATCGTGACCCCGACGATCGTCGACGCCACCAACGGCATCCCCGTGGTCGCCATCGACCCCCATACCGGACCCGCCGAGATCCCCACCGTCGAGTCGGACAACGTCGCCGGTGCGGTCCTTGCCACCGAGTACCTGCTCGGCCTGGGGCACCGCCGCATCGCCTTCCTCGGCGGACGCCCCGACCTGGACTCCGCCCAGCTGCGTGAGGAGGGCTTCCGGCGCGCCATGGCCGATGCAGGTGTCCCGGTTGACGAGTCACTGATCCGCGTCGGCGGATACCGCGCTGAGACGGCCGAGCGGCCTGCGCGCGAGCTGCTCACCCTGCCCGACCGGCCGACAGCGATCTTCGCTGCCAACGACCTGATGGCCATCAGCACGATGCAGGTGGCCGAGGAGCTGGGCCTGACGGTCCCCGGCGACGTGTCGGTGATCGGCTTCGACAACGTCCCCGAGTCTGCGATGGCACGTCCGCCCCTGACGACGATCAACCAGCCACTTCGCGAGATCGGGGCCACGGCACTGGCCATGCTCGTGCAGCTGCTCAACGGCCGGCAGCCGGAGCGGACCCACGTGCAGCTGCCCACGTCGATGGTCGAGCGCTCGTCCTGCCGACGACTCTGACGCCGTCGACTCAAGCACCGTTGGTCAGGGCACGGTCGGGGCCGGCCGCACCACGCTCGTCGTCGACCTGACATCCGTCAGGCCGACGGGATGCTCGCCGCCCGCGAGAACGATGACCGCCGTCGTCTCCCGATCGGCGCACGAGGGACCGACCCAGAGGTGCCACTCCCCCGCCTCGACGACACGCAGACCGGCGCGGTTGGTGAACGCGAGTCGCGCCGCGGGCACGGTGAACTCGACGGTGACGCACTCACGCGGCTCGAGGTGGACGCGACGGTAGCCGAGCAGCTGGGCGACCGGTCGGGTGACGCTGGCGACCACGTCACGGCCGTACAACTGCACCACGTCGTCGCCGGCGCGCTCGCCCGTGTTGGTCACTCGGACCCGTGCGACGACAAGACCAGCGGTGCCCTCACAGTCGTCGACCGACAGATCCTCATGGGCGAACGTCGTGTAGGACAGGCCGTGCCCGAACGGCAGGGTGGGGCGGCCAGGCAGATTCGTCACGTCGGAGCCACCGCCGAGCGGCGGGTGGAGATACGTGTAGGGCTGCGCGCCGGCGGAGCGGGGCAGGCTCACCGGGAGCCGCCCTGACGGGTTCACCCGGCCGGACACGACCCCGGCGATCGCCGGGCTCCCCTCCTCCCCTGGGAAGAACGCCTGCACGACCGCGGCGCAGCGCTCCAGGGCCCACCCGACGGCATACGGTCGTCCGGAGACGATCACGAGGACGACGGCCGTCCCGGTGGCGAGGACCTCCTCGACCAGCGCTCGCTGCATACCCGGGAGCTCGAGGTCGTCTCGGTCGCTCCCTTCGCCCACCGTGCCGCGCCCGAAGAGACCGGCCTGGTCCCCGACGACGACGACTGCGACGTCGGCCTGGGCAGCTGCCTCGCGGGCGGCGGGGAACCCCGACGCGTCCCGGTCATCGACGGCGCACCCTTGGGCGAAGGCGACCACACCGTCGGGGAACTCCACGGAGATGGCGTCGCGCACGGTGGGGACCGAGATGCCCGGTTCGACACCGGGGTGCAGCGACACGACGTGGTTGAGGAACGAGTAGCCCCCGAAGAGCGCCTCACGCCGGTCGGCATTCGGACCGATGACGGCAATCCGAGGTCCGTCCGAGAGTGGAAGGATCCCGTCGTTCGACAGCAGCACGACCGACTCCTGCGCCAACCGCGCGGCGAGCCGTCGGTGCTCGGGACCGTCCAGCTCCACGGCGGCCGGCGGCTCACCATCGAAGGTGGCATCGAGCAGACCGAGCTCTGCCTTCTGGGTGAGGGCGCGCAGGACGGCCCGGTCGACGAGGGCCTGGTCGACCACGCCGGAACGCACTCGGGCGGCCAGTGGCTCGAGGTACGCGTCCCCGGTGGGCAGCTCGATGTCCACGCCGGCGGCGAGCGCCAAACCCGCCGCCTCTCCGAGGTCGGCCGCCACGCCGTGGAGCAGGTGCAGGAAGGCGACGCCGAAGTAGTCGGCGACCACCGTCCCGTCGAAGCCCCACTGGTCCCGCAGAAGCCCGGTCAAGAGCCCCGGGTCCGCCGCGACCGGCACGCCGTCGATCTCGGCATACGAGTGCATGACGGAGCGTGCCCCGCCGTCGAGGACAGCCATCTCGAAGGGGACGAGGAAGACGTCGGCGACCTCACGGATCCCCGCGTGGACCGGACCGAAGTTGCGACCCCCCTGCGACCCGGAGTACCCGACGAAGTGCTTGAGGGTGGCATGCACGCCGGCGGACTGGAGCCCCACGACAAACGCGGTGCCCAGGGAGCCGACGAGATAGGGGTCCTCGGAGATGCACTCCTCCACCCGGCCCCATCGGGGATCCCGGACGACGTCGAGCACGGGGGCCAGCCCCTGATGGATGCCGAGTTCGCTCATGGACCGCCCGATGGCCGCAGCCATCTCGGCGATGAGGTCCGGGTCGAAGGAGGCCCCCCAGGCGAGGGGAACCGGGTACGTGGCCGCCTGCCAGGCGGACAGTCCGGTGAGGCACTCCTCGTGCACGAGGGCGGGAATGCCGAGACGGGTCTCGCGGACCAGCCGACGCTGGAAGTCCCACAGCCACTTCGCCCGCTCGACGGGGTCCACCGGTCGGGTGCCGTAGGCCCGGCTCAGGTGACCCAGCCCGTGGAGCGTCGCAGCCTCGAGGTCGGGCGTCTGGGGGAACTCCCCCTGGAGCGGGGCGACGGCCTCTCCGTCGTCCTTTCCCCAGAAGCCAACGAGCTGGGCAAGCTTCTCTTGCAGGGTCATTCGGGCAAGCAGTGCTCGCGCCCGTTCGGTCGGCGTCAGCGCCGCAGGGGGTTCCAGATGGGTCACGGGGCATCCTTGAGGTCGGTCGGTCCTTGCACGCGGGTCTGGGTATGAGGGGCGGTCAACCCTTGACGGCCCCCTGCAGTCCGCTGACGATCCGCTTCTGCATCGCGAGGAAGAAGACGAGGGCCGGGATCATGGCCAAGGTCGTGAAGGCAAAGACTCCAGCCGTATCGGACGAGTGTTGGGACGAGAAGTCGGCCACCCCGAGCGGAAGTGTCCGCATGTCCCCCTGGAGCAGGAGGAGCGGCAGCAGGTAGGCGTTCCACGAGCCAACGAAGGCGAGCACGCCCACGGTCACCATGCCAGGGCCAGACAGGGGGACGAGGATGCGCCAGAAGAAGCCGATCCGCCCGGCGCCGTCGATCAGCGCCGCCTCCTCGAGCTCGTCGGGAATGGCCTGGAGGAACGGCCGGAGAATGACCACCGTCATGGGCAGGGCGAACGCGGCCTGTGGGAGGGCGACACCCCACCACGTGTTGCCGAGATGCAGGTCCTTGGTGACGAGGATGAAGAGCGGGATGATCGCCACCGTGGCGGGAAACAGCAGGCCGGTCACGAAGATCAGGAAGAGCGGCTCGCGGAATCGGAACCGGAAGCGCGCGAGCGGGTAGGCGGCCATGAGGCCGAACACGACGACGACCATCGTCGTCACGAGGGCGATGATCGTCGAGTTGAGCGCGTACTTCCAGAAGCTCGGGTTGGTCAGAACCGCCGTGTAGTTGCCGAGGACCCACGGGTCTGGAAGGCCGGCCGGTGACTCGGCCAGCTGGGCGTTGGTCCGGAAGCCCCCGAGGACGCCGTAGAGGACCGGTCCGAGCGAGAGCGCCACGACGACGAGCGCAATGGCGTAGACGAGGACATTCGCGCGTCCGCCGCTCCTGCTGGGACTGTGTCCCGAAGCATTGCCCCCCGGATGTCCTGCGGTCGTCCCCCTCGCGGTCGTCGTTGCGATGGCCATCAGCCCGCCCTCCTCGGCTTGTCTGAGTCCTCGGTATCGCGCCGCAGCACGAGGTACTGGTAGAGCAGCGCCATCACGAGTGCCACGACGAACAGGACCACCGAGGCCGCGGAGGCAATGCCGAAGTTGTGCCGCTTGGTGCCCTCGTTGATCAGGAAGGTCGCCATCGTCGTGGTCGAGTCCGCCGGGCCGCCACCGGTGAGGATCCAGACCATGTCGAAGACCTGCAGTGAACCGATCATGGACAAGAAGGCCCAGGTGCGCAGCGTCGGGCCGAGCATCGGAACGGTGATCGAGCGCTGCACCTGCCACCACGATGCGCCGTCGATCTGGGCCGCCTCGTAGAGCTCCGTCGGAACACTCTGGAGTCCCGCGAGGAAGAGGATCACGGCCAGGCCGAGGTACTTCCACGTCAGGACGACGAACACGGCGTACAGCGCGAGCTCCGGGGTGCCGAGCCAGCCCTGCTCGGGCCCGCTCAGGCCGACCGCGCCGAGGAGGCCGTCGACGACGCCGTACTGCGGCTGGAGCAGCTGCAGCCAGATGACGCCCGCTATGACCTCGGCGAGCACATAGGGGACGAAGATGACCGTGCGCAGCAGGCCCTGACCCTTCAGACGACGGTTGAGCAGCAGGGCGATACCGAGGCCGAGCGGCAGCTGGATCAGGATCGACAGGACGACGATGACCAGGTTGTGTCCGAGTGCGCTGGTGAACACGTCGTTCTGCAGGACGCTCACGTAGTTGCTCAGGCCCACGAAGTCGACGAGGGGGCCAAAGCCCTTCCAGCGGTATACCGAGAACTGCAGCGCCTTGACGATCGGCCAGACGACGAAGAAGAGGAAGAGGACCAGGGCCGGACCGATGAACAACGCCAGCTCCAGGACCAGGCGCAGCCCACGGGGGAGGCGTGGTCCCCTCGCCATCGTCCGGGGCGTCCCCGGGCCGAGCCTCGGGGCCGGCGCCCCGTCCGGCCGGTGCGCGCTGGGGGCGCCCGTGGTGCGGGCGCCCCCAGCCGTCGCGTTGTGCGTCATGCCGCTACTTCGCCGCGTCGGCGGCAGCCTGGGTCTTGTCGACGATGTCCTTCGGGCTCGCCTTGCCGGCGAACATCAGGGCGATCTCGTCGTTCATCGCACCACCGACGGAGCTGCCGAACGCGGTGTCGAAGTAGAGCTGCACGTACGGCGCCTCGTCGCGCACCTTCAGCAGCTCGGCGAGTGCCGGGTCCTTGACGTACTGCGTGGCGTCCGAGTTGGTGGGCAGGCCCATGTCTCGTTCGGCAAAGCCCTTCTGCACCTGCGTGGACAGCATGTACTTGACGAACTCGACCGCCTGCGACGGCGCCTTCTCGGAGACGGCCCAGGCGTCCCCACCACCGAGCGCGGCCGCCTGGTCACCTTGGCCACCTGCCACAGCCGGGAAGGCGAACCAGCCCAGCTTGTCGCCGAGGCCCTTCTTGTCCGCCGTCAGGCCCTGCATGACGCCGGGCTCCCAGTGCCCCTGCATCTCCATGGCGACCTTGCCCGTGGCGAGCAGCCCCGAGGCACTCGTGGGGCCACTCTGGGCCGGCGTCGAGAGGAAGCCCTTGTTGAAGGGCTTCGCCGCGATGACCTTCTCCACGTGCTGGCCGGCCTTGAGGAAGCAGGGGTCGGAGAACTGCAGGCTCTTGACGGCATCGGTGAGGACCTGCTTGGAGCACTCGCGGAGCGAGAAGTAGTACCAGTAGTGCGCGGCGGGCCACTTGTCGCCGGCACCCACCGAGATCGGCTCGATGCCGGCTGCCTTGAGGGTGTCTATGTCGCTGAAGAGCTCCTCCCACGTGGTCGGCGTGGTGCTGATGCCGGCCTTGGAGAAGAGCTCCTTGTTGTACCAGAAGCCGACGACACCGAGCGAGAAGGGCAGCGCGTAGGTCTTGCCGTCGACCTGCCATCCCGCGACCGACCCCCCGATCTTCGAGATGATGTCCGCGGCCGGCTGCGACAGGTCCTTGGTCAGGCCTGCCTCGACATGGTCGGCGAGCTCTCCACCGCCGCGCTCCATGTAGACGTCCGGTGCGTCACCACTCTGGAAGGCCGCGTCGAGCTTGGTCAGCATGTCCTCGTGCTGCATGGCGCTGACCTGGATCGTGACGCCGGGGTGCGATGCCTCGAAGTCCTTGGCGACCTGGTCGTAGTAGTCCTTGCCGGGGCTCGTGTTGGAGTTGTGCCACCAGGTGATGGTCACGTTGTCGCCGGTGGCCCCGCCAGAGGCGTCCCCGCCCCCACCCGAACATGCTCCGAGCAGGGCGGCGACCGCACCGACCGCCACGGCTCGAAGGATCGGTGTCCGCTTCATCGTTGAAACTCCTCGTCCTTGAAAGAGGCTGACGACCACACGTTGTCAGCGTGAAACCTGTCGTGTCAATCGTTTCCGATAACGTTATCGACGTGATGTGAGCCGTATGCCGCTGGGCCGGCTCTCTTGTCGCCGCCACTTCGTGGGTGCCGACCCAAGCCCCGCTCGTAGGCCGTTCAGTCAGGTCCGCGGGCGGCGCGAGCTGCGGCGTCGGGAAAGAACACAACCCGACGTTCCGTGGCGGCCAGGTCCGTGGCCGCCTGACGATAGGCGTCGAGCACCGCCGGAGTCGGTGGGGCCTCGAACGTGGTCGCCCGCGCGCCCTCCCACTCCGGTGCTTCAGCGCTCCCCCTCAGCACCCAAGCCGCTTGGCGTGCCGCCCCGTCTGCGACGTACTCCGCTGGGGCCGGCACCATGACCGGGACTCCGAGGATGGCGGGCGCGATCTCCCGCACGGCCCGCGACCTGGCCGCACCGCCGACAAGGGTGACCCGCTCGATGCTGGCCCCTTGGGCCCGAACGGCCGCCAGCGCGTCCGCCAGGTGGCACAGCAGCCCCTCGACGGCCGCCCGGGCGAGGTTCTCACGGGTCATCGATGCCAGCGTCATGCCATAGAGGCGACCCGAGGCGTCCGGCAGGTTCGGGGTGCGCTCGCCCTCGAGGTAGGGCACGTGGACGAGGCCCCCCGATCCCGACTGGGCCGCCAGCGCCAGGGTGCTGAGCCCCTCGTGGTCGACACGCAGCAGCCGAGCCGTCGCGTCAAGGACCCGGGCCGCGTTGAGCGTGACGGCCAAGGGCAGGAAGTTGCCGGTCGCATCGGCAAATCCGGCGACCGCTCCGGTCGGGTCGGCGCTGCCGACCGCTGAGACAGCACCCACGACACCGGAGGTGCCGAGGGAGAGCATCGTCTGCCCCGGGCTCAGGTGCAGGCCGAGCGCGGCTCCCGCGTTGTCGCCGCACCCCGGCCCCAGGGTGAGGTGGCCGAGACCCAGCCGCTCGCCGCCCATGCCCGCAGCCTCGTCGGGGCGAGCGACCCGTGGCAGGACGAGGTCCGTGACCTCGCGCTCCTGGCGCTTGAGGGCCCGCGCGAGCAGGTCCAGCCGGTAGGCGTCGGTGACAGCGTCGAAGTACCCGGTGCCCGACGCGTCGGAGCGGTCCGTGACGAGAGAGGCGAGCGCGTCGGCGCCCGCGAGGCGCCACGTCAGCCAGTCGTGTGGGAGCGCCACGGCGGCCAGGCGGCTGGCGTGGTCCGGCTCGTGGTCGACGAGCCACCGCAGCTTGGCGATCGTGAAGGAGGCGACCGGGACGAGGCCGACCGCCTCGGCCCAGTACCGTGCGCCGGCCTCCCGGTTGCCGAGACCCAGCTCGGTGACGAGGTCCTCGGCGGCCCCCGCGGACCTCGTGTCGTTCCACAGTAGCGCCGGCCGGACGACGCAGCCCTCGGCGTCGAGGGCGACCATCCCGTGCTGCTGGCCGGCGACCGAGAGCGCCGCGACGTCCTCCAGTCCCCCAGCCGCGGTGATCGCTGCCTGAAGGGCCACCCACCACGCCTCGGGGTCGACCTCGGTCCCCGGGGGGTGGGGCGCCGAGCCGGATCTGACCAGCCGGCCGGTCTCGGCGTCCCGGATGACGACCTTGCACGACTGGGTCGACGAGTCGACCCCGGCTACCAGTGACATCGTTCCTGCTCTCGCACCCGCCCAACCCGCTCAGCCGACGAGGTGCTCGACGGCGAGCTGCTGGAGGCGGACGAAGCCGTAGTCTCGCTCGGCCGCCTTGGTGACGTCGAAGCCGTCGTCGTGCGCCAGCAGTTCCGCCGCTGTCTCCCCCGCGGCCAGCGTCGGCTCCGCGAGCTCGAACACACCGGCGTAGGCCATCGCGTCCTGCACTCGCGGGTCGGCCCGGAAGGCCCGGGCCCGCTCGGCCAGCATGAGGTAGGTCGACATCGACGCCTTCGCGGACTCCCACACCCCGTCGAGGTGCTCGGTGCGTGACGGCTTGTAGTCGAAGTGCCGCGGGCCGGTGTAGCGGGGGCCTTCAGGGCTGGCGGGGAAGCCGTTCTCGAGCAGGTCGACGGTGAAGAAGGCCGAGAGCAGGTCGCCGTGGCCGAAGACGAGGTCCTGGTCGTACTTCAGCCCGCGCTGCCCGTTGAGGTCGATGTGAAACAGCTTGCCGCTCCACAGGGCCTGCGCCAGTGCATGGGTGTAGTTGAGGTTGGCCATCTGCTCATGACCGGTCTCTGGGTTGAGGCCGACGATGTCACCGTGCTCGAGCTCGGCGATGAGTGCCAGGGCGTGGCCCACCGTGGGCAGGAAGATGTCGCCGCGTGGCTCGTTCGGCTTGGGCTCCAAGGCGATCCGCAGGTCGTAGCCCTGCGACTTGATGTAGCCGGCCACAGTGTCCAGACCCTCCCTGTAGCGGTCGAACGCCGCCACGAGGTCCTTGGACCCGTCGTACTCGGCGCCCTCGCGTCCGCCCCACATGACGAAGGTCGTGGCGCCCACCTGCACAGCCAGGTCGACGGCGCGCAGGATCTTGCGCAGCCCGTACCTTCGGACGCCGCGGTCGTTGGAGGTGAGCCCGCCGTCCTTGAAGATGGGATGGCTGAAGGTGTTCGTCGTGACCATCTCGATGACGAGTCCCGCCCGGTCCGTGGCGTCCTTGAGCCGGCCGGCGATCCGGTCGCGCGTCGCGTCGTCAGCCTCGAAGGGGAAGACGTCGTTGTCGTGGAAGGTGATCCCCCAGGCGCCGAGCTCGGCAAGACGGTCGGAGTACTCCCAGGGGTCCAGGGCGGGGCGCGTCGGGCCGCCGAACGGGTCGGTACCGGTCCAACCGACCGTCCAGAGTCCGAAAGAGAACTTGTCGGCGGGGGTGGGTTCACGCACCATGATCACTCCTCCTCGAGTTTTGTTTCGCCATACAACTTAATCGCGTGGGTGCGGTACGTTCAAGGGGTGTCCCGATCCGAGAGGCCGTCGCCACTGCAGCTGGCGGTGCGGCCCGCCGGCGCGAGCTCACGCCAGTCGTTGCTGCGCGAGACGAACCTCGGACTCGTCGTCCAGGCGATCTTCGGATCTCCCGTCGCCCTCTCCCGCAGCGACGTCGCGAGCGCCACGCGGCTGACGAAGTCGACCGTGTCGCGGCTCGTCGACGAGCTGCTGACTGCCGGGGTCGTCGACGAGCTCGAGCGCGTCGCGTCCCCGCGTGGACGCCCGGCCACTCCACTGGTGCCGGGGCACGGGATCGGCGCCCTCGGACTGCAGGTCAACGCAGGTGGACTGGCCGCCCGGGTACTCGACCTGCGCGGACGCGTCGTCGCCGAGGCCGTGGCCGACGAAGACCTCGTGGGCAGTGACCCGGCCACGGTCCTGGACCACCTCTCCGATCTCGCGAACCGCGTCATCGAGCAGGTAGCGGGGCGGTTGCGGCTCGTCGGAGCAGGTCTGGCCCTGCCCGGCATCGTGTCGGTTGGCACGGGCGAACTGCTCCTCGCGCCCAACCTTGGTTGGTCCGCCATCAGACCCGCGGACATCCTCGCACCCGACCGGCTCTCGAGCCTGTCGCTGCGCATCGGCAACGAGGCTGACCTCGCCGCTCGCACCATCGCCACCCCAGCCCCCGGACGGCCCGGCCCCCTCCGGGACTTCATCTATGTCTCCGGCGAGATCGGCATCGGTGGGGCAACCGTGCTCGACGGGAAGGTGCAGAGCGGTCGCCACGGCTGGGCCGGCGAAGTCGGACACGTCTGCGTCGACCCCGCCGGCCCCGGCTGCCGATGCGGGTCCACCGGGTGCCTCGAGCAGTACGCCGGCCGTCGCGCCCTCCTCCGCGCCGCCGGCCTCGACGTCCACACCAGTCTCGCGGAGCTCGTTGGCCGTGCCGACCGGGGCGACTCACGCGCCCAGGGGGCGATCGCCCGCGGAGCCTGGGCGCTCAGCATCGCCCTCGCCAGCGCCGTCAACCTGCTCGACATCCCGGCCATCGTCCTCGGGGGCGACCTGGCCGCAGTGGCCCCGCACCTCCAGCCAGAGCTCTCCCGCCGGCTCCAGCCGCGCATTCCAACGGCGCGGTGGGCCGCGCCGGTCATCGAGCTCGCATCACACGACGCGACTGCGGGGGCGACCGGGGCGGCTCTGGCCCAGCTCCAGCACGTCGTCGACCACCCCGCTCAATGGGCGGGGTCGACCCAGCCGTCGAGCGGGGCGGCCCTCAGCACGTGAGCCTGCCCCAGACTCATCGGTGGATCGATGCTGACGGCGGAGCGGGCGAGCCATCAGCGGCCGACGCGGTCTGGGCGCCTCCAGGTCCAGTCGGAATCGATCCATTGGGCGACGGCGTCCGCAACAGGGGTGTCGAGTTCGGCATGGTCGGCACGGACCCACGACTGCACGACGACGTCGTGCTCGTCCGCCGACGGGTAGAGGTAGACGCACCCGATGACGTCGCCACCAGCAGGGTCGAGAACCGTGAAGGTGAACCCGCGACCCGTCTCGAAGTCGCGCGCATGCCGAGTGAGATCAGCCAGGTTCTCTTCGAGCGTCATGCCTCCCACCGGGGGCCATGCCCCATCCGAAAAGCCCGGCGTCGCACGAATGTGGCCGATGCTCGACATCCAGGCGGCGTGGTCGGCCTGGTTGTGTTTCGGGCCGAGCGGCTCCAGCCTGAACCGGTCGTGCACGAGCGACGTGGGAGGTGCGAACCCCGCTGGCACGAAGCGGTTGCCGGCAACCCGCGCCGCCCTCTCGGTGCGACACCACCGCCGAGCGAAGTCGGCTTCTTGCGCGGCGGAGAGCGGCTCGACGTCCTCGCCGATGCGCCCGTCGAGTTGCTCGCGGATGAGGTCCATGTGGCCGAGGTGCTGGCGCGTCTCCCCGAGCATGTGGGCCATGACACTGAACAGCGGCACGTCGTTGGGTCCCCACCATGGCACGTGCCCTACTGCATCGATGGGGAGCGCCTCGATCGTCTCATCCGCGTGCCGACAGGCCTTGCGGTAGCCCTCGATGACCTGTTCCCGCGTTTCATCCGCCGGCACCCACATCAAGTCCGGGTTCTGGAAGTTCGTGTCAACGACGGGAATGGTCTCGGGATAGGGACGTTCGAAGACGAACCCGAAGTAGGACGCCTCGAAGAACGCCAGGTGCTTGACGAGCCCTAGAAGATTGAGCCCGGTCCGGGTCATGGGCCGGCGCACCTCGTACTCGTCCAGACCGTCGAGCTTTGGCAGGACCTCGTCGCGCGCCCAACGCAGGCACTGTTGCAGATGCTGCTTGGCTGCCTGGGCAGGGTCGTCGCTCATGTGTTCAGTGTGCTGCAACGGGCTGCGCCAAGCACCGCAGTATTCCTGGCGCCGAAGACCGTGCGTTCGCGACGCGCTGGTCGGCCGAATCCGTCACTCCTACAGCAGGGGTCATAGGTTCGATGCTCGTTGCCGTTGACAATCATGAGGCGCCACCACTAGACATGGCCCATCTCCACCCGGTGATCGCTTTTGGTTCATCTGAGCCACACTCCACGCGCGAGATTGCCGTCGTCCTCGTGTGCCCCCCTCCAGCCCGAAGTGCGTGAGTCCTGCCCAATTAGGTCTGACGTCGCCCTCGCCCACAGGAGTTCTGGAACATGTCATTCGCCCTACGCAAAAACCTCCTCGCAGGGGTGGTGACCGCATGCAGCGCTGCGCTGGTCCTGACCAGCCTCGCGCCCGTCCAAGCGGCGACCACCACTGCCCCCGCTACCGATCTCGTCCGGGATGCCGACGAGCCCGCCACCGTCGTCGAACTCGTCGTGGCCGACACCGCTGAGCTGGACCGCTTGGTCAGCACTGGCGTCGACCTCGATCATGGCGTTCACGCGAATGAGAACGGCAGCCTGACCGTTCGTGCCGTTGTCACGTCGAGCGAGCGAGCCGCCTTGCAGGCGAAGGGCTTCCGCGTCGGCGCTACCGTGCAGTCACCCGCCGACACACAAGCCGTCATCGCCGAGCGTGACGCTGCAATAGCGGCGGCCGTCGCCGCGAACGACACCTTCGCGGCTGCAGCCGCAGCGGAATCCGTGTCCGATGTCAAGGTCATCCGTGCGGACTACTACGAGTCGTTTGGGGTCGGGTACCTGTCCGTGGAGGCCAAATGGGCCCAGGGCCAGTCGTCCTCAGCGCAGCTGGTCGTCGAGCGCGACAGCGGTCCCGGCACCGCGCTCGGCTCCGGCGGCAGCCAGAACATCAGCCGCTTCGTCGATGCCGGCGTCTACCTGTACCACCGTGGCGCGGCCCAGGTCGGCCAACGCCCCGACAGCATCCGCGTTGTCAGCCCAACCGGCGACAGCACCGTCGTCAAGGTCACCGACTGGCTGCCGGTCGACGGAGAGGATGCGTGGGGTGGCGCCTACGAGCGGGACTTCATCACGTCGTACCTGACGCCCACCGAGCTGTACCAGCGGATCCAGGCGCTGGCAGCCGAGTTCCCCGCTATCTCGGAGATCGTCGAGCTGCCGCACCAGACCAACGGGTACCGCCGGCACGCCCAGGCCGTGCTCGGTGCAGCGAATGCGAGCAGAATCGGCATCGACTCGCGTGCGTGGGGACACCAGGGCGGCAACGACATCCGGGTCGAGCTCGTAGCCCCCACAGGACCGAACGCGCCGCTCGCGGTCGCCGTCACCGGATCCACCATCACGGTGTCGCTCGCCAGCAACGCCTCCGGAGGCGTGTCGAGCACCGCGGCACAGGTTGTCCAGGCGATCAACGCCTCGCCCCCTGCGAGCGCGCTGGTGCAGGCGTACACCTACCGGGGCTCGGTGGGCAACGGCGTGGTCGCACCGGCGACCGCGACACTGACTGACGGCCTCTCGGCGCCGAGCTCGGTGTCCCGCGACCCACAGACCGTCTACGCGATCCGGATCGGTAAGGTGCGCGACGGGTCCAAGACCGGTGTTCTGGCCTATGCCCAGGAGCACGCCCGCGAGTGGGTCCCGCCACTCGTCTCGATCGAGACCGCCGAGCGGCTGCTGCGCAACTACGCCCACGACGGGCGCACCAAGCAGCTGGTCAACAACCTCGACATCTGGATCGTGCCGTCCGTCAACCCGGACGGCGGGCACTACTCGTTCTATGACTTCGAGTCGCAGCGGAAGAACATGACGAACCACTGTCCCCTGGACGGCAATGCCGACTTCCTCGCGCGCAACAGCTGGGGCGTCGACAACAACCGCAACTACGACACGTACAGCCTCTTCGACGGGTACAACGGCGCGTCGGCGAGCTGCACGAGCGGCACGTACGCCGGGCCCGCCGAGCTGAGCGAGCCGGAGAGCGCGAACATCGACTGGATCGCGTCGGCGAACCGGAACATCAAGTTCTCGATGAACCTGCACAGCTCCGGCAACTACTTCATGTGGTCACCGGGCGCGTACATCACGCCGGGTCGCATCTCGGCGCCGCGACCCACGCTCGAGCAGGAGTCCTTCTTCTGGGGAGCGTCCTCGCGGATCCTCTCTGAGATCAAGCGCCACCGCGGGTTGTCCGTCACGCCGGCCCGCACGGGTCCGATCTCGGATGTCCTCTACTCGGCGGCTGGCAACTCCGGTGACATGCTCTGGTACAAGTACGGCATCTACGCATGGAACTTCGAGGTCGGCTCGCAGTTCCAACCGCCCTTCGAGAGCGCCAACCCGAACGGAGCCTCGGCCCATGCGGAGTCGCAGGAGTTCGCCAACGGACTCGTCGAGCTGATGCGTGTGGCTTATGACTTCGACAAGGACAAGCAGCGACCCAGCAGCACCGTTGGCGCGAAGGCGAGCAGCACCGCTGGCATGGTTGACGTGACCTTCGACGTGTCGGAGTCGGCCGCCGTCTTCTACACGCTGGATGGCAGCAAGCCCACGTACTCCTCGACGATGT
The DNA here is from genome assembly GCF_040414665.1 of Intrasporangium sp. Taxonomy (GTDB): domain Bacteria; phylum Actinomycetota; class Actinomycetes; order Actinomycetales; family Dermatophilaceae; genus Intrasporangium. The sequence continues at coordinate 14,184 of NZ_JBEDUL010000108.1, forward strand.
ATGCAGCCGGAGGCATTCGTGAGCCCGACGAGGTGCTGACCGTGCCAGCCGGCACCACCGTCCACTGGTTCTCGGTCGACTCGGCCGGGAACGTCGAGAAGAACTACCGCCCGGACGGCAGCGGCAACAACTTCAACGCCAAGACCGTCTCCACCAGCGGCTGAGCCCACTCAGCCTGACGCGCGAAGCGAGCTCAGCGGCATCCGACTCAGTTGGTATGCCGCTGAGCTCGCTCACGCTGCACTGCTGGGTCGGGCGCGACGCTCGTTCCGGGCGGCAGAGTCCACCCCGGGTGACTGCATCCTTGCCACGCACGGCGCCGGTGCCGTCTCCTGGGGCGATCATGGTTTCCCACGTCACTGTCTTTCGCGCACGCGTGTCAGGTACTGGTGGACAGACCGGATGCTGACGCCACCGTCGCCGACCGCGGAGGCTATCCGCTTGACTGAGCCGTGCCGGATGTCACCGGCAGCAAACACGCCGGGGAAGGTGGTCTCCAGCGGAAGGGGCTGTGGCGGTTGGCCACCCGCAGCGTCGGTGGCGGCCGGAACGACGTCCGAACCGGTGAGGACGAAGCCGTGTTCGTCGCGTTGGATGGCGTCGGGCAGCCATTGGGTGTGTGGCTGGGCACCGATGAGGACGAACAGGGCGGCCGCTGGCACGGTCCGGGTGTCGCCGGTATCGCTGTCGCGGACGACGAGTTCCTCCAGTCGTCCAGCCCCCGCACCATCGATGACGGTGCTGTGTAGCCACACATCGACGTTCTCAGTGGCGTCGATCATCTTCACCAGATAGTCCGACATGCTCGCCCCAAGCGCACTGCCACGGACAATCATCGTGACGCGCGCTGCATACTTCGAAAGGTGGACGACGGCTTGGCCGGCTGAGTTGCCTGCCCCGACCACGTACACCTGCTGTCCCTCCATCGCCTGGGCCTCCGCAACTCCGCCGCCGTAGTAGACACCGGAGCCGACGAGCGACTCGAGGTTGGGGATGGCGAGGCGCTGGTAGCTCGCTCCCATGGCCAGGACCACGGCACGCGTTGCGATTTCCGTCCCGTCCGCGAGAACCACGATTCGGGCGTCGCCGTCTGTGCGCAGATCGGTGGCCCCGCGCAGCACGGAGGTTTCCGCGCCGAACGACCAGGCCTGGTCGAGTGCCCGGCTGCACAGCTCAGCCCCGCCGATACCGAGCGGAAACCCCAGGTAGTTTCGGATGAGGGAACTCGTGCCAGCCTGGCCACCGAACGTGTCTCGGTCGATGACAATCGTGCGCAGTCCTTCCGAAGCGGCGTAGACAGCAGCAGACAACCCGGCCGGCCCCGCCCCGACCACGACCACGTCGAAGACGCCTTCCTGGGAGCTGTGCCGAACGCCGAGGGCCGCGGCCGCCTCCTCATTCGTGGGGTTGGTCAGCACCTGACCGTCGAAGCGGATGAAGACCGGGAACGGACCATCGGGCCGCTGGACCTGGTGCAGTAGAGCCCGGCCTTCGTCCGAGTCCGTGGCATGGAATGCGAAGGCCAGACCGCTGCGCTGCAGGAGGTCACGCACCTCGTGCGACCGCGAGTCCCAGTGCTCGCCTATGACGGTGACCAGCGTGGGTCGGTTGCGCTCTTGCTGCTGCCAGTCGCGGAGGAGTTCCGTGACGATGTGATGGAACTTCTCGTCAGGGGAGCGGCTTGGCACGGTCGCGAAGCGATCGATCTTGCCCACGGAGACTGCCCTGAGGATCGGCTTCGTTGCCGACCGGAAACCCCACGGGATCAGCAGGACCCGCTGCGCCCGCGGATGCAGCTCGTGCGCCGTCTGCAGGTACTCGATGCCCGTCATCGCCGTCATCTCAGCGGCCGCGAACAGGACAAGAACCTGAGCGCCCGCCTCCTTCAGCATTTCGAGCCGCGCGAGGGCGGACTCCACTGACTGTTCGCACACGATCTCGTAGTCCGCGTCATACCGGCTGACGAGTTCGCGCCGAATCATCTCCAGTTCACGGATGTGCTCGTTGACCGCAAACAGAACCGGCATCGCGTGCGTCCTTTCTGCTGGGCTCTGGATCACCTGACCAGGCTCTCGTGGCTCCGGACCGATGAGACGACGTCGAGGATCGCTTGAGTGGTGGCGGCAGAGTCATGCTCATCCAGGATCAGCGATTCGTGGGTGCCACCGTCGACGACGCGGTGCACGCTGTTGGTCGACAAGGCGGCGGCCAAAGCGCCGTGGGCGGCAATCTTGGCTGCATCACTCCCGATGCCGGCTGTCAGGACGACCACGGGTTTGTCGCCGACGTCATCCAGAGCCGCAGCCTGCCCCGCGGCGTTGTTCGCCTGGAGGTACTCCTCGATCGTGCTTCGCATATTGGCGACGGTCGACCCGGTGGCCTCTGCCTCCTGGGCCGACTGCGGCGGCAGACTGTCGTACGAGCCCCGGCTGAGCAGCCGGGCGACGCCCAGCTCGGCCGTGGACGAGAGCAGAGCGGAGAAACGACCCTTGATGTTGTAGGAGTCCTTCTCGTCGGGCGATCCTGCCGGCGTCGCTTGCGACTTCCGTCCCGTGGTGTCGACCAGCACGAGTCCGGCGACGTCGTCGGGATACTGGGCGGCGAAAGTCTGCACGTAGAGGCCGCCGAAGGAGTGGCCGGCCAGCACATACGGTCCGGGAACACTCGCGCGCTCCAGCAAGGTGTGCAGGTCCGTCGCGGTCTGTGCGCCGTCCTGGGGGCTGTCAGCGGGCTCGCTCCAGCCATGACCTGCGCGGTCGTAGACGCAGACGCGGGTCTCTCGGGCGACGGCCGGCGCAATCCACCCGGAAACCGATGACATCAGGCCAGCACCGGGTTCGAGGATCACGGTCGGGCTGCCTGAGCCACTGCATCGGAGGTGCAGGCTGTGTCCGCCAACGTCGATCAACCGACCCGGCATTGCGAGGTCTTCATCCAGCCCTGCGCTCACGCTCTCGTAGCCGCCACCTATCGCGGCCAGGGCCATGATCGCGAACACCGGGTACAGCAGCCATCGCGCGCCGCGACTACGAAGATGGCGACGCATTTGGAGGATCATCCAGACCACCAGGGCCAACAGGGCCGGGGGCCACACCCATCCCAGGGCCCCGCGAACCGTCGAGCCGAACACCACCAGGAGCAGACCGCCCAGCCCCAGTACCAGTGCAGGAGCCGCAGCCCACCGCTGAGGCTGATCGGTGAACCGCACTGACAGCACAGCCAACATCGCCCAGCCCAGCGCGAATCCGCACAGAACCGCGCCAGTGACCTCACTCTCCTCCGCCGAGGTGAACGGCGCGGCAACGAGAAGCAGCGCGGCGACAAGTCCGCTGGCCAACGAGCCGGCCACGATCCAACCAATGTGTCCCCTCCGCTTGGGATCGGGGCGAGACGGGCGGTCCTGGCCCATGCCCATGGGGGTGGGCGTGGGGGTGGGTTCGGTGGTCACGATGAACTCCCTTCGATGCACGCAGCCTCACTACCTGCACTCCTCCCTCGTCACGGCGACCTGCCGTCCTCGGGATCCGCAGGGCCGGCAGATTCAGCGGGCGCCGTTCCGGGCTTCGCGTCGGAGCCGGGCTGTCGGGTGGGGATGCCGCCCGCGAAGTAGATGGCGACCAGCCCGAGGATTGCGAGCACCGCGAGCGAGGCGCGCAGACCGGCGAGGCGGGCGGCCGTGTTCTCGTTCATCACGGCAGTGGCGGTCTCCCCGGTGACCCCGGCGTCCGTGAGAGCGGCGCTCAGCTGGGAGTCGGGGACGAAGGGCACGCCCGAGGCGAGCTGGACCTGCGCCTGCGACGTCAGGCTATCCGGGACTGCGGGGTTGTCCTGGATGCCGGTGAAGAAGGACGTGGTGAGCGCGGAGATGAGCACCGCCCCGCTGAGGGCCGTGCCGATGGACGATCCCAGGAACGTCACGGTGTTCTGCAGGCCGCCCACCTCGTCCGTCTGGTCGTCGGGCACCGAGGACACCGTGACGCTGCCGAGCTGGGAGGCGAGGGCGCCGATCCCCAACCCTGCGAGGAGCATCGGGAGCGTGACCACCTCGGGGCCGACGCCGATGTCGAGAGCCGCCATGAGGGTGACCAGGCCGAGGAAGAGGGAGAGGAATCCCAGCCGCACCACGCGCCTCGGGTTGGCGTCCGGAAAGAAGCGCGGCACGCCGACGGCCGCGATCAGCAGCGTCACCGACAGCGGGAGCATGCGGACACCAGTGGCGATGGCGGACAGCCCGAGCGACACGGACAGGAACAGCGGCACGGCGAAGAACAGCCCGGCAAGGAGCAAGTACTGGAAGAAGAAGCCCACGAGCCCGCCGCGCAGGATCGAGTTGCGCAGCATCGCCGGGTTGATCAGTGCCGCCTGCCCGCCCATGACCCGCCGGCGCTCCCAGGCGAGGAATCCGAGCAGGACCAGGCCGCCGGCCAGGATGAGCCAGATGACCGCGGACAGGCCCATGAGGGTGGGCGCATCGGGCTTGGGGTTGATGAGCCCCCACGACCCGGCGCGCAGGATGCCGTAGACGACGAGGGCCAGCCCGCAGGCCGAGAGGGCGGTGCCGACCAGGTCCATGCGGACGCCGCGCTCCGGCGGGGTGTCGGCCATGCGGCGGGTCAGCGCGAGGATGCCGAGCACGACGATGACCTCGCCAGCGAAGACCCACCGCCACGACCAGTACGTCGTGAAGAGCCCGCCGATGAGCGGCCCCGCCGCCACTGCGATGGCACCCGCCGCCGCCACCATCCCGTAGGCGCGCGGACGCTCCGACCGGCCGAAGTTGGCGGCGATGAGAGCGACAATGGCAGGCATGATGAGGGACGCTCCGATGCCCTCGAGCAAGGACCACCCGATGAGCAGCACGGTCAGGTTCGGCGACAGCGAGGTGGTCAGCGAGCCGCACCCGTAGATCACGCAGCCAATGGCGAATGCGCGCTTGCGCCCGAGGATCTGGCCGACCTTGCCGCCGGTGATCATGAGCGAGGCCATCACCAACGTGTAGAGGGTGATGGCCGTCTGGATGCCGGTCACGGTGGTGTCCAGGTCCTTGGCGACCGTCGCGATCGACACGTTCATGACCGAGCTGTCCAGCGCCATGAGGAACTGGCCAGATGCCAGCGTGACCAGGATGGCGCCGGACGCCGCGCCAGCGGCTGCCGCTGGCGCGGACTCGGAAGTCCGCATCGTCGAGACGCTCCTTTCGGAACCGGCGGACGCCGGCTACCGGTCCCGCCTCACGACGGACCCGGCTGGCTGCCGCCAGCCTGGTCCGCAAGCCGTGCATCCCAGGCCGGCGGGACCGCCGGCCTGGGATATCGGCGATCGAAGGTCAGGCGAGGGCCTTCGCCTTGAGGGCCCCGAACTCATCGGGGGTGATCGCACCGGAGTCGAGCAGCGACTTGGCACTGGCGATCTGCTCCGCCGGGGTGGCCCCACCGCCGGAGCCAGCCGCCACCTGCTTGATGTACTGCTCCTGCTGGGCCTGCATCTGCGACATCTCACGCATCTGCCGCTCAGCCATGCCGCGACCGCGGGCGATGAGGTAGATCAGCGCGCCCAACCACGGCACAAAGATCAGCAGCACCGACCACCCAGCCTTCGCCCAGCCGCCGAGGTCTTTGTCCCTGAACAGGTCGAAGATGCAGCGGACCCAGACCATGATCGCGGCGATCCAGATGAAGAACCAGAAGCTCCACAGCAAGACGTCCCAGAAATTAGTGGTGATGTTGTCCATGCCCGTCCTCTCGAGGCGCGAATGGGACCGATCAGTCGTCGTGTGGACCAGCGTCGTCGCTGCCGCGCTGCTCGGCCTCACTCCGCGCGGGTGATCTGTCCCGGCTACGCCCGTTGCGCCCCAGGGAGGGCAGCTGCGGTGATCGCTCTGGGCTCGGCACGCAGTTTCAGCCGCCCTTCGAGAGCGCCAAGCCGAGCGGAGCCTGAGCGATAGGGGACGCGGTTCGTCCCTCACCCACTGATTCGTCTGGCGGGTCAGTGGGCCAGCTCAATCGCACCGCATCCGTCGCGGCGTTCCCGTTGGTCGAGTGTGCAGGCTGACCCTGAGGCCCTGTCCGATCTGAACCATATCTGCCGAGACGCCGTTTTCGCGTGTGCACGTTTCACCCGGACGCTGTCCGCAACCCGGGCAACGCCATCCCCACACGGTAGGAGATACACGCATGTCCAAAACAGCCTCTGTTCGGATCATCGCCACCGCAATTGCCGTGGCAGGCATGGTCGCCGCCCAGGCAGTCCTCGCCGGCCCCGCCGGCGCCGTCACCGCCAGCAAGGTCGAGCTCAACAACGGCCAGCTGCGCGTCGAGGGACAGGGAGGCATCGGCGGCACGTTCGTGCTCGTTCAGTCGACCACGAGCGGCGCGGGCGCCCGGGTCGGGACTGACGGGAGATTCAAGGTCGAGGCCACGGGCTTCACCGCCCCCGACTGCCGACTCACCATCTCCAACAGCGGCACTCCCACGGCGAGCGTGACCATCCCGAACTGCAGGCCGTCCGCGACACCGGTGCCAGCCGATCCCGCCCCGCCGACAGGCACCTGTCTCATCGACCCCTTGCCTCCGGTGGCACTGACCCGGGGGGCGGCCGGAGTCGTCAACTTCACCACGACCGGCTGCGACACGACGACGGGCAGCGGGCTCACCCCAACTCCCGTGCGGTGGAGCGTCGTCGCGGGCACCATCCCCACCGGCATGACCGGCCCGTTCTTCCAGGGCACTGAAGCGGGGCACATCATCGGTACTCCCAGCTTCGCCGGCACCTACCGGTTCACCCTCCAGGTGACCGACCAGGTCGGCGCCACCGATCAGGAGAACGTCACCGTCACCGTGTCGTAGCCCTTCCCGCGAGGGCTTCGCGTTTGCGGATCAGCAGCATTCCACCCGAGGCGCCATGGCGTCGCAGCACTCCCGCGGACCGAGCTCGGCAAGGGTCATGCCGCCAACGATGAGCAGGCCGCCAGCCCAACCGAGCCAGCCGAGGCCGGACTCGCCGAGGGCAACAGCGAGGACGGCTGCGAAGAAGGGCTCCATCGTCATCACCACGGCGGCCGTCGTCGCGGTGAGGGCGGCCTGGGCCCAGGCCTGGACGGCAAAGCCGATGCACGTGGCAACGATGCCCAGGTAGGCCGCGGCCCGCCAGGCAGTGGCGCTCGTGGGGACCGTGATGCCGTCGACACCAGCCGCTGCGACGACACCGCAGATCACCGCCGCGACCACGACGCTCACGGTGGTCATGCCCAACGCGTTCTCCCGGGTGGCCCACTGGCTCAGCCCGGTGATGTGGACGGCGAAGCAGGCCGCGCCAGCCAAGGTGAGGGCGGCCCCGACGGGCGACCCGGCCGTCAGGCCGCCGGCGAGGACGCCGATTCCGACCGCTGAGAGAGCGACGGCGGCCCAGCCGGCGGCCCCGACCTGCTCCTTGAAGAAGACAGCGGCGACGACGGGAGTGAGGATGACAGCCGCGCCCGTGAGGAATCCGGAGACCCCGGCGAGGGTGTGCTGCAGCCCGGTGGTCTGGAGGAGGAACCCGGCCGCAAGCGCGACGCCGAGGGCCGCGGAGCGCCTCTGATCGGCCCGGTTCAGGAGGGTCACGGCCCGTGGACGGACCAACAGCAGCACGACCGCACCGATGCCGAAGCGCCAGGTGAGGAAGGAGGCCGGGTCGAGCTCGTCGAGCGAGTCCTTGGTGACGATGAAGGTGGAGCCCCACACGGCGGTCGCCGCCACCAGAGCAGCGATAGCCGGGACGGTCCTCTTCACCGCTCCTCCTCCCGCTCGTGCCGGCCGCTCCTCGCCTCAGGAGCCTCAGGCTTCCTTGCCCGGATGGGCTCCCAGCTCGCCGAGCAGGCCGGTGACGCGTCGCCGGATCTCGTCGCGGATGGGACGTACGGCATCGACGCCCTGCCCGGCGGGATCGTCGAGCTGCCAGTCCAGGTAGCGCTTGCCCGGGTAGACCGGGCAGGCGTCTCCGCAACCCATGGTGACCACGACGTCCGAGGCCTGGACCGCCTCTGCGGTGAGCAGCTTCGGCGTCTCCGCGGAGATGTCGATGCCGTCCTCGAGCATTGCCTGCCGGACTGCGGGGTTGACCGTGTCGGCGGGTGCCGACCCGGCAGAGCGCACCTCGACCCGACCTCCAGAGAGGTGGTGGGTGTAGGCGGCGGCCATCTGGGACCGGCCGGCGTTGTGGACACAGACAAACAGGACCGAGGGATGGTCGGCGCTCGTCATGGCTTCTCCATGGGCTGGATCGACTGGTGGGGGTAGCGATTTCGGAGGGCAAGTGAGACGTACACGAGGCCGACGAGGACGGGCACTTCGATGAGCGGACCGACGACGCCGGCGATGGCCTGCCCAGAGGTGACACCGAAGGTGGCGATGGCGACGGCGATGGCGAGCTCGAAGTTGTTCCCGGCGGCGGTGAAGGCGAGGGTGGTGGTCCGCTCGTAGGTCAGGTGCAGCGCCCTGCCGAGCAGGTACCCGCCACCCCACATGAGGGCGAAGTAGGCCAGCAGCGGCAGGGCGATCCGGGCGACGTCGAGCGGGCGGCTGGTGATCTGTTCGCCCTGCAGGGCGAACAGGATCACGACCGTGAACAGCAGCCCGTACAACGCCCACGGTCCGACCTTGGGCAGGAACGACCCCTCGTAGGCAGCCCTCCCCCATCGTCTCTCCCCCAGCCGTCGCGACAGGTACCCGGCGGCCAGCGGGACGCCGAGGAAGACGAGGACCGATGCCCCGATCTGCCATGGGGAGACGTCGATCCCGGCCTGATCAAGCCCGAGCCATCCCGGCAGGACCGTGAGGTAGAACCAGCCGAGAGCGGCGAAGGCGAGGACCTGGAAGGCTGAGTTGAGCGCGACGAGGACGGCCGCGGCCTCGCGGTCGCCACAGGCGAGGTCGTTCCAGATGATCACCATGGCGATGCACCGGGCCAGACCCACGATGATGAGCCCGGTCCGATAGGCGGGCAGGTCGGGCAGCAGCAGCCACGCAAGGGTGAACATCAGCGCCGGACCGACGAGCCAGTTCAGCACGAGGCTCGCCACGAGCAGGCGCCGGTCGGTCACGACGGTGTCGAGCCGGTCGTAGCGGACCTTGGCCAGCACCGGGTACATCATGACGAGCAGCCCGAGCGCGATCGGTAGCGAGACTCCTTCGACGGCAATGGAGCCCATCGCGCGGTCCAGGTCGGGCACGAGTCGGCCGAGGGTGAGCCCCGCCGCCATGGCGGCAAGGATCCACACCGGCAGGAACCGGTCCAGCGTGGACAGCCTGCCCCCGAGACGAGGCTCGTGCCGGACCCGCAGCTCGGTCTGGGTCATGCCCGCACGGCGCGGATGATGGCGGACTGCGCGTGCTCGTGGACCCGGTGCGTGGGGCGCACCTCCACATCGGTCCACCCCGCTGCCGCGAGTGCGCTGCGGAACTCCTGCTCGGTCAGGGCACCCGCGATGCAGCCGGTGTAGGCGGCCAGATCTGCGCGGGTCGCCTCGTCCATGTCGACGTCGGCGACCACGTCGGAAACGGCGAACCGGCCACCGGGACGCGTGACCCGCGCCGCCTCGGCCAGAACGACCTGCTTGTCGGCGGCGAGGTTGATGACGCAGTTCGAGATGACAACGTCCACCGACGCGTCCGGTAGCGGAATCTCCTCGAGGTAGCCGTGCAGGAACTCCACATTGGTCACGCCCGCGTCAACCGCGTTCTTCCGGGCCAGCTCGAGCATCTCCGCGGTCATGTCCAGACCGATCGCGCGGCCCGACGGGCCCACGCGACGCGCTGAGATCAGGACGTCACCCCCTGCCCCGGAGCCGAGGTCGAGGACCGTCTCGCCCTCGTGCAGGTCGGCGACCGCAGTCGGCACGCCACACCCGAGGGACGCCTCCACGGCGGCTGTCGCACCTTCCGCCTCAGCCAGCGAATAGAGGCCCGAGCCGAAGACGACCGTCCCCTCCGTAGTCACATTGCCATCCAGGGCGCTCGGTCCACAGCACGACCCGCTGGATCCGCAGCACGATCCACCGGCTGCGGCCATCGTCAGCTGCCGGGCGGACTCGGCGTATCGCTCCCGCACGATCTCCCGGATGTCCTCATTGGCCGTCATGTCGGTCACTTCCTCTTGAATCGATGGATGTCGATACAGCCAGAGTGGCGCATTGCTTCGATGTTTGTCAATATGGAGTGGTGGTGATTGAGATCCCAGTCGAGGACATCAGCTCGGCCCGTGCGCCGGGCTCCCACGCACCTGCCCTCTCGGTGGCCGACGCGGAGCGAACCGCTGCCGTCCTCAAGGCGCTCGCCGACCCGGTGCGCCTCCGGCTCTTCATCGACATCGCTGTCAAGCCCGGCGAGAC
>NZ_JBEDUL010000109.1:0-51619 GCF_040414665.1 Intrasporangium sp.
TGTGTCCTCGCCGGCGGGGAGGAGCACAGCCTGCTGGCTGCCTTCCCTGCGACGGGGGCGCTACCGACCGGGTGGCGGCCGCTGGGCCGGGTCGAGGCCGGACAGGGGGTCACCGTCGGCGGGGTTCCCCAGCAGCCGCGGGGGTGGGACCACTTCGCCCCGACGCCCTAGCAGGGGGCGCCCGGAGCTGCCCGGGAGACGACTGAGGCCGACCTCCCGCAGGGAGATCGGCCTCAGTGGGTATGCCGGGTCGGCAGGGTCAGCGCTTGACCTTGCCGGCCTTGAGGCACGAGGTGCAGACGTTGAGACGCTTCGGGGTCACGCCCGCGTCGCCCACCAGCGCCTTGACGCGCTGGATGTTGGGGTTCCAGCGACGCTTGGTGCGGCGGTGCGAGTGCGAGATGTTGTGACCGAAGCTCGGTCCCTTGCCGCAGACGTCGCAGTTGGCAGCCACGGGTATCTCCTGAATGTCGGGGTGGACGGAAGTGCTGGTGCTCCCGATCGGGCCGCCTCGGGCACTCGACACACCCGCGGGGCGTACGTCACCCGCAGAGCGCGAAGGGAACCGTCCAAGAGTAGCCGACGGGGTGCCACCTGAACAAAACGGCGAGGTGGTCACGCCATCGCGCGGGCGGCCGCCACGAGCCCGGCGGCGTAGCCAGGGCCGTGTGAGGCCGTGTGGGTCGCGAGGGGATGGAGCTGGTGCAGCGGGATCAGGCGCCTCCATCGCGGGGGGAGAGCCGTTGCGTCGGCGTAGGCGGTGAGCACCTGCTCGAGATACGGGCAGCCGAACAGGTCGAGCATGGCGAGGTCGGTCAGGCCGTGCCCGCCGTGCGCGGCCGGGTCGATGAGCACGGCGCCCGCCGACGTGAACACGACGTTGCCCGCCCAGAGGTCGCCGTGGATCCGGGCAGGGGGACTGTCGTCGTCGTAGGCACCTGCGGAGATCCGATCGCAGACAGCATCGACCACGTGGGCATCGGAGTCGGCCAGGTGCCCCACGTCCACCGCCTTCCGGACGAACGGGCGAACCCGCTGCTCGGCGAAGTAGCGGCCCCACGAACGCTCGGGGTCGTTCGTCTGGGGCTGGCTGCCGATCCAGGCGTCCCCCTGCCAGCCGGACGGCGGTGCCCCGAAGGCGGTGGCACCGGCGGAGTGCGTGATGGCCAGTGCTCGGCCGAGGTCCGCCGCCGCCTTCCGGGTGGCCTGCGCCGGCGACAGGCGTCGCAGGTCGATGTGGTGTGCTCCCACGTCGAGCACCTGCACCACGCGGGCGCCCCCGTCGGCCTCCGCCTCCGCCAGCCACCGCAGACCGGCGGCCTCCGCCTGGAAGTAGCCCTCGGGAGCGTCCGCCCGGCTCTTCCGGTGCACGGCTCCGTCCGGTCGGGTAGACATGAGAGCAACGGTAGACGGCGGCCGGCAGCACGCCGTCGGAGCGACGCAGTAGCCTGCCGGACATCAGCTCCAGCGGACGGCAATCGGCCGGACGGACTCGGCGGGACGAATCGGTGTGGACGCAGGCGGAAGGAGCCGGATGGCACGCGGGTCGCGCAGCGCGCTGGCGTCGCTCGAGGTCCTCGACGTCAATGCCGTGCGCCGCTGGGCCGTGCTCATCCGCTCCGTCTTCGCCGCGCGCCGAGCGGAGATCGATGCACTCAACGTCTTCCCCGTCCCGGATGGTGACACCGGTACCAACCTCTACCTCACCTTCGACGGAGCCATCGAGCGGATGCTGACCGAGGCTGCCGACCAGCCGTTGGACAGTGTGGCGGAGCTGCTCAAGGACTTCGCGGGCCACCTGCTCTGGACCGCACGGGGAAACTCGGGGGTCATCCTCAGCCAGATCGTCCGCGGGCTCGCTGAGGGCGTCGGCGGATGCACCGTCATCGACGCCGACAACCTTGCCGCCGGCCTCGCCCAGGCCGACGAGCGGGCGTGGCAGGGAGTGACCGATCCGAAGGAGGGCACCATGCTCTCCGTGTCGCGGGCGGCGGCCGCGGCGTCCGCGGAAGCCAGCGGCCTCGCCTTCCATGACGCGACGGTCCGCATCCTGAAGGCCGCCCAGGAAGCGCTGGCCCGGACGCCGGAACAGCTCCCCGTCCTCGCGCGGGCGGGTGTCGTCGACGCAGGTGGAGCCGGTCTGGTCCTCGTCCTGGAGTGCCTCGAGCGACTTGCCGCCGGGGATGACGGGAGAGTCGTCCTCGGTCTGTCCTCGTCCGACCGGCGCGGTCGGCTCCATCCGGAGTCCGGAGCACTCCTGGTGACCCGGCCACTCGACGCGGACGTCGTTCCGTCCGGGGAGCCGTTGGGGCCGGAGTACGAGGTGATGTACCTGCTCTCCGTCGAGGAGGAGGAGCGCATTCCCGCGTTGCGCACGCGCCTGGTCGAGCTGGGCGACTCCGTTCTCGTCGTCGGTGGCGACGGCGAGTGGAACGTCCACGCCCACGTGGACGACCCGGGCGCAGCCGTCGAAGCGGGCATCGAGGCCGGCCGTCCGCACCGGATCCGGATCACCCGGCTGGTCACCGACGACGGACTGGCCATCCACACGCCGGAGGATGGGCACGTCGAGGTCCATGTCCATGCCCACGGCGAGGTCCACGGCCATGGGGAGGGGCGTGGCCACGAGCCGGAGACCGGCCTGACCGGGGTCGTCGCGTGTGCCGCGGGCGACGGGATCGCTGAGATCTTCACGGCGGTCGGGGCGGTCGTCATATCCTCCGGGCCGGGCCATCGAGCGGCGACCGGCTCGTTCATCGAGGCCATTCGTCAGCAGCACGCGACCGGAGTCCGTGGTGTCATCGTGCTCCCGAACGACGCAGACACGGAGCTCGCAGCAGCGGCGGCGGCTCGGGCTGTCGCGGACGAGGGCATCGAGACCTTCGTGGTCCGGGCCCGGACCGCCGTCCAGGGGTTGGCAGCAGTGGCGGTGTTCGATCCGGACGCCCGGCCGACCTCCAACCTCGTCGCGATGCAGTCCGCCGCAGCCGGGACCCGCCATGGGGCCGTCACGATCGCCAACCGGGTCGGCCTGACGAGCGGCGGACCGTGCGAGCCGGGCGACGTCCTCGGCGTCGTGGACGGCGACATCGTCATCGTCGGCTCCGACCAGCTCGTCGTCGCTCGGGAGGTGGCTCATCGGCTGCTGTCGAGTGGGGGCGAGCTGGTGACCCTCGTCCTCGGCGAGTCGGCCCCCGATGGCTTGGTGGCCGCGGTCGAGGCTGCCGCGCGCGAGCAGCGCGGCGGAGTCGAGGTGAGCGTGCTCGACGGGGGACAGCCGGTCTACACCGCGCTCATCGGAGTCGAGTGAGATGGTCCTGCTCACCGAGGACTCGCCACTGACGAAGCTTGTCCCGAAGCGCGATGCGGAGGCGCTGGCCAAGAACAAGGGTGTCGACACCGTCGGTGAGCTGCTCGAGCTGGTGCCGCGACGCTACCTGCTGCCCAACGAGCTCACGGACCTGTCCGAGCTCCGGGTGGGTGACCACGTGCTCATCGTCGCCGAGGTAGCCGAGGCAACGACCCGGCCCATGCGCAACCGTCGCGGCAAGATGCTCAATGTGGTGCTCGCCGACGGCTCGGGCAACCAGCTGAACCTCACGTTCTTCAACGCCTACGGTCACGTCGGCAAGCTGCAACCGGGAGCCCGTGGGTTCTTCATCGGCCAGATCGGCTCCTATGGCAGGAAGCTCCAGCTCACCCATCCCGACTACGAGCTCATTGAGGAGAACGACTCGCAGGGGCAGGTGGAGGCCTATCGCACCCATTGGGTGCCGGTGTACTCGACGACGGGCAAGCTCAACGAGTTCCGGATGCGCAGGGTCGTGCATAGCGCGCTCGACCGGGTCGAACGTCTCCGCGAGCCCCTGCCGCAGGAGGTGCGCGAGAGCCGAGGCCTCCTTGGCCGACGCGAGGCCCTCGAGCTGGTGCATCGCCCGCTGCTGACGCAGGTTGCGCACGCGGGCCTGCACCGGCTCAAGTTCGATGAGGCCTTCGTGCTGCAGACAATCCTGGCCCAGCGCCGAAAGGCCGCCGAGGCGGTCATGGGCACGCCGCGACACCCACGACCCGGGGGCCTGCTCGCAGCGTTCGACGCACGCCTGCCGTTCGAGCTCACTGACGGCCAACGGGGCGTCGGCGAGCTCCTCGAGAAGGAACTCGGCCGCGAGCGGCCCATGCACCGTCTCCTCCAGGGCGAGGTCGGCTCGGGCAAGACCATCGTGGCCCTGCGGGCCATGCTCGCCGCCATCGACTCGGGGGGCCAAGCGGCGCTGCTGGCCCCCACCGAGGTCCTCGCCGCGCAGCACCACAGGTCGATCACCGCCATGCTCGGCGACCTCGCCATGGGCGGCATGCTCGGGGGCAGCGACATCGGGACGAAGGTCGTCCTGCTGACGGGCAGCCAGAGCACGTCCGCCCGGAGGGCTGCCTTGCTGGATGCCGCCTCGGGGGAAGCCGGGATCGTCGTGGGGACGCACGCTCTCATCCAGAAGCACGTGCAGTTCGCCGATCTTGCCCTCGTCGTCGTCGACGAGCAGCACCGCTTCGGCGTCGAGCAGCGGGACGCGCTCCGCGAGAAGGGGGCTCGGCCTCCGCACGTGCTTGTCATGACGGCGACCCCGATCCCGCGCACGGTGGCGATGACCGTCTTCGGAGACATGGAGACCGCCACCCTGCGGGAACTGCCCAAGGGCCGGTCTCCCATCACGACTCACGGCGTCGACGCAACCAAGCCCAACTGGGTCGAACGAACGTGGCAACGAGTCGCGGAGGAGGTGGCCAAGGGCCACCAGGCATATGTCGTGTGCCCGCGCATCGGCGATCCTGACCCAGGGTCCGTCCTGTCGTCCGACACCTCGGACGAGGACGCACACGACTGGGAGCCGGTGGATCCCGAGGACGGCGAGGACGGCCCTGCCGAGAAGGAACTCACCGGCGTCTACGAGATGTGGCACCAGCTGAGCCGCAACCCTGCCCTCGCTGGAACCCGAATTGGCGTGCTGCACGGAAGGCTCGACCCCGAGACGAAAGAGGACACGATGCGTGCCTTCGCGGCCGGGGAGGTCGACGTCCTCGTGGCCACGACCGTCATCGAGGTGGGCGTCGATGTGCCCAACGCCACGATCATGGTCGTCATCGACGCCGAGCGCTTCGGCATCTCGCAGCTCCACCAGCTGCGCGGGCGGGTGGGCAGGGGCTCGGCGCCCGGCCTCTGCCTGCTCATGAGCACGGACCCCGGCGAGCGAGCGAAGCAACGCCTCGACACGGTCGCGACCACCTCCGACGGCTTCGAGCTCGCCCGGGCCGACCTGTTCTTCCGCCGCGAGGGCGACGTCCTCGGTGCCCGCCAGAGCGGCCGGGTCAACTCGGTGCGCCACCTGCGCCTGACGCGTCGCGAGGACGAGCAGATCCTCGCGGAGGCGCGCGAGGACGCCTTTGCCCTCGTCGACGCGGATCCCGAGCTTCGGCAGCATCCGGCGCTGGCCGCAGCGGTGGCCACGCGCCTCGACGAGGAGCAGGCGGCGTGGTTGGAGCGGGGCTGACATGACGCGGATCATCAGTGGCTCGGCAGGGGGCCGCACCCTGCGCACTCCACCTGGCTCGATGACGCGCCCGACCTCGGACAGGGTCCGCGAGGCGCTCTTCAGCCGGCTCGAGCACCGCGGCCTGCTCGTCGACACACACGTCCTCGACCTCTACGCGGGCTCTGGAGCCCTGGGACTGGAGGCGGCGAGCCGGGGAGCGTCCCGGGTCCTGCTCGTGGAGTCGGACCGGAAGGCTGCGAAGGTCATTGCCCGCAACATCGAGACGGTGGGCGCAGCAGGGGTCCGGGTCCTCACGGACACGGTGGAGCGCGTGCTCCGGGCCGGCCCGCCCGCCGGCATGAGGGTGGACCTCGTCTTCCTCGACCCGCCCTACGACATCAGTGAGGAGGCGCTGACGGAGGTGCTCAGTGCCCTCGTGCAGTACGGATGGCTCTCCCCGGAGGCGTTCGTCGTGGTGGAGCGGTCGACCCGGTCCCCCCAGCCGTCGTGGCCTGCGGGGCTGGAGCTCTCCGGAGAGAAGCGCTACGGCGAGACAGCAGTGTGGTTCGCGGAGCCGCCCCTTTCTGGCGGGGTCGCGTAGGTTGGCACCGTGACGAGCGAACCGCGACGCTGCGTGTGCCCCGGCTCCTACGACCCCGTGACCAACGGTCACGTCGACATCATCGAGCGGGCCGCCGGCCTCTTCGACGAGGTTGTCGTCGCCGTGCTGCACAACCAGGCGAAGCAGGGGACCTTCAGCGTCGACGAGCGGCTCGAGCTGCTCAAGCAGTCGCTGGCCCATCTGGACAACGTGCGCATTGCCGCGTGGGCGGACCGTCTCGTCGTGGACGTCTGTCGCGAGGTCGGGGCTCGGTCCATGGTCAAGGGCCTGCGCGGCGGGACGGACTTCGCCTACGAGCTGCCGATGGCGCACATGAACCGCCATCTCACCGGGGTCGAGACGCTCTTCCTCTCGTCCGCCCCAGACCTCCAGCACGTGTCCAGCTCGCTCATCAAGGAGGTGGTCCGCTTCGGCGGAGACGTATCCGGCCTCGTGCCGGACGTCGTGCTCACCGCGCTGGAGGAGCGGATGCGCTGATTTGGGACCCGCCGACCCCTCCGGTAACCTTGGACGTCGGTCCACGTCTGCCTTGACGCGGGCCGAACCCACACCTATCGCTGTGCAGGAGTCATGGACCGTCCCGATCCCCGTTCGCCCCTGGTGCTCGACACCCGGAAGCTGGGCAGGCGACCCGGGACGATGCAGGAGCTCCAGCGCACTGCGGTGCTCTCCGAGGACCTCGGCACCGAGGTCATCGCGATCAAGGCCGGCTCGCCGGTGGAGATCGACGTGCGGCTCGAGTCGGTCGTCGAGGGAGTGCTGGTGACGGGTTCGGTCTCCGGCACGGCGACCGGTGCCTGCGTGCGGTGCCTGGATCCCGTCGAGCTCGACGTCGACGCGCGATTCCAGGAGCTGTTCGCCTACACCGATCGGGCGGCGCACCACCACGAGGTGGCGGGCGACTCGGACGAGGACGACGTGTACGAGCTGGTGGACGACCTCGTCGACCTCGAGACCGTGCTGCGGGATGCGTTGGTTCCCACGCTCCCGTTCCAACCCGTGTGCCGGGACGACTGCCCGGGGCTGTGTGCCCAGTGCGGTTTCCACCTCGCCGAGGACCCGGACCACCATCATGAAGTGATCGACCCCCGATGGTCGGCCCTCAGCGGACTGCTGCAGGACGACCCGCAAGAGAAGAGGAATTGACGTGGCTGTCCCGAAGCGGAAGATGTCGCGGTCCAACACCCGTTCGCGCCGCGCGAACTGGAAGGCTGCGCCGACCACTCTCACCACGTGCCCGCAGTGCGGTGCGGCAGCCCAGCCGCACATCGCGTGCCCGTCCTGTGGCACCTACAAGGGCCGCTACTACGCCGCCGCTGAGCGCACCGAGCACCAGGCCTGATCTGCCCGTGGGCATCCCCGTGAGCGACGGCGAAGCGGGTGTTCTGGCGGTCCCGCAGCGGCCCGTCGATGCCTTGCTCGGCCACCTTCAAGAGGTGGTCGGGGACGACATCGACGAGCCGCTGCTGTTGCGTGCCCTCACCCACCGCTCGTTTGCCTACGAGAACGGCGGGGTTCCGAACAATGAGCGCCTCGAGTTCCTGGGGGACTCGGTGCTCGGGCTCGTCGTGACCGAGACCCTCTACCGCGGACATCCAGACCTCGCCGAGGGGCAGCTCGCCAAGCTGCGGGCTGCCGTCGTCAACATGCGAGCGCTCGCTGATGTCGCACGCAGCTTCGACCTCGGCGAGTACGTCATGCTGGGCAAGGGCGAAGAGGCGACTGGCGGTCGGGACAAGGCATCGATCCTGGCCGACACCATGGAGGCCCTCATCGGGACGGTGTTCCTGTCGACCGACATCGAGCGAGCCGCGCAGTTCATCCACCACCACTTCGACGCGCTCATCGAGGAGGCGGCGACGCTGGGTGCGGGGCTGGACTGGAAGACGAGCCTTCAGGAGGTTGCCGCGGCCGTCGGTCAGGGCGCCCCTGAGTATCGCGTCGGTGAGCAGGGCCCCGACCATGAGAAGGAGTTCCACGCCCGCGTCGTCCTCGGTCAGGAGGTTCTCGGCGAGGGGCGTGGCCGCAGCAAGAAGGAAGCGGAGCAGAAGGCCGCCAAGGAGGCATGGCACACCTTGGACGCGCGCCGCTCCGCCCGCGCCGAAGCGGAGGTCGAGACGGCGTCGGATCGCCGCGGCCGGGCCTGATGCCCGAGCTGCCCGAGGTCGAGGTGGTCCGCCGTGGCCTGGCGGAGCACGTCGTCGGGCGTCGCATCGCCCGCGCAGAGATCACCGGCCTGCGGGTCGCGCGGCGCCACGTCGCCGGGCCGGAGGATCTGGCCGACCGGATCAGGGGTGCCACGGTCACCTCGGCGGCCCGGCGAGGGAAGTACCTGTGGCTCGTCCTGGACGCCGACGAAGCACTCGTCGTCCACCTCGGCATGAGTGGCCAGATGCTCGTCAAACCGGCCGCTCTGCCTCGCGACAGGCACTGCCACGCCGTCTTCGACTTCATGGACGACGGCCCCCAGCTGCACTTCGTCGACCAACGCACCTTCGGGGGACTGGCCCTCTCGCCGCTCACCCGTGATGGCGTTCCCGCTTCCGTCGCCCACATCGCCCCCGACCCATTCGAGGCGAGCTTCGACCAGGCCGCCGTCGTGCGCCGCATGAAGACCCGTGACAGTGCCGTGAAACGGGCGCTGCTCGACCAGTCGCTCGTCTCCGGGATCGGCAACATCTACGCCGACGAGGCGTTGTGGAGGGCCAAGGTCCACGGCGAGCGGGTCTGCGCGACCCTCACCAAACCCACGCTGAGCCGCATTCTCGACCACGCCCGCGACGTCATGTCCGAGGCCTTGGGCCAGGGCGGCACGAGCTTCGACGCGCTCTACGTCAACGTCAACGGTGCCAGCGGGTACTTCGACCGTTCACTGCACGCCTACGGCCGTGCGGGTACGCCGTGCGACCGCTGCGGCACCCCGATGCGCCGCGAGCAGTTCATGAACCGGTCCTCCTACTCCTGCCCGGTGTGCCAGCCCCGACCACGGCCCAGGGTCCGGCGCCTCGGCTGAACCGAGCCGCGTGCAGCCGTGCGCGCCCAGCCCCGACCACCCCAACACGCCCGGGACCTCGAAAGTCACCCTGAAGCAACCGTGGGGAGCTTCGAGGTCCCGGGCGTGTTGCAGGTCTGATGGGCTGGGAGAGGGCTTCGTGCGCACGCGCCGCGCTTGCTGCGAGGCTGGGCGGATGAGCGACAGCAGCGAGACGGTCTTCACCTACGCCTCCCCACGTCTGCGCTTCGGTCCGGGAGCGGCGGACGAGGTCTGGCACGACCTCACCCAGCTCGGCGCCCGACGGGTGCTCGTCGTGACCGACCCCGGCGTGCACGCCGCCGGCGGGCCCGACCGGGTGGCAGACCAGCTGCGGACCCACGGCATCGAGGCGGTGGTGCACGACACCGCGCACGTCGAGCCGACGGATGCCAGCCTGGCGGCTGCGGTGAGCCGAGCCCGAGCAGCTGGGCCGTTCGATGCGGTCGTCGCCATCGGCGGCGGGTCGTCGATCGACACGGCGAAGGCCGTCGACCTGATGCTGACCAATCCGGGGGACCTCATGGACTACGTCAACGTGCCGATCGGTGCCGGCCGGCCTCCGCAGCATCCACTGCTCCCACTCATCGCGGTGCCGACGACCTCGGGCACCGGTGCAGAGAGCACGACGATCTGCGTCCTCGACGTCCTCGCCCTCGAGGTCAAGACGGGCATCAGCCACGAGCGACTTCGGCCCACCTTGGCCGTGGTCGACCCGAGCCTGATGGTGACCCAACCGCGAGGAGTCACCGCCAGCGCCGGCATGGACATCCTCTGCCACGCACTGGAGAGCTGGACGGCGCGTCCCTACTCGGCCGTCCCGCGCAAGACCCCGGACCAGCGGGTGCCCTACTGCGGGGCCAACCCCATCGCGGACCTCTGGTCCGAGCGTGCCCTGACCCTGCTCGCCCGTGCCTTCCGCGTCGTCGTCCGTGATGGGCAGGACGAGGCGGCCCGCGCCGACATGGCCTTGGCGGCGACCTTTGCCGGCCTAGGTTTCGGGAACGCGGGGGTCCACGTGCCGCACGCCAACGCCTATCCAGTCGCGGGTCGGGTCCGTGACTTCCGCCCCCGCGACTACCCACAGGACGAGCCGATGGTGCCGCACGGCATGGCCGTTGCCCTGACCGCTCCCGAGGCCTTCCGGTGGACCTTCGACGCGAACCCCGAGCGGCACCTCGCGGCGGCCGGGTTCCTCGACCCCGCCCGTCGCGGGCAATGGGAGGGGGAGCCGAGGGACGTGCTGCCCGGGCTGTTGCTCGACCTCATGCGTGACATCGGCCTGCCCTCGGGTCTGGGCGCGGTGGGATACGACGAGACGGATGTGGACGCCCTGGTGGACGGCTCGCTCAAGCAGCAGCGACTCCTGGCCACCAGCCCCAAGGCCGTCACCGAGGAGGATCTGGCGGGGATCTTCCGCCGGTCCCTGCGGCTCTGGGACTGAGCACAGCGGAAGGAAACACCGGGCGCGGAGCGAGCTCAGCGGCATACAGTGCCGTCGTGACGACTGAGCCAATGCCCCTCACCCTGCCGACAGACGACTCGGGGCCCGACTGGCTCGACTGGGTGGCCCGCCGTGGTGACGACGAGGTGGAGCGGTGCCGCACGCTCGTCGACGAGCTCAAGGCAAGCCCTCCGACGGAGGCGATCGATGCCCTCCGCCGGTGGAACGACGCACAGGTCGCCTTGTCCAACGCGGCCTCGGTCGGGTCGTTCTTCGCCGAGGTCCATCCCGACAAGGCGGTCCGGGACCGTGCCGAGACGGTGGCCCAAGAGGTCCAGAAGCTGGACACCGATCTCGGGCTCGACCCGGACCTGTATGCCGTCTTCGCCGCAGTCGATGGCGCCACCCTCGACACCACGGCCGCTCGCCTGCTCGAGCGAACACTGCGCGACTTCCGTCGTTCGGGCGTGGACCGTGACGAGCCGACTCGGGCCCGCCTGCGCGAGCTGAGCGAGAAGGGGCTGCTGCTCAGCCAGGACTTCAGCAAGAACATTCGTGAGAACGTCCGCTCGATCCGGATCCGTCCGGAGCAGCTCGACGGGATGCCGCAGGACTGGATCGATGCCCACCCGGCGGGTGACGACGGCCTCGTCACCGTGACGACCGACTACCCGGACGTCGTGCCGTTCCGGACGTTTGCCAAGGACGCGACCGCCCGAAGGGACCTGGTGACGCAGTTCCTCACGATCGGCTGGCCAGCCAACGACCAGGTGCTGCAGGACATCTTCGCCGTGCGTCGGGAGACCGCAGGGCTGCTCGGCTACGACTCCTGGGCCGACTACGACGCCGAGGTCAAGATGATTGGCAAGGGCACGGCGATCGCCGAGTTCATCGACCGGATCACCGTCCTCTCCGCGGACAGCGCGGCCCGAGACAAGGCCGTCCTGCTCAGGCGCCTGCAACAGGATCGTCCCGATGCCACGGACATCGACGGGGCGGACGTCGCCTACT
This sequence comes from Intrasporangium sp., assembly GCF_040414665.1. Taxonomy (GTDB): domain Bacteria; phylum Actinomycetota; class Actinomycetes; order Actinomycetales; family Dermatophilaceae; genus Intrasporangium. The sequence goes on from NZ_JBEDUL010000109.1 coordinate 11,634, forward strand.
ACGCCGAGCTGGTCCGGAAGGAGCAGCTCGCTGTCGACGCGCAGCGCGTGCGGACGTACTTCCCCTTCGAGTCGGTCCGTCGCGGTCTGCTCGACGTCACCGGGCGCCTCTTCGGGCTCGACTGGACGCCGGTCACCGATGACCCAGCCTGGCACCCGGAGGTTGCGACCTACGACGTCGGGTTCCGGGGTCGGCGGATCGGTCGCATCCATCTCGACCTGCATCCGCGTGATGGCAAGTACAAGCATGCGGCGCAGTTCGACCTCGTTCGCGGTGTGCGCGGGGTGCAGCTGCCCGAAGGCGTCCTCGTGTGCAACTTCAACCGGGGCCTCATGGAGCACGACGAGGTCGTCACGCTCTTCCACGAGTTCGGACATCTGGTCCACCACGTCATCGGCGGTGACCAGGAATGGGTCCGTTTCTCGGGCGTGGCCACGGAGTGGGACTTCGTCGAGGCACCGAGCCAGATGCTGGAGGAATGGGCCTGGGACGCGGACGTGCTCGCGACGTTCGCGCGCAACGCCGATGGGGAGACCATTCCGGCGGAGCTCGTGGCGGCGATGCGGCGCGCCGACGACTTCGGCAAGGGCTACGACGCGCGGACGCAGATGTTCTACGCCGCTCTCTCCTACGACTTCCACGTCAACACGTCCGATGACCTCACCGCGCGCCTCAGGGAGCTCATGGGCCGGTACTCGGTGTTCCCCTACATCGAGGGCACGCACATGCAGTGCCACTTCGGACACCTCGACGGCTACAGCTCCGGCTACTACACCTACATGTGGTCCCTGGTCATCGCGAAGGACATGTTCTCCGCCTTCGACCGGGCGAACCTGTTCGACCCCGAGATCGCCGGTGCGTACCGCGATAAGGTCCTCGCCCCTGGGGGGCGGCGCGACGCCGCCGACCTCGTCGAGGACTTCCTCGGACGCCCCTACACGTTCGACGCGTATGCGGCCTGGCTCGCCGAGTGAGGGCCGGGATGCGCGTCACGGCGCTGACGCTCTACCCCGTCAAGTCGCTCGAGGGTGTCGCGCTGGAGGCGTCATCGCTCGATGCGCGCGGTCTGCGCGGCGACCGCCGCTGGGGCCTCGTCGATGCGTCGGGCAGCAAGGTCACGGCGCGTGAGGTCACGGCGCTGCTCGGTCTGACGGCCGAGCCGGCCGACCGGGCCCAGCAGGCCGAGCCGGCCCACCCAGCCCAGCAGGCCGACCCAGCCCAGCGGGCCGGTGTCGGGGGTGCAATCCGGCTGAGGGACCGGGCCGGCGACTCCATCGTCGTCGCGGAACCACGCCATGCGACGCCCATCCTCGTCGACCACAGCGGACAGGGGACCGCCCGGCCGGCCGCTCCGGAGGTGCACGAGTGGATCTCGCACCGCGTCGGGGCCGAGCTGCGGCTGGTGTGGCAGGACGACACATCCCACCGTCCTGTCCGGCGGGATCGCGGCGGACGGGACGGGGACACGAACTCCCTTGCTGATGCGGCCCCGATCCTGCTGACGACCGGCTCATCCCTTGGCCGACTCAACGAGTGGCTCGCGGAGGCTGGGGCCGCACCGATCGACCACGCGCGCTTCCGGCCCAACGTCGTGGTCGACGGGACGGAGCCGTTCGCCGAGGACGGCTGGGACCGGATCCGCATCGGCGACGCGACCTTCCACCGGACGATGGTCTGCGACCGCTGTGTCATGACGACCATCGACCGCCAGACGCTCCGGACGACCAAGGAGCCGATCCGCACGCTCGCACGACACCGGAAGTGGGACGGTGCGACCTGGTTCGGCATCCGGCTCGCGCCTGACCTGCCGCTCCCGGCTGGTGCGCGGCTGCGAGTCGGTGACGACGTCAGGGAATCGGGAGGTCCTTGAGCACGACCTTCTCTCCGGTGTGGCGCTCGCTCAGCGTCGCCAGCGCCTGGCGCACCGTCTTGGCGAACAGATGCGATCCCTTGAGGCTGGGGTGGATCCGGTCGGACTGGAGCTGATCGGGGTGGTCTCGCACCGCTGCAGCCCAGTCGGCCACGACGACGTTGGGCCGCGACGCGGCGGCAGCTTCGAGGGCGGCGTTGTCATCGTCGATACGGGCAAAGGGCCCCATGAGGTTGACAAGAACGACCATGCGCTCGGGACCGAGCGCGTCGAGGGCGGCCGCGACCGCTTGCGCGTCGACTCCGGCGTTCGTGCCGAAGGCCAGGACCACCGCCCGACGGTTCCCCTCGCCGCGCGCCTTGATCGCAGCAAGGCCATCTGACCAGCGTCGGTTGGACCTCGCGTCCATCCTGATGCCGGGGAAGTAGTAGTCGAGCGCGTGGATGCTGCCGACCATCATGGAGTCGCCGTAGCCGTCGATCTGGTTGCCAGTGGGCATGGTGAAGGCGGCCTTCACGGCCGCCGGGGCGGCGGACGTGGTCGCCGCTGGAGCGACGACGGCGGGCGTACCGGTGGAGCCCTGCCGTCGGGGATCCGACTGCGTCGTCCCGGCCGTCGGCGTGGTGGCCCTGGTGGCCGTGATGGACGTGGTCGGGGCGGCCGCGGGTGGGGTCCCGGCAGCGTCCTGGGCCAGCGCCGCGGCCTCATTGGCCTGGAGCATCCGTGCCGTCTCGGACTGGTCGGGTGCGGTCAGCACCACGGTGGTCAGGACGAGCATGGCGGTGAGGGCGGTACCCGCGACGGCCTGCCGGGTCCGCCGGGACCACGACAGGACAAAGACGCCGGTCATCCGCAGCACCCCACCGAACCCGTGCCGACGGAAGGGCGTCTCGACTGCACGATGGGTCAGGTCTGCCAGGGCGAGGGTGACGAGCACGCACCACCCGCGGGTGAGCAGATGGCTCAGGGTTCCGGGGGCCGATGGGTTGTCACGGGCGACGAGCAGGATGACTGGCCAGTGCCAGAGGTAGATGGCGTAGGACCGTTCGCCGGCCCACCGGGCGGCGGGGTGGCCGGTGAGCCGCTGCCATGTGGTGGCCCCGCCCGGTGGGCGGTCGAGCACGCCCAGCACCAGCACACCGGACGCCAGCGAGGCGAGCAGGATCCCCCCGCGGAAGGTCGTCGGGTCGCTCTCGTCGAGGAGCATGAGACAGGCGATCAGGGTCGCTGCGGCGATCGGGACCACCCACCGCCCTGGAGCTCCGAGCCTCGAGGGCCGCATCTGTGCGGACAGGCGCGGGCTGGCCCAGCCGAAGGCGAGCGCCGCGCCGATCATCAGGCCCATGACGTGGGTGTCGGTGCCGTAGTACACGCGCGTGGCGTCCGCGCCCGGCTCGAGCAGCACCGCCATGAGCACGGTTGAGACGGCTGCGATGCCGAGAGCCACGGCCACCCGTGTCCGGGCCGCGGCGAAGGTGACGAGCAGCAGCGTGAGTGCCGGCCAGACGAGGTAGAACTGCTCCTCGACGGCGAGCGACCAGAAGTTCATGAACAGCTGCGGAGCCGTCTGGTCGAAGTAGCTCGAGCCGGCCGTGATCTCCACCCAGTTGGTCGAGAAGGTCAGTGCACCGACGATCTGTCGACCGACATGGACGAGCAGGTCACCGCTCACGAGTCGGGCGATGAGGGTGCTGACGGTCACCGTGACCACGAGCGCCGGCAGCAGCCGGCGGGCCCGGCGCGCCCAGAAGTCCCTGAACGCGATCCGGCCGTTGCGCTTGTGCTCGCGGACGAGCAACGTCGTGATGAGGAATCCGGACACGACGAAGAAGACGTCGACGCCGAGGAAGCCTCCGGGCAGCCACGAGGCGTTGAGGTGGAACACGAGGACGGCAGCGATCGCCAGTGCCCGAATGCCGTCGAGCCCGTCGATCCGGCCGCCCTGACGTGGGTCGCGTGGGGGCGGCGACGACATACCGGGACCCGGCCGCGGCTTCGTCGCCGTGACCGCTCCTGGATCGCGGTGGGCCACCGGGGGTGTGGCCGACGTCGTCACGTGGCTCCCTTCGCGTCAGCGACGGGTGGCCGGCCGGAGCCGGCCTCGCTTGTGAGCATAGGGACGCGTGGGGACAGTGAGGCGGAGGCGCGCAGGACGACGCATCCATTCCGTATGCCGCTGGGCTCACTCCCGACACCCGTTCACTTCGGGGGGCGGTGGCCGCCATACCAACGTGGCCCGGTCGTACCGTGTCCCGCATGAACGAGGCGTCGCGTGTGACCTTCTTCGTCCGTGGCCGAGTCCAGGGCGTCGGCTTCCGGTGGTGGGCCCGGGCACGCGCACTCGAGCTCGGCCTCGTCGGCCACGCCCGCAACTTGGCGGACGGCCGGGTCGAGGTCGTGGCGCAGGGGGACCCCGAGGCGCTGCAGCGGCTCGAGGAGCTGCTGCGCGAGGAACCGACGACGACCCGGCGACCCGGCTACATCCAGTCCGTCGTCGGGCAGCCGGGCAGCACGCGCGAGGACCTCACTGGCTTCGTCGAGCGCTGACCGCGGACGGTGCGATCGCAACGGTGCTCGTGCTGGGCCTCGGCAGAACGGATGAGCCTCGTCCGCCCCTCGGTCGGCGGTCCTCCGAGCGGAGCCGGCTCGCCTAGCCTGTTGCGATGACCGAGCCGGACATGGAGCCTCAGGTGCCCGCCGAGCTGCTCCGGCTCCGGAGCAGCATCGACAACATCGACGCCGCCCTCGTGCACCTGCTCGCGGAGCGATTCAAGTGCACCCAGCAGGTGGGCCGGCTCAAGGCCGAGCAGAACCTGCCCCCGGCGGACCCGGCCCGGGAGGAGCGGCAGATCGCCCGACTGCGTGCCCTCGCCGACGAGGCGGGACTTGACCCGGTCTTCGCCGAGAAGTTCCTCAACTTCATCATCGCCGAGGTCATCCACCACCACGAGCGGATCGCCTCCGGCAACGAGTGACCCGCAACACGCCCGCCTCGAGCGTCATCTCCCCGGCCGTCGGGACTGACGCAGGGTCCGGCCAGGCACCGGGCTCCCACAGGTGTGACCGCTTGATCGCTCGCGCGCACTGGAAGTAGACCCGCTCGACGCTCACCACGAGGACCGAGGCGGGCAGCGCGCCGCGCACCTCGTGCCTCGCCAGCTCGTCCGGGTCCGTCGACACGATCGCCGTCCCCCGCACCCGCAGCTCGTGGCCGACGCCCGGCACGAGGAAGAGCAGCCCGACACGCGGGTCGGCGACGAGGTTGCGCAGCGTGTCGAGCCGGTTGTTGCCACGCCGGTCGGGGATGACGAGGGTCCGTTCGTCGCGCACCCGGACGAACCCGGGGGCGTCGCCACGGGGGGACTGGTCGAGGCCGCCCTGGCCGACCGTCGACACGACGCAGAAGGGTGCGGCCGTGACGAAGGCCGCGTAGGACGGCGTGAGGACTGGCGACTCCTTGCGGACCGATGTTGCCGCAGGTTCGGTGGGGTACACCTCGAGGAGTCGCTCGATGGACGTGATCGTGTGGAGGTCGTTCACTCGATCACTGTAGGTGTCCCACCTCCACCGGCCCGGTTGGGGTGTCGAGGGTCGCGGAGAGTCCGAGCGCCCCCTCCGTGACCACCACCGGGCCCCTGACGCCCCCCAGCGCGTCCCTCACGAGAACCGGCTCATCAGTCGACAGCACCAGCTGGCGCAGCCGAACTCCCTTGTCCGGTAGGAGAGTCGACGGAGGGGGAGTGCGCCAGAGGATGCGCGACGGCGCAAGCCCGCTCAGCGGCATACGGCCATCTGGAGGGACTCCGATGACCCAGCGGTTGTCTCCCCGACTCAGCTCGAGCGGGTCGGCGATCTCGTCGACGGAGTCGACGCGCACCACCCAGTGCACGAGCGCGGGTCCATCGGCGACGCGCTCCCGCATCGCGGCCGTGTCCAGCTCGAACCACCGGGGCCGGTCCGGCGCCAGCGCGTCAGGGTCCACCGCGATGACCTCGAGATAGCTGTCCGGCCCGAGCGAGAGCAGCCGGTTGTGGGTGCCGAAGGCGGCATGCCGGCCGCCCGCGTCCAGGCCCACCCCGAGCCGGTCCGCCACCCACTGCGCGCCTCTTTCGAGGTCATCGGCAGCGACGACGAGGTGGTCGAGCGTGCTCACGCACGCCACCATACGGCCGTATGCCGCTGAGCCGGCTGGGCGCAACCTCCCCGGTTCCGCTCCCGGGGGCTTGTAGTCTGACCGGGATCTCGCGCAGGTGGAGTGCGCGAGTCGCAGCACAGTCGGACGAAGGAACCATCGGGTCGTGTACGTCAAGAGCCTCACCCTGAAGGGCTTCAAGTCCTTCGCATCGGCGACCCACCTGCGGCTCGAGCCCGGCATCACGTGCATCGTCGGCCCGAACGGCTCGGGCAAGTCCAACGTCGTCGACGCGCTCGCCTGGGTGATGGGGGAGCAGGGTGCCAAGTCCCTGCGCGGCGGCAAGATGGAGGACGTCATCTTCGCCGGCACGGCGGGGCGCGCACCGCTCGGGCGCGCCGAGGTGGCCCTGACCATCGACAACACCGATGGCGCGCTGCCCATCGACTACACCGAGGTGACGATCTCGCGGACGATGTTCCGCAACGGCGGCTCGGACTACGCCATCAATGGCACGCCCTGCCGGCTGCTCGACATCCAGGAGCTGCTCTCCGACAGCGGCATCGGCCGTGAGATGCACGTCATCGTCGGCCAGGGGCAGCTCGACACGGTGCTCCGGGCCACGCCGGAGGAGCGTCGCGGCTTCATCGAGGAGGCGGCCGGCGTCCTCAAGCACCGCAAGCGCAAGGAACGCGCGCTGCGCAAGCTCGAGACGATGGAGGCCAACCTGACCCGCGTGCAGGATCTCACCGGTGAGATCCGACGCCAGCTCGGCCCGCTGGGACGTCAGGCGGAGACGGCGCGCAAAGCGGCGGTGATCCAGACCGAGGCCCGCGACGCCCGCCTGCGGTTGCTCGCCGACGACCTCGTCCAGCTCACGTCGACCCTCGAGCAGGAGGTGGCCGACGAGACGGCGCTCATCCAGCGGCGGACCGAGGTGGAGGAGGCCATGGCCGGCCTGGCCCAGCGGCTTGCTGCGCTCGAGGCCGCCGCAGAGGAGGCGCGCCCGGCGTTGGCGGTTGCGCAGGACCAGTACGTGGCCGTTAGCCGCCTCGTCGAGCGCATGGCGTCGACCCTCTCGCTCGCGTCCGAGCGCGTGCGCCTGCTCAGCGAGGACGATGGCGACGGACAGGAGGCCGGCCAGTCGACCCGCGATCCGGATCAGCTGCGCGCGCAGGCCGCCGCGGTTCGCGAGCAGGAGGAGGTCCTGCGCGCCGAGCTGGAGGAGGTCAGCGCGGCCCTCGAGGAGGCTGTCCTCGCCCGCACCGAGGCCGAGCGCCAGCACGCGGAGGAGACCTCCCGGCTCGCCCGGGTGGCGCGTGCCGCGGCCGACCGCCGTGAGGGCCTGGCCAAGCTCGGCGGGCAGGTCGGCGCCAAGGCGTCCCGGATCGAGGCGCGCGAGGCCGAGATCGGGCGGCTCCGCTCCACCGCCGAGCAGGCGCTCGCACGTGCCGCGGAGGCGGAGCGGGAGTTCGCGCGTCTCGAGGCGGGTGTCGCCCGGGAAGAGGAGGGTGAGGAGGGGCTTGACACCGCGTACGAGCAGGCGGCGGCAGAGCTCGAGTCAGCCGAGGCCGGGCTCGCGACCTGGCGGGAGGCTGAGTCAGCCGCAGACCGGGCCCGGACGACCGCGGCGGCACGGGTCGAGACGCTCGAGCTCAGCCTCAGCCGCAAGGACGGCGCCGCGGCCCTCCTCGCTGCGGCCCAGGAGGATCTCGAGTCGCACGGGATCATCGGCTCCGTGGCCTCCCTCGTGAGCGTCGACCCCGGACTCGAGAACGCGGTCGCCGCCGCGCTCGGCCCGGCGGCCGAGGCGCTCGCGGTCCACTCGCTCGACGCCGCAGCCCGGGCCCTCGACAGCCTCCGGGCAGACGACGCCGGGCGCGCGAGCCTGCTCGTCGCGGAGGCCGCATCGTCGGTCGACCCGTCCACGTGGCCGGCTCTCGACCGCGGGGCCCGGTGGGCGCGGGACGTCGTGCAGTGTGCCGAGTCGGTGCGCCCAGCGGTGGACCAGGCGCTCGAGCGGGTCGCTCTGGTCGACAGCGCTGCCGAGGCAACGCGCCTCGTCCGGACCCATCCAGGGGTGACCGCGGTGACGCGCGAGGGCGACGTCTACGCGCCCGGCCTCGTGCGCGGTGGCAGCCTCAGCGCACCCAGCCTGCTCGAGCTCCAGGCTGCGCTCGAGACGGCACAGGCCGAGGTGGCGCGCGCGACCAGGGACGGCGAGCAGGCGCGGTTCGCGGTGGCCGCCGCCGAGTCGTCGCGAGCCGCACTGAGCGAACGGGTCGAGGCGTGCCTCGAGCGCCTCCATGAGAGCGACGCCCGGATGTCCGCCGTTGCCGAGCGGCTCGGCTCCCTCGGACAGACGCTGCGCGCGGCGCGCGCCGAGGTGGAGCGCACCGAGAAGGCGATCGCCGACGCACGCTCCGCGCTCGAGGCGGACCAGGCCGCGCATGCCGTGCTGCTCGACCGCCTCGACGCGGCGAGCGCCGACGGCGACGTGCAAGCCGAGCCGTCGACGGAGGAGCGCGAACGGCTCGACGACCTCGCCCGGGAGGCCCGTGCAGCGGAGACCGAGCTGCGCCTCGGGCTGCGCACTCGCGAGGAGCGTGCCCGAGCCCTGCGCGACCGTGCCGATGCCCTGGAGCGGAACGCGCGACAGGAGGAGGAGGCCCGGCAGCGGCTGGCGGCGCGGCGGGCCCGGCGGCAGCGTGAGGCCCGGGTGGCCGAGGCGGTTCGCGTCGCGGCCGAGTGGGCACACGCCCTGCTCGTCGACTCGGCCGAGGAGGCGGACACCGTCCGACGCGCCGCCGAGGCCGCCCGCAACGAGCGCGACGCCGAGCTGGCTCTCGTGCGGCGTGACATCACGACCCTGCAGAACGAGCTGCGCGAGCTCACCGACAGCGTCCACCGCGATGAGGTCGCCCGGGCGCAGCAGCGCCTGCGGATCGAGCAGCTCCAGCAGAGGGCCGTCGAGGAGCTGGGCATCTCGCCCGAGTCCCTCGTCGAGGAGTACGGCCCGCACCAGCTCGTGCCCGCCGTGCCGGACCCCGACGCCGACCCGGAGGCGCCGCTGCCCGATCCGGGGCCGTTCGTCCGCGAGGCGCAGGAGAAGCGGCTCCGGCAGGCCGAGCGCAAGCTGAACGCCCTGGGGCGGATCAACCCACTGGCCCTGGAGGAGTACTCCGCCCTGGAGGAGCGGCACAAGTTCCTGACCGAGCAGCTCGAGGACCTCAAGAGCTCGAAACGCGACCTGCTCGACATCGTCAAGGAGGTCGACGAGCGCGTCGAGCGGGTCTTCGCCCAGGCGTTCGAGGACACGGCCGTCCAGTTCGAACGAGTCTTCCAGCGGCTCTTCCCCGGCGGCGAGGGACGGCTCGTCCTCACCGACCCGTCGAACCTGCTGACGACCGGGCTCGAGGTCGAGGCCCGCCCGCCGGGCAAGAAGATCAAGCGCCTGTCGCTGCTCTCCGGTGGCGAGCGCTCCCTCGTGGCGGTGGCCCTGCTCGTCGCGATCTTCAAGGCGCGACCCTCGCCCTTCTACATCATGGACGAGGTCGAGGCGGCCCTCGACGACGCCAACCTCGGGCGCCTCCTCACGCTATTCGAGGAGCTGCGCGACAGCTCCCAGCTCATCGTCATCACCCACCAGAAGAAGACGATGGAGATCGCCGATGCCCTCTACGGCGTGAGCATGCGCGGGGACGGCGTGACGACGGTGGTCTCGCAGCGCCTTCGGGACGTCGCCACCCAGCAGTCGGCCTGACCGCTCGCTCGTCGTCGACTGTGCACTTCGCGCCAGTCGCCGTGGGAGCAATGACGGGACCACAGTCCGGATACGCCGAGTGTCCACGCACAGACACGACGGCTGGTCCCGTCGATCTCCCTCAGGCGCCGGCATCAATTGCACACTCGACGCAGGGGGTGGGCGGGGTGCCCCTCTCACCGGAGGGCTCCGTCGGCCGGCCGTGATTGGATGGACGACGTGGAAAACCTCTGGCTCTACGTGATCATCGGCGTCGTCATCCTCGCCCTGGGGGTTGGCGCCGTCGTCGGCCTCGTGCGCGGGCGAGGCCGCCCGGAGCGGGAGGTCGACGCGCCGCCCTCGGCCGGGCTGCCGGGGCTGCCCACGGAGGAGCTCGAGCGGCAGCCGGAGACGGAGGCGCCACCCTCGGGGACCGTCACGACCGAGGTCCCGGAGGAGACCCTTCCACCCATCTCCGAGCCGCTGCCGACCATCGAGCGCCCGGAGTCTGCGCGCGGCCGCCTCCAGCGCCTCCGTGCCCGGCTGGCCCGGTCCAACACGGCTCTCGGCAAGGGGCTGCTGGCGCTGTTGTCGCGCGGTCGGCTCGACGAGGAGGCCTGGGAGGACGTCGAGGACACGCTCATCGGGGCCGACCTCGGCGTCGAGGCGACCGAGGAGCTCATCGCGTCACTGCGGACCAAGGTGAAGGTCGACGGGACGACCGACGAGGCCACCGCCCGCGAGTGGCTCAAGGAGGACCTGCTCCGTCTCGTCCAACCCGACATGGACCGTCGCATCGCGTCGTCCCGCGTCGGCGTGCGCCCCGCCGTCATCCTCGTCGTCGGCGTCAACGGCACCGGCAAGACGACGACGGTCGGCAAGCTGGCCCGCGTCCTCGTCGCCGAGGATCGGGACGTGCTGCTCGGTGCCGCGGACACGTTCCGCGCCGCGGCCGCTGACCAGCTCGACACGTGGGGCGCTCGCGTCGGAGTGCCGACCGTCCGGTCCGACAGGGAGGGCGCCGACCCTGCCGCCGTCGCCTTCGACGCCGTCAGGGCAGGCATCGAGCAGGAGGTCGATGTCGTCATCATCGACACGGCGGGACGCCTGCACAACAAGGTCGACCTGATGAACGAGCTGGGCAAGGTCAAGCGAGTCATCGAGAAGCAGAGCGAGATCGACGAGGTGCTCCTCGTGCTCGACGCCACGACAGGCCAGAACGGGCTGCAGCAGGCGAAGGTCTTCGCCGAGGCCGTGGACGTCACCGGCATCGTGCTGACCAAGCTCGACGGCACGGCCAAGGGCGGCATCGTCGTCGCCGTCCAGCGCCAGCTCGGCGTGCCGGTCAAGCTCGTGGGACTCGGTGAGGGGCCGGATGACCTGGCGCCGTTCGACCCGGAGGCCTTCGTCGACGCCATCGTGGAGTGAGCCGGAGGGCCGCTCAGCCAGGACACGCGTCCACATCGTGGGCGGGTCCTTCGTGCGAAACGCAGCACTAACAGTCCGGGCGCGTTGTTGACACGGACGTAACACGCCGCGCGAGCCGTCGAAACGGGTCCTCAACAGGATCCTCGACATGGAAAACGCACTCAACAGCGGCGACACCGCCTGGATGCTCATCAGCGCCTCGCTGGTGCTGCTGATGACTCCCGGCCTCGCCTTCTTCTACGGCGGCATGGTGCGCGCGAAGTCCGTCCTCAACATGATGATGATGTCGTTCGGCGCGATCGGCGTCGTCGGTGTCGTCTACGTCCTGTGGGGCTACTCGATGTCCTACGGACCGACGTCCATCGGTGGGCTCTTCGCCAACCCCTTCGACTGGTTCGGCCTCAACGGCACGATCACCGACTCCTCAGGGCAGTACATCCTGACCGGCTCCTATCCGGCCATTGTCAACGTCGCCTTCCAGATCACCTTCGCCATCATCACCGTGGCACTCATCAGCGGCGCCATCGCCGACCGGGCCAGGTTCGGCACGTGGCTCGTGTTCGCCGGCGTCTGGGTCACGCTCGCCTACTTCCCCCTCGCCCACATGGTCTGGGGGGGCGGCCTGCTCTCCGGTTCGGTCGACGGCTTGGCGGCCAAACTGTTCGGGGTCACCGGCACCGGCGCGGACGCCGCGGCGGCGGTGGCCCCGATCGACTTCGCCGGCGGCACGGTCGTCCACATCAACGCCGGCATGGCCGCCCTGGTCCTCGCTCTCGTCGTGGGCAAGCGCAAGGGCTTCGGCAAGATCGCGATGCGTCCGCACAACCTGCCCTTCGTCATGCTGGGTGCGGCCCTCCTGTGGTTCGGCTGGTTCGGGTTCAACGCCGGCTCGGCGCTCGCCGCCAACGGCACGGCCGGGCTCGCCTGGATCAACACGACTGCAGCGACGTGTGCCGCGATGCTCGGCTGGCTCATCACGGAGAAGCTGCGTGACGGGCACGCCACCTCGCTCGGCGCCGCATCGGGAGTCGTCGCCGGCCTCGTCGCCATCACGCCGGCTGCCGGTGCGCTCTCCCCCGTCGGGTCGCTCGCTCTCGGGCTCGTCGCCGGCGCGCTCTGTGCCGTCGCTGTCGGCCTCAAGTACCGTCTGGGCTACGACGACTCGCTCGACGTCGTCGGCGTCCACCTCGTCGCCGGTCTGTGGGGAACCGTCGCGATCGGGCTCCTCGGCACCGACACGGGCCTCTTCTACGGCGGCGGCATCCGGCAGCTCGTCGTGCAGGCCGTCATCGCACTCGTCGCGGTTGCCCTCTCGGGGCTCGTCACCACCGTCGTCGCCATCGGCCTGAAGGCAACCATGGGCTGGCGCGTCTCCGAGGACGACGAGACGGCAGGCATCGACCAGAACGTCCACGCCGAGACCGGCTACGACTGGGGCAGCCTCGGCGCCGCGATCGGTCGTGGCGCTGGACCGGCCGCACCGGCCGCCACACCGGCAGTCCCCAAGGAGGTCAACGCATGAAGCTCGTCACCGCCATCATCAAGCCGCACCAGCTCGACGACACCAAGGAGGCTCTCGAGGCCTTCGGGGTCACCGGGATGACGATCAGCGAGGCCAGCGGCTACGGCCGCCAGCGTGGCCACAGCGAGGTCTACCGCGGCGCCGAGTACACCGTCGACTTCGTCCCGAAGGTTCGGCTCGAGGTGCTCGTCGACGACATCGACGCGTCGGACGTCATCGAGGTGATCCTCAAGTCGGCCCAGACCGGTCGGATCGGCGACGGGAAGATCTGGTCGGTCCCCGTCGACGAGGTGGTCCGGGTCCGCACAGGGGAGCGGGGCCCGGCCGCACTCTGACCGCGGCTCCCCGAGACAGCGGGCTCCCGATCGAACCGGAGTGGCCCGACCCTTCGAGAGAACGGCCCGGCGAGGACCACATGAGCGATGTGACGACACGACGACTGGACCTCGCCGGGACCCGCGGTTTCGCGACCCCGGGGGCGGGGCGCGACCGCCGACGGGCGATCGCGGAGTTCGGCTTCGGCTGGCTGCAGGACCTCTGGCGCGAGGCCTGTGCCGGCCGGCGCCACGAGGGCGTCTCCCTCGCGGCGGTCGGCTCGCTCGCCCGCGGCGACGGTGGGCCGTTGAGCGACTACGACCTCGTCCTCGTTCACCACCCTCGGGGCCTGTCGGGCAAGGAGGTCGGTGCGTTCGCAGATCGGCTCTGGTATCCGATCTGGGATGCCGGGGTGCGGCTCGACCACAGCGTCCGCACCGTCGCGGAGTGCAGGGCGGTGGCGTCGGCCGACCTCTCTGCTGCGATGGGCCTGCTCGACCTCACCCACGTCGCCGGTGACGCCGACGTGGTGAACGCCGCACGGTCCACGGTGGCGCACGACTGGCGGGCCAACGCCCGGACCCGGCTCCCGGAGCTCCAGGAGTCCGTCCTGTCAAGACATGCGAGGCACGGCGATCTGGCCCACCTCGTCGAGCCGGACCTCAAGGAGGCACACGGCGGCCTCCGCGACATGACCGTCCTCCGAGCCCTGACGGAGGCGTGGCTCACGGACCGGCCGCACGGCGAGGTGGACGAGGCGTACGAGCGCATCCTCGACGTCCGCGATGCCATCCACGTCGTCACCGGTCGGGGCCGCGACCGGCTCACCCGAGAGGACCAGGACGCCTGCGCCGCGCTGCTCGGCCACCCGGACGCGGACGCCATGCTCACCGAGCTGTCGGGGTCGGCGCGCATCATCGCCTATGCGGTGGACGGCACGCTCCGACGGGGGCTCCAGTCGCAACGAGCTCGCACCCTGCGGGTCGGCCCGCGGCGACCGCAGCTCGTGCCCCTCGGCTTCGGGTTGTACCGCCACGACGGCGAGGCGGTCCTCGGGCCTTCTGCCGACGTCACGTCCGACCCGGTCATCCCGTTTCGAGCTGCCGTCGTCGCGGCTCGCAACGCCATCCCGCTCTCGCCGGCCACGCTGCGCAATCTCGCCGCCCACTCGCCGAGCCCGGGTGAGCCCTGGCCGGAGGCTGCCCGCGGTGTCTTCGCCGACCTCCTGGCGGCGGGTCCTGGTCTCGTCACGGTGTGGGAGGGGCTCGACCTCGCCGGGATCGTGGAGCGGTGGATCCCCGAATGGGCCGCCGTGCGGAGCCGGCCCCAGCGCAACGCGGTACACCGGCACACCGTCGACCGGCATCTCGTCGAGACCGTCGTGGCCGCGAGCGGCTTCGTGCGGGACGTCGCCCGACCCGACCTGCTCGTCCTCGCAGCCCTGCTCCACGACATCGGCAAGGTTGCGGGCGCCATGGACCACTCCCGCACTGGAGCCGGTCTGGCCGACCGCATCCTGCGCCGGATGGGGACGAGCGACCGGGACCGGGAGGTCGTCGTCCGGCTCGTCCGTGAGCACCTCACCCTCGTCGAGCTCGCCACGCGGCGCGACCCGGAGGACCCGTCGACGATCGCGGTCCTCTCGGAGGCCGTCGGCGGATCGGCCATGACCCTCGACCTGCTCCGCGCTCTGACCGAGGCTGACGCGTCGGCCGCTGGGCCGAAGGCCTGGACCGACTGGCGAGCCGGTCTCGTCGCCCGGCTCTACGCGGCGTGCCGTGCGGCTCTCCTCGCTGCGAACGGCGCTGAAAGTACCTGCGCGGTCGAGCCGGTCGAGCCGGTCGAGTTGTTGGTCCTCGGTCCGGATGCGCTCGACAAGGTCGCCGTCGGAGACCCCCACGTCACCGTGACGTCGATGGGCGGCGCCTACCGCGTCGACATCGTCGACCGAGACCGGGTGGGCCTGTTCGCCGACAGTGCCGGCCTGCTCGCCTCGCACGGCTTCGTCGTTCGGTCCGCACTCGTCCGGACCATCGATGGCGTGGCCGTCAACGAATGGTGGGTCGACTCGCCAGGGGGCGAGCGGCCCCTGCCCGACACCATCGCCCGCGACCTGGTCCGGATCGGCTCCGGTGACCGCTCACCTCTCGGTCGTCTGCAGCGGCGGAAGGCAACCGCTGCGATCGGGACCGGACCGGTCCGCAGTCCCGGCTCGGGAGCCCCCGACTCGACTCGGGCCATCGTGGTCAGCGGCGCCTCGGCATCGGCCACAGTCATCGAGGTCCGGGCGACCGACCGCCCGGGACTGCTCCAAGACATCGGCATCACCCTGGCCCGCGCCGCACTGGTCGTCCGCTCGGCACACATCGCGACCTATGCCGGGCAGACCCTCGACACGTTCTACGTCACCGAGTTCGGCGGTGGCCGGTTGGCCCCGGCGAGGGCGGCCCAGGCGGTGGCCATGATCATCGACACCTGCGACGGAGCGTGACCCATCTCTGGGCGGGAGGCGCGGGAGCGAGCGTGCGTCGGGAAGCGAGCTCAGCGGCATACCGAATGGTCGTGGGACCCAGCCGAATCGGAACTGCACGCTCCAACGGCTAAAGTTGCCGGGTGTTCGCAACCCTGTCTGATCGGCTGACCGCCACCTTCAAGAACCTCCGCGGCAAGGGCCGCCTCTCGGAGTCCGACGTCAACAAGGCGATCCGGGACATCCGTCTGGCGCTCCTCGACGCCGACGTGGCGCTGCCCGTCGTCAAGCGGTTCACGCATGCGGTTCGCGAGCGCGCGCTCGGTGAAGAGGTCAACCAGGCGCTCAACCCCGCGCAGCAGGTCGTCAAGATCGTCAACGAGGAGCTCGTCGCGATCCTCGGTGGCGAGACGCGACAGATCCGGTTCGCCAAGAGCCCGCCGACCGTCATCATGCTCGCGGGCCTGCAGGGCTCCGGCAAGACGACGTTCGCCGGCAAGCTGGGCCGTTGGCTCAAGGACCAGGGCCACACGCCGCTGCTCGTCGCAGCCGACCTCCAGCGCCCGAACGCCGTCATGCAGCTCGAGGTCGTCGGTGAGCGGGCGGGTCTGAAGGTCTTCGCTCCGGAGCGGGGCAACATCGGCGGCCACGACGCGGTCGCGGAGTCGGGGGAGGGAACGCGAAGCTTCGGCGATCCGGTCGCCGTGTCGCGGGCCGGCGTCGAGCACGCCCGCGCCCAGCAGCACGACGTCGTCATCGTCGACACCGCTGGCCGTCTCGCGGTCGACGCGAACCTCATGCAGCAGGCCGCCGACATCCGCGAGGCGATCCAGCCGGACGAGGTCCTGTTCGTCATCGACGCGATGATCGGACAGGCCGCCGTCGAGACGGCGCAGGCCTTCCACGAGGGTGTTGCCTTCACCGGCGTCGTCCTGTCCAAGCTCGACGGCGACGCGCGCGGTGGTGCGGCCCTGTCGATCCGAGAGGTGACCGGCGAGCCGATCATGTTCGCCTCGGTGGGTGAGAAGGTCACCGACATCGAGGTCTTCCACCCGGACCGCATGGCCGGGCGCATCCTCGACATGGGTGACGTGCTCACGCTCATCGAGCAGGCCGAGAAGGCGTTCGACAAGCGCCAGGCCGACGAGATGGCGCGCAAGTTCCTCGCCGAGGAGGACTTCACCTTCGAGGACTTCCTCCAGCAGATGAACGCCATCAAGAAGATGGGTTCGCTCAAGTCGATGCTCAAGATGATGCCGGGCATGCAGCAGATGCGCGCCCAGCTCGACTCCTTCGACGACCGCGAGTTCGACCGGGTCGAGGCGATGGTCCGCTCGATGACGCCGTTCGAGCGCACTCATCCGAAGCAGATCAACGGGTCACGGCGGGCCCGCATCGCCAAGGGCTCCGGGGTCACCGTGACCGACGTCAACCAGTTGCTCGAGCGGTTCCGCGACGCGCAGAAGATGATGAAGTCGCTGGCTCGCGGCGGCGGTGGGGGCCTGCCGGGGGTGCCCGGTTCCGGCAAGCGCGGTCGCCAGCAGCCGCAGCGCAAGAAGAGCAAGAGCGGCAACCCGGCCAAGCGAGCGGCGGAGGAGCGGGCTGCCGCCCAGCGGGCCGCCGAGGGTCGGAGCAAGGCCGCAGCGTCGGCGTTCGGCATGCCGCGCGCCGGTCAGGACGGTGGCGACCCCATGGCCGACCTCGACCTGTCCAAGCTGCCCAAGGGTTTCGACAAGTTCCTCGGCAAGAACTAGGGACCGCTATCCGGGGTGGCCGGGCGTCACCAGCCCGGTCTCGTAGCCGAAGACCACGGCCTGAGTACGGTCGCGGAGCCCGAGCTTCGTCAGGATCCGCGTGACGTGGGTCTTGACGGTCGCCGGGCTGATGAACAGCCTTGCAGCGATCTCGTCGTTGCTCAGCCCCCGGGTCAGCTGGACCAGGATCTCGCGCTCGCGAGCGGTGAGCGGGGCCAGCATCGCGGGGTCGCGGGTCGGCGCGGCCGTGAACCTCTCGATCAGGCGTCGCACGATCGTGGGTGCCAGCAGCGCGTCACCGCGGGCGACCCCGGTGATGGCGTGCAGCAGGTCCGGCGGGTCGATCTCCTTGAGGAGGAACCCGGAGGCACCCGCCCGCAGCGCCTCCACCACCTGTCTGTCCTCCCCGAACGTCGTCAGCATGAGCACCCGCGTGCCGGCGTCGGTGCCGGCGATCCGTCTGGTGGCCTCGATCCCGTCCATCACCGGCATGCGGATGTCCATCAGCGCGACGTCGGGCCGCGTCCGTGCCACGAGGTCCAAGGCCTGGCGGCCGTCCGCAGCCTCGCCCACGACCTCGACCTCCGCTGCCTGGTCGAGGATCATCCGCAGCCCGGCACGGACGAGGGACTGGTCGTCGATGATCACCACGCTCGTCATGCTCACGTCACGCTCACGTCCCGCTCGTCGTCATCGTGGATCGTTCGTCATCTCTCGTCCGTGGTCCACGTCGGTAGCCGCGCCTCGACCAGGAAGCCGTTGGAGACCGGGCCCGCCGTCAGCGTGCCGCCGCACGACCGCGCTCGCTCGGTCATCCCGATGATCCCGCGCCCCGTGTGCGCAGCGTCCCGTCGGCCGGCACCGCCCACATCGGCTGCCGCACGATCCCCCACGCCGGCAGGCTCCTGCATCGCGCTGTGCACCGCGACGGTGACCTCGGTGGGGGTGCGCCGCAGATCGACCCGCACCGGACCGCAGCCGTGCCGTAACGCGTTCGTCAGCGACTCCTGCACGATGCGGTACGCGGCGAGATCGGTCGCCGAGGGCGTCGAGTCCCGCGGTTCCCCGCCTGCGGCCGTCGCCCCCAGGTCGAGCTCGAGCGTCACATCGACGCCGGCCCTGCGGTTCTGCTCGACGAGGTCCGGGATGTCGAGCAGACCGCTCGTGGGCGGCGCGGAGGCGGCGATGACGTCGCCGTCCAGACCGATCAGGTAGCGGACCTCGGCCAGTGCGGCCTTGCCTGACTGCCGCGCGGAGCGGACCGCCGCGCGGGCGCGGACCGGGTCGGTATCCAGGTTCTGCTCCGCGGCGCCGAGCTGAAGCACCATCAGCCCGAGCGTGTGCCCCAGCACGTCGTGCACCTCGCGCGCGATCCGAGTCCTCTCGTCGTCGACGGCGTCCCTCGCGTGTCGCTCCTTCTCGGCGCGCGCCAGCTCGGCGTCGTCCTCGGCCCGAGCCCGGCCCGACTCCGAGCGACGCACGGCGTACCCGGCCAGCCACGGGCCGACGGTGATGACCGTTGTCAGCAGCATGCTGGGCACGTCGAAGCCCGTGGTCGTGATCACCGAGCCGAGCACACAGGCCATTGCCCAGACCAGGCCGGCCCGCGGGTGCGCGCCCGGCCCGTACCGTGCGACCGAGTACACCGTGATCCAGAGCGCGAGGATCGCCGCATGTCCCTGACTCGTCACGTCGGCACCCAGGCCGCCTTCGAGGAGGATGACGGTCCAGCTCACGACGACCGCGGCCAGCGGGACGATGCGTCGCAGCGCCACCGGCAGCGTGATGCCGATCATCAGCACCACGGACGCCAGGCCCGCCGCCTCGTACCACAGCTGCGCGACACCGAGAACGGCCAGCCCGCAAGCCAGCACCGCATCCAGCAGCGGAGGACGTCGGAACCGGGTCACGCGCCAACCGTAGGGCGGCAACCCGTCGTGGGCATCGGCGGTCCGGCTGACTGGACGTACATCGCAGGTCGGACCCGGTTCAGCTCCGGTGGCGACGACGGCGTGGTGCATCGCTCCTACCTTCGAGACGTCATCTGCCGAACCCCGATGAGGGGGTCGGGCTGCACGACCTCAATCAGGAGAACCATGAACACCCTCTCGACACGCTGGGCCGCGATCGGCTCGGTCATCGGACTCGCTGGAGTCGTCATCCTGACGACGCTGCCGAGCGCCGACGACAGCGCGCTCGCCGCGATCGCCGCTGCGTCCACGAGCTTCCTGCTCGGCAACGCACTCACCTTCGTGGGGACGGCACTGATCGGAGCCGGCCTGCTCGTCATCGGGCACCACTGCGCTCGTCACGGCCACCGGGCATCCGCCGCCTTCTCACGGATCGCCGGCGTCGGCTGGTTGCTCCACACGGCGCTGATCGCGCACAACGCGGTGTCGTACGAGCTGGCCTTGCTGCCCGACCGCGCGGCCGCGACCGACCTCAAAACGCAGATCTATGCCGGGCCGGTCTTCCTGGGCCTGCTCGTGCCGATGCTGGCGCTGAGCGTGGTCGGCACGATCGGAACCGGCATCACCCTGTGGCGCGCCGGTCACGCGCCGATCTGGGCCGCCGCCAGCCTCGTGCTGGCGATGATCAGCGACTTCGTCGCACCCGAGGCGGTCTCCGGGGTGCCGACCTTCGTCCTGCTGCTCGCAGGGTTCGTCGGGCTTCGGGGGATCGGGTCTCCGGTCGACGGCCGGACGGCCCATGCCGGGCCGGGCAGGTCGACGGAACCGGCACTGTCCGGGCTCGATCACGGCTGATCATTCGCTACCCCTGACCGAGGATCAGCGGCATACGGACCATCGGGCCGTATGCCGCTGAGCTGGGTTCCACGACCACGTCGGCTCTCACCTCGGCGGAGTTCCGAGTGGGGCGGGTGTCGAAAAGGGCACGTCGGGCGTCGGATCGCAGCCTGGTCGGGACCTGAGCACGGACCCGTGCGGTGCCGCGATGGTGAAGCGCTCGGCGTGGGTAGGGTCTGGGCATGAGTGCGCCGGTACTTCATGTCCGTGGTCAGATCCTCGTGGGGAGGGACGCCGACGCCACCCGCGACGACGTCTGGGTCGTCGACGGCAAGGTGTCGTTCACGCCGCCCCAGTCCGGCACCGATGTCCAGACCGTCGACGGTTGGGTGCTGCCCGGACTCGTCGACGCGCACTGTCACGTCGGCCTCGACCCCCACGGCGCGGTTCCTCGGGAGGTTGCCGAGGAGCAGGCGCTCACCGACCGCGACGCCGGCACGCTGCTCATCCGTGATGCGGGCCAGCCGGGTGACACGCGGTGGGTGGACGATCGCGAGGACCTGCCGAAGATCATCCGCGCCGGGCGCCACATCGCGCGGACCCGCCGCTACATCCGCAACTACGCCCACGAGGTCGAGGAGGACGAGCTCGTCGAGCACGTGCGGCTCGAGGCGCACCGGGGTGACGGCTGGGTCAAGCTCGTCGGCGACTGGATCGACCGCGAGGTCGGCGACCTCGCTCCGAGCTGGTCGCGCCGGGCCGTCGCAGACGCCGTCGCCGCGGCGCACGAGGAGGGCGTCCGTGTCACCGCCCACTGCTTCGGCGAGCAGTCGCTCCGGGACCTCGCGGATGCCGGCATCGACTGCGTCGAGCACGCGACCGGGCTCCAGGAGGACACGATCGACCAGTTCGCTCGCCAGGGCATCGCCATCGTCCCGACTCTCGTCAACATCGCGAACTTCCCGGCCTTGGCGGCGCCCGCGGCTGAGAGGTTCCCGGCCTACCACCAGCACATGCTCGACCTCCATGCTCGACGCCACGCGACCATCGGCACGGCGCACGAGGCCGGCATCCCGATCTTCGTCGGCACTGACGCGGGCGGCAGCCTCCCGCACGGTCTCGTGGCCCAGGAGATGCTTGAGCTGACCCGGGCGGGGCTCTCGACCATCGAGGCTCTCGATGCCGGCGTCTGGGGGGCCCGGGCGTGGCTCGGACGGCCCGGCATCGAGGAGGGCGAGGACGCCGACTTCGTCGTCTACGGAGCAGACCCTCGCGAGGACGTGACGGTGGTCGCCGAGCCCAAGGGCATCGTCCTGCGAGGCCGCCTTGTCCGCTGACTCAGTCGTCCTCGCCGCCGTCCGCGGGGACCGGGTCGAGGTCCGCCCGCCGTCCGCTGCGGACCAGCCGGCCTACGCGGCGGCGGTCACGCGGTCGGCGGCTCGGCTGTCGGAGTTCGCCGTCCCGGACCCGCACAACCTGCCGGCAGTCATCGCGAGCCAGTCCCCGACCTATCGCACCTTCATGGTTCATGCCCTGGAGCCGAAGGGCGATCACGGCCTCGTGGGGCGCGCCAATGTCAGCAACGTCGTCCGGGGGGCGTTCCACAGCGCGAGCATCGGCTATGACGCCTATGACCCCTACGTCGGCCAGGGTCTCTTCGCCGAGGGGCTCCAGCTCATCCTCGACCTCGTCTTCGCCGACGAACCCCAAGGCATGGGGCTGCACCGGATCGAGGCCAACATCCAGCCGGCGAACGTCCGATCCGCCGGCCTCGTTCGGTCCCTCGGCTTCGTGCACGAGGGGTTCTCCAGGGACTTCCTCCATCTCCCCGGCCACGACGGCCGCCGCGCGTGGCGGGACCACGACCGCTACACCATGCTCTCGCCCGACTGGCCAGCCGTGCCCTATCGCCACCCGGTCGCCCGGCGCCTCGTGGCCGTGGTTGCGGGACTGCCGGCCATGGCGCCGACCGGGCTGGCTCCCCAGCTGGCCGTCGAGCTCGGCGTGCCGCTCTACTCGACGTCGAAGGTGGGGCCGCCGGCGGCCCTGTTCGAGCTGCTGCGCAGCTCATCCATCGGCGGAGTCGTGGAGGGCAAGCTGGCCGGACCGGAGCTGCGCATGGGGCTCGCGCGTGCCGGAGTCGACCCAGCCGTCGCTCCCGTCTTCGAGGCAATGGAGGACGCGAGCAAGCGAGACGTCGTCGAGAGGGCGCTCCGGGTTCGGGCCGCCTTCGCCGTGCAGGAGCGGTGAACGGGCGCTCCGGAACCCGAAGGATGACCCGGTGCCCGCCCGCGAGCGTCCGGGACACCGCTGCGCGTCTGGCACAATGGTCGGCTGTACCCGTCGGGCCAGGACCCTCTCGCCTGATCTGGACGCCTACACCGAGCGTCGGCTCCCCGCGTGTTCCCCACCCGGTCTTGCCGTGCTCACAACCAAGAAACAGGAGACACCACACCAGTGGCAGTCAAGATTCGTCTGAAGCGCATGGGCAAGATCCGTGCACCGTTCTACCGCGTCGTCGTCATGGACTCCCGCACCAAGCGTGATGGCCGTGCGATCGAGGAGATCGGCAAGTACCACCCGACCGAGGAGCCCTCGCTCATCGAGATCGACATGGACCGCGCGAACTACTGGATCGGCCAGGGCGCCCAGCCCACGGAGGCGGTCGCCGCCCTCCTCAAGGTCATCAACGACGGCACGCTCAAGACCAAGGAGCAGGGTCCGTCGAAGAAGGAGCGCTACGAGGCCGCCCTCGCAGCCGCCGGCAAGGCCACGGACAATTCGCCGGCCCCGCGCAAGAAGGCCGCCAAGAAGGCCGACGGCCCCTCGGAGACCGCCGAGCAGGTCGCCGACGACACCGCCACGTCGGAGACCTCTGAGAAGAGCGAGTCCTGAGCATGCTCGAGGAGGCGCTCGAGCACCTCGTCAAGGGCATCGTCGACCACGACGAGGACGTCGTCGTGCGCCGCAAGGAGCTTCGCCGCGGCGAGCTGCTCGAGGTGCGGGTCCATCCCGACGACCTCGGTCGGGTCATCGGTCGATCCGGCCGCACGGCCAGCGCCCTGCGCACCGTTGTCAGCGCGCTCGCGGGCAACGGAAACATCCGCGTCGACATCGTCGACACGGACCGCCTGCGCTGAGCGTCACCTTCAGGTGAGTGGGGCGTCCCGGGTTTCCGGGGCGCCCCTTCGCATTCCAGCCGTATGCCGCTGAGCTCGGTCGCGTGGTCACGCGCGGCTCCACGGGGGCTCAGATCGTCGACAGCACCTCGTTGAGTGCCTCGGTCGAGGACGGATGGGTGTAGATCGTGTCGCGCAGCTCGGTCGCGGTGACGTCGTGACGCATCGCGAGGGCGACCAGGTTGACGATCTCCTGGCTGTCGACACAGAAGATGGTGGCGCCGAGGACGAGGTCCGTCTTGGCATCGACGACGACCTTGATCATGCCGCGCGCGTCGCCGACGATCCGTGCGCGCGGCATCGCCGCGATCGTGTCGACGCGCTTCGCGGCGACCTTGATCTCGAAGCCCTCCTCACGCGCCTCCTGCTCGGTGAGCCCGACCTGGGCGAGCGGGGGAGTGATGAAGGTCGTTGCCGGGACGGCGCGGCGGTCCGTCGTCGCGCGCGCTCCGTCGGCGACCAGCTGCTCGCGCACGATGCGGAAGTCGTCCAGTGACACATAGGTGAACTGGGGGCCGCCGTTGACGTCGCCCAGCGCCCAGACGCCGTTGGCCGTGGTCCGCAGGTGCTCGTCGACGAGGATCGCCCCCTTCTCGGTGACCGCGACCCCAGCAGCCTCGAGGTCGAGCCCGGCGGTGTCAGGTCGTCGTCCGAGGGCGGCGAGCACGAGGTCGGCCTCGATGGTCCGCTTCTCGTTGCCTGTCGTCAGGTGGACGGCGGCGGTCGACCCGTCGTCCGAGATGTGGTCGACGGTGGCGCCGAGGATCACCTCGATGCCCGAATCGGCGAGAACGGACGCGACGAGGTCGGCCACGTCCCGGTCCTGGCTCGGAAGCAGGTCGGGGACCGCATCGACGACGGTCACCGTCGACCCGAACGTGGCGTAGGCGGCGGCGAGCTCGAGCCCGATCGAGCCGGCGCCCACGACGGCGAGCCGAGGTGGCAGCTCGGTCAGGTCGATGAGCTCGGTGGACGTGACCACCCGTGGTCCGTCGAGGCCGGGGATCGGCGGCAGCACGGGGACCGAGCCCGTCCCGATGAAGACCTTCTCGCCGCGCACGGAGACCGTCTCGTTGCCGGCACTCACCTCGAGCTCTCGCCTCCCCACGAAACGGGCGCGACCCGTGATCACCGTCGCCGTCTCGTGCGAGTCGACCATCGTGTAGTTCCTGCCTCGGAGCAGGGCGGTCAACGCGTTCTTGCGCTCGATCGCGTCGGCGTAGCGCGCCGCGGGGGCTCCTGCCCCTGACGGATGGTTCGCCGACTCGACGAGCGCCTTGGTGGGCACGCAACCGATGTTGATGCAGGTCCCCCCGTACATGCGATCGGACTGCTCGATCATGAGCACGCTCTCGCCCCGGGCAGCAAGGAACGCCGCCAGCGTCTTGTTGCCCTTTCCCCATCCGATGAAGACCGCGTCGTAGCTCGCCGGTTCGCCCATCCAGTAACGGTACTGACAGGATTTGGGAATGAGCATCGTGCTGGCGCGGATCGGCAAACCCCACGGGCTGCGTGGTGAGGTCACCGTCCAGCTGCACACCGACGAGCCGGAGCGACGGTTTGCCGTCGGGGAGGTCGTCGACACCGAGGCGGCGCGAGGGTCGGGCGTGCCCCTGCAGCTCACGATCCGATCGACCCGCGTGCACAACGGGGTCTGGCTGCTCGCGTTCGAGGAGATCCCGGACCGCACCGGTGCCGAGGGCCTTCGCGGCGCGCGCCTGGTCCTCGACGAGGCGGAGGCCGCAACCGACCCGGACGAGGAGGCATGGTCCGAGGACGAGCTGCTGGGCCTGCAGGTCCGCGACCCGGCAGGGCAGGTGCTGGGCGAGGTGACCGGGCTCGAGGTCGGGTCCGCCCAGGACCGGCTCGTCATTGAGCTGACCGACGGGGTCACGGCCTACGTGCCGTTCGTCGAGGCCATCGTGCCGACCATCGCCGAGGACCATGTCGTCGTCGACGCGCCCCCGGGCCTCTTCGACCTGTACCGCGAATCGGGGGAGTGAGGTCGCGATGCGCATCGACGTCATCACCATCTTCCCGGAGTACCTCCAGCCCCTGGACCTGTCGCTCATCGGCAAGGCCAGGCAGGACGGCCTGCTCACCATCGCCAGCCACGACCTGCGGGACTTCACCCACGACCGGCACCACACCGTCGACGACACGCCTTATGGCGGCGGTGCGGGCATGGTGATGAAGCCCCAGCCCTGGGCCGAGGCCCTGGACCACGTCCTCGCCCTGGCCGTGCCCGACACTCGTCCGCACCTCATCGTGCCGGGTCCTGGGGGCGCGCCGTTCACCCAGGCCAGAGCCAGGGAGCTCGCCGCCGAGCCCTGGCTCGCCTTCGCGTGTGGCCGCTACGAGGGCATCGACGAGCGCGTCTACGACCATGCGAGAGAGGACCTCGGGCTCGAGGTCTCCGTGCTGAGCCTGGGCGACTATGTCCTCAACGGCGGCGAGGTCGCCGTCCTCGCGATGGTGGAGGCGGTCGCCCGGCTCCTGCCCGGCGTCGTCGGCAACGCCGAGTCCCTCGTCGAGGAGTCCCACGAGGATGGGCTGCTCGAGTACCCCATCTACACCAAGCCGCGAGTCTGGAACGGCCGCGCGGTGCCGGACGTCCTGCTCTCCGGGAACCATGCGGCGATCGGGACCTGGCGGCATGCCCAGCGCCTCGCCCGGACCGCGGAGCGGCGCCCCGACCTGCTCCATCCCTCCCAGGTTGCCGTGCCAGGCGAGCCCGACGTCGATGTCGCACTCGTGGTGCCCGCTGACGTCCCTGAGCTGTTCACCCTGGCGCTGGCGTCCGCGGCCCACGCGGCTCTCGTCGCCGACGTGCGCGAGCTGCCCGAGCTCACCCCGTCAATCGACGACTTCCGGGACGGCCTGGAGGGGGCGCGCACGTGGGTCGCGCGCAAGGCCGGCCGCCTCGTCGGGTCGGTGCGCACCGAGGTGTGCGGCGACGAGCTGCGTATCTCGGAGGTGCTCCTGGCTCCCGACGTGGACAGCGTTGGGCTGGAGTCGCACCTGCTCGGCCTTGCCGAGCAGAGCGCACCCAGCGGCATACGGACCTTCTCCCTCGTTGCCCGTGCCGGGAGTGACGACGTCATCCGCAGGTACCGCAAGGCCGGCTACCGGCGCTCGCGCGGTGAGCCCGAGGTGCCCGGACAGGTCAGTCTCGTCAAGCGTCGGCTGGCCGACTAGGAGATCAGGGCGCTCCTCAGGTCGTCCGGGAGGATGTGGCGCGCCCGGATGAGCCGGCCCTCGACACCGGCCGTGATGGCTTGGGTTGCCATGATCGCGAAGAGGACGAGCACCTGCGCCGTGGCAGCCTGCACCGCGCTGCCCCCGCCGAGCATCACGCCGATGAAGGCGCCCGGCAGGGTCACGACTCCGGACGTCTTCACCTGGTCGAGGCTCGGCAGGATCCCCTCGGGCACGCGGCGGGCGATGATCTCCTCGATGGCCTGCGCCGGCAGCAGGCCCAAGGACAGCGCCGCCTCGTACTGGCCGTGCTCTTCGCGGAGGGCGGCGAACGACCGCCGGCCGACGAGGGTGTGCACCGTCATCGTGTTGCCGAGGACGATCCCGACGACAGGAATGAGGGCGATGCCCTCGAAGGGGATGGTCCGGCTGAGCAGGAGAATGGCAACGACGGGCACGATGCCGCACGCCATCGCCACCGCCGCCCAGGACAGTGCGCCCGGGCTCTCGATCCGTCTGCACGTCGTCACCACGGCCATGATGAACATGCCGAGGAGGGCGAGGCCCGAGAGCCAGAGCGAGCCGATGACCGCGGTGATGATCGACGCGGCGATCGTCAGCTGGATGGCCGCCCGGAGTCCGGCCACGACCGCCTGACGGCCGAGACCGTGGTGGAAGACCTGGTTCGCGAGGACCGTGACGACCATGAGGGCCACCAGAGCGATGGCCACCGGCCATCCCGGGTTGACGGTCACGGCCCGACGCTATCCCCTCGCCCCGCTTGGGGCGGTCAACCCGGCCCCTCCGGGGGATCCGTGAGCTCGTGACCAAGCACAGCGGCATACGGCTCGATTTCTGCAATGGTGGCCTGCTCTGGCAAACTTGGTCCTTGCGTCCGGCTGACGATGGCCCCTGCCACAGGGGGAGTCGAGCCAGCAAGACCGAGCGTGCTCGGCTGGTTGGCAGACGAGGCCTGACGGACTGCAGCTCGAGACATCTCACGGGTGACCTGTGGCGCCCAGGAAAGCGAAGCATCATGCACACGTTTGACGCGCTCGACGCCGCCTCGCTCCGCTCGGACATTCCCGAGTTCCGCGCCGGCGACACGCTCAAGGTTCACGTCAAGGTCGTCGAGGGCACCCGCTCCCGCGTCCAGGTCTTCCAGGGAGTCGTCATCCGCCGCCACGGTGGTGGCATCGGCGAGACCTTCACGGTCCGCAAGATCTCGTTCGGCGTCGGCGTCGAGCGCACCTTCCCCCTCCACACCCCGATCATCGACAAGATCGAGGTCGTCACCCGCGGTGACGTGCGTCGCGCCAAGCTCTACTACCTGCGCGGGCTGCGCGGCAAGGCGGCCAAGATCCGCGAGAAGCGCGAGACCGTGCCGGCAAAGGCCGCGGCCAAGACCGACTGACCTCCTCCAGAGTTCTCAGCCCGTTGGCGACGAGAGGCGCGGTGGTCCCCGAGTCGAGCGGCTCCACGTGATGGAGGAGACGCCAGAGGCATCGGGTTCCGCCGCGCCTTCCTCGTCCCCGCGGGAGGCCGCGGGGGCCGATGGACCGGGCGCAGCGGAGCCGCCCGCTCACGCGGATCGCAGCCTGCGCTGGCTCATCGGACCCGCCGTGGCGCTGTTGCTCGTGCTCGGGCTGCGGGCGTTCCTCGTCGCACCGTTCAGTATCCCGAGCGGGTCCATGGAGGACACCCTTGACGTCGGCGACCGGCTCCTCGTGACCCGCACCACCCAGGCCGAGGACCTGAGGCACGGCGACATCGTCGTCTTCGACGCCTCCCGCGCGTTCAACCTCGAGGTCCCCGACCGTGGTCTGCTGGAGTCCGTCGTCGACTCCCTGGAGGGCCTGGTCGGGCAGGGAGCCCCGACCGACTACGTCAAGCGGGTCATCGGCCTGCCCGGCGACCGCGTCCGCTGCTGTGATCCCGACGGACGGATCGAGGTCAACGGCGAGCCAGTGGACGAGCCGTACCTCAAACCCGGCCAGGCCCCGAGCACGATGACCTTCGACGTGCTCGTCCCGCCGGACCGGTTCTGGGTCATGGGGGACAACCGGGGCGGCTCCTCGGACTCGCGGGCGCACCTCGGCGAGCCGGGTGGCGGGATGGTTCCGGGGGAGGACATCATCGGAAAGGTGTGGGTGCGATACTGGCCGCTCGATCGGCTGGGCTCGATCCAGTCCGCCCCCGAGAAGAACGGTGAGTGATGTCGAAAGTCCCAGGCCGTCCCGACTCATCGGGCCAGAACCCCGATCGTGTTGGTGACCCTGGCGAGATCTCGAGGAACGAGAACCTCGACCGTGCCGGGGACGACCTGGGTGATGACTTGGGGGAGGACATGGGGGACGACGACGAGGAGCGACGCGGCTTCGGAGCCGGTCTGGTCAGCGCGCTGAAGGAGCTGGTCATCGTCGTCGTGTTGGCGATGGCACTCTCGTTCGTCGTCAAGACCTGGCTCTTCCAGGCGTTCTACATCCCGTCCGGGTCGATGGAGGACACGCTCGTCAAGGATGACCGGGTCATCGTCAGCAAGCTGACACCTGGGCCCTTCGACCTGCGTCGGGGAGACGTGGTCGTGTTCGAGGACCCGGCGGATCCCGTCCCCTGGCTGAGCGGGGCGAGCACGAACGGGACCTCCGACGTCGGTGGGCCGCTGCACGACCTGCTGGTCTTTGTCGGACTGCTTCCCGAGGACGCCGAGAACCACCTCATCAAGCGTGTCATCGGGCTGCCCGGTGACCATGTCGTCTCCGACGGCGGCACCGGACCCATCACCATCAACGGCGAGCCCGTGGACGAGACCTACCTCAAGCCCGGCGACGCGCCGAGCGAGGGCAAGCCCTTCGACATCGTCGTGCCGCCGGACCACGTCTGGGTGATGGGCGACCACCGCTCCGACTCGGCCGACTCGAGGTATCACGACGCCCCGGCCAACAATGGGACGGACGGCTCCGTGCCCATCGACAAGATCGTCGGGCGCGCGTTGTTCATCATCTGGCCCGTCGACCACGTGACGTGGCTCGGGGTGCCGGAGCGGACCTTCCAGGACGTGCCGGCGCCTTCCCACAAGACTCCGGTCCCCGGGGCGACCACGCCCACCGAGGGGGCGTTGGCTCCGGCTCCCGGCTCGGTCAGATCCTCCGCGGCCTCGGCGGCCTCGGCAACCTCCGCTGGCGCAGCCGCCTCCGCCGAGCTGCGCCTGGCTGCGTCCTCCTGAGAGTCGTCATGGCTGGTGCGACTCCATCCAAGAAGCCATCGCTCAGGGTCGAGCGGCAGCTCCAGCGTGCCGGTCACCGGCTCCTCGCCGGCATGGACGAGGTCGGCCGTGGCGCTCTCGCCGGGCCGGTGAGTGTCGGTGTCGTCGTCATCGACGAGACCGTGCGGTCCGCGCCGACCGGGGTCAAGGACTCCAAGCTGCTCACCGAGCGCGCTCGCAAGGGACTCGTGCCGCGTATCCAACGCTGGTCGGTCAGTCATGCCGTGGGACACGCAGGTCCCGAGGAGATCGACTCGATCGGCATCATGGCCGCCCTCCGTCTGGCCGGCCTGCGGGCGCTCGCGGCGATCGACGTCGTCCCCGACCTCGTCATCCTCGACGGCAACCATGACTGGCTGACCGCTCCCTACGACGTGGGGCTCCTCGCCTTTGCCGACGGCGCGACGCCGGCCACGCCGCCGGTGACGACGATGATCAAGGCCGATCTCAAGTGCTCGTCCGTCGCCGCCGCGAGCGTGCTTGCGAAGGTGGAGCGGGACGAGCTGATGATCCGGCTGGGAGCCGAGCACCCGGCATACGCCTGGAGCCTGAACAAGGGCTATGCGGCGCCCGAGCACATGGACGCGCTGGCCCGGCACGGGCCGTGCGACCTGCACCGCCGCTCGTGGCGGCTACCCGGGGTCTACGCAGAGGACACGGTCCTGCTCCCCGAAGAGGTGTTGAATGAAGTGACGGATGACCTCGCAACGCCCTTCGTGACGGCGGACCAGACAGAAACGGCGGTTCGGTGAGTTCGGAAGACCTCGAGAAGTACGAGACCGAGATGGAGCTGCAGCTCTACAAGGAGTACCGCGATGTCGTCGGTCTGTTCAGCCACGTCGTCGAGACCGAGCGCCGTTTCTACCTGGCCAACTCCGTCGACCTCAAGGTGCGCACCGATGGGGGAGAGGTCTTCTTCGACGTGGCCATGGCCGATGCCTGGGTCTGGGACATCTACCGACCGGCGCGGTTCGTCAAGAACGTGCGGGTCGTGACGTTCAAGGACGTCAACATCGAGGAGCTGCCCAAGCCGGACATCAAGCTGCCGGACTCCGGAGAGTTCACGTGACGCCCTGAGCTGTTGATCGCCAGAGTCCCGCGTCGGCTCGGCTCGGTTCGGGGGCTGTCCACATCCTCTCGGACCAGCCTCCGTCGTACACAGCCGATGAGGTGTCGGGGCCGCGAGAAGGCTCTCGCCGCAAGGGTGGTCGCATGGACATCCCAGCGACCCGAGCCCTCGGGAGGTACGGCGAGCAGCTGGCGTGCCGCTACCTCTCGGACGCCGGCTTTGGCATCCTCGATCGGAACTGGCGCTGCGCTCGCGGCGAGATAGACATCGTCGCCCGGGAGGATGCCGACCTCGTCGTGTGCGAGGTCAAGACGCGTTCCGGCGCTCAGTTCGGGGCGCCGTTCGAGGCCGTGACCCGCCAGAAGCTGCGACGGTTGCGCCGCTTGGCGATGCTCTGGCTCGATGCGCTGCCACCCGTGGAGCGCAGCGGGCTCTCGGTCCTCACCATCCGGATCGACGTCGTGTCGATCGTCAAGCGCGGGACGGACACCGCGCGCATCACTCACCTGAGGGGCGTCCAGTGAGTCTCGGGAGGACCCGGGCGGTCGGCCTGAGCGGGGTCAACGGCTTCATCGTCGAGGTCGAGGCGCACGTCGCCGGCGGACTGCCGGGCTTCGTCATCAGCGGACTCGGCGACTCGGCCGTCAAACAGGCGCCTGAGCGGATCAAGGCCGTGTCCTCGCTGGTCGAGGGCATGCTCGTCAACCAGCGTCGCGTGACCCTGAACCTCTCGCCGGCGGGTCGACGCAAGGTCGGCACCGGCTTCGACCTCGCCATCTTCGTCGCCGTGGCGGCGGCCATGGGGATCGTCCCGCGGACGGTGGTCAGGGACGTCGTGCACATCGGCGAGATCGGCCTGGACGGCTCGGTTCGCGGGGTCGCCGGCGTTCTCCCATCGGTCCATGCCGCCGCTCTCGCCGGGGTGCGTCATGTCGTCGTCCCGGCCGTCAACGCCGCCGAGGCCCGGCTGGTCACTGGCATCAAGGTGCACGCCGTGGCGGACCTGCGAGAGCTGGTCCAGCGCTACCGCGACCTGGCCCGGGGCCGCGCCGTCGACCCCGTCCCGGAGCCGCCGCAGGCCGAGCCCTCCGCGGCGATGAGGACGACCGACCTGTCCGACGTGCTCGGGCAGTCAGAGGCGAAGATCGCGCTCGAGATCGCCGCCGCGGGCGGACACCACCTGCTCCTTGCCGGACCACCCGGTGCCGGCAAGACGATGCTCGCCGAGCGGCTCCCCGGGGTGCTGCCGCCGCTCAATGAGGAGCAGGCGATGTCGGTCACGGCCATCCACTCGGTCCTCGGGCTCCTCGATGACGTGCGCCTCATCACCAGGCCTCCGTTCGTGGCGCCACACCACGGCGCCTCGCAGGCCGCGGTCATCGGTGGCGGCAGCGGCCACATCCGTCCGGGTGCCATCACTCAGGCCAACTGCGGCGTGCTCTTCCTCGACGAGACGCCAGAGTTCGACAAGGCCGTCCTCCAGGCCCTGCGCACACCCCTCGAGCGTGGCACCGTCACCATCGCCCGTGCGGCTGAGTCGGTGACGTTCCCGGCCCGGTTCCAGCTCGTCCTCGCAGCCAATCCCTGCCCCTGCGGCAACGGCTGGGGGCAGGGGGTCGACTGCACCTGCTCGGTGGCGATGCGGCGCAGCTACTTCGGCAAGCTGTCAGGACCGCTGCTCGATCGCGTGGACCTGCAGGTGCACGTGCAGCCGCCAGGACTGACCATGGCCGCCCAGCCGTCCGCGGAGACCAGCCGCGTCGTCGCTGCGCGGGTAGCCGCCGCCCGGGCGGTGCAACGCGAGCGATGGCGCGGCCTGCTCGTCGACGGGTGGGCCCTCAATGCGCACGTGCCGGGATCCCTCCTTCGGTCGTCGGCCTGGCGGCTCCCGGCCAGCGCCACGGCTCCGCTCGACCGCAGACTCGAGCGAGGCAACATCAGCCTGCGCGGCTATGACCGCAGCCTCAGGTGCGCCTGGACCGTGGCCGACCTCTCCGGGCTGCAGCGTCCGGGCCGGGACCAGGTCGAGCTGGCCCTCTCCCTGCGCCGGCAGGCGGGGGTAGCGGCATGAGTGGTGGCGGCATGAGTGGTGGCCTCGACGACGCACGGTTGGCCCGGGTCGCGCTGTCCCGGCTGGTCGAGCCGGGTGACAAGGGGGTTCACGAGCTGCTGGATCGACATGGCGCCCCGGAGACGCTCGACCGGATCCGGGCGGGGCATGGCCGGCTCGCCCGCTTCGCAGAGCGGGTCAGGCGCCTCGACGTGGACCGAGACCTGACGACCGCCGCGAAGGTCGGTGCGCGGGTCGTCGTCCCGGGGGATGGCGAGTGGCCCGAGCGGCTCGACGACCTTCCGGTGCCCCCGTGGTGCCTCTGGCTGCGCGGACCCGCGGATCTCGCAGCGATGACCAGCCGATCCGTCGCCATCGTCGGCTCGCGGCTCTGCACCGCCTACGGCGAGCAGCTTGCTGCAGACGTGGCCGCAGGGGTGGCCAACCGCGGCTGGACGGTCGTGTCGGGGGCGGCCTTCGGCATCGATGGCGCCGCTCACCGAGGGGCCCTCGCGGTCGAGGGCAAGACGTTGGCTGCTCTCGCCGGTGGGGTGGATCGGGCCTATCCGTCCGCACACGCGAGACTCATCGAGCGCATCGCGGACGCGGGCATCGTCCTGTCCGAGGTCGCCCCAGGCTCCGCGCCGATGCGCACTCGCTTCCTCCAGCGCAACCGCCTCATCGCCGCGATGACGAGGGGGACCATCGTCGTCGAGGCGGACCTGCGCTCCGGATCACTCAACACCCTGCGGACCGCGCACGAGCTCGGCCGTCCGGTGGGCGTCTTCCCCGGCCCGGTGACGTCGATGATGTCGGCTGGCTGCCATGAGCAGGTCCGAACCGAGAGGGCGACTCTCGTCACCGGGACCGCCGACGTCATCGACCTCGTCGGCGACTTCGGCGCTGATGCCTGTGACGAACCGCGGGGCGAGACGCTCCCGACCGATGAGCTCGACCCGGAGGAGACGCGGGTCCACGAGGGGCTGCCACACCGGGCTTGGGTGGACCTCGCCCAGGTGTCGCTGGTCTCCGCGCTCGCTCCGATGCAGGCCATGGCAGTGCTCGCGCGGCTGGTTGAGCTCGGCCTGGCCGAGCGGCGCGACGGGACCTGGCGCAAGGCGCGTGCCCCGCGTCGCTGAGTCGTCGCTGAGTCGTTGAGCACCAGGCCTCGGCCGCGGTCCTTGCCCAGCAGTGCCGGGTTTGCGATGGTGCGTCCATGGCCGCTGGAGCTGACGGGACGGACTCGGCCGTGCTGGCCGACTTCGAGAGACACCTGCGCTCTGAGCGCGGACGCTCGGACCACACCACGCGGGCATACGTGTCCGATGTCCGCCAGCTGCTCTCCTTCGCGATGGACCGTGGGGTGAGCGAGCTGGGCGAGCTCCGCCTGGCGGACCTGCGCTCCTGGCTCGGCGAGCAGGCGGACCGTGGCGCGGCGCGCTCGACGATCGCTCGCCGAGCCGCCGCGGCACGCACCTTTCTGGGTTGGGCGGCTCGCACGGGGCGGATCGACTCGGACCCGTCGCGGCGGCTGGTCGCGCCGCGACGGGGTCGCGCGCTGCCCGGAGTCCTCAAGCAGCGCGAGGCCAGCGCCATGCTCGACGTCGCGGCCGTCCGCGCCGACGACGCGGACCCGATCCACGTCCGGGACCGGGCCGTGCTCGAGCTGCTCTATGCCAGCGGGATGCGAGTCGGGGAGCTGGTCGCCCTCGACGTCGATGATGTGGACCTGGACCAGCGGGTCGCCCGAGTGATGGGCAAGGGGGCGAAGGAACGAATGGTGCCCTTCGGCATCCCCGCTGCCCGAGCGCTCACGGAGTGGCTGGCTGCGCGCCGAGCGCTCCTCGGCCCGCGCTCCGGTCCCGCGCTGTTCCTCGGTCGTCGAGGGGCGCGAATCGACCCCCGCCAGGTCCGGTCAGTGGTGCATGACGTGTTGCGCCACCTGCCCGATGCGCCGGACCTCGGCCCCCATGGCCTGCGGCACAGTGCCGCCACGCACCTGCTCGAGGGGGGAGCGGACCTGCGGATCGTCCAGGAGGTCCTGGGTCACGCCAGCCTGGCGACGACCCAGATCTACACCCATGTCTCGGTGGACCGCCTTCGAACGAGCTATGAGCAGGCGCATCCCCGCGCGTGACTCAGCCGAGCGGTAGCAGGACGGTGGGCGCACGTCCCAGGAAGGCGAGCGGGTCGAGGTACTCGCGCCCACGCAGCACTCCCCAGTGGAGACACGTCTGCGGTGCGCAGTGACTCGGGCCTTCGGCCACGTGCCCGATCACCTGTGCCTTGGTCACGGCCGTCCCCAGCCCGACGCTGGCCGTCACCGGCTCGAAGGTGCTGCGAAGCCCACTCTCGTGCCGCACCACCACCACCCCACGACCGGCGAGCTGCGAGGCAAAGACCACCTGGCCCGATGCGGGCGCCCGTACCTCGTCGCCGACCGAGCCGACGAGGTCCACGCCGCGGTGGCCCGGCTCCCAGCGGCGCAGCGGAGGGTTGAACGGTCGCGCGATGGTGGGAGTCGGGGTCAGCGGCCACGCCCAGCCGGACTCTGCTGCCGCGGAGGGCGCACCTCGTCCCCCGGTGGCAACGGCGCTCACAGCACCCAGAGTGCCCACGGCGCCCCCGGTGCCCGCGGTGTTCACGGCGCCCACGATCGGTGGGGCGGCCGACCACCCGAGGGTGAGGCCGAGACCGGTCAGGACAGCGACGAGCTGGCTGCGGGGATCCATGACCAGAGACTCTCTCGACAGCTACAGAGACGCTGGTCCAGCGAAACCGATTGGGGACGATGGGGCCACCGTCGCAAGGGATGTGGACGACCAGGCGGGTCAGCTCCGCCCGGCTGCGGCGAGTCGTCGGCTCGCCTCCCTCAGCACCTCGTCGCGCTTGCAGAACGCAAACCTGACCAAGGTCCGGGCCGCCTCCTGGTCGTCGTGGAACACGGACACCGGCACTCCGACCACACCGGCCAGGCCCGGCAGGGCGCGGGCGAACTCCAGTGCGTCGACCGCACCGAGCGGCGCCGCGTCGGCGATCACGAAGTAGGTGCCCCGGGGCTGGGACACGGTCAAGCCAGAGGCTCGCAACGCGTCGCACAGCAGGTCGCGCTTTGCCTGCAGCGATGACGCGAGGTCGCGATACACCTCGTCCCCCAGTCCGAGCGCGACGGCGACGGCCGGCTGGAAGGGCCCGGACCCGACGTAGGTGAGGAACTGCTTGACCGTCCGGGCGGCGGCCACGGCAGCGGCCGGCCCGGTGAGCCAGCCGACCTTCCAGCCGGTCGCGGAGAACGTCTTGCCCGCGGACGAGATCGTGATGGTCCGCTCCGCCATCCCCGGCAGGGTGGCCATGGGAATGTGCTCGGCGTCGTCGAAGACGAGGTGCTCGTAGACCTCGTCGGTGACGACCCAGGCGTCGTGCTCGCGAGCCAGCGCCGCCACCAGGTCCAGCTCGGCGCGGGTGAAGACCTTCCCGCTCGGGTTGTGCGGCGTGTTGAGCAGGACGAGCCGGGTCCGGTCCGAGAAGGCGCTCCGGAGCGAGGCCTCGTCGACCGCGAAGTCCGGGAAGCGAAGGACCGACGTCCGCCGGGTCGCGCCCGCGAGCGCGATGGTCGCCGCGTAGCTGTCGTAGTACGGCTCGAAGGTCACCACCTCGTCGCCGGGCTCGCACAGCGCGAGCACCACCGCCGCGATCGCCTCCGTGGCGCCGACCGTCACCAGCACCTCGCTGTCCGGGTCGAGCGGCAACCCGTAGAACCGCTTCTGGTGCAGTGCGATCGCCTCGAGCAGCTCCGGTACCCCGGGCCCCGGCGGGTACTGGTTGCGCCCGCCGTCGATCGCGGCCTTTGCGGCTTCGAGCATCTCCCGTGGCCCGTCCGTGTCCGGAAACCCCTGACCCAGGTTGATCGCACCCGTCCGCGTCGCGAGCGCGGACATCTCCGCGAAGATCGTCGTCCCGAATGGCTGCATGCGCGAGATCAGCGGCGAGCTCATGGGCCGAACCCTACCGACGCGCACGGGAGCGGACGGCTCAGCGAGGGTGAACCCGATCAGGCCGGGCGGCATCCCGTGATCCGGTAGAGGGTGTAGTCGCCCACGGTGCGGACCTTCTCCAGCCCGTCCACGGAGGCCAGGTCGACGAGCCCGGAGGACCGCT
Source organism: Intrasporangium sp. (assembly GCF_040414665.1). Taxonomy (GTDB): domain Bacteria; phylum Actinomycetota; class Actinomycetes; order Actinomycetales; family Dermatophilaceae; genus Intrasporangium. Next base: position 48,533 of record NZ_JBEDUL010000109.1, read on the forward strand.
CCGGGCGGTCGAGCCAGTACACGTGGGGCGAGTCGATCGCCCAGCGGATGCCGTGCCGGGCCAGGGCCTGACAGACGTCGGGTCGCGTCGTGAGCTGGGCGAAGCCGGTCCCGAGCAGGTTCTCGTCGCCGGTGTCGGGGATCGGGATGGAGCGATAGAAGGTGTTCGTCCCGAACAGCGCATACATCAGCGGAGAGCCGTTCTCCGGTCGGCCGATGAGCCCTTCCCCGGGGGGGATCTCGCCCGCGAGGACAGCGAGGTCCGCCTGGGCCTGCCGGGACAGGATCACGCGGGCGGGGTCAGCGGGCCGGAAGAACCCGTCGAGCATGGTCGAGCGCGTCGGCGCCTGCCAGACCACCGTCGCCAGGGGGATGGCCGCCAGTGCCACGAGGGTGACCGCCGGCACCTGGCTGCGGAGGACGGGCACCGTGAGGAGCAGGTCGCGCACAGCGGGCGCGGCCGCCGCGACGAGTACGACGCCCGGCACCGCGGCGAGCGAGGCGAGCCGCACCTTGTCGTTGTACCAGTAGCCCGTGATCAGTGCGGTCCACGACGCCGTGGACGAGGCCGCCAGGACGTAAAGGGCCACGCAGGCACCCCACATGGCGACGACCGGGATCGCGGCTCGTGCCCGGACCACGATCCAGCCGATCCCGAGCAGGATGAGACCGAGCAGCCCCCAGAGCACGACGCCGATCTGCAAACGTCCACCGACCACCTCGATCAGCGCGCGCCAGACCGAGACGTGCCCCGTCCACTCGTACGACTGGGTCAACGCGAGTCGGTCGGACACCAGGGGAGCGGCCACGAGCCCGATGATGCCGGCGATCGCGACCGCGCCGAGGTCCCGGATGACGGACGCCCACGAGGCGTGGCCGATGATCCCTGCGCGCAATCGCGCGGCGACGAACCACACGAGCGCGAACATTACGAGCGCCACGAGCGAGTTGGGCTGGATGAGCGCCAGCCCGGGCACGGCGGCCGCGAAGCCGAGCCACTGGCCCCGTCGCAGCCGGCCCTTCGGGCTGCGTGCAGCTTGGAGCATGATCGCCAGGGCACCCGGCGTGAGGGCCGTGCCCATGAGGTTGGGCCACAGGACCCCCCAGCCGAGGAGGATCGTCGGGAACGACACGAAGGCCGCGGAAGCCAGCCCAGCGGCATACGTGATGATGCGCGACGTGCCCAGGGCGTGACGGACCAGCGTGACGACGCCGATCGGCCACACGACAGCCGCGAGGACCACGGTCGCGACGTTCGTGCCGGGAAGAACCGGAGCGGCTCCGGTCTGGAGGCCCGTCGCGATCCACGCGTGGAACCCGTTGGGGTAGAAGGTCGGGTGGGCGATGGAGAAGTTGCCGGTGTCGAGGAACAGGCGGATCCGGTTCAGGTGGTACACGGCGTCCGGGCTGTCCACCAGCTCGTCGGGCCGTCCGATCGCGGGCAGGATCGTGACGAGGGCGATGACGACGCCGAGGGCGATCGCGACCACCGCGTGGGAATCAGGTCGCCCGAGGAGGCGTCGTCGCGGGGTCAGGACGGGGTCGTGGCCTCCGACGGCATGGACTGCTAGCCAGCCGAGGCCGGCGGTGACTGCAGTCACGGCGGCGAGCACGAGCCAGTTCCAGCCGATGCCGAGGCGCTGGGCAATGGTGGCCCAGGCTGCGATGACGCCGACCGAGACAGCAGGCGACACGGCGACGGCTTCAAGTCCCCGAGCGCCGAGGGCTCGCACGACGAGCCAGCCCGGCGCAAACAGCGCGACGAGAAGGACGGCGAACGCCGCGAGGGTGTCCCACCAGCTCGACCAGCCCGCCAGCACGTTCTCCATGGCCGTCATTCTGTCGGTCACCGCGATTTCGCCGTGCCCCGGGTCAGGGCCTACGATGGACGACGGTCACGTGTGCTCCGGCTCGCGCGACCTAATTCGCGCGTCTTCTGCCGGGTTTCGTCCCGGGGCGCACCACAGCAGTCCCAGCACAGTTCCACGAGCGCCGCTGGGTGGGGTGCGTGCAGGCGCCAGGAGTGAGGTGTATGCCGCTGGGCTCGGACCGCTCGTCGGGCTGGGTGTCGCGGTGGTGGCCTCACGACCAACTGACAACCACGAAACAAGGAGGACACGGCATGGCCGTCGTCACCATGCGCCAGCTCCTCGAGAGCGGCGTCCACTTCGGGCACCAGACCCGTCGCTGGAACCCCAAGATGAAGCGCTTCATCATGACCGAGCGCAACGGCATCTACATCATCGACCTGCGGCAGACCCTCGACTACATCGAGAAGACGTACGACTTCGTGCGCAACACGGTCGCGGAGGGCGGCAGCATCCTCTTCGTGGGCACGAAGAAGCAGGCCCAGGAGGCGATCGCCGAGCAGGCGACCCGGGTCGGCATGCCCTACGTCAACCAGCGCTGGCTGGGCGGCATGCTCACCAACTTCCAGACGGTGCACCAGCGGATCAACCGCCTCAAGGAGCTCGACGAGATCGACTTCGACAACGTGGCCGGCAGCGGCCGCACGAAGAAGGAGCTCCTGCACATGAAGCGGGAGCGCGACAAGCTCGAGAAGACCCTGGGCGGGATCCGGGAGATGACCCGAACGCCGTCCGCGGTGTGGGTCGTCGACACCAAGAAGGAGCACCTCGCCGTCGAGGAGGCCCGCAAGCTCCGGATCCCGATCATCGGCATCCTGGACACCAACTGCGACCCCGACGAGGTGGACTACCCGATCCCGGGCAACGACGACGCGATCCGTGCGGTCAGCCTGCTCACCCGCGTGGTGGCCGACGCGGTGGCCGAGGGCCTGATCGCCCGCTCCGGCGCCAAGGGCGGCGAGGACGACTCCGCCGCCGCGGAGCCACTCGCCGAGTGGGAGCGCGAGCTCCTCGCCGGCGAGGCCGACAAGGCTGCCGTGCAGGCGACCGGCGGGGACGCCGCCGGCACCGACACCCCGGCCGCCGAGGCCACCGGCGCCTCCGCCGAGTCGGTCGAGGCGCCCGCGGAGCCGCAGGCCGAGAGCGCGGAGCCGCAGGCCGAGAGCGCGGAGCCGCAGGCCGAGAGCGCGGAGCCGCAGGCCGAGAGCGCGGAGCCGCAG